>NZ_JAHESD010000056.1 GCF_018598585.1 Chryseosolibacter indicum
GTCAGGCGGAGGAGGTTTCTCTGGCGGCGGCGGAGGTTTCGGTGGAGGAGGGAGTAGTGGGTCCTGGTAAAAACTTGTTTGCCAGGTTCTAAATTATCCGGAAATTGGAATAAACACCTTGGGAATTCGGCTTTATCTAACCTATTTTTACCTCTTCAAATACCTGTTAATGAAAAAGGATAAACAAATCTTCGATCTTATTGAGAAGGAAAAACATCGTCAACAAGAAGGCATTGAACTTATTGCTTCCGAAAATTTTACCTCAATGCAGGTAATAAAAGCAATGGGAAGTGTACTTACTAATAAATATGCTGAAGGCCTTCCAGGGAAGCGCTATTATGGCGGCTGCGAGGTAGTAGATGAGATCGAACAACTAGCAATAGACAGGGCAAAGGAATTGTTTGGAGCTGAATGGGTAAATGTACAACCTCACTCCGGAGCGCAGGCTAATGCGGCAGTGATGCTTGCTTGTCTTAAGCCAGGTGACAAGATACTGGGCTTCGATCTTTCTCATGGGGGACACCTTACACATGGTTCTCCTGTAAACTTTTCCGGGAAGCTTTACCAGCCAGTTTTTTACGGTGTTGAAGAAGCAACAGGAACAATTGATTTTGACAAGGTTTTAGAAATAGCACAACGCGAGAAGCCAAAGATGATTATATGTGGCGCTTCTGCATACAGCCGTGATTGGGATTATAAAAAATTACGTGAAGCAGCAGATGCTGTTGGTGCCGTTCTTCTTGCAGATATTTCTCATCCGGCAGGTTTAATAGCGAGAGGCTTACTGAACGATCCTATGGAATATTGCCATGTAGTCACAACGACAACCCATAAAACTCTGAGAGGACCACGGGGCGGCATGATCATGGTTGGGAAGAACATAGATAACCCATTTGGATTAAAAACGCCTAAGGGTGAACTTAGAAAAATAGGATCAGTATTAGACTCTGGCGTATTTCCAGGTACTCAGGGTGGGCCACTGGAACATGTAATAGCGGCAAAGGCTGTTTCATTTCAGGAAGCTCTTTCGGATGAATATCTTGAGTACATTGTACAGGTTTCGAAAAACGCGAAAGCAATGGCTGAAGCCTTCAGACAAAAAGGTTATAAGATTATTTCAGGTGGAACAGATAATCACTTAATGCTTATCGATCTTCGGTCTAAGAAATTAACAGGTAAGCAGGCAGAAGAAGCTTTAATACAGGCCGATATTACAATTAATAAAAATATGGTTCCTTTCGATACCCAATCTCCAATGGTTACTTCTGGAATGAGAATAGGAACGCCCGCTATTACTTCAAGGAACATGAAAGAAAAGGATGTGGTGAAGGTTGTAGACCTAATAGATGAAGCACTTCAAAAGCCAGAAGACCCTAAACATCTTAAATCTGTGAAAAGAAAGGTAAACCGGTTAATGGAGAAGTTTCCGCTCTACGCATAAGTATTAGGATATAGCACTGAATTATTATAAAAATGCCTTTAGATCAGGAGCAGATTGAAGAAAAGGAAATGAGTTTTCTTGACCATCTTGAGGAATTGAGATGGCATGTTATAAGGTCCTTAGTTGCAGTTGTCGTGTTTACGATTGTTGCATTTGTAATGGCCCCCTGGATTTTCCAAAATATAATTTTTGCTCCTGCCCGTGTAGACTTCCCAACGTTTCAGGCCATGTGTAAATTCGGAAAATTGATTGGTGCGGAAGGGTTATGTGTAAGTGAAATTCCTTTCAGAATACAAAGCCGGTTTATGACAGGTCAGTTTACAATGCACATCCTCGCGTCTTTCGTTATCGGTTTCATCCTCGCCTTTCCTTATGTAGTATGGGAAATCTGGAGGTTTATAAGACCTGGTTTATATAACCGTGAAAGGAAGTACTCAAGAGGAGCAGTGGCATCAATATCTATTCTTTTTACTCTAGGTGTTTTATTCGGATATTATGTACTGGCACCGCTTATGATCTCATTTCTTGCCAACTATCAAATTAGTGATATGATTGTAAATGAGTTCGATATTACTTCATACGTGTCTACAGTGGTTGGTACCGTATTTGGCTGTGGTTTGTTATTCCAGCTTCCTGTTGTAATGTATTTCCTCACTAAAATTGGTATTGTTACTCCCACATTTTTAAGGCAGTATCGACGTCACTCTATTATTATCATATTAATAGTGGGTGCGATTGTAACACCATCGGCAGACCCATTCAGTCAGGCATTAATTTCTCTGCCGCTATATCTTTTATATGAGATAAGTATTATAATATCTGCTAACGTTATAAGAAATCAGAAAAAACAAGAAGAGGAAGAACGCTTAAAAGAACTAGCATCATGAAAAAGAAAATTGCGATAGGAGCAGACCATGCTGGCTTTGAGTACAAAGAGAAGATTAAGGCATGGTTGGAAAAGAACGGATACGAGGTAGAGGATTTTGGAACACGTAGCGTTGAATCCGCCGACTATCCGGATTTTGCACACCCAGTAGCTATTTCGGTAGAAAAAAAACAAAATGAACTCGGTGTATTAATTTGCGGAAGTGCAAACGGTGTTGCCATTACCGCAAACAAGCATCAAGGAGTACGTGCTGCAATCTGTTGGAACGAAGAACTGGCAGAACTAGCGAGACAGCATAACAACGCTAATATTGTTTGTCTCCCTGCACGATTTATAGATTATCAATTAGCAGAAAAGATAACCGACCGCTTTCTCGCAGTGGAATTTGAAGGAGGTAGACATGAAAGAAGAGTAAGTAAGATAAGTTGTTAGCAGCAATTGTTCGGTGTTCGTCAACAAATTAAAGCAGTACCCATAGCTAGTTATTTCTCGTATAAACAACTCCATCCTTAACATATCTTTTACTTAATTCAGGGATTCTGTTAAAGAAGGGCTGTAATAAATCATTCTCGTCTACGATTACCTCAGGCACGTCCTTCTTAAAAGAACGATAAACTTCTGTGACATTTTTATAATAGTCTGGCCCTTCAAATATATTCTTAGACAGGTCCCAGTTTAAGAAAGATGACGCTGGAGTGTTATTTTGGTATAAATCCATTTTAGCGCCCAATACGAAAAGACGTTTATTAATAATTGGACTATCGGCCTTCTTTACAACTAAATTAGTGTAATCGACAATAGAAGTTTTATTATATCTTGTTAAGTACGCCATTGCAACGACGCCAATTATAAGTATCCATGGTTCATTTCTGCTAATCTTCTTCTTCTAATTAATAAAAGGAAATGAGTTAGGAGAAAAGTAATAGGAGGAATAAGAACAATTAATGTTTGAGGTCTTACTTCTTTACAGAATAGAAAATAAATAAAACAGAAACCTATCCACAGAAAGATGCTTTGCAGTAATTGTGCCTGGTACTTGCTAAATCTTGCGAGCCTGTTAAGCATCACAATTGAAATGATCAAGTAAAATGCTGGTAAGCCACCGAGTATTAGAAGCTCTTTAATTGAAACAACAAATTCTTTATCGAATGAAAGGTTGGAGAGATAGTAATATTCCCAAACTTTAGGTAGGGTGTCATTGACGTAACTAATACTGATAACGAACAAGTGAGGGAGAGTAAAACCGAATATCATCAATAGTATTTTTCTCCCGTTAGTTCTGGCAAATAGAAACAGGATAATAAGCACACCAAATAAAAAAGTAATATAAGGCAGGTAGAAAAGCGTTGCTATGCTTAGAAACAAACCTAAGTTGAAGGGAGTCTCATCCCGCGGCATCCTGAATTCAATTTCTCGAAACAAGTGATCAAGCGCCAGAATCAAAAAACCGGAGCCGAGCAACTCATCTGTAAGTGCGATGTTATCAAAAGAAAAGAAAAAGAGAATGGAGAAAATTAAAGAAGGGATAAAAGTATTTTCACCAAACACTTTCTTTGTAATGAAGATTATCCCTAAAAAAACACTTTGAAGAAAGATAAGAACAAGAGCAACTACGTGTCTTCCTGTAATAGACCTGTCAAAAGCCATGTCAAGAAGTGTATGCACCCATGCTGCAAGAGGGGCTGTATTGTCCACAACTTCCGTGTACATTTTACTCCCATTATTTAATTTTTCACCTACAAGTATGCTTTTCAGCTCTGGATATGTCAAAGACGGCGGGTCCCACAGTAGTGGAAAGTAGATTATAATGATCAGAACTAGGAGTGCGACCAACCTGTAAGGGTCGTTAATGCGAAAGTAGCGAAGCAATTTATAGTTTATTTAAAGAGCTGAAAAATAGGGTAGTAATCGTAAAGTTTAAAGTGGAATTTATTGTTTTTTACTAATGTTAGTACTTCATTAGTATTTATTCTAAAATTGTAGAGATGGCAGGTACCACAAGGCAACAAAAGTTCAGCCGGTTAATTCAGAAGGAGTTGAGTGAAATATTTCAACGTGATAAAAGAGGGGTTTTGGATAACGCATTCATTACCATTACCGATGTTAAAGTTAGTGCAGATCTGGGCCTGGCGAAAATATATGTCTCCATGATGCTTACTAAGGATAAGGACAAAGTGTTGGAGAAAATAAACGTGAATAAAAAAGAGATCCGTAAGGCATTGGGCGAGAAAATTGGAAAACAAGTAAGAATAGTACCTGAGCTAGTGTTTTATATCGATGAGGTAGAAGAGACGGCAGAGCGCATTGAAAACATAATTAAGAATTTAAACATCCCGCCAGAGACAAAAGTCTAATCTCATTTATCACCCACCTTATCTTGAACCTACCTTTCTTTGTTGCCACGCGGTATTTATTTTCCAGGAAGAAGAAGAACTTCATTAATGTAATTTCATTTCTCTCCATGGTAGGTGTGGCATTTATTACAGCTGCCCTCGTAATTGTTCTTTCGGTATTTAACGGGCTTGAAGATCTTTTAAGAACGTTAAACAACTCCTTCGATCCACAAATTAAAATTCAGGCAGTAAAAGGTAAATCATTTGAAGTTACCCCTGAGCTACTCAATAAAATCAAATCTCTCAAAGGAGTTGAAATAGTTACGGAAGTAATTGAGGATTATGCTTATGTACGCTACCGTGATGCAAACCAGGTAGTGACGATAAAGGGCGTAAGTGACAATTTCATTGAACAGAAAAGAATACCGCAGGAAAATATTGTAGAAGGAGATTTAAAGCTTAGAGAAAACGGTGTTAATTATGCGATATTGGGTATAGGAGTACGGTATACCCTTTCAGTTGCGGTAAGTGATGCGATGTTTCCATTGCAGATTTACTACATAAAGAACTCAAAGGCTTCAGCGGGTGTTGATCCTTCAAAACTTTATGCCCACCAAAACATTCTACCAGGTGGAGTCTTTTCCATCGTACAAAATTTTGATGAAAATTATGTCATAGTGCCTCTGCAGTTTGCAGTGGATCTACTAAACTATGGCAACAGGAGAACATCTTTGGAGCTGAAATTAAAGAAAAACGTAAATGAAAAGCGGGCAGAAGAGCGGATACAAGCTGCGGTTGGAGATGATTTAATGGTTCTAAATCATGAAGAACAGCACAAAGATCTTTACAAGCTTTTAAAGATGGAGAAGCTCTTTGCTTTTCTTGCGCTCACTTTATTGCTAATAATAGGTTCAATCAATATTTTCTTTAGTTTGATGATGCTCGCACTCGATAAGAAGAAAGATATTTCAATACTTTCATCTGTTGGTGCAACGCCGCAGCTAGTTCGGAACATTTTCCTTGCGGAAGGTTCTTTGATTGCGTTTTGTGGTGCTATTCTTGGATTGATTTTTGGGGGAGCTTTTTGCTGGCTTCAAATGAACTATGGTATAATTTCTATGGGCATGGAAACTTCAGTGACACAGGGCTACCCTATTAAAGTAAGAGCTATAGATTTTGTCGCTACGCTGTTCGTAGTATCTGTTATTACTTTTTGTATATCTATAAGGCCCGCTATTTTAGCCTCGAGGCTTGTTCATAAAAAAGAACTGCTAGGTAAGCAGTGACATAAGATTGAGTTTAGACTTAACTAATACTACGTAGTTTTATTTGTTAAAAGCGCCTTCCTTTTGCACTAACACATTTTTTAAGCTCTGATCTTATAGAGATAAGGAACCTCTGTGATCCGCTATCAGTGTAATAAAAAAACCTGGAGAAAGTCTCCAGGTAAAATTGTTAACTCGTTAAGAACGCGCTGTAATGGGCAATGAGATAGCAGCTACATTAAGCTCTTCCACTTCTGACTCTGCTTTTAAATTTTTTTAATTGCATTCTTAAGGCATCAGCTGCAAGATCTGTAGCAGCCTCAAATGATCTTGCCTTTTCTATAGCGAACAACTGGGTGCCTGGTACTTTTACCTTTATCTCAACAGTTTTATTTTCTACACCTTCATTGTTAAGTTTCAAAAATACTTCACCATCCACTAATCGGTCGTAAAACGTCTCGAGCTTATCTAATTTCTTTTGAATAAAACTAATAAGCTTAATGTCTGCATCGAAATGGATAGAATGTACTTGCAGTTTCATAGAAATTGAATTTTTAAAGGTTGAACATAAAACTTCTGGTTTAAACCCACCAGACAGGCAATGAGTACAAATATTACATCACATATATATTTAAGCTTTAGGATGGGCTTTATCAAAAGCTTGTTTAAGTTTCTCCATAGTGTTATGAGTATAAACCTGGGTAGCTGCTAAACTTGTATGACCAAGAAGGTCTTTAACTGCGTTTATTTCAGCACCTCGATTTAGTAAATGGGTTGCATATGTGTGCCGAAGCACATGAGGACTTTTCTTTTCAGAGTTCGTTATAGCCAGGTATTTTTTGACTATATTTTGAACTAGCCTAGCACTGCAAGTATCACCACTGCTAGTTACCAGAAACTGCCCATGTTCTTTTTTTTCAACTTCTCTGTTTCGTGCGCTTTTATATTCTTCAATAATGGAAATTAAAGAGGAAGAGACGGGTACTACTCTTTCCTTGTTCCGTTTCCCGAGAACTCTAATGGTTTGATTTCTCAAATCGATCTTAGAATCTTCTAAGCCAATCAATTCTGAAAGCCTTATGCCGGTTCCATATAACAATTCAAGAATCATCCTGTCCCGGCATCCATTAAAGCTGGTATCAAAAGAAATTTGATCAAGTACTTTAACCATATCATTTTCCTTGATAAATACCGGAAGTCTTTTTTTTGTTTTAAGAACCCGTATTTTCATCATTGGATCTTTACCAATTACCTCCTGCCTCCTCAGGTATTTGTAGAAGGTACGTAAGCATGCTATTTTTCGATTCACTGATGGCGGCTCAAGTCCGGATTCCGTCAAGCTTATTAACCAGGCGCGAATTAAAGGATGCTCTGCATTCTCGGGTTCAGATAAAGAAAAGGTTGTAGAAAGAAAAGTTGCAAATTGATTGAGGTCGTTCTGATAGGCAAGCACCGTATTAGAGCTGGCACGTTTTTCAAACCTTAGATGTTTTATAAAGGATTCTATCATTCCCTACCCGTCAAACAAGGTATACCAATTTAAAAAAAAATCTCTTCAGTTTATCAACCAAAGAGATTTTGTGGATAGAATGTGCATAAAAATTCAGATAAAAGCTAATGGCTCTACCCAAAGTACACAAGTACGTATAATTAGATGTTCTCTAAGTTTCTTTGCTTCTCTCTGTAAGCGGCTCTGATAATTTCGTTTCTGCGACTTACTGATGGTTTTTCATAAGCCGTTCTTGCACGCAATTCCTTCAAAACACCAGTTTTTTCAAACTTCTTCTTAAAACGCTTTAATGCTTTGTCTATCGACTCGTTTTCTTTAACATTAACGATGATCATATTCTTAATTTAGGGTTGCAAATGTAACTACTATTAATTATTTGTACAACCTTATTTTAGGATTGCTCTCGATATAACTAATTTTTGGATCTCAGAAGTTCCCTCGCCTATTGTACATAATTTAGCATCCCGATAGTACTTTTCAGCTGGAAAGTCTTTGGTGTACCCATAGCCACCAAATATTTGAACAGCTTCATTAGCGATATCCACGGCTGTTTCGGAAGCGTAAAGTTTTGCCATAGCTGACTCCTTATTTACTTCCTTCCCGGCATTTTTTAACTCACCTGCTCTATAAGTCAATAATTTAGCAGCTTCTATTTTAGTAGCCATATCTGCAAGCTTAAATGCAATACCTTGAAATTTAGAGATTGCTTGATTAAACTGGTGACGTTCCTTTGAATATTGTAATGCTGCTTCATAAGCTCCTTCAGCAATTCCCACACTTAATGCCGCTATGGAAATTCTTCCACCATCCAATATTTTTAATGATTGGATGAACCCTTCTCCTTCTTTTCCAAGCATCTGTGACTTATGAATTTTGCAGTCTGTGAAAATAAGTTCTGCAGTTTCGGAAGCACGCATTCCTAATTTGTTCTCTTTCTTGCCAGAGGTAAAACCAGGAGTACCTTTTTCTATAATAAAAGCCGACATTCCGTGAGAATCGCCTACTGCTCCTGTTCGGGCAATAACTACTGCTACGTTACCTGATTTGCCATGAGTAATAAAATTTTTAGCGCCATTTAAGATAAAATAGTCTCCATCTTTTACAGCTACTGTGCGCATGTTGCCGGCGTCAGAACCTGTATTGGGTTCGGTTAAGCCCCATGCGCCGATCCATTGGCCTGAAGCAAGTTTGGGTAAATATTTTCGCTTTTGTTCCTCATTCCCAAAATGGAGGATATGATTGGTACAAAGCGAATTATGTGCAGCCATCGACAACCCAATCGATCCATCGATTTTTGACAGTTCAATAATCGCAGTAATATACTCCTCATATCCAAAGCCAGCCCCACCATATTCTTCTGGTACAAGAACTCCCATTAGACCCAGAGAACCCATTTCGTTGAACAATTCTACAGGAAAAATCTGCTTTTCATCCCATTCCATTATAAACGGTTTAATCTCACGGCTTCCAAAGTCGCGCACCATCTGAGCAATCATTTTTTGATTCTCAGAGCTATCAAAGCTCAAAGCTGAGGGTCTTTCAACGAGCATTTCCATAAATAGTAAGTGATTTTTATTAAGGATAATAAAGATAGAACTAATTTCATTCCACGCCAAACGATTGTTAGTTTGTAATAGTTGGAATAGTTTTTTATTGCCGGTGGTACTACTACTTCTCAAACCACTTAAAACAATTATTTTTACCAATTCAAATTAATCTACATAGAACATGAAAATCGCTGTCGTAGGGACTGGTTACGTTGGTCTTGTAACAGGAACTTGCTTTGCAGAAACAGGAAATACAGTAACCTGTATTGATATTGACCAGGAGAAAGTAAAAAAACTGAAAAATGGCAAAATAACTATCTACGAACCCGGCCTTGAACAACTTTTCGAAAGAAACATTAAACAAGATCGACTATTCTTTACAACAAGTCTTGCTGAAGGAATTCAGGATGCGAAGGTTATCTTTTTAGCACTTCCTACACCACCGGGAGAGGACGGTTCTGCCGATTTAAAATACATATTGAAAGTAGCAGATGATTTGGGACCATTACTTTCTGAGTATACTGTTATTGTTGATAAGAGTACAGTACCTGTGGGCACGGCAGATAAGGTAAGGGAAAGAATTAGCAAAGGTGCCAAAGTTGATTTTGATGTTGTATCAAATCCGGAATTTTTAAGAGAAGGTGTTGCAGTAGAAGATTTTATGAAGCCTGAAAGGGTAGTAATAGGAACTACTTCAACCCGTGCTCATAAAATCATGGAAACATTGTATGCCCCCTTTGTACGTCAGGGAAATCCGCTGGTGTTTATGGATGAGCGTTCAGCAGAATTGACGAAGTACGCTGCGAACTCATTCCTTGCTACTAAAATCACCTTTATGAATGAGATAGCAAATCTTTGTGAGTTGCTAGGAGCAGACGTTGATGCTGTAAGAAAAGGAATGGGTACTGATAGCAGGATCGGAAAGAGATTTCTATTTCCAGGAATTGGGTACGGTGGAAGTTGCTTTCCAAAAGATGTGCAGGCATTGGCAAAATCAGCAAAAGATACAGCTTACGATTTCAAAATATTAAAAGCTGTTATGGATGTTAATACCTATCAGAAAACCAAACTCATTCCAAAGATTAAGGAATTCTTTGGAGGTAATTTGAAAGGTAAAACAATTGCCATGTGGGGACTGGCGTTCAAGCCACATACTGATGATATTCGTGAAGCGCCGTCTTTGTATAACATAGAAGCCCTATTACAGGAAGGAGTAAACATACGTGCACATGATCCTGAAGGAATGGAGAACGTAAGACGAATAGTTGGAGACAAAATTCAATACTTCAATAACCCTTACGAAGCAGCGGAAGGAGCCGATGCTGTATTTATAGCTACCGAATGGCCTGAATTCCGTACTCCTGATTTCGAGAAGTTGAATTCAATACTCAAGTCAAAAGTAATTTTTGATGGTAGAAATGTTTATGAACTCGATGTAATGAAAGAACAAGGATATACATACTTCAGCATAGGAAGAGAAGCTGTGAATGTTCCTAAGGAGGTGATACATGGTTAAGGAAAGGGTATTGATAACAGGAGGTGCTGGATTTATCGGTTCTCATCTTTGTGATAGGTTTTTAAGGGAAGGCTTCCAGGTTGTAGCAATGGATAACCTGATCACAGGCGATTTGAGAAACATCGAGCACTTATTCAAGCATCCTGATTTTGAATTTTACAATCATGATGTCTCTACTTTTGTTCATGTTCCTGGTGATCTGAAATACATTCTTCATTTTGCCTCACCAGCGAGTCCCATTGATTATTTAAAAATCCCTATCCAAACGCTAAAGGTTGGGTCGCTTGGCACTCATAATCTTCTTGGTTTGGCGAGGGCTAAAAGGGCGAGAATTCTTGTAGCATCTACTTCTGAAGTATATGGAGATCCGCTTGTACATCCGCAGATGGAAGAATATTACGGTAACGTAAATCCTATTGGTCCAAGGGGTGTTTATGATGAAGCTAAGCGTTTTCAGGAAGCCATGACAATGGCTTATCACACCTACCATAATGTAGAGACAAGAATTGTACGCATCTTCAATACATACGGTCCGAGAATGCGTTTGAACGACGGGAGAGTATTACCAGCATTTATAGGGCAGGCCTTGCGTGGTGAAGATCTAACTGTTTTTGGTGACGGTTCTCAAACGCGTTCTTTCTGTTATATCGATGATCAGGTTGAGGGCATTTTCAGATTGCTGATGTCTGATTACGCATTACCTGTAAACATTGGTAACCCTGACGAAATAACTATCTGGGAATTTGCTGAAGAAATTGTGAAACTTACAGGTACGTCTCAAAAGATTATTTGTAAGCCGCTTCCCAAGGATGATCCTAAACAACGAAGACCTGATATTTCCAAAGCAAAGAGCTTGCTGGGATGGGAGCCTAAAGTTTCTCGTTCAGAAGGTCTTAAAATCACATATGAGTATTTTAAATCTTTGCCCCAAGATGTTTTATATACTCGCGAACACAAGAATTTTGACAAATACGTTAGATAGAACGTAAAATTAAGTATGACTAAAAGACAAATACTAATAACAGGTGGGGCAGGATTTATCGGCTCTCACGTAGTTAGACTTTTTGTAAACAAGTACCCTGACTATAAAATTGTAAATCTTGATAAGTTGACCTATGCGGGTAACTTAGAAAATTTAAGAGACGTTGAAAATCAACCAAACTACATTTTTCAGAAAGGTGATATTCTTGATCAGGATTTGCTTGCTGATATCTTTAAGACGCATCAGATAGATGGGGTAGTTCATCTTGCCGCAGAATCTCATGTTGATCGCTCTTTAGAAAATCCAGCTGAATTTGCATACACGAATATCATAGGAACATTAAATCTTTTAAAAACTGCTCATACTTTCTGGAAGAGCAATTTTGAAGGCAAAATGTTTTATCATATTTCTACAGATGAGGTTTATGGTTCAGCACATGATGGAAGTTTCTTCACTGAAGAAACTCACATCGATCCTCAATCTCCATATTCAGCTTCAAAGGCCAGCAGCGACCATTTTGTCACAGCATTTAATAACAGCTATGGACTGCCAACGTTGATAAGCAGATGCTCGAATAATTACGGACCTTTTCATTTCCCTGAAAAGCTCATTCCATTAATGATTAATAACATCATTAATAACAAACCCCTTCCGGTCTATGGTAAAGGTGAAAATATTCGAGACTGGCTTTTTGTTGTAGATCATGCAAGAGCAATAGATTCAATCTTTCATGGTGGAAAAGCCGGACAAGTTTATAACATTGGAGGTAATAACGAATGGAAGAATATTGACCTGGTGAAGCTGCTTTGTTCTATCATGGACAAAAAATTAAATCGTTCAGAAGGAACATCAGAGAGACTTATCACATACGTAAAAGATAGACCTGGTCATGATTTAAGGTATGCAATAGATGCTTCAAAACTTAAGCGTGAGCTAGGTTGGACACCTTCGGTGACCTTTGAGGTAGGACTTGAAAAAACAGTTGATTGGTACTTAGCAAATCAAGACTGGCTTAAGAATGTAACGTCCGGCAACTACATGAATTATTATGAAAAAATGTACACCGGAAGATAACTCCCATTAAAACTAGGTATGAAAGGAATAATTCTCGCAGGAGGATCAGGTACGCGGCTGTATCCACTTACATTGGCAGTAAGTAAGCAACTAATGCCATTGTATGATAAACCAATGATCTATTATCCATTATCGGTTTTGATGATGGCAGGTATTCGCGAAATACTCATTATATCAACGCCTAATGATCTTCCTATATTTCAGAAATTATTAGGAGATGGAAAGAAGCTCGGATGTGAGTTTCATTATGAAGTTCAGCCGAAGCCAGAAGGCCTTGCACAAGCTTTTATAATAGGGGAGAAATTTGTTGGTAGTGACAAGGTAGCACTTATACTTGGCGACAATATTTTTTATGGATCAGGTCTAAAGACTCTTCTACAATCAAATGTTAATCCAGATGGAGGAGTAGTATTTGCCTATCACGTTCACGACCCAGAGCGATATGGAGTGGTCGAGTTTGATAAAGACAAGAATGTTATTTCAATAGAAGAGAAGCCTAAACAGCCTAAGTCAAATTACGCAGTTCCAGGGTTATACTTCTACGATAATGAAGTTGTATCTATAGCAAAAGCAATTAAACCAAGCCCAAGAGGTGAATTAGAGATAACAGATATAAATAATGTATATCTAAAGAAAGGAAAGTTAAAAGTAGCCCCTATGAGTAGGGGAACAGCGTGGCTGGATACAGGTACTTTTGATTCTCTAATGCAAGCTTCGAACTTCGTCCAAGTTATTGAACAACGACAAGGTTTAAAGGTTGGATGTATAGAAGAGGTTGCGTTTAGAAGCGGTTTCATCAATAAAGAGCAGCTGCTTGAGCTTGCAAGGCCTCTTGAAAAAAGCGGCTATGGCGTTTACCTGAAGAACCTTCCAGATTATATTTAGTAATAAAAATAGTTATCACTTAAGTTTTTTATTTGGCAACTAATAAAAAACTTCTACTTTTGCAAAAGAAATTAAAGAGGGGACGAGAAGTCCCCTCTTTGTTTATAATTATTTTTTGATGGATGCAGCTGAAGAAATACGGCGATTTGCAGAAGGAAAACTCTCAAAAGGACAATTTATTGTCGATGTAATTATTTCTTCCCGTAAAGGACCTAAGAAGATTTTAGTTATTGTTGATGGTGATAACGGAGTTAATATCGATGAATGCGCCGACCTAAGTAGGGAATTATCCAAATGGCTTGACGAAGCATCTTTAATAGAAGAGAACTTTACACTTGAGGTTTCTACTCCTGGTGTGGATTATCCGCTCAAACTCAAACGACAGTATATTAAACATATTGGAAGATCCTTAAGAGTTAAACAAGGGGATAGAACAACAGAGGGTAAGCTTACAGAAGTATCTGACGACAAGATTACGCTGGTGCGGGAGGTAGGCACTGGAAAGAAAAAAGAAACCAAAAATATCGAAATCCCATTTACAGAAATAGACAAAGCATTTGTATTGGTATCGTTTAAATAAAACTTGAATATGGATATTTCAAATCTAATTGAATCGTTTGCTGAATTTGCTAAGCAGAAGAATATAGACAGGCCAACGATGATACGTATACTGGAAGATGTATTCCGGAATATGATAAAGAAGAAATACGGCACAGATGAAAAAGGAAATCCTTTACCTACTGATAATTTTGATATCATCATAAATGCTGATAAAGGTGATTTGGAAATCTACCGTATTCGGGAAATAGTTGAAGACGATTCTGAAGATATCTGGGAGCACGATAAGATTAGCTTAAGCGAGGCAAAGAAAATTGAACCTGATTTTGAAGTTGGCGAAGAGGTTTCGGAGCCTGTTGATATTGAAGATTTTGGCAGAAGAGCGGTTACAACTGCAAGACAAACTTTAATGCAGAAAGTTAAGGATCTTGAAAAAGATATCCTCTTTCAAAAATACAAAGATATTGTAGGTGAGATTATAACCGGAGAGGTTTACCAGGTATTAGGTAAGGAGATACTTCTTACGGATGCTGAGGGGAATGAAATCTCTATTCCAAGAAACGAGCAAATACCAAAAGATCGCTACCGCAAAGGTGAAACCGTTAGGGCAATTGTTCACAAAGTTGAAATGGTTAATGGTAATCCAAAAATTATATTATCAAGAACCTCTCCTGTATTTTTAGAGCGGCTATTTGAACAGGAAGTACCGGAAGTATATGATGGTCTTATAACAATTAAAAAGGTAGTGCGCGAACCAGGTGAACGTGCCAAGGTAGCAGTAGAATCTTATGATGACCGTATAGATCCTGTTGGTGCATGCGTCGGTATGAAGGGATCAAGAATACATGCTATTGTGCGTGAATTGCAGAATGAGAACATAGATGTTATTAATTACACAGAAAATCTCGATCTTTATATTCAACGTGCGTTAAGCCCGGCAAAAATTACCTCTATTAAGATCGACAAGGACAATGGGCGAGTGGCAGTTTACTTAAAACCTGACCAGGTTTCTCTGGCAATTGGTAAAGGAGGATTGAATATAAAGTTAGCAAGCCGCCTTGTTGGATACGAAATCGATGTTTTCAGAGAATTGGCTGAAGGGCAGGAAGAGGAGGATGTTGATCTTGACGAATTTGGCGATGAAATTGAAAGCTGGGTACTTGAAGAGTTAAAACGAATCGGTTTAGATACGGCTAAAAGTGTTTTGAACCTAAATAAAGAGGAGCTTGTTCGCAGAACAGACCTTGAAGAAGAAACAATTGATAGTGTTATCAATGTTTTGAAGAAGGAATTTGAATAATTAACACATAAGGATAATTAAACACCCAAAATTTATAGGGATATTTGAAGCATGGCAGAAGAAAAAATGATACGGTTAGGGCAGGCATCAAGAAAGCTTAACGTAGGGCATAACACCATTCTGGAGTTTTTGTCTAAAAAGGGCTTTTCTGTTGAAAACAACCCTAACACAAAACTAACCCCAGAGCAATATGCAATGCTCGCTAAAGAATACGCTTCTTCTGCCAGCGAAAAACTAGAGGCATCGGGGTTAACGATAGGAACCAAGCATGTAGAGAATGTTACGATAGAACGTGAGAAGGAACAGGCAAAGAAGCGTGTAGAGGATGAAGAAAGCATCATGATAAAAAACCTTGGATCGAAAGATCTTAAAGGAAAAGATGATGGAAAACCTGAGAAGGTTGAGAGGGAAAAGCCGAAGCTTGAAGGAATTAAGGTTCTCGGCAAAATAGAACTTGAGAAAAAGCCGGCACCTCCTGCAACAGAGGTTGCACCAAAAAAGGAAGAAGAGCCTGTTAAGGTTAAGGAAGAACCTAAACCTGTAGAGCTACCTGAAGTAGTTGCAGTCACCCCTCCACCAGCGCCTCCGGTTGAAGAAAAGATAGTTGAAACCAAAGCACCAGAACCTCCGGTAGTTAAGGAGGAGAAGGAACCGACGCCTCCTGTAGTTGTTGCAGAGAAACAACCGGATGAGCTTATAAAAGCGAAGGCTGACAGGCTAAAAGGGTTAAAGGTTGTTGATAAGATTGAGTTACCAACTGAACGTAAAAAGGAAGCACCTTCAACACAGTCTAATGCTGATGCTAAAGATGACAGGAAGGCAAAAAGGCCTCGTAAACGTATAACTCCTGTAGGCGAGCAACAGCCTGGTCAACAGCAACAGCAGCATCAACATCAGCGAGGAGGGGGTCAGAGACCTAATCAACAGCATAATCAGAACAGAAATAAAGGGCACCAGCCACCACAACGCGTTCAGAAAGAAGAACCTTCTGAAAAGGAAATTCAGGATCAGATCCGTGCTACCTTAGCTAAGCTTAGTGGAGGTGGTAAAAAGACAGCCGGTTCTAAATATCGTAGGGAAAAGAGGCAGGCATTATCAGAAGCGCAAGAGCAGCAAATGCTTCAGGAGCAGGAGTCTTCAAAAACATTGAAGGTGACTGAATTTATCTCTGCGAATGACCTCGCTTCTTTGATGAACGTGTCTGTTAATGAGGTTATTTCTACCTGTCTCAGTTTAGGGATGTTCGTTTCCATTAATCAGCGACTAGATGCAGAGGCTATTACAGTAATTGCTGATGAATTTGGCTACGATGTTCAATTTACATCTGCTGATGACGAGCTTGATGTAGTAGTTGAAACTGATAGCGAAGAAGAATTATCACCGCGTGCTCCCATCGTTACAATTATGGGTCACGTTGATCACGGTAAGACTTCATTGCTGGATTACATAAGAAATACAAAAGTAACAGCTCAGGAAGCAGGGGGTATTACCCAGCATATTGGTGCATATGATGTTACAACCAAGAGCGGAAATAAGATAGCCTTCCTTGATACCCCTGGTCATGAAGCTTTTACGGCGATGCGTGCAAGGGGAGCTAAAATCACAGACGTTGCCATTATTGTAGTGGCGGCCGATGATGATGTAATGCCTCAAACAAAAGAAGCTATTAATCATGCTCAGGTAGCTGGGGTGCCTATTGTTATTGCAATTAATAAGATAGATAAGCCCACAGCTAATCCTGATAAGATCAGGGAAGCTCTTTCTAAGATTAATATTCTCGTTGAAGAGTGGGGTGGTAAATATCAATGTCAGGAGATTTCTGCGAAGTCGGGAAAGGGCGTTGACGAATTGTTAGAGAAAGTACTGTTAGAAGCCGAACTTCTCAATTTGAAAGCTAATCCTGATAGACCTGCTACTGGTTCTATAATAGAAGCTTCCCTTGATAAGGGACGCGGATATGTAGCAACGGTAATGATCCAAAACGGTACGCTTAAGATAGGTGATATTATGCTTGCAGGTCCGCATTACGGACGTGTTAAAGCAATGTTTGATGATACTGGAAAGCGTGTAAATGAAGCGGGACCATCGACACCTGTTGTTGTTCTTGGTTTAGATGGTGCTCCTCAGGCAGGTGAAAAATTCAATGTAATGGAAACTGACCGTGAAGCTCGCGAACTTGCAAGCAAACGTGGTCAGCTGCTTCGTGAGCAAAATATGCGTACGAAGAAGCACATTACCCTGGATGAAATTGGCCGAAGACTCGCAATTGGAAACTTCAAGCAGTTGAATGTTATTGTTAAAGGTGACGTGGATGGTTCTGTTGAAGCGCTGTCAGATTCCTTATTGAAACTTTCAACACCTGAAATTCAGGTTGCCATTATCCATAGAGGTGTTGGTCAAATCTCAGAATCTGATGTGCTTTTAGCTTCGGCTTCAGACGCCATCGTACTTGGATTCCAGGTGCGTCCTTCAGCTGCCGCAAAACGCATAGCAGAAAACGAAGAGATTGAAATCAGATTATATTCAATCATCTACGATGCAATTAATGAAGTGAAGGATGCGATGGAAGGTATGCTTGCTCCTGAGGTTGAAGAGGTGATTGTAGGAAATGCTGAAATACGCGAAGTATTTAAGATATCAAAAATTGGTACTATTGCCGGATGTATGGTTACAGATGGTTTGATTAAACGTTCAAACCCTATTCGCCTAATCCGCGATGGTATTGTGGTATATGCCGGAAAACTACACTCATTAAAACGTTTCAAAGACGATGCAAGTGAAGTTAGATCTGGTTTTGATTGCGGTATTGGTATAGATGGCTTCAATGATATGAAAGTCGGAGATGTTATTGAAAGCTATGAAAACAGAGAAGTAAAGAGAACCCTATAAAAGGTTCTCTTTCTTTTTAAATAACTCCTACTTTTTTATAGTATACTTCCAGATTTCTAATGTTCTTCTAATTTGGTATTAAAAGATTAACAAATCCGTTCATAAATTGAGCTCTTGCAGTGGGCACGGCATTCTTATTTATGTTTTTAACTTCTAATTTTGGAATGAACTAAGTAGGAATGGGATTAATTAATTCAATACTGACCTGGGTGATGAAGAAACGGATTCATCAAATTGAACTATTCATGAAATATCCTCATGATGTTCAGGATGAATTGTTCAAACGGTTAATCCAGGAAGCACAATTAACTCAGTTTGGGTTGCAGTATGGTTTCAGTGACATTGAAACATATGAACAATTCAGAGAACGAGTGCCTATTCATTCTTATGAAAAACTCTATCCATATATTGAAAGACAGATGCGTGGTGAAGAGAACATTTTATGGCCATCTGAAATAAAATGGTTCTCGAAATCTTCAGGTACGACAGGTCATAGGAGCAAGTTTATACCTGTATCGCAGGAAGCTTTAGAAGAGTGTCATTTCAAAGGAGGGAAAGATTTGATATCGATTTATGTAAATAATTTTCCTGACACAAAATTGTTTGATGGTAAAGGCCTTGCTGTTGGTGGCAGTCATCAAATCAATGAATATGATTCAAGTGCTTCATCTTTTTATGGGGATGTTTCCGCTGTGATCATGCAAAACCTTCCGCCATGGGCTCAGTTTATAAGAACGCCAAGCCTAGAAACAGCATTAATGAACAACTGGGAAGAGAAGATTGAGAAAATGGCGTATGAAACTGCTACCGAAAATGTTACCAATCTTGCAGGGGTGCCTACATGGACAGTGCTATTGATTCAACGGATTGTAGAGCTTCAAAATAAAAGTAATATTCTTGAGGTGTGGCCAAATCTTGAAGCCTTCTTTCATGGTGCAGTAGCTTTTAAACCTTACAGGAGTTTGTTCCAAAGTCTCATTCCTAAAGACACCATGAATTATTGGGAAACATACAATGCGAGTGAGGGTTTTTTTGGAATACAAGATCAAAAGAATTCTGAGGAGATGCTGCTTATGCTGGACTATGGTATTTTCTATGAATTCATTCCAGTAGATGAACTTGACAACGAACACCCGAGAGCTATTCCATTGCATGAAGTTGAAAAGGATAAGAACTATGCAATGATAATTTCAACCAATGCAGGATTGTGGCGCTACAATATTGGAGATACAGTTAAGTTTACAAGCATATCTCCCTATCGGATTAAGATCTCCGGAAGAACAAAACATTTTATAAATGCATTTGGTGAAGAGGTTATAATTGAAAATGCGGAGGCAGCCATCACGAGGGCCTGCACATTGACCAATGCAATTATCGACAATTTTACTGCAGCGCCTGTGTTTCTTGAAAAAGGTAAACGAGGAGGGCATGAGTGGATTATTGAATTTAAAGTTCAACCTGATAGCCTAGATACTTTCACTAAGGTTTTGGACGAAAGTTTACGGGAGATAAACTCTGACTACGATGCGAAGCGTAATTTTGACCTGGCACTTGTAGCACCGAAAGTTCATAGTGTACCCGAGGGTACGTTTTACCAATGGATGAAGAAAAGAGGAAAGCTTGGAGGGCAGAACAAAGTACCACGTCTATTTAACACCCGTGATTACGTTGAGGATATCCTGCAAATGACAGCTGAAGTGGAATTAAGATAATTGTGCATTCCTAATGGATGCATTGTGGTTTGCTACTTATTAAAGTAAGCAGCGAAGTAGCTGAGCATAAAGTCAATTACCTTCTCATCCATCTTTATACATGAAGTTAAACTGTAGCTTACATTGCAGTAACTAAATGGTTATTTCCCTGCTTAAAATATTTCCTGGCTCATCCTGAACCATAATAACTACTTTTCAAATAGATTCCTTTGATGTTATGAATCTATAATTCCAACAAGGAAAGTCTTTAATGGTTTCGGCTTGTTCTACAATTGTGCCATCTTGTGCTAAGGCAATTACCTTTGTCGCCTGCAGGCGAAAGTCTTTCTTGACAGCACTTACCTTTACTGTGAGCACTGAATCTTGTGTAGTTATATCTATTTCTTTAATTGTTGGTTTACGCATATAATCAGAAAGTGCAGCGGTATAGGCATTTGGAAGCTTCAGCTCTTTTGCCATCGAGCAGTAATATGCCTTTTTCTCCGGTATCAGCATCATAGACTTTGCATAAGCAGATGCCTTTTTAAAGCGGTTGCGGTTCTCGCGCTGCAAAGCGCTTTGTTTTGTAGTGGGCTTCGCCCTTCTGGCTACAATAGTTTTACCCCTTAATTGCTTAAAAACGAATTTTGGTCCAAACTTTCCGCTTAAACCTTCGGTAAGATCATTTTCTCTGACGTGAGCCATAGTACTGTGTTTTTATTAAATGTAGGACGGTCGTTTGAGAAATAGTGTCAAAAACTGCTGTGCATTGAGAATCAGCAAAGTTATTTTCCACTCTTGCTGCACTCGTTTTCCACTCTTTATGCTTTTTTTAATGATTATGGTGTGGGCCAATTTTTTTTGATCGCGACAGATTAAAGAGATGGGGGAATGGGCCGATTGATCTTGAATTTGAGGCACGACTTAAGATAAAGTCGTGCCTGTTACATATACATGAGAAAACCTTTGTTATCCTAAAGCAAGGCAACGAAAGGGGGGATTCTATTTCTTGACTATTGTAAACTTAGATTCGCTTACTATCTCCATGGGTACGTCCATATCTTCAGGGATGAACCCACCTGCAAGAAGCGTCATTTTTCCTTTTATTTCAGATAGTATTTTAATTTCATTGGGCCATCCGGTTTTGGTGTTCACTTTAGCAACCAGTGCCTGACGACCATTAAGATCAGCTTTTGATTTTATTCCATTGGGTAGCGCAGTAATCTTGTCTTTATCTCTTGTTGCTAATAAACCATCGGCATCAATAGATGCAACTGATCCTTCGATCTTTTTTAAGCTCCAAGTATTATCGATTTGTATGGGATAATTGATTGGAAGTTCTGTTGAGTTTTTCCATTGATGACCCTCCTGTATCTTTTCGTCGGGATAGTTGATTAATGCTAATTCCAGATTAGATTTTAAAGAGCTTGGATTTAAAAACTGTTCAAGGACCTGTTTAACTACCGGGTTATCGTTATCTTGTAAAAGGCTTTCGGTACCATTAACGTTATCAACCTTTCCGTTTTTACTTAAGGTGAAGAAGAATGGCTTATTGATAACAGATTTAACTAATTTATTTTGGGGGTTATCATCACTGCCTTCGCTGTCGAGGTTGATATCTCCCATAATTGATTTAGATACTACTTTAAGTTTGGTATATTTTGCTTCAATCTTTGCTGATGACCCCTGCAACTCGACTACTTTAAATAACAATGCACCGCCTGAATTTATATCAATCTTAATTTCTCCCATGGCAGGAATACTTTGTTTAATTGTTTGAGTTGAACTTTGGTTTAGTTCATACTGGTCTCCCGTTTTAAAAGAATATTGAAGTCTAACATCTGCAGGAGTTATAAAAAGAAGTAATGACGTAAATAATAATAATATTGTTTTCATATAAGTGATTTAATCTCTTTTAACACTACTAAACCAGGAGGCTATGCTCCATCTTGTTGTTTCCTGAACGATAGCGCCACTTTCAGCGGCGCGATTTACTTTTTCAACTGTATAGAATGCTGTAGGTAAAATCTGTTTTAAACGATTAAGTAAATCTTCTAATCTTTCCCGTTCGAGTACTGTAAAAACAAGATTCTCATGCCCATCAGGACCTTGCGCATTTACATGGGTATACCTGAAATGCTGCGTACTTAAGTATTCAATCAACTGGGTGATTTCTTTACGGGTAATTATTCGAACAATAACTTTGCCATACGCTATTCTTTCTTCAATAATCATTCCCACGAAGATGCCTGAAGCAAAGCCTGCAGGGTAAGCGAAGTAGCAAATCCAGTTATCTAAATGTTCGAATATTTGCCTTATAGCCATTAGCCAGATAAAAGACTCAAAAAATCCTAATAACGTGGCTGTCCACCGCCTGCCTCCTAATACATAGATAATGCGGATTGTATTTATGGAAACATCTCCAATTCGGGCGAGAAAAATTAGAAACGGAAGAAGTACATAGCTAAAGATGTAATCTGGCACCCCAAGTGTTTCTGTAAAAAAGCTTTCCATATTTTTTAAATCTTAGTACAATTAGCCAAAAATATCCTGAAATACTTCCTGCAGTTTACCAAAAAGCTTAACCTGGATTTTACTTTTTTTAATATCGATTGACTTTTGATTAAACTTAGAAATATAGATTTCAGTAAATCCTAATTTTTCTGCTTCACTAATTCGTTGTTCGACACGATTTACTGCTCTTAGCTCGCCGCCCAGACCTACTTCCGCAGCAAAACAAACTTTGTCAGATACAGGAATCTCTTCCATTGAAGATATAATGGAAATGCAAATGGCCAGATCAATAGCGGGATCTTCAACGGAAATACCGCCAGCCATATTAAGAAAGACATCCTGGGTGCCCATTCTGAAACCACATCTTTTCTCTAATACAGCCAGCAGCATATTTAATCGCTTATGATCAAAACCCGTTGGTGTTCTTTGAGGTGTACCATAGCTTGCCGGGCTTACCAATGATTGAATTTCGATAAGTAAGGGACGGTTTCCTTCTAACGTGGCGCCTATTGTTACGCCGCTCAGATTAGCATCTTTTTGTGATATCAAAATCTCAGACGGATTTGAAACCTGACGGAGTCCATTTCCAAGCATTTCATAAATACCAATTTCTGACGTAGAGCCAAAGCGATTTTTAGTTGTTCGCAAAATCCGGTAAGCCAAGTGGCGATCTCCTTCAAATTGAAGTACGGTGTCGACCATATGCTCAAGAACTTTAGGGCCGGCCAGCATACCGTCTTTTGTAATGTGACCTATAAGAAATACAGGTGTATGTGTTTCTTTTGCAAACTTCATCATCTCAGCTGCGCATTGACGCACTTGTCCGATACTTCCTGCAGCAGATTCAAGTTGAGATGAATGCAGTGTTTGAATAGAATCTATAATAACGATATCGGGAGACAACGCTTCGATTGCAGAAAAAATGTTTTTGGTGTTAGTCTCGGTGAGTACATAAAAATTCTTTGAAGAATCCTGTAACCGATCTGCACGCATCCTTATCTGTTGTTCACTTTCTTCACCTGAAACATAGAGTACTTTACTCTGCTTCAACTTAAGGCCTACCTGTAATAACAGTGTTGATTTTCCGATGCCTGGCTCACCACCAACCAATACCAATGAGCCACTGACAATACCCCCTCCAAGTACGCGGTTTAATTCTTCGTCTGCTGAACTTTGTCTGACTTCTTCTCCTGCATCAATTTCGTTTAATGTGCGCGGTTGATTTTGTTTGCTCTTTGAGGAGGTTTGACGCCAATCGTTTTTATTGTTTTCTTCTTTGGTGACTACTTCTTCTGCAAATGTATTCCATGAATTACACGACGGGCACTTACCTAACCATTTTGCAGATTCATATCCGCAATTCTGACAATAGAACACTGTTTTTGATTTTGCCATTATCTAAATCTTACTATTCGCGATTAAAGTTGTTTAAAAAATATTAATTTTATGCACACATACTAATCTAAAAACCCCTCATGAAGGCAATATTTACTGCTATAGTGCTTCTAAGCATTTCTCTAAATGTGTTCCCTCAAAAATCACCTTTAAAATTCGGTGATATTCCAATGGATGATCTTAATATGAAAGTTTATAGTAAAGACACTTCTGCGTCTGCAGTGGTTCTTTCTGACTACGGGGAGGCTTACATCAGAATAAATACTACTACGTCTTCATTACTTTTTGAAAGACATACGCGAATTAAAATTCTAAAGAAGGAGGGGCTTGATTGGGCTAATGTTGAAGTGCCTCTTTACCATTTTGGTTCTTCAGAAGAAAAAGTTACCAATCTTAAAGCATCAACATTTAATCTCGAAAATGGAAAGATTGTAGAGGCTAAGATGTCTAAGGATGGAATATTTAAAGACAAATTTAACAGAAACATATTCCTACATAAATTCACCTTACCAAATGTAAAAGAGGGGTCGGTAATAGAATATTCTTATACAATTAACTCGGATCTACTTTGGAATTTCCCAAATTGGCAATTTCAAAGAACAATCCCCACAAGGCATAGTGAGTACTGGGCCATTTTGCCGGAGTTTTTTGTGTTTGAAAAATACATGCAGGGTTATGTAAGTCCTACGACATACGAGGTTAAGAATAAGCCCATGTCTGATTATCAGTCAAACGCCCATCACTGGATCATTAAGGATGTACACGCATTTAAAGAAGAGCCTTTTATGACAAGTGAAGAGGACTTTATATCAAGGATAAACTTTGCGCTGTCACATATTAATTTCCCAGGTGAACCTGTACGTGAAATAATGGGCTCATGGGCAAAGCTTAACCAGATACTTTTAGATGACGAGGACTTTGGCGGAGTGATCAGAGGGTCGGGTTTTCTTAAGAAAACAGTTGAGGAGGTTACTGCAGGAATAGATGACCCTGTTAAGAAGATAACAGCGTTACATAATTATGTGAAAAGAAACCTGGAGTGGGACGGACACAATGATTTCTTCGCTGATAATCTAAAAACAGTAATTGAGAAGAAGAAGGGTAGTTCGGGAGATTTAAATTTATTGCTTGCTTCGATGGTCAGCAAAGCAGGGTTTGAGGTAGAGCCTGTAATACTAAGTACGCGTGACCACGGTTTTGTACGAATGCAATACCCAATGTCGAAGCAGTTTAATTATGTTGTTTGCCTTGTACGACTGCCAGAAAACAAAACTATTTTTCTTGATGCGACCGACAAGTTTATTCCTATTAGCGTGTTGCCTGAGCGTTGCTTAAATGGGCAGGGACTAATTATATCTAAAACACGTCATGGATGGATTAATTTAGAAACTAAAGCAAAGGCTAAGACAGTTGCAAGTGCGGAATTTAATTTAGCAGGAAATGGAGAAATGAAAGGCAAGCTTACCTTTAACCGCGATGGCTATGATGCGAACAAGGCCCGGAGAGATTATACTTCAAAGGGTCATAATGGTTATGTAAAGAATTTTCTAGGTACCAAACTTTGGCAGATAGAAAAGAGTGATTTTCAAAATGTAGATGAAGTTGAAAATTCTTTAAGGGAAGTACATGAGCTCGTTTTAAATGATCATGCCTCAGTTTCAGGGGACATTATCTATGTTAATCCTTTTATAACGACGCAACTGGAATCGAATCCATTTAAACTTGATGAGCGAATGTATCCTGTAAACTACTCAAGCGTGATCGAAAAGGTTTATATGTGTAAGTTGATATTGCCTGAAAGTTTTACTATTGATGAGATTCCTCAAAGCAAAGTGATTACGCTGCCAAATAATGCTGCTCGTTATTTATATAACGTAACTCAAATGGGCAACATGGTTCATATTACCAGTAACTTTCAAATTAATAAAAGTCTCTTTACCCAGGATGAATACCCTTTTCTCAGGGAGTTTTATGATCAGGTTGTTGCAAAGCAGAACGAACAGATTGTGTTGAGAAAGAAACCATAATATGAAGAGAATACTACTTATTAGCTTGCTTATAATTTCCTTTTCAAAGGCGATGAGCGCAGCGTTGAAATTTCCGGTGAGTGAAATACCAGAAAGCCTAAAGAAGGATGTGGATGTGGTTATCCGCGAGGATAAAATGGTTTACGAGGTTATCTCAGCCAGTAAGGGGAGGCTATCCGCATACTATGTTGTAACCATTTTGAACGGAGGAGGCAAGGGTTTTGCGTCAAAGGTTTTAGGTTATGATAAGCTCACTAAAATCACACAACTAAAGGCGAGCATTTACGATGCGAGCGGTAAGCTTATAAGAAAAATAAAGAACAGTGAAATTTACGATCAGAGTGCTTTTGATGGATTTAGCCTTTACAGTGACAACCGTCTTAAAGCAATTGATCTTTCACATGGCATGTATCCATACACGTTGGAGTTTGAATATGAGAAGGAATATAATTCTTTGTTCTATATAGATGGTTCATATTTTATTCCTGGGGAACGGGCCTCTGTACAATATGCTTCTTATGAGTTAATTTATCCTCCATCTATAGCTCCGAGATATAAGACTTTAAATATCAATAAAGAGCCGAGCAAGGGAAAAACAGCAGAAGGGTATGAATCTTTAACCTGGGTGTTTGAGAACCTTACGCCTATTAAATTTGAAACGTATTCTTCTACGACAAAGGTGATTCCTCAAATAAAAGTAGCGCCGTCATTTTTTATGTTCGATAAGTATGCTGGTGACATGTCTAGCTGGAATGGGTTTGGACAGTGGATTAACTCTTTGAATAAAGGAAGGAATATATTACCGCCGAAGACAATTGAAAAGGTTAAGGAAATAACAGCGGGATATGTTAGCAAAGAAGACAAGGTTAAGGCGGTGTATGAATACCTTCAAAATAAGACGCGGTATGTAAGCGTTCAACTCGGAATAGGTGGTTATCAACCATTCGACGCGCTTACTGTAGATCAGACCGGATATGGCGATTGCAAAGCGCTTTCTAATTACATGATCTCTATGCTGGAATGCATAGGAATAAAATCCAATTACGTGTTAATTAGAGCTGGAGAAGGTGAACCTGAAATTGATGTTGATTTCCCAAGTGCACAGTTTAACCACGCTATTGTTGCTGTTCCGAATGAGAAAGATACTATCTGGTTGGAATGTACCAGTCAAACAAATCCGTTTGGATATCAGGGTTCTTTTACGGGAAATCGTAAAGCTCTTTTAATTACGGAAGACGGAGCTAAAATGGTAAACACTACTCAGTATGATGCTAAACAAAATCTTCAAAGCAGAATTGCAGATGTTTTTATTGAACCTTCAGGGGATGCCAAAGCTAAAGTAAAGACAATTTACACAGGGCTACAGTATGAAAATGATAACCTGGACGTAGTTCTGGATGATTCTTCTGAGAAGCAAAAGAAATGGATTCAAAACAATACGAGAATTCCTGTTTTTGACGTCACTGCCTTCTCTTTTGAAAATCAGAAGAACAAACTTCCATCAGCAACAGTAAACCTTGAACTCTCTTTAAAGAAGTATGCTACAGTAAGCGGAAAGAGAATTTTTCTTATGCCGAATTTAATGAACAGGAATACTTACATTCCTGAAAGAGCTACAGAAAGAAAAGCGGATGTAGTTTTCAAAAGCACGTACACAGACATTGATACAATCGCATTTCATTTACCTGACAATATTTATCCGGAAGCTTTACCAACATCAGTTGAGATAAAAACTGTTTATGGTGAATATTATAGCAACTACATCTTAGAGCCTGGTAAATTGGTTTACGTAAGGAGAATAAAAATGCAAAAAGGTGTATTTAAACCTGAGCTGTATAATGAATTAACAGAATTCTATAAGAACATAAGCAAAGCCGATAGTGCTAAAATTGTGTTTGTCAATAAGACATAACCGTCATTTTATCGGAGCATTTGCTTCTTTTGCCATTACGTTATACACCATTTTATCAGCAAATTTTGGAAGCCATTTATTAAAGAAAACCGCAAGCTTGCCTTGTGTAGTTAAAATTAGTGTGCGTTTACGTTTAACGGTTGCATTATAAATATGCCTTGCACATTCTTCGGCGCTCATCATTTCGTCCTCGTTTCTTGGAGATTCGCCTTGGGCTGATCCATCCTTTGTGAGTGACCGCTTTCTAATGTTTGATGCTGTAAATCCAGGACATGCTGTTAGTACGTGAACGCCAGTTTTTAGATGTTCGGTTCTTAGTACTTCAAGAAAACCGTTTAAGGCAAATTTAGAAGCTGAATATCCTGTGCGGCCAGGTAGGCCACGAAAACCAGCAATTGAAGAGATGCCTACCACTGATCCTTTATTCCTTTTTATTTCATGAATACAGTATTTTGTGGCGTAAAGGACGCCGTAAAAATTAATATCCATCACCTGCTTAACGACTTTTAAATCTACATCATCAAACAAGGCGCGCATTGAAATACCTGCGTTATTAATTAGCACGTCAATTCTACCGAAAACCTTTATAGCTTCTTCTGCCATTAACCGGTTGTCTTCTTCTATACTAACATCGGCTTTAAAACCATGGGCTGTAATATTCTGTGCTTTTAACTCAGATACAGTCTTTTCCAGCTCAACGACATTTCGCCCTGTAATGAGCACTTTTGAACCTTTAGCACCAAATTCATAGGCCATTGCTTTTCCTATACCAGATGTGCCTCCGGTGATGATTACAACTTTGTCTTTCATAATTCAAAAATAGCAATACTTGTTTAACTTGCCTGCTATTGAGAAATTTGGAATGCTAATTATCAGACTACTATCATACTTGCCGTTCGGTATTCTTTATCTTTTGTCTGATTTTCTATTTTTTGTTTCATACTATATAGTCAGGTACAGGAGAAGGTTAGTAAAGAAAAATCTTCGGAATTCTTTTCCTGGAAAAACCAAGAATGAGTTGAGTGTTATTGAAAAAGAATTTTACAGGAATTTGTGTGACTACGCAGTAGAAATGCTGAAGCTGCTGACTATAAGTAAGGAGGAGTTGACGAGACGTATGAAATTTAATGAACCTGAGTTCGTGCACCAATTTTCTTCAAAAAACCAATCTATTCTTTTCCTTGCATCACACCAGTTTAATTGGGAATGGTTGCTGGTATCAGCAAGTATAAGCTTTCCGATGGCTATCGATTTTGTATATCAACCGATCCATAATAAACTTTTTGAAAGATTTTCAGTGCTGTCAAGAACACGTTTTGGTGCACATGCCATACAGCGGGATGAGGTTGCAAGAGAGCTTGTAAAACGAAGGAACATTTTAAGAGGGGTTGCGATAGTAGCGGATCAGTATCCAGGCTATAAGAAAGACAAGAAGTATCCGGTTAAGTTTCTCAATCAGGATACGGTTTTTTTTCTTGGGCTAAACAACATGGCGGTTCTATCGCAATATCCAGCGGTTTATTATACGATAAGAAAAGTTAAAAGAGGGTATTATGAGGCTGACCCAAATATTGTTGCATTGCCACCTTACGAGAAAACAGAGACTGTTGTAATAGATAATTATATTAAACTGGTTGAGCAGGTTATTAATCAGTATCCTTCAGGCTGGCTTTGGTCACATAACCGTTGGAAGAAGAGACATTTAAAGTAATTGAAATTACGCTAACATCTGCGCGATATCTTCACGGCTTAACTGCTTCATAAAGCTCTCTTCTGTAGTTATAAGTTCGTGTGTGAGTTTAAGTTTCTTCTGTTGCAGCATTAATATCTTTTCCTCTACGCTATTACGTGTTATAAACTTATAAGTAAATACCTTTTTCTTTTGACCTATTCTATGGGCCCGATCTACTGCCTGCGCTTCAACTGCTGGGTTCCACCACGGATCAAGAATAAATACATAATCTGCCTCTGTGAGGTTTAATCCAAGCCCTCCTGCTTTAATGGAGATCAGGAATATTTTAATGTTTGAATCCTTTGTGAAGCGTTCAACCTGTTCTTTGCGGTCCATGCTAGAACCATCCAGGTATGCATAATCAATATTATTTTCCCTCAGGTAGTTCTTAACAAGATCAAGGTGCTTTACAAATTGGCTAAAGACAAGAATTTTATGTCCGTCTCCCATGGCATTCTGCAACATGTGTGTTACATCTTCCAGTTTACCGGAGTCTCCTTCATACTCCTGATCAATCATTTTCGGATGATTAGCAAGCTGACGTAGCTTTGTCAAGCCTTCAAGGATCATGAACCGTGAATTACCAATTCCTTCTTCTTCAATGAGTTTGAAAATCTTTTCACGGTAATGGGTTTTCACCTCTTCATATCTCTTCTCCTGCTCAGGGGTCATTACCGAGTATTGAATGTTCTCAACCTTTTCAGGAAGTTCGGTAGCTACTTGCGATTTATGCCGTCTAAGTATAAAAGGTTTGATAATCATTCCTAACTTCTTGGAACGCGTTTCATCCGCTTTCTTTTCAATAGGGTTTTGAAATTCATTTCTGAAGTAGGTCTGCGACCCTAATATGCCAGGATTGATGAATGACATCTGCGACCACAAGTCGAGCGTAGTGTTTTCAATAGGTGTACCGGTGAGTACGAGTTTTTGTCGTGACTTTAACTCACGCACTGCCTTGGCAATGTTTGAAACAGGGTTTTTAATTACCTGTGATTCATCAAGGATTATGTAGTTAAAATAAAATTTCTGAAGTAGTTCTATATCAAGGCGTGTAATGCCATAGGATGTAAGTATTAAATCATACTTTTCAAAACGTGTTATGTCTTTATTACGCAGGGTGCCTGTATAATTTAGTATGCGCAGTTCAGGTGTGAACTTACTTGCCTCCATTTCCCAATTATAAATTAAGGATGTTGGCATAATTAGCAATGATGTTCCTGCTCCGGCTTCTTTTTCAGCGAGAAGCATGGTGAGGGTTTGTACGGTCTTTCCTAAACCCATATCGTCGGCAAGACATCCACCCAATTTATATTCATTAAGAAAGCGAAGCCAGTTATAGCCAGCGCGTTGGTAAGGCCTAAGTTCACCTTTAAATCCAACAGGTAGTGGATAGTCTTTTATTCCAGAGAATGAATTAAGGTTTCTCAACTTTTCGCTGAGGTGTACCTTTGCGAGGTTTCCTTCTTCAAGTTCTTTCACCAGGTTAAGGTGATGCTTTCTTAATACGGGAGTCTCATCGTTTCCGTCTGTTTCGCTTAGTGCGAATAAGTCGGCATATTTGGTAAGCCACACTTCAGGAATAATAGCGATCTCGCCGTTAGGAAGTCTGAACTCCACCTTTTTTCTTAGTATTAATCTTCGCAAGTCTTTGAAAGGTATTTCGAATTCTCCGAATCGGATTTTCGCATGGATATCAAACCAGTCGATATTCTCTTTTACTTCAACTTCAATAACAGCCTTTCCGACGAAATATTTTTTATCACGACTTTCAGGCTGGCTAACTTCAAAACCAAAGTTTAAGAGGTTAACACGGTTTTCATTAAGCCAGGAGAATGCTTCAGCTTTTGGTATAGCTACCCGAAATCCTTTCATTGGCAGCCCAAGTTTTTGAAGTGTATTGAGGTAGTGTTTCTCTACTTCTGTTTTTCTGGCTATGCGGTGAAAGATGTAGTGCTCGCCCTGCTTTTCTACTGTAACACTTACCGGGCCAATGTTATCTCCGCGAAAGCGATGTTTGCCGTATTTAAAGGAAAGGTCAAATACAATTTTGCCTGTCTCATCACTTGTATCTTCGGCTGGAGCACTGTTGTCGAACAAAGATGGTGCGGCAGTAGTTTGTGCCGTGTGAAGCTCTGACAATGTTACAACAGGATGGGGTTCGTAATTACTCTTGTTAATTTCAAAACCATTTGCCTCCACATCATCAAACGAAGCAATTAGCGGAGCTACGAACCTGTTGTAGTACGTTTCCTCTACATTCTTTGGTATTACTACAAACTTCTTAGTTAAGAAGGGTATCAGTTTTTTTCCATCAACAAACTTTTCGAAACCATAAAGTTTGCCATTATGGACCATCCATGCCGGTGATTTACATATCAGGTATGCTGAAGCATCAGGGAGATCGAGTTTTTTGTCCTGATAATATATAGTAGGGTAATAATTGGTATGGTCGTCATTTCGCATGAAATGGAAATGAATACTTGCTTTCTTTTCCAGAACTTCAATTTTCCGCCAGGTAGGTTCTCCATCATTACCCATTTCAAACAACTGCTTGCCTTTGAGCTTTTCGAGCACTTTTGCCCGACGCTTCTCCATGTAGTCTTCTATCTGATCCTGGATGAGTTCGTTGCCCTTAGCCTTGTCGTACGTTTTGGTTAAAAACTCTTCCGGTTTGATTAATTTAGGTGAAAACTTTTTGACGATAGCATCCTGCTGCATGGAGTCAAGAATCTCGATAAGCTCAAAATCGCGTTCGTCTAATCCCTTGGCAAATTCCCGTGCATTTTTGGAAGATATATTCTGATGTTGGTACGTGAGCTTACCTTTTTCATCTAAATGAACTATGTAGGACTCAAAAATGAACCCCAAATACTCGTGTTGATATAACGAGTACACGATTTGAAATGGTTGAGAGGCGGAGACTTTCATCTAAATCTGGCCTTTTTAAGGAAACAGAATCTCCAAATTAGGAATTAAAACAATTAAAAACGTTATTTTATAACAGGTTTTAGTACTCCAATCTTACAGCTGCTTTATTAAGCTACTTGTTTTTCAACTAATTAGCGTACTAAACTAAGAAAAGATGAGCCTAAATTATTTGCTATGATCTCTTTATACCTGACACTATTGCGATAGTCGTTGGTAAGGAATTCTTTCCATACGAGGTCCCAATCGGTCTGTTTAGACATGGTAAATGCCAGTAGTTCTGCCTCGCCTAAATCTACCTCCTGCTTTTTAACAGGGATTTTGCGCCTGATAACTCCGATGTATTCTGTAAAGTCGATAACGGATAGAAGTTTGGGGTTTTTAGAAAGATTATTAATGATGTCATCTCCGGAAGGATTGTATTCTATCTTCATTTCGGGATAATATTCTTTCTTAATTCTTTCAATATAGGCAACATGCGTGCTTCCTGTGATAACCTGTGCTGTATAGCCTTTGTACGTCGTTGATATTTCTTTCAGACTTTTGATTGAAGGGGCGTTCTTATTGGTTAAAAGAACAATTTGGTTACTCATGTAGTGAGGCGTAAATTTCATGACCTTCTTTCTTTCGTCTGTAATGCTTGTGTTTGTTACACCAAGAAGATTATCGGTGTTCTGTACAGTACGTAAAAACTTAGGAAAGTCTGTCTCTCCTAAGACATACTCAATCTTTAGTTGTTTGCCGTATTTAGAGGTGATGAACTTTTGAAAGTCAGCTACGATGTCAGCACAAACACCCTTCATTTTACCATCGCTAGCTTTATAAATTAAACCAGGTTGTTCATAATATATTACAGAAAGGGTTCCTGAACCGGTTGCTTTTACGCTGGCCCAACTATCTCCTTTGTAGTGCTGTGCTTTTACAGTTAGGGAGATGAATGTTAAAAGGATAGTGATGGTTTTCATTATCGAAAAATAATGATTAACCGGCAATTTGAATGGTTAAACCATTCCCAAAACTACGCTGATGTACTGTTTTAGGAAAATTTGTAAATAAACTATTGTTGTTCTTACCGCGTAAGAGCGTTTATATCAAAGGTTTGGTTGTTTATTGTTGAGCTTTGGAAGTATAACTTTTTTATCAATCCAATTATAAAAGGCTAATAGAATTACGCCGCAGATAAAAAGGCCCGCATAGTCTGCCATAGTGCTTAGGAAGCCTAAGGAGACTTTGAAACCAGTGAAGGCAATGGCAATAATTAATGCAGCGCTTAGGGAGACAATGCCAATGGCGAGCAAGATCCAATCTTTTGACGATTCTTTTGTTTCTTGTTCTTTTTTGATCCTAGCGACTAGGCGCTCAGAAAAATTGGCAGGAAGGGTAAAGTCAGGTTCTTTTTGGAGGGCATTAAAAACGATCTGATATGCCCTTTCATTTACGTCCATGTCAGCAGATCTTTCTCCCGCTTCTACTCTTGTTTGTAATTCTTTTTCATTCGGATTCATAACAATTCCTCCTTTCCTAAATGCTTCTTCACTTTCTCTTTTAACATCGTTCTTGCCCTAAAAAGATAATTTTTAACAGTGCCTTCTGGCATATCTGTAATTTGACAAATCTCAGGATAAGTCATTCCTTCAAGATGATATAAAGTTAATATAATTTTATACTGTGCCGGAAGCTGGTCAACAAGCTTTAATACATAATTATCCAGGTCTTGCTCCTCAAAGCTAGCTTCCGTGTTTTGATCACTTATAAAGTTGCTATTTGAATCGATGTTGTCAGAGATATCGGTGTAAGCAATCTTATTCTTCCTTATGTGATTAATAGCATATCTGTATGCAATGGTAGCGATCCACGTTGATAATTTTGAGTTGAATGAAAAACTTTCCAACTTATTATATACTCTAATAAACACGTCCTGACATAGCTCTTCTTTATCCTCTTCACTTTTAACAAGCCGCCCTATCATATGCATAACAAGCTTTTTATGCTGATCAATCAATGTGCGGAAAGCATGCAGATCTCCAGCTAAAACTTGTGAAATAAGGTCTCGCTCATTATTCATCAGGTGGTAAGACAGGAGATGTCGGACTAATGTTGCAATAAGATAGAAATAATTTTAAAGGTGTTTTAAAAAAAAGATGATATCACCTGCAACAGTAGACCACAGATGAGTGTCTCACGAAACAAACAAAAACAACAATACCATGACTACTTTTTTTGAGGTTCTTATGCCGTTCTCTATTATCGGGACTTTTGGAACTACCGTATACTTTTTTACTAAAGTGATTACCGATTACATGTTAAGAAAAAAAATGATTGATAAGGGATATGTAGGCGAAGAGGCCCAATCGATTTTTAAAACCTACGCCAGTAGCAGCCCGAACAGATATGCTTCGCTGAAGTGGGGTTTGTTATTTTTTACCGGAGGCATTTCTCTGATAATTATTGATCTCATTGAAGTTCGTCCTGATTCTCCCTTGCCTTACGGGGTATTTACTGTTTCCGTTTCTTTGGGCTTTCTGATCTACTATTTCCTGGTACGGAAAGAATTAAAATAGCTTAAATCGGCCTCTTAAATATTCCTTCAAAACAAGAAATGTTCTCGCAACCTGGGCTTTTGGGCCGGGGAAGAAGAGTATTGACTTAAATGTTCTACAGCTGTCAGCAGTAAAAGTGGCAGCGCATAGCGTAAGATGGACGTAGGGTGCAACAGATAGGTCTTACTTGCGGATTAGAAAACACAGGTGTGTTTTTCTTCAAAAAAGTTTAACTCTTTGATTATGATAAAAAATTACATCCTGGTTGCTTTTCGCAGCCTAAAGAGAAACCGGTTTTTCTCTGTAATCAACATTTTTGGTCTTGCTATCAGCATGTCTATATGTCTTGGTATCATTATGCTTGTGGCCGATCAGCTAACTTATGATAGGTACAATACCAAGCGAGATCGGATATATCGTGTTATTACCCGGAATCTTAATCCGGATGGTTCACCTTCAGGAAATGATTATGCGACATCACCTCTGCCACTAGCAAAAACACTCGCTGATAAGTACGCCGGTATAGAAGATGCGGTGCGCATTAGAAGGGGTTTTGGCAACCCCTGGATAGAGTTTGAGCAAAACGTAAACATACCTTTAGCAGGGTTTTTTGCTGATCCTAAAATATTGGATGTTTTTGAATACGAACTTGAATATGGAGATGCAACTACTGCCCTTATGGAACCATACTCGGTTGTGTTAACAAAGAAAGCTGCGAGGAAACTATTTAAACAAGAAAATCCAGTAGGCGAAGTAATTAAGGTGGGTAAGTTGGGTGAATATAAAGTTACTGGAGTTATAAAAGAGAAGCTGTTCAAATCACATATTGTTTTTGAAGCATTGGCTTCATATGCTACCGTAGAAAGTCTTGAAGCAAACAATACAATAGGTAAAGATGATAACTGGGATAATTACACAGCAGGATGGGTCTATCTATTATTGAATAACAAAACTTCTATAAATGAAATTGAGGGTCATTTGAATGAGATAACAAAAAAGTATCGGACTGATGACGGAAGCGCCTCTGAAAAACAAGTTCTTCAACACTACCTGCAGAATATATGTGATGTAACACCAGGACCGTTTATCAATAATCCAATAGGTCCTTTTATGCCCCTGATCTTTGTCTACTTTTTTGGAGGGCTTGCACTTATTGTTATGCTTACATCGTGTTTCAATTACACCAACCTTTCTATTGCGCGGTCATTAACACGAGCGAGAGAGATTGGCGTGAGGAAAGTAAATGGAGCTAGTCGTTTTCAGATTTTCGGTCAGTTTATCGCGGAAGCAATTGCTCTTTCGCTTATAGCCCTACTTGCTTCATTGGTTCTTCTTGTTCTTGTAAAACCTTTTCTGATTAATCTGAAATTTGCACAAGTACTTCGGTGGGATTTGGAGGGTAATTTTTATGTTTATATGCTCTTCTTAATCTTTAGTGTTGTGGTTGGTATTCTTGCCGGATTTTTTCCTGCGGCAATACTCTCTAAGTTTCAACCTGTTAAAGTTTTAAAAAATGCCGTAGGCCGACTCAAGTTGTTTTCACGATTAGGATTAAGGAAGACATTACTTGTTGTTCAATTCTCACTTTCGTTAATTTTCATTATTTCTGTTGTTTTACTTTACAATCAGTTAATGCTATTTATAAAGGCGGATCATGGATTTGATATGCAAAATAGAATAGTTGCGCGGCTAAACGATGCATCATATCAACTACTTAAAAACGAGTTAAAACAATATAGTAACATAGAGAATGTTGCAGCAGCATCGCACGTCCCTGCTTCGGGGGTAACTTACGGAGACATGTTTAAAAGAGAAATCTCCGAGGCAAGTATCAACATGAGCTATTATTCGGTTGATGAGCATTATTTAAGCAACCTGAACTTATCGCTTATTGCAGGGGAAAATTTTAAAGAGTTGGCGGAAGAAACAAATAAGGATTACATATTAATTAACGAAAGTTCAGTAAAAGCTTTTCATTTTTCGTCTGCTCATGATGCTGTTGGTAAATATTTGTTTAATGAGTCTGACTCATCCAAACTTACCATTATCGGTGTTGTGAAAGATTACAACCACCAGATTTTGATGAGCAAAATCAACCCGATGGCTTTACGCTATAATCCGGAGCAATATCATATTATTCAAATAAAATATAATGGAAGTTATGAACAGGCAGCTAAGGCATTAGAGGCTGCATGGCAAAAAGTAAACCCGACACTTAAGATTGACTACAACGCTTTTAAAGAGGAAATACAATTCTTTTATAAAACTGTTTTTAGTGATTTTGTAAGCATTATAGGTGTGATCTCGATGCTTGCGATTATCATATCATGCCTTGGTTTATTGGGAATGGCAACGTATACAACGGAGACTCGATTAAAGGAAATCTCTATAAGAAAAGTATTGGGGTCTGGTGATAGCGCTCTTGTGTTTCTTCTCTCCAAAGGTTTTATACTGCTACTTGTTATTGCGATTACCATAGCGGTTCCGGTAGCGTGGATGATAAACAATTTATGGTTACAGCACATAGCATATAGAACACAAATTGACTTTTCTGTAATTGCAACAAGTGTTTCTATTGTAGTGATTCTAGGGTGCGTAACAATTGCATCACAAACCTGGCGCGCTGCGTATGCCAATCCTGTAGACAATCTGAGGAATGAGTAGATATATTTTAAAAAAAGAAGTCAAGCGAAAACACTTGACTTCTACCTGTAAACAAAAACAAAAAACTAATTATTCTTACGATTTTATTCTTACAATTATTGTTAAGGTAGATTTTTGGGATAACATTTACCTGTTGTAATTCGCTCTTCAAATTGCTAGTTATCCTGCATTAATACAAGCATCAACATTGTTTTTAGAACATCTTTCTTTTTATGTTATTGATTTTGAGAAGTAAAGCATTTCTTATGAAGAGACATTATTTGCAATTGGATAGCAATTGTCGGCCATGTTAGTTGTGCAATTGAGTTGTTGGCGCTACAATAGCTTTAGCGGCCATATATGCGGTGCTCCATGCTGCCTGAAAGTTGAAACCACCAGTTTCCCCATCTATATTCAATACTTCTCCTGCAAAATAGATTCCGTTGACTATTTTGCTTTCCATAGTTTCATGATTAATCTCATTAAGATCTATTCCACCGCAGGTAACGAATTCTTCCTTGAACGTGGTTTTGCCTTTAATGCGGAAAGAGCACCGTATCAGATTTTCAATTAATTTGTTGATATTTTTATTTGGCACTTCTGACCAGATTTTTTTGGGCTCAATTTCAGCCAGTTCGCAGAATCTGTTCCATAACCTGAGAGGAAGGTTAAATAGCGTATTATTAACGACATGTTGTTTGCCTCTATCTCTTTTGTGCTCTAATAAGTAACTTCTTAACTCTTCTTCCTTTATTGTACCAAGCCAATTTACCATGCAGTTAAAATCATAGTTTTGCTGGTGCAAATAGACTGCCGCCCATGCAGATAATTTTATCACTGCGGGGCCACTTAGTCCCCAGTGTGTAATAAGAAGAGGACCTGAATTGGAAAATTTTGTAGAGGTAATTTTCACTTCAGCATTTGGAACAGAGACACCCATTAAGTCTTTAAACCTTTTGTCAGTATCATTAAAAGTAAACAGCGAAGCTATTGGCGGAATGACGTTATGACCAATAGATTTCAATAAAGAATAATGGTTTTCGCTCGCATTGCCGCCTATTGTAATAAGTACATTGCTGGCGGAGTATTTTGTATCATTAGTGGTATTAATTGTAAAATGACCGCCATTTTTTTCAATGGATGTTACACCATTTCCTGCTTCAATTTTTATTTTAAGATCCTGTGCCGTTTTAAGAAAACAATTAATGATGGTCTGAGAGTCATCTGAATCTGGAAACATTCTTCCATCTTGTTCAACCTTGAGTTTAACTCCTTTAGAATGGAACCATTTAATGGTATGTAAGCTGTGATATGACCTGAAAATGTTGCGTAAGGGTTTTTCTCCGCGTGGATAGTGTTTGGATAAGGAATTTGCATCAGGGCAATTGTGAGTTACGTTACAACGGCCACCTCCGGAAACTTTCACCTTCGATAAAAGCTTGGTGGATTTCTCAAATATAAGCACGTTTAGGCCTTTTTTAAGCTCTGCTGCCTGGATGGCACCATAAAAACCAGCGGCACCCCCACCAATAACTATCAAATCATAGATCATATTCCGCAAATGTAAAAACAATGGAGATAGAGATCGTTTGCAAACCCAGGAATCAAATTTTACTGCTATAAGATCTCTATTTTTATCATTTTTGCGAATGGCTATTAAAGACATTTATTGGGTATATGCCCTAGGC
>NZ_JAHESD010000057.1 GCF_018598585.1 Chryseosolibacter indicum
ACTTAAGTGAGTATGGTGCTACCACAAGAAGTTTTATTTTAACCGGGTTATTTGCGCTTTACGTCTCAAAATTTCTGGGAATAGTTGTCTTGTTTATCGATGACATACAAAGGGCGGTTAAATGGGTAGCACATTTTTTCTATCATGGCACAAGCCATAAAGGACTTCCAGGGGAGACCATACCCCGTTCTGAATTTTTGACTAAGGCAGCTTTGGTAGCCACCAGTATTCCCTTTGGCGCTATGGCCTATGGAATTATTTCAGGAGCCCATGACTACCGAATACGGCGAGTAACAGTTACGCTTCCCAATCTCCCAAAAAATTTTGATGGACTTAGAATTGGTCAATTATCAGACATTCATTCCGGAAGTTTCTTTAATAAGGCTGCTGTTAAAGGTGGTGTAGAAATGATGTTAGCCCAAAAGCCGGATATCTTATTCTTTACAGGAGATCTGGTGAACAATGAAGCATCAGAAGTAAAAGAATACATTGATATTTTTAATAAATTGAAGGCGCCGCTTGGTGTTTATTCAGTTACCGGAAACCACGATTACGGCGACTATCAACACTGGGATAGTATGGAAGCGAAGAGACGGAATTTTCGTGACCTGGTGGCCGCACACAAGCAAATGCATTATAATATCCTTATGAATGAGCATAAGATCATTCAACTCGGCAGCGACAAGATAGCTATTATCGGAAACGAAAATTGGGGAGCAGGCAGGTTTTCTAAATATGGAAGATTAAAAGATGCTTATCAGGGAGTTGAGGATGCTTCTGTTAAACTTTTGTTATCGCATGATCCCAGCCATTGGGATGCTCAAGTACGCTCTGAGTTCCCTGATATTGATATAATGTTTGCCGGACACACGCATGGATTTCAATTTGGGGTGGAAGTAGGAAACATAAAGTGGAGTCCATCTCAATACGTGTATAAGCAATGGGCAGGGCTCTATCAGGAAGGTAAACAGTATCTGTATGTAAACAGAGGTTTCGGATATTTGGGTTACCCTGGACGTATTGGGATGCCCCCTGAACTGACAATTATGGAATTAAAGCGAGGTTAATCATTGGATTACCTCGCTATAAAATCTATTAGTTGCTGTTAATATTTTCTCTCATTTGCGCTGACAGACTTTCATATAGATTTACATAGCGCTTATATTGCTTTTGATAATATTTAAAATTTTCGAGGTTGGGCATTATCACTTTGAAAGTTTTAGATTGAAGCTCAGCATACGCTTTTATATGTCCTAATGATTTAAGGGCCATGTAAGCTGCACCCAATGCTGAAGCATCATTAGCATCGACTACGCGAATCTTCTTACCGAAGATATCAGCCATTATCTTTAACCATTCTGTAGAACGAACAAAACCTCCGCTTGCATTTATTTCATCAATCTGTAACCCATGATTTTCCATGCTCTCAGCAATGTTATACAATGCCATTGAGACACCTTCTAGCACAGCCCTAGTAAAGTGCGATTGGGTATGATGATTTCTTATTCCAAAGAATACGCCACTAGCGTTACTATTCCAAACCGGAGCTCTTTCGCCAAGTATAAACGGGAGAAAGATAAGACCATCAGCACCTATTGGTATACCTTTAATTTCATCGAGCAGCTCTTTATAATCCTCCGCAGTATTTAACTTTTTACGAAGAAAACTTTCAGCATACCATTTCAGAACAATGCCGCCGTTATTAGTAGGGCCACCACAAATAAAGGTATCTTTATCGAGCCTGTAATTAAAAGTCATGGCTGAATAATTATACACTGGTTTTGAACTTGCAACGCGAACAGCACCACTGGTTCCAATAGTAAGAGCACCAATGCCTTGTTCAATTGCAAAACTACCCAGGTTGGCCATACATCCATCACTTGCTCCAACCATAAAAGGTGTCGATTCATCTATCGCAAGGTCTCCCGCAAGTTGTTTTGTTATCCCTCGTCTGAGATGATTTGTGTCAATAAGTTTTGAAAGTTGTGTTTCCGTGATACCTGCAAGTGCAAGCGCTTGCGTATTCCAACGGAGCGAAATAATATCCATTAAACCCGTTGCGGAGGCGATGGAGTAATCAGCCTCGTACGCGTTAAATAACTTATACCAGATGTATTCTTTTATGGATATAAATCTTTTTGTCTTGCTAAAGATTTCCGGTTGATTTTCTTTAAACCAGATAATTTTAGTTAGGGGCGACATAGCATGAATAGGAGTTCCGGTTTGTCTGTAGATGGAGTCTCCTACAGGTGATCCTTTCAGTCGTTCAGCAATATGTTTAGCTCTATTGTCAGCCCATGTTATTACATTTGAAATTGGTTGATCACCCTCACCGATTAAAATCAAGCTGTGCATGGCAGAACTTATAGCAATACCAAGCGGTGAAGTTTTTTGTGCTGTAACAATTTCCTTAACAGAATCAACAAATGCCTTCCAGATTGTGTCAGGTACCTGCTCACATAGTTCCTCCTGAGGGTTTAAGGTAGGATAAGTAATCTGGGATGATGTAATTACTTTACCCGTAATATCTACTGCCAATGCTTTTATACTTCCTGTTCCAATGTCAACCCCAATGATATACCCCATTTTGTTTTTTTGACCTAAATATAAAATTTTACAACTAGTGTATGGGTATGCGTAGTACTGCTTGTCAATAAATAAACAAAGAGCACCTTTTGGGTGCCCTTTGGGGTTAGGTATAGGTATATTATTATAGCTTTTTATAGAACCTGTATTTCCTTTCTTCTTTTTGCATCGATAGAATAATAACCAGCTCCGAAAATCATTAGTACAATTAATCCCAGGAGAACTATTAAAGAAATTTCTAATTCCATATATCGTCCGAGAGAGAGAAAACCTTTCGGATAATTAACCATAATTACGGCGCCAACCAGAATAGGTAGTTGAATCAGGCTCACTATTCTGGTAAATAAGCCAAGCACGATTAATGGTCCTCCTAGTAAGTGAGCAAAAATAATGTAGTGAGCAAGAGCTGCACCAGCAAACCATAGGTTTATTCCTGATGTTGTCATCTCAAGTTCGCCCATATGTGCTATAAAATACATCCCCTTATATGTTATAAAGAGGCCGAGTGCGATACGGAAAATATCCAGAAAGCCAGGGCGGTGATTATTGCCCCACCTTTCGACGTCGGTGAAAACACTCATGGCTGTAAAATTTGGATTTATACAAAGTTTACAAAAAAGCGGAATCAATAGCAAGACATGTAGCGGAAGAAATGCCTGACCAGATATTGAGTAGTTCTAAAAAAAAACTGCCCCGATTACTCGGGGCAGTTGGTTTCTAACAATATCGATTATATCAATTAATAGTCGTTGTTATTTCTGCGGTTAAATCCGCCACCACCGCCACTTCTATAACCACCGCCTCCGCCGCTACGTGGAGGAGCATCAGTTTTAGGTCTAGCTTCGTTTACTACAAGGGTCTTACCTAGAAAATTGAAACCATTCAAGCTTGTGATCGCCTGGCGAGCAGCTGATTCGTCAGACATTTCGATAAAGCCGAAACCTCTGCTGCGCTGCGTAACTTTGTCCATGATGATTTTGGCAGAAGAAACTTCGCCATACTCTTCAAATAATCCCCTCAATTCCTGTTCGGATGCCTTAAAAGGGATGTTGGCAACATAAATGTTCATTGTTTTGAAAAAGATAAATGAGAAATAATACTTGTCTAACTGAAAGACTTTGACTGAAAACTGAACAACGAAAATTGAAAGCGCCAGAAAAAGAAAATTCAATTGAACATGATAAAGGTAATAAAAAATAATAATATCCGAACAAAATCTCACCGCAACAATCTCAGGGGAAAAATCAAATACACCAGTCTGTTTCAACTTCTTAAATAGCGGCAATTGTAAATTTGAAGGCACTTCTTACTCATTACCACGTTATCAATGTGGCATTTGGATATGCAGTCTTTGCTTTTTTTAATGTAATTAAGACAACAGCGAAATCTGGAGGACGCCTAGACCAATCCGCTAACGCTTATCCTTGAAGATAGCCCTAAAGATCAGTATAAAGAGTATTCCGCCAATACATAGCATCAGCAGAACTTCCGGTGTTATAAATTTAGTAGCATGCATTACTTAGAAGTGTAAAACCGCCTGTAATTTAATATCGTTTTTTGTATTTCCATTTATCCTTTGAATTCCAGAGCCAATCTCATCTTTATTAGAATACCTTGTTTTGGCAAAACGTAGCCATAAGCTTAGCCACTTGCTTACTTTATATTCAAGCATAATGTAATTTCTGATCCCCGTTCCTTCTAATGCAGGAAGCGAGTAAGCAAGCCAAACATCATTTTCATAGATGTACTGACGATTGTCATAATTATCAGTATCAAAGAGTGCATGTCTTGCAGATACCTCAAGTTTCCCCAGGTCAATCTGAAGATCCTGAACAAGCGCAATCCCCTTTGTTATTTCATTATCTAAACTGTAGGTACTAAACTGTGCCCTCGTCTTCATCCTTACTTTAGGCGTGACATAGTAATCAGTGTTTATCCATAAATTTCTTTTAATCCCAGTGCCGATACTATAAAGATTTTGCTGGTCGGCTACGTTCCTCATTTTTGTCTCCTGACGGAATTGAATAAATGCAAGCACCTTTTTGGTAGGCTGGTAATTGATTCTTAAGAGATATTCATGGCCGTTTGATGGTTTGTAAACACGGTATCTGTTCCAGGGAAATGAGAATAAGTCAGCATACGCTGCGATACTATATTTTCTATCGAGCCTATATTTAAAGCCCCAATAAAAGCCGTTTTCGTTTTGGGTTATTGTGCTTTCAGAAAAACCATTTCCGTAAAAGGGATAAAAGTCGGGGTCGTATTTGCGGTAGATAAGCGCCATGTCAAGATCTTCATGTAAGCTTGCCAGTGCGCCGGTAATGATACCCAAACCACCATCTAATGACTTTGCTGCTTCACTAAAAAAGTTGAAATTTTGTGTTGTATAGTTAAAGAAAAAGCTAGTATTAATATTCTCATCCCCCTTAAAAGTGTGCTGATTATAAGCGTTAGCATCTTTAGAAATTGGAATACTAAAGTTTATCTTTTGAAAAATGATGCCGGCATCAATGGTCTTATTTCTGTAGTTAATAATACCTGCACTAACCTGTTCCTTTACCTGTTTTCTATTCTGTATTTCCTTTTCATTTCGATGTAGTCCGGTAATATTAATGGACGAAAAAGTAGGTACTTCATCTCCATCAACAGAAGCATCGCGATAAGTATTTGAGTACATAGCAGACACAAAAATGTTATTTGACAACTGATAAGTAGTGGCTATGCCTCTCATGTAGTTTGCTTCATTTACAGATGTATACGGTAAAAAGCCGATGTTACTTTTGCGTGTAGTAATTACAGGTTCTCCACCTTTGCCCAATCCAAAAGTGTTTCCTAATATAAGCCCCTGTCCAAATTGGCATTGGTAGTCACCCAAGACAAGCGTTTTTAATTTTCTTTTGTTCGAAAGCTGCAAATGATAGGATAAAAAATCGCTTCCATATTGATTGCTCCCAGGGCGCCAGAGAAGTTGCTCTCCTGCATCTTTTTCTGCTGTCAATCCAAAGCTGTAATCGTTCGGCCTGCTGTTTCTGAATCTCAAGTATAATTTGTCAGGACTGCCCTTAAAACGTTGCTCAGGATTAGGAGTGTTAAATCCGTCGCTAGATTCAAGTGTTTTTTCATAACGCCAGATGAGGTAACTGTTTCTATTATTTGTTATTCGGTCTAGTATACTATGGCTTGTTGTAGTTTTATTAATAATGACAAAAGGAATAAGGTTTTGAATTGCCTGCAGATCAAAGCCTGGAACTGACTGCAATTCATACACAGAAAGTAACGCTCCATTCTCTTTCCTGTATTCAAGTAGTTGGTTAATTTGATTATCTGTAAGAATGTTGATTAAATGTAAATCGTCAAAAGAGGCAGTGTTTAAGTCTATAGGGTTAGCATAAAGCTGAACATAATTTTCATAGATCTCTTCATACCCAATGTCTTCATCCTGCCAGGTCAAAATATTATCCGTTAGCTTTGATAAGTCAATTCTTTCCCTCGGGTAGTCCTGAGCATTTGCTAGTGTGAGACACATGCAGAGAAGTATTGAAAAAGTTTCTTTCACCTTTTTTTGAACTTATAACTGACAGACGCCTGATGAGATATACCCAGGCGTATATTGTATTCCATTGCATAATTTAATGATAGCTTTTCAGGCATAAAACCAACACCCAAGAAGGCTGCATCAGGATCAATGTTAAAACCTGTCCGGCAGAAAAATTTTTTGTTAAATTGATATTCAACTCCGGTTTTCCATATCGCCTGGAGATCGAGTTGTTTTTCAATTTCACTGCTTATTAACAATTTAGAGGAAGGCTTAAATGCAAGTCCTATTGTTAAACGTGTTGGTAATCGTTCTTCTTCACTGTCCTCTGAAATTACAGGTTGATTGATGTTTTGAATATGTGCACCTACGTCAAGCATAGGAGTTAGAGATGCTATTCCTCCAAAGCTTAAAGAAAATACACTCTTATTGCCAAACCCTAGCGTAGCGTACTGTATGTAGTTAGCCGAAATTCCAAGGGAAGCTATTCCTAATTTGTTACTAAATGCCGTTGAAAGTATCTGTTCATTATAAAGATCATCTCCAAACTTAAAGGCGCCCAATCCAAAGGTGCCAACTTTAAAGGGAGATGCAATAAGTGCGGCCATACGGTTAAACGTTGGGAAAGCAGGGGAGACGTCGTATGTAAAAGCTACGGTAGTCTCTTTTGCAGAAGATAAACCTCCAACATTATTGAAGATAGACCATTCGTCTTTTAAGCAGGAAGATGCATAGGCCATTCCAGCAGCGCGGGCTCCCATGAGTGTCGGGGCACTTTGAGATGAGGCTGCAAGCGCGAAGCTAAACAGAGGTAAAATCAGCCAATACTTTTTGATACAGAGGGGTTTTTAAAGTCAGGCTCAAATTAAATAATGGCCGCTTATTATGCAAACAGAGAGAACGCAACTTTAAAATTCCCGTTTTATATGGAAGAAGAAGCCATGTTCTGTCTCTGCATTGATCGTATATTCAAATCTCAATACGAGATCATAAAATCCTACTACATCTAAACCTAATCCTGTTCCTCCAAGAAGTTTATCGGATAGCCTGGTATTGATATCACGTTCTTTATAATCAGGATAGTTTTTTACATACCCCACATCTGCATATGTTTTTAAATATATTGAAAGGGGTAGGTGTCTGAATTGACTAATAGGCATCATACTCCAATGATATTTCCTAGAGAAGAGTAGTTTTTTGAATGTCGTTTTATTGAGGAAAAAATGCGGACCTTCGATAACGTATAGTTCATATCCTCTCACAAATTGTCTCCTTAACCCAAGAACGCCATAGTTGATAAACGAAACGTCATCAGGATAGCTTGTATAGACGATTGTGTTATTTGAAAGGTAGTAGTTCTTCTTTAAGTCCCAGTACTTCGAATAAGTAAGGGTTGTCTCGAATTTATTTAAATCATCTTTTGCCAGTAACCCGTTGCGTGTGGCTTGGAGCATAAATTGGTAACCGATTAAAGGGTAGCTAATGAAGTCCCGACGATCAGAATTAAACGTATAAGTGAGCGATGTATATTGCTGATCCAGTTGTTCTCCTTTATAATAAATGGGATTTAGTAATTTCAACGTATCATCAATGTGCATATCAAAATACTCCACACGTAAAGAATGCGTTTCATAGAAAGAATTTCTGTACGAGTAGGTAAGACCTGCCAAACGATTAGTTTTTAGTATGTGCTCATCCTTTAGGAAGACATACTTATGGTCATCCGTTTTAAATGCAGTATTTTTTGTCTCAGTAAAAGAAAGATCAATGGTTAAGCCTTGCTTTTGTTTTCTGTCAATATATGGGAAACGATACATGAGCTCAAACCTTCTCTGAAAACCGAATTGCGCATGGAACCGTAGGGTTTCATTTCTGCCTCGCATGTTGTACTGGTAAAGACGCAGCCCGTAATTTACTCTACGCAAATCGTGGTCATAATTCTGCCACCATTCGTTAAAATTTCTGTCGGCAATATCAAATATAGGTGCAGGAAATGTGTACCATCTTTCATTGACATCTATGACCAAATCTATTTTAAGAGGTTCGAGCTCAAGCGTTTTAATTTCGACAGTATTGAAGAGCCTGGTGTTTAATAATTTCCTACGGTCGAGTTCGAGGATACCAGCAAGATCATTACTAAAAAATGTATCCCCTGGCTTCAACGATAGCTCACGTAAAATGATTCTGTCTCTTGTAATCCTGTTCCCGGTAACAAAGATTCTATTGATGGTTAGAAATCGGCCCTGCTTAAGTGTATCAGTATTATCTGTAACTACAACATTTGTTTTTCTTTTCAAAAAAACAGAATCCTGACTCTCCTTTAAAAGGTTGTCCCCGGAAAAAAGGTTTAAGAAAAGGAGTATAATAGTCAGCATCACTTGTTACTCAGACAGACTTCCCAACAGCACAAACAATGAGACTACCTTTTTTTCAAGGAGTCTCAGTTGTTTTATTTTTATAGGAGTAGATTAAAATGAGAACTCCTGCAATTACCAATGGAATACTGAGAATCTGCCCCATATTCAGTGGAAGCTCATCTTCAAATGATACTTGATTTTCTTTCAGGAACTCATATACAAACCTTAGCCCAAAACAAAAGATAAGAAATAGACCGAGAAGTCGTCCTTGGGGCAGCTTTTCTTTGTAGTGATTCCAGATCCCGTAAAGTAATGCAAATAACAGTAAACAAGAGATGGACTCATACAGTTGGGCTGGATGCCTTGCTATGCCAAAGGTATGTACCCGTGCTGCTAAAGTACCATCTTTCTGCGTCGTAAGCTGATAATCAAGTTCACCTGGCCCTTCATCAAAGAATTCGTAAAGGCGGTTCGCTAATAAATCTTTTACGCTGTACTCAAGAAAAGTAACGGCCTGGCTTTGCTGTATATCTTTCTTAAAGAATATATAGATTGAGAGAGGCATCCTTCCATTAGCTCCTTTAGGTATAGAATCATTCCTTCTGTACTCTACCGACTCTACCACTTCCTGTCCTCCTATACGACGATCTTCAACAGTTTCAGTAAAACGGTTAACAAATACAACACCTATAGGATTGTCAGTAGGTAAACCTACAATTTCTGAGTTAAAGAAATTTCCTAAACGTATTAGTGCTCCTGTCAAGGCAACAAGTATTACAATGCGGTCAACTACCTGAAGATAGTTTTGACCCGGCTTTCTTTTCCTACTGTAAAGCCACAGCGCAAATAAAATACCTATCGCCGCACCATGGCTTGCTAATCCTTGAAGCCCAGTAAATCTGAACGGCTTAAATTCGAATGGCAGAAATATTCCAAGTGGATCTTCCCAAAGCATTTCTGGCTGATAGAAAATAATGTGTCCAAGTCTTGCTCCAAGCAACGTGGCTACCACCATGTAGATTGTTAGCGTGTCTACATCTTTTTCTGGTTTGCCCTCCTTACGGTACATGGAGTACAGAATTTGTTGTGTAATCAAAAATCCAAGAGCAAAGAATAGACCGTACCAGCGAGGTGAGAACGTTCCTACTGAGAACATCTCAGGACTACCGTTCCAAATAATGTAACTTAATATAGGCATAGCAACAAATATAATATGGAATACTTATTACACATCAAGCATTGCATGAATTTGCAATGCTGATGTAATGTATTATTCTTAGTAATTTAAAATGTTGTATTAAAAGGACGCTAATTCTTCTGTAAAACCTGAAGAAAGTATGGGAAATCTGCACCATGAGCGGGGGTCGACATTCAGATCATCAAGGTGGAAAGAAGGAGCAAGGCGTTCTCTTTTCCATTGATTTATTGACCACAAACGGAAAAATTTCTTAACGTATACTTTAATCCGTTCATCTTCTCCAAATTTTTTAAACAGTAATGTGTAAACTTCCTTGGGAGACTTCCTGTCCCTGATAGCATGTTTTTCAATCTCAGCAAGGATACCATACGGCATAAGATCATCTTCGTCGGTCTGGTTTCTTTCTAACGGCCTGAGCTCGGCGGTTGGTTGAAGGTTATTCACTGGGTTTAATCCCGCATGCCCTAATTCAACTTCAGCCCATTTCAACCATTGGAGTATAAAGATCTTACTTAGCCCTGCAATAGGTGCGAGGCTTCCGCTGGTGTCGCCATCCATCGTAGCATACCCTACATCTCCTTCACTCCTGTTGGATGTAGTAAGTAGCACTGCACGTTTAATATTAGCCAACATCCAGATAATTGGAGATCGTGCACGGGCTTGAATATTCTGTAACGTGATGTCGTCCTGCTCCCAACTTAAATTTCTGTTAATGGCCTTTTCAATCTTCTGGGTATACGATATTACTTCGTCGTCAATTTTCCATTCGTAGAATGCAGCGCCAATAGAATCCGCAAGTGTTTTAGCGGCATTGAATGTTGCCGTTGAGGAATTTTTAGTGCCTTGGTAAGCACAGGTAAGTAAAAGGTTGACAGCCTTTTTCCAATTTTCGTTTACATCTTGTTCTGGTATTCCTAAAGCCTTACAGAATTGTGGCCATCCTAATTCTGAAGATGCTCGTTTAACCATCTCAGCAACAAGAACAGCACAGATACTGGAGTCGGCACCACCACTAAGGGATAAGACATAACCTTTTGACTTACTTTTTCTCAGGTAGTCATATAACGCAAGTGATACTGCTCTTGCTAACTCCTCATTTCTATCTTTGTTGTCATCGGATTTTAATACCTCTGACTTGCCAACATTCTTAAAGTCTACTTCACAGCTTAAGAGGTTGTAATTTTTAAAAGATAACCTTCTGTTAACGGCGAGGAGCTTTCCGTTCTGCCCGATAATGATATCGCCATCATAAATCATCCTGCCTGCTTCATTGCCAAGATGATTAACAAAAAGATAAACGCAATTAAACTTCTGAGAACCTTCTATTACAACTTCATGCTCACGAAGCTCACTCTTCCCCATGGCAAAGTGGCTTGCACTTGGGTTTAGGATTAAGTTAACGCCTCGGTGACATAGACTGTACCCTGGTCTCTTGTCTTTTCTCCATGCATCTTCACAAATTTCAAAACCGAACTTAATACCATCGGTTTCATAGATAATATCTCCAACTTCAATTACTTCATTGTCATAAGATATGGTTGAAATAACTCCTGCAGGCCATGCTTCAAACCATCTTGGCTCATAATGCACCCCATCTTTTGCGAGGTTCTGTTTAAGGGAAATACCGATGATTTTTCTATTGTTTATTACACAAGCGCCGTTATAAATAAATCCATCTACAATTACAGGCAAGCCTATAACAGCTATTATGTCGTCACAGTATTCTTTGATTTCAAATATATGCTGTAAGGCGTTTTCAGAAACCCAATGACTAAGGAACAGGTCTTCACAGCCATAACCGGTAAGGCAAAGTTCGGGTAAGCAAACAATTTTCACCTTTTGTTTTTTTGCCTCCTCAATGGCTTCTAGGATATTAGAAATATTATTTTTCCAATCGAGAGGAATCTGATTAAGTGTAGCTCCTGCAATTTTCATTGATGAGAAAAGGGATTTTTAAATGTTGTGCAATTGTAACAAATCCCATTCAAAGATCATTCCTGTAGGTCAGGCTGTAAGAAGATTCAATAGTTCACATGTTTTAAAAGCTGCATCCTGCTCGGCTTTTTTCTTGCTGTTACCATATCCGGTACCCATGGCCTGGCTGTCAACCACTACCTGCGCAGTAAACTCTTTATGGTTTTTAGCCTTTTTAACATCTACAATTTCGAATTTTACTTCTTTTCCTTCCCGTTGCGCCCATTCTATTATCTTACTCTTAAAATTGGAGTTGGAGTTAACCAACTCTTCAAGGTCATAATTGGGGGCTATAAGCTTGTCTATAACAAATTTCCTTGTTCTTAAATATCCTTTATCAAGGTATATGGCGCCAACTATTGCTTCCAATGTATTGCCCAGGATAACCTGTTGCAGATGTGCATTCTTATTGTCGAACTGAACGATGTTGGCCACGCCAATTTTCTTGGCGAGTTGATTAAGGGCTTCTCTGTTAACTATCCTTGATCTGATCTCCGTGAGAAATCCTTCTGGTTTAAATGGGAATTTTTTAAATAAGAAATCGGCAACAGCGGCTCCAAGAATCGCATCGCCCAGGTATTCTAGGCGTTCATTCGATTCTTTAAAACCCTGTTCAGTTTCTTTGGCTACAGAACTATGAACAGTGGCAAGCTTATATAGTGCAAGGTTAGAGGGTGTAAATCCTGCAATGTTCTGAATTGCCCTGATCAGTTTCTGATCATGAACAGTTTTGCTTTTAGGTATCTTAAGGATTCTCCAAACCAAGTGACTTACATCAATTATTTATTGAAGCTAATTTAGCAATATTCACTAAATCAAGAATGAACAGATCAGTCCTTTAGCTTTTTGAAAATTACGGAGAAGTTATGTCCTCCAAAACCAAAGGTGTTACTTAGAGCTACATTAACCTCTCTTTTCTGTGCTTTGTTAAAGGTCATGTTCAATTTTGAATCGAGCTCCGGATCATCGGAGAAGTGATTAATGGTAGGGGGTATGATAGATTCATTAATCGCTAATAAACAGGCAATGCTTTCAATCGCACCGGCAGCTCCAAGCAAATGGCCAGTCATAGATTTAGTGGAGCTTATGTTAAGTTTGTAGGCATGATCACCAAATACTTTCTGGATTGCTTTAATTTCTCCTATATCTCCTAGCGGAGTAGAAGTTCCATGTGTATTGATATAATCTATTTCCTCAGCTTGAATACCTGCATCTTCCAATGCATTGTACATTACCTGAATTATTCCGGCGCCTTCAGGGTGAGGAGCTGTAATATGATAGGCGTCTGATGACATTCCGCCACCTAAAATCTCAGCATAGATTTTAGCACCACGTCTTTTTGCGTGCTCATATTCTTCAAGCACAAGAGCACCTGCACCTTCACCTAAAACAAATCCATCCCTATCCTTGTCATAAGGGCGTGATGCAGATTCGGGTGAATCGTTTCTTTCTGATAAAGCTTTAAGCGCATTAAAGCCACCAACACCTGCCTCACAAACTGCAGCTTCAGACCCGCCAGAAATTATAATATCAGCTTTTCCCAGTCTTAAAAAAGTGAAGGCATCATAAAGTGCATTTGTAGATGAAGCACATGCCGACACCGTTACATAGTTTGGGCCTCTGAAACCATACTTTATAGAGATATGGCCCGCACTAAGGTCAGGAATCATTTTAGGAATGAAAAAGGGATTAAAACGAGGTGTGCCATCTCCTTTTGCATAAGACTTAACCTCTTCCTGAAAAGTTAATAACCCCCCGATACCTGATCCCCAAATAACGCCAACGCGATTTGGGTTAAGATCAGTCAGCGGGAGGTTTGAATCTTTTATAGCTTCATCAACCGCCACCATTGCATATTGAGTAAAGGGATCCATTTTACGAGCCTCTTTACGATCCATGTAATTGCCGACATCGAAGTTTTTTACCTCGCAGGCAAACTTGGTTTTGTATTTAGAAGCATCAAAGCGCGTAATAGGGGCAGCTCCGCTCTTACCATTTTTTAGTCCATCCCAAAATTCCGGAAAAGTATTGCCAATCGGTGTGAGTGCACCAAGTCCCGTAACGACTACTCGCTTCAATGTCATGATTTAAAGATGTGGTTGTAGAAAGGCGTGGTCAATTATTTCTTAACGTTTTGTTCCAGGTAAGAGATGGCTTGGCCAACTGTAGAGATGTTTTCTGCCTGGTCATCAGGAATAGAAATATTGAATTCTTTTTCGAACTCCATAATAAGTTCTACTGTGTCGAGCGAATCCGCTCCAAGATCGTTTGTAAAGCTAGCCTCAGGAGTAACTTCAGATTCTTCTACACCGAGTTTCTCGATGATTATCTGTTTTACTTTTTGTGCGATTTCAGACATGTTTTTTCGGTTTAGTGATTTAAAAATCTGTGCAAAGAAAGAGATTTACTGCAATATTGTCAAACTTTTTTGATCTTGTCAGATTCTTGTCAAAACCTGTGTTTTTAAAGCGGAAATGAAGAAAAGCAAGCTGCTGATAGAATATGAATTTAACTTTTTGCTGTTAGGCGTCAGTTCTGCAGCCAAAGGATATAAACTTGCCTGGGACCTAAATCACGCTTTAGCAATAACCTTAGTTAAGCAGCCGGATTTACTCGTCGGTTTCAAGAATAATGAAGAAAAATCATTTTCTTTTTATGCTTACGAGACCCCTCTCAATCGTTTGAAACTGTTTAAAAACAAACCAAATGAACAAGATATTGGAAAGTATTTCCTAATCCCTGAATTTCCTCATTTTGATTTTATAATTTTGGCAGCCATGGAAGAACAGTACACGCAGGAAAAACTTATCGATTTGATCCGAACTATTCCATCTATACAGCTGGTGAATCCTATTGAAGTAGAAGGGCTTAAGTCTAAATCGAATTTCATTTTCTAAGCATGGCACCACTTAATATTAATTGTCAGTTATCAAGAATTACCATAAACCAATATGTTTGATAAAGTATCGTTCAACAAAACAAAGATTGTTGCCACCGTTGGCCCTGCATCAAATTCTAAAGACATGCTCCGTAACCTTATTCAAGAAGGAGTTGATGTTTTCCGATTAAACTTTTCTCATGGCTCACACGAAGATCATCTAAAAGTTATAAAAGCGGTAAGAGAACTAAATGAAGAACTTGGATGCCGCGTATCTTTATTACAAGATCTTCAAGGCCCTAAAATCAGGGTGCAGGAAGTTCAGCCCGATACAGTAATTGAAAGAGGGCAGGAGTTAACGATTACTACCAAACAGCTTCTCGGAAATGCACAGATCGTAAGCACATCTTATACATTATTGCCCAATGATGTTAACATAGGCGATATGATTCTTGTTGACGATGGCAAAATTGAACTTAAAGTAAAGAGCGTAAAAGGAATAGACGTAGTTACTGAAGTTGTTTATGGTGGACCATTGAAGTCAAGAAAGGGTATCAACTTACCTTTTACTAAAGTAACTGCTCCATCTCTTACCGAAAAAGACCTGAAAGATCTTGAGTTCGGTTTGAAGAACGATGTTGATTGGATTGCCTTGTCATTTGTAAGAAAGGCAGATGATATTCATGAGTTAAGAAAGATAATAGATTCTAATAACTCACAATCTAAAATTGTAGCTAAAATTGAAAAGCCTGAAGCGTTAAGTAATATTGATGAAATTATTGCTGCGACCGATGCAGTTATGGTGGCTCGTGGTGATTTAGGAGTAGAGATCTGGTTAGAAGAAGTACCAATGGTACAAAAGATGTTGGTAGAAAAATGTAACCGTGCCGGAAAACCAGTTATCGTTGCCACCCAGATGATGGAAAGCATGATCGAAAACCCTCGTCCTACACGTGCAGAAACGAATGACGTAGCAAATGCTGTTATGGATGGTGCCGACGCAGTAATGCTTTCAGCAGAAACGGCTGCAGGTAAATATCCGATTGAGGTAATAAGAAGTATGGTAAGAACTATTGCTTCCGTTGAAAAGAATCCTGGAATGTACTTCCGCTTTAAAGAGCTTAACAGAGAATCACCTACCCACGTTCACGATGCATTCGTTCTGGCGGCTTGTAAACTGGCAAAAGATATTGGTGCAAAAGCAATCGTCGGAATGACGCAATCCGGATATACAGCTTTTCACTCAGCAGCGTATAGACCAAACGCAGACATATTTGTATTCACTGCAAACAAGCCCCTTCTTACAAGAATGAATCTTGTTTGGGGAACTACAGCATATTATTACGATAAGACAATTTCAACAGACGAAACCATTGCCGATGTTGAAGCAATCCTGAAAAAAGATGGACATGTAAAGAGTGGTGATATATTCATCATCCTTGCAAGCATGCCAATCCATGAAAGATCGAGAACAAATACTTTAAAAGTTAATTTTGTAAAGTAACATTGTCTCAGGTATCATTCTGAACTTATCTAAAGCAAGGCGTTGGCCTTGCTTTTTTTTGATTTTGACTTTACGTTTTGCTGGACTAGTCAGTCAAAGGCCTAATGAGTTACAGTGTACGATCAGTGTTGCTTCTGTCATTCTTCTTTGATTGTTCTGTCAACCTTGCGAAAAAGGCAATTTTGTTGAAGAATAATTGAATCTACAGTGAAATATCACAGAATCATGATTAGTGCTACACAGTATCTCCACTATCGAATCTAAGAAGACATAATTTAACGGGAGTTCTCCAGCCATGGCCGGGTGAGCTTTTTAAATTCAGAGCTTAGGCTCAACCATAATAATATCTTCCCGTTCAATAACAACAGCACCGGCAGGATCGCCCTTTTTCTTCCTTACAAATTTTTTAGGTGTTACAATCACTGGGCAAAGTGTTTCATTTCTCCGCTTAGAGTTATAGGCAGCGAGTTGTGCGGCGCGTTCAATAACGTCTTTCGGAAAATTCTTTCCTGCCTGATACTTAATTAAGACATGAGAACCGGTGACATCCTTAGCGTGTAGCCAAAGGTCTTCCTTAAAGGAGAGTCTTTGTGTGAGTTCATCATTTGCCTGAGCATTTTTACCTACCCATATTCTATATCCGCCAAAAAGAAATTCATGATATGGCAAGTGTCTCTCCTCAGATATATCACTATTATCAGTTTTTATAGCAGAAGCAAATTGTCTGAAGGCTTTTAAATCGTTGAACTGCTCTATTGTACAAAGCTGAGTTTCTAATTCCTGAATATCTTTCTCTTTTTTCTGAATGGCTTCCTTTAAGAACGTCAATTCAATGTTTTGATTTTTGGACTTCTTATAAAACAGCTCTGCATTCTTCTGCGCGTTCAGATCCTTTTTTAGTTTTATCTCTACAAGCTCATTGTTGTTGTAAAAGTCATGCAACTTTACTTTTTCAATTCCCGGCTGTATAACATGTAAATTTGCCATGACTATGTCTGCCCAGTTCTTGTAATTATCCTCCTTTGTTAGTTCTTCTAGTTTGGCAAATGATTTCTTGATGTAGTTGCGAGAGCTTTGTATTCTTGAGTTAATTGTGGAGGTAAGCTTGCCTTTCTCTTGTTGAAGAACATAAACCTGTGTGAATGTGTAATAAAACTCACTAATAGCTTTTATTGGTTCTGAGAACTCCTGTTGTATTGTTCCTATCTTTAGCAGAGATAGTACAGTAGCTCCCTTCCAGGTTGTAATATAAAATCTGCCTGCATCAAATGCTTTTCTTATATCGCAAATCAACTCCCATTTCTGTTCAACATGCTTGTTTTGAAACTCTAACGACTCCAGATATTGCCATATCAGTTTTCCAAATGTAAAATAAAGCTTTTCAGGATTTTCGTGATGTTTAACAAAGGTTTCATAGCTCCAGTCAATGTCGCGATCGAGGAAAGTCAGTTTAATCTGCTGATCCAACGGAATATTTTTCTTAAATAATTCTGAAACTTCTTCTTTTTCAAACAATATAATATTTGAGCGATTTCCATGCATTTTGAATAGCAGGGAGAAATCATGCGTCAAATTCAATAAAAAGCTTCTTTCATTACGGAATTGATATACACTTTTTACTTTTAAACCGATGATAGGGTTAAAAAGATCTATGCTGTTTTTTTTTGCTCTGTAAAATTCCTTTGGAAACGAAAGACAAGTAAACGTAGGAACAAGGCTTGCTTTTATAAAGAAGGGATTGTTGAGAGTTTCGAATTGAATTACAAGTTCATCTCTGCTTTGACTAAAGCATTGGGAGATAACTGTGCCGTTTAGTTTGTTGTCCAGCTCCCCGCTGAGATAATTAAGAAAGTGATAATTGTTATGCACGCTTTATGTCTGAGGTCAAAGATTTATTCGAACTAACAATAAATCTGCAATCCATCAAAAGCAAGGGAAATATTGTCAGGTAATTCTTTAGTTATATCAGCGTGCAGCCCCAGCTTATGACTAATATGTGTAAAGTAGGCGTTTTCGGGTTTAATCAGCTCTACCATCGTCAATGCCTGCTCCAAGTTGAAGTGTGAGATATGGCGCTCACGTTGCAATGCATTTATTACCAAAGTTTTTGTTCCTGATAGTTTAAGAAGTGTTTCTTCAGGAATGAAATTAGCATCCGTTATATAGCTGAAATCTTTAAAACGAAAACCTAAGATGGGCAACTTATAGTGCATTAAAGGCAGGGGAGTTATTTCAAACCCATTGATGAAAAAGTTGCTTGAATCAATTTGGTTAAGGGTAAGTCTTGGAATTCCAGGATAATAATCCTTTGTAAAGGCATAGGCATATTCAACCTGCAATTGCTCCAGTACAGGGGCGGTTCCATAGACCGGCATGTCCATTTGCTGCATAAAGTTGTATGCCCGAACATCATCTAAACCCGCTGTGTGATCGCGGTGAGCGTGTGTAAATAAAACAGCGTCAATACGTTTGATTCTTTCTCGCAACATCTGCTGTCGGAAGTCTGGCCCAGTATCAACTACAAAGCTGTGACTATCAATATCTAAATGAATGGATGTTCTTAGTCGCTTATCCCGATAGTCTAATGATTGACAAACCTCGCACGTGCAGCCAATCACAGGCACACCTTGAGAAGTACCGGTGCCCAGAAAGGTTACTTTCATCTATTAAGCTGCTGCTGATTGTTTGAAAAGTTCTTGAAACTCCTGATAAAGCTTCAGGTTTTTCTCAGAGAACTTGGTTGTTTCAAGCGTTACAGTTTTAAGGATATCAAGCAAAGCGTTTATCTTACCTTCAGTAGTATAGAACTTATTTACAATCATTATCTTTTGTTCTTTCAATACACAATACCCAGCTTTGAAATTGCCTTTTTCATATCTTAAGGTATAATCTGATTCTGCAAGCATGTCCTCAATTTTAAGTAAGAACTGTGATGTGTATTTGATCATAGTGGTTGTAGAATGTTAAACAAAGATAGCATATTTAGCTTAATTTAAGGCCAAAAATAAATTTCAAAGACCTTAAGGGGCTTGCTATTTCGATCAGTTTGAAAGACAATAAACATTTAATAGTAGTTGCGGGGCCAACGGCAGTTGGAAAAACAGCAGTGGCTATTCAGCTGGCCAGACAATTCAATACTGAAATTATTTCTGCCGACTCCAGGCAAATTTTTAGAGAAATGTCGATAGGAACTGCAAAGCCCTCTGCCTCTGAACTGAAAGCCATCCGGCATTATTTTATTGATAGCCATAGCATAACGGCTGATTACGACGCAGCCCGCTTTGGCGAAGATGTGCTTAAGCTGTTGGAAGAGTTATTTAGAGAGAGAAATAGAGTTATACTTTGCGGAGGATCAGGTTTATACATAAAGGCAGTTTGTGAGGGATTTGACGATATTCCTGAAGTGCCAGGGTCTGTCCGGGATGAATTAACAGAGAACTATAAAAATCACGGCATAAGCTGGCTTCAGGCCAAGTTGGAGGAGTTGGACCCTGAATACTACGCGCTTATTGATAAACAAAACCCTCATCGCATTATTCGGGCGCTTGAAGTTTTTCTGGCAACAGGCAAGTCTATAAGATCTTTTCAGCAAAAGAAAACGCTTCAGCACAATTTCAACATCGTTAAAATCGGGCTGGAGCTTCCAAGAGAGGAACTATATCGCCGAATAGATGAACGTATGGACATTATGATAGAAAACGGACTTTTTGAAGAGGCTAAAGCCCTTTATAATTTCAAGGAGAAAAATGCTTTGCAGACAGTTGGCTATCAGGAGGTTTTTGAGTACCTGGATAATAATTATGATTATGCAGAGGCAGTGAGATTGTTAAAGAGAAACTCGAGAAGGTATGCTAAAAGACAACTTACGTGGTTTAAACGTGATAATGCCATTGAATGGTTTAACCCGAATGATGTAGATACAATTATTCGCTTTGTAGAAAACAAAACTTCTTCTGATTCATTTAATTAAAATTACTTTTGCATAGTGAATAAGAAAGTACTGATTGTCACCTACTATTGGCCTCCGTCAGCAGGAAGTGGCGTACAACGCTGGCTTAAATTTGTTAAGTATCTACCCCAGTTTGGCTGGCAACCTTATGTTTTTACCCCCAAAAATCCATCGTTTAATCTCAAAGATGAGTCATTGTTAAGGGATGTGCCTAAAGAGGCAGAGGTTATTCATTTTCCTATATGGGAACCGTACGAGGCGTTCTTTAAATTGGGTGCTTTATTCGGAAATAAAAAGAAAGAAAAAGCAAATTCAATAATTAACATTAACAATGATTCTCTTTTCAATAAAGTAAGCACGTGGATTAGAGGTAACATGCTTATCCCAGATCCGCGTAGGTTTTGGATTAAGCCTTCTGTAAAATTTCTTGAATCTTTTCTGCGCGAAAAAAAAATCGACATAATAATTACAACAGGGCCGCCTCATAGCATGCATCTTATTGGGTATGAGTTAAAGAAGCGGAATCCTGCATTAAAATGGATTGCCGATTTCAGAGACCCTTGGAGTGAGTGGGGCCTGCTTGACAGCCTACGTGTTACTTCCTTAGCCAGATCCCTACATCGAAAAATGGAGAAAAAGGTGCTGACGCTGGCAGATGTTATTACCACAATTACACCTTTCTATGTTAGTCATTTTGAAAAACTAGCAAAAAGGAAAGTTCAACTTTTAACCAATGGATTTGATGAAGATGATTTTAAAGGATTAAAACATGAAGTAAAGGATAACTTTACGATTTGCCATGTAGGAGTAATAAACGAGAAATGTAATCCACGTCCTTTAATGAACGTTATTTTCAAGCTCATTAAGGAAAATAAAGACTTTGCATCCAAAGTAAGAATAGATTTTGTAGGTGAAGTTCATTCTGATTTTAAAAGTTTTGTTGAACAAAATAAAACCTTGTCTTCTGTGACATCTTTTGTTCCCTCAATTCCTCATAAAGAATTAGTCCGAGTCTATGCTTCCTCTTCCCTTTTATTATTAATTCTCTCGGGATATAAAAACGCTGAGGGATACATGCCAGGGAAACTTTTTGAATATCTGGCAACGGGCCTTCCTGTATTGGGAGTTGGCCCTGAACACGGAAATGCTGCTGATCTACTGAAGACAACATCTGCAGGAGTAATGGTTGATGAGACGAGTATTTCCGAGATAGAGAATTATATTATAAAAACTTTTATTGCTTGGGGTAGTAATGGTCATAACATTGATAAGCCCGTGGATAATCAGTATTCTCGAAAAAATCTTACAAGTCAGCTCTCGAAAATTCTTGAACTAAAAAGCATTAAATAAGAATCCCATTTCAAGCGACTTGCTTATAAGTTCTGCAGTATTATTAACATTAAGCTTGCGCATCATGTTTCTTCTGTGAGCTTTTACGGTTAAATGGGAAATGCACAATTTCTCTGCTATTTGCTCGCTCGTTTTTCCTGAAGCAATTAATCTAAGTATTTCTTGCTCCCTTTCAGAAAAGGGAGAATCAATTTTCGGAGCCACACTAGAGGTAGATGGAAATATTCTTTTTCCTTCACAGGTTTGTTTCAATGATTCAATTAACTGCGCACTCTCCATGCTCTTACTTAAGTAAGCGTTGGCTCCCAACGATATTGCCTCATTGATAAAAACAGCCTCTTCGTGCATACTGAGAATTACTATTTTTAACACGGAATTAGATAACCTGATTCGCTTAATCGTATCAAAGCCGTTTAGTCCCGGCATTTCAATGTCTATAATCAAAAGATCTGCGCTATCATCATCTAAGCGCTCCAACAACGATTGCCCGTTGTTAAACTTACCTACGATCTTAAACTTCCCGGAGTCCGCCAGAACTCGTTCCAGCCCGTCGCAAAATAATTTATGATCATCAGCGATGAAAGTCCTGATCAAGTCGTTCTTTATGGCTACACTATCCAAGGGTATACAACAATTATAAGGAGGTTCAATTTCAATAATTAATTTTTTATTTTGCAATGCATTACATAAATTCCATCTAATAAAGCCATCAAGAGATGTGTGATTATACTTGCTTCGTTCTATTTTCGACTTCTTTTTCTAACTATTTTTGGCTCGCCTAGTACTAAAGGAGTATACTTTTGTTGGTAAGAAACGTAAGCAGTTTTAATTAAAACTATTCTTTTTATAATAAAATATTAGGTTCTTCTCCTTCCTTTGGCTCAGACTCTAGTGGTATGTCAATGTTATAAGACGTTCCAAATTTTCCTGACTCAAACTTTAAAGATCCGTTTACAGACCTTATTCTTGACTCAATATTGTCTAATCCTAATCCATGTTGAACTGGGTTGTATGAAAAACCAACGCCATCGTCTTCATATATGATGTTAATAATATCCTTAAATGAATTAATGTGTATGGTAATCTCTTTACCTTGAGAGTGCTTAATGGAATTTGCTATTAGCTCTTGAATAATTCTGAAGATAATAATGTTTAGTTCGTATTTATTTGACTCCTCGCCATACGTCTTTAAAGCTATATTAATGGGTATATTTCCGCTTAATTTACTTATGTAATTTTTCAAGCCGGCGAATAATCCATAACGTTCCAACGTCGGTGGAGTAAGTCCATAAATAATATCTTTTATCTCCCTTATTGCAATCTGAAATTGGTCTTCAACTTCATTTGTCATTGGGTCATTGTGGTTATTAAGCAACTGATTTACCATAAGCTTAATAGCGGTTAAATTAGTCCCAACGCCATCATGCAGTTCTTTTGCAATTCTGTTTCGCTCGCGTTCCAGCGTAACAATTTCCGACTGAATGAGCTTCTGTTGATGGTCATTAATAATTTTTAATAACTTATTCTTTTGGTTATATATTGAGAGTTGATGTCGAAAGTAGATGTAACTTAAAATTGACAAGATTATAATAGCTGAAACAATACTATACCATTGTTGCCACCACGGAGGATTAATTGTGCAGGAAATTGGTTCTAAGGCTTGATGCCAATTGATATTGTCAATTGAGTATTCTAACCTCAGGATGTAATTGTTAGGCGCCATAGAGGAAAGCTCAATTTTTCGATTGGAAGTAGGAATCCAGTTGTCGTTTTCCTTAATCCTGTATCTTAGAAAGAGATTTTCATTGTTGTAGTAAATACAATGGTAACTGATAGTGATATCGTTTTGGTCGTGAGCTAAATCTTTTAAGTTATGCGTGGTAATTTCTCTATTGTTAATCCTTATTTCATTTAAATAGAAGATTGGTCTCACGGTACGCTTATTAAAAAGAGAATCGGGAATAACAGAAAAACCATTTGTTGAAAAGGCCCAGATTGATTTATATCCTTCTGCGATATAGTTGATCGTATTGCTTATTAGCCCACTTTTTTTGCCTAGATATTTAAAATCTGGTTTGTTTTCTATTAATGAAGGTATTGATGTAACAGCAAGTCCTTTTTCTGTTCCTAGCCAAAGAAGTGAATCTTTGATAAGAGTCGCATGGATGTTGTCAGCTATAAATTTACTATTGGAGTTATATTGGGTATAATTGTAGGTTTTACTATTAAATAATATAAATCCGTTTCCAATTGTTGCTAAAAGAATAGTTGAGTCATTAAGTTGTATGAGATCTGAGATCTTATAATCATTAAACTCTTTTATTTTCTTTTTGTGTTGTAGTGCTTTATCTAGTACTGTAAGACCAGTTCTCCCGCCTAAATATATTGATGAATCTTTTGTTAATATCGATCTATACATATCCAAAACGATATTTCTGTGTTCCCTTCCTTCAACATCAAATTTGTTTACTCTTAAACCTCCGCAAGCCCATACTAATCCTTCGGTATCTTCAAAAAAGTCAGTGGCATTATTGTTCTCGTAGGATTTAGTGATATTTAAATCGTTATCAAATCTGTAAATCTTATTAAGGTCTGACACCCAAAGGTTGTTTTTACCATCTCTAAAGAGCGACATTATCGTTGAACCCATTGAAATTAATTTTATAACTTTTCTAGTTTTTGTATCATATACAGCCAATCCTCCTTTCTGATCACCAATAAAAATCCTGTCTTTAGAATAAGTAAGCGATTTTACCTTTGAGATGTTTAAGTTATAATTTTGAATGTTAACATTAGGTATATTGTAAATACCATTTTCTAACGTGCTACCCCAAATATCTCCTGATGTGCCTTGCACAATTTTGGTAACTGATAAACCTGAAAAAATAGTAGGAGCCCAGGAACGGTTAAAATCATTCGAGTAAAAGCATTCAACGCCACCGACTAATCGACCTACCCACAACCTGTCTTGCTTATCAATCGAAAGGCTAATAATGCCACTCTGACCTTGTAAAACACGTTTCACCGTATTTCCGTCATATTCGAATAAATCATTAAATGTCGATAGATAAGTTTTGCCTTTCCACTCTATTATGCACTTGACTAGATTTGAATTTGATGTGTCAGAAAGTGAGATTGGATAGCTTTTATTATTGATTGCAATATTTTGATAAAACTTGGTGTTGTTTTTTGATAGGGTAATTAGATATTGGTTATTTATTCTAGAGTAGTAGATGGTTGATTGAAGATCAATTTCACGAGATGAAACATTACCAAGACTGTCAATCTTTCCCTTGTAATGCCGGATACTAAAATGAAGTTCTTCTTTTTTTGCATCGTAAATAAACGATAGTAGACCGCCGTAACTGCTGGATTTTAATAGCTTATCATTATACTTATATATTTTGATCTTTCCTTTTTCATAATAGGAAAGTTTCCCGGAGTATGATCGAAACCAAATGCGTTGTTTCTCATCCTCGAAAAAACTAAAAATAACAGGGTCAGGAAGTCCATCTTTTACATGGAGCGTTTGCATCTCTTTCCCGTCAAATTTTACCACCCCATTGTCGGTGGCGAACCAAAGGAAGCCTCTGCGATCCCGATAAATATCATAGATTTCGTTACTCGGTAATCCATCAAGGGTAGTATAATTATAGAAAGAGAATGACTGGGCAAACAGAAATTGAGCACTAAGTAGGAGATAGGTGAGAACTAAAGCCGACTTTTTGTACCAGTTCATTCAACGAGCTTTAAAAAAAAGTAAATTTTAAATTTATTGATTTTTAAATTACTTTATTTGTACTGCTTCAGGATGATAAGTAAGAATTTTATTAAAAATTCAGTAGTTTATACAATTTCAGGCACTTTGCCCACAGCAAGTGCTATTATTTTGCTGCCGTTTTATGTCCGAAATCTTTCTACATCAAACTTTGGAATACTTTCCATTTATTTAGCACTTGCCTTAATAATTCAGATAATTGTTTCTTTTAGTTTTGATACGTCTATCTATATTCATTATCACGAATACAAGAATAATAAGGCACTATTAAAACGATTTGTAAGTTCAGCATTTACTTTTATTCTTATCAATGGCACTATTTTAGGAGCGCTACTCTTAGTTGTAGGTGATGCTGTTTTTAGATTAATTTTTCGAGACCAGCCCTTCTCATTTTATCCTTATGGAATATTAGCTTTAGTTACTGGAGTGCTCCAGGCAATTCTAAAAGTTCATAGTAGCTTTGTCCAAACCCAGCAACAATCTCAGGTTTATTTCTGGTCAAACCTTTTCTTTTTCCTATTGATATCTGTCCTCACTGTCCTGGGCTTTTTTTTCTTTCCTAAGTCACTTATTGGTCCTATTGCGGGCCGATTACTTGCAGCTTTACTCGTTGCAGGATGGGCCTTTCTCCGGATAGTCAACCTATATGGTATTCAATTTAATTACGGCGTTATTAAAGAATCATTTTCGTTTAATTTCTACTCCATGATCTACCAGATGCTGCAATGGACTATGAATTACTTTGACAGAATTCTGGTGTCTCTTTTTCTTCCATTGTCATTAGTTGGTATATATGGGTTTGTACTCAGTTGTTTAATTGTTATAGAATTCGTGTTAAATGGCTTAAATAATTCGTTTTTCCCAAAAGTAGTGGCCAATGTAATTAGTCAACAAGTAAAGCAGTCATCATTAGAAATAAACCGTTACTATTACGGCCTCACAGGAATAACAATCATATTAGTGACAGGTAGTATTTTATTTTTCCCTATTCTACTGAAGCTATTTGTTAAGAAGAAGGAATACTTGGAGGCAATTCCGTATATAAGCTACGCATCCATAATTTATTTATTTAGGTCAATAAGGTTGTATTTCGGCATCCCCTTTGGAGCTTTAAAGTACACAAAAACCCTTCCCGTTATTTATACGATAGTGTCATCGGTAAAAGCCATACTAATTGTACTTCTTGTCAAAAACTTTGAACTCTATGGGGTAATTTTCTCAAGCCTAATTGCTTTTGTAGTGGAGATCTTTCTGATATACTTCGATGGAAGAAGTCGATTTAAATTCAAATTTAATTTCTTCAAGATTATCTTCGCTCCCTTGTTAATTGCAGTACTCATTCTAATACTTGAACCCACTTTTGGAGAAAAATTTTCGTTAATGTTACACGTCCTTTATGTTCTTGTCAGTTTGGTGTTATTGATTTGGATATTTAGAAGAGAGATCGCGACAATTTATACTACAAAAATATTTAAATAATTATGGAAAAAAGTCTTGCTAGGTTTTTTCGGACTTTAAATTCAAAACTTATAGGTACGGATAATCTATTGGTAGAGAAGATACTTAAAATTCCTTTTGCATTTTCAGGCTTCTTTTACAGAAGAAAACGTGCAGCTCTTTCTTCGGGTAGTAATATAACCTTGATAGAAAATTTTGACTCCAACATTAAGTTGAAAATAGATATTAATCGAACCATGGGGTGTGCCATTTACTGGACAGGTTTTCATGAATATAAAGAATTACTATTTCTTCACAAATATCTAATGCCTGATATGGTATTCATTGATGTAGGTGCTAACCTTGGTGAATATACACTCTTTTGTTGTAAAAGATTAGCTAACGGACGAGTTCTTTCTTTTGAGCCATTACCTTCTATCAGAAAATTTCTTTTAGAGAACATTGAATTGAATGGTTTTAAAAATGCAATTGTTTATGACTGTGGATTATCTGATGAGAATAAGCGACTTGCAATTTATGAGGTGGAAGATACCCATGAAGGGTTGGCGACAATTTACCCAGGAGAACGTGTGATTAAGCAAAAAATTGAGGTTGAATTAAAAAGAATGGACGACGCGCTGGTTAATCAAAATCGTGTGGATTTCATTAAAATAGACATTGAAGGAGCCGAATTGATGGCGTTGCGTGGCGGCCTCAACACGATTAAAAAATTTAGACCGATTGTAATGCTAGAGTTGAATCAAAAGACCTATGAAGCTGCGGGATACACGATTGAAGATATTCATATCTTTTTCAAAGAGTTAAACTATCAATCTTATTCAATAGAAAGGCGAGGTAAGATATCAAAATGTGAGTCGATGCCTTTATTTGGTAATATATTATTTATACCCAATGAAAATTCTATTCATAACACCATGGTATCCTGATCGCCTTTCTGGAAACAGTGGAGCATTCATACAAACTCAAGCGCAGGCGCTCGCAAAAAAGCATCTGGTAATGGTTCTCTCCTCCAAAATTGATTACTCAAAATTCGCCATTTCTTCCTATGAATTATCCCACTCTAAAAGTGATAATCTCAGTGAGCATCGTCTTATAGTTTACAGATCACTTCCGGTCATCAATCAACTCATTTATTTTTTAATAACTTGTAAAGTTGCAATTGAAATTTGTAAAGGAGCTAAGCCGGACATAATCCAAGCTTCTATTGGTTATCCAGGAAGCATATTGGGTTGGGTAATAAGTAAATATTTTAAAGTTCCGTATGTTTTTAATGAACATACATTGCCTATTAACAACTTTAGAAGCTTCTTTCATAAGCAGCTCACATTATTTGGAATGAAGAGGGCCAAAGCAATAATAACCGTCAGTAACTACCTTGCATCAAAAGTAAAATCAGTAATTCCAAATTATACTAACATAGTAGTTATCCCCAATGTCATTAATATTAAAAGATTTGTAAGTGTAGAAAAAAGAAAAAATTCTATTCCTCATATCGGCTTTCTCGGGGGAATGAATACGAATGTTAAAGGGTTAGATATTTTGCTTGAAGCGCTACAAGACATTCGTAAAGATTTTAGGCTTTATATTGGTGGTTCGGGAAAACTAGAAAACACATTTAGAATTAAAGCAGTTGAACTTGGGCTGGAGGATAAATGCATATTCTTTGGTTTCGTTCCTTACCAGGATGTTCCGTCTTTTATGTCTAACCTTGACTTCTTTGTCTGTTCAAGCCGTTACGAGACTTTCTGTGTTGCCTTAGTTGAGGCAATGGCCTCAGGGTTACCGGTAGTTTCAACCAAATGCGGTGGGCCCGAAGATTTCGTTAATGATGAGAACGGTATTTTGTGTGATCCTAAAGATGTTTCTTCACTTCGCACTGCAATTGAAAATATGTTAACGAAGTATCATGAATTTGATAGAAGTATGATACAGAAATATGTTTTTAAAAACTACGCAGAGTCATCTTTTTTAGAGAGAATTGAACATGTGTATCATGATGTCTTTAAACATTAAGTAGCTATTTTGACAAGACGTTTGATACTACATCTCTTAAGATGGCAGCATTATTCTCTGCGTTAAACACCTTTGCTGCTTTTGCAGAGTTTTCTTTAAAGGTTTCAATTTCTGAAATAGTTAGTTTGTTAATTACTTGAGCCAAACTCACTGGACTGAAATCCTCAGCAACAACTCCGTTTTGAAACTCTTTTACAATGTGAGCCATTTCTGGGGTAGGACCAATAGCTATTGCAAGCCTGGCTTGAATAAAATCGAAGAGCTTATTTGGGAGAGCGTTTTTGTAATTGAAATTAACAGGGGGCAAGAGAAATATTCCTATGTCGTAGTTGTTTAATGTCTTAACTAATTCAGTTCCTGTAACAGGTGGAAGTATCCTTACCCTTGATGTTAAACTAGCCTTGTTTTTTAGTTCCTCCAAATATGCAACTGTTTTGTTAGATGCTAATCGGGGCGTTAATAGAAAGAAGTCTAGTGAAAACCGGTTATCTAAATGGTCCATCATTTCTATCATCAAATGCAGTCTTCTTGATCGATTTGCAATTCCATGATGAACTAATTTAATTTTGCGACCTTCAATTTTAGAAGGTAGTATGTCCGAATAATTATTCGCGTTGGTTATTACAATTGGCCGTACACTAAAATTTTTCTCATACTCTTCCGCAAGTCCCTTTCCAACAGTTGTCATAGCTGCTGTTTGTGGAATATACTTTCTGCATAGCCAATTATTGAATCCTTGAAAAAATATTCTCCATAAAATCCGGTCTTCAAAATGTCGGGGAGCATATTCGTGTGCATCAAACAAAACACGTCTGTTATTAATGGCAAATGCAAGGGGCAAAGTCTCCACATCATTCGCTATCACCATATCGAAAGATTTTCCTTTTAACTGTGACTTCAAAACATGATCGTAGTCATAAAGTATTTTGTAGGCAACACTATAAAAGCCGGCAAGAAGGAAGCCGGAGGAAAGAATTTTTTTCTTTAAACTAATCGGATTATTAGGGAGTTGTATAAACTTGTACTGATCTGATGGTTCAGCACTAAAACAGGCTATCGTAACGTCATACTCTTCTTTAAGAGCATTTACTTGCCTTCGAACTCTGGCATCGTGTTTTAAATCACCTAATACCAGAATTAGAATTTTAGCTTTCATGTGAAATTGTACGAGTTAATAGAGAATGTTGATGGGTTAAAACTATTCAAAATTTAGAAGTATAAAATGAAGCACAACCCACTTTCTGTTTAATATTGTTTACTTCTAACTTATTGGAGTCTGTGCGGGTTTTCTTTGAGAAATGAGGTCCACGACCCTGCTGTTTTAGTTGTCTTCCCCTTCTGAAAATGATGACAAACAGCAACCGCCAGCGCATCAGTGGCATCCAAAAGCTTGGGAAGCTCTTTTATTGACAACATAGTCATAAGCATTTTTGCTACTTGCTCTTTTGATGCATTACCATTACCCGTAACGGACTGCTTTACCTTTTTAGGGGCATATTCAACAATGGGAACTTCCCGATACAATGCAGCAGACATTGCCACTCCTTGCGCCCGGCCTAGCTTTAACATTGATTGAACATTCTTTCCGTAAAATGGTGCCTCTAATGCCACTTCATCAGGGTGGTACTCATCTACCAGGTTTAGTACTCTGTCAAAGATCTTTTTAAGTTTTAATTCATGCCCCTCATACTTACTAAGGTGAATTACACCATATTGTAAAAGACTCAGTTTTGACCCCGTTACCGAAATTATCCCATATCCCATTACTGTTGTTCCTGGATCAAGACCTAGGATTATTTTTTCTTTCACAATTTTTCCCACGGCTTGAAGATAATCAGCGTTAATAAATTATTGAAATTGCAGCTATGATAATCCTTACAGGATGCTTTTTTAGCCTTTATTACCTGTTCCTTATTTACTTGTTTGTAGGGTGGCGAAAGAACTTTGAGGAAAAAGTCGAATTATCGGCTAATACTAGTCTATTTCTCTCTGTTGTAATTCCCGTAAGAAACGAAGGAGATAATATCGTACAACTTCTGCAAACCCTTGCCCTTCAAAGCTATAAGAACTTTGAGGTAATAGTTGTCGATGACCATTCTACTGATAATTCAATTGAATTTATTAAAGCACTTAATTTGGCGGATGTCACCTGTCTGACAAATTCCGGCTCTGGTAAAAAGATGGCCATTACTACCGCCATTAATGCTTCCAGGGGAGAAGTAATAGTAACCACCGATGGCGACTGCAACGCACCGGTTCATTGGCTGGAATCCGTCTCACAGTACTTTAGCACCGACAAAACGATACTTCTACTCGGCCCTGTGGCAATGGAAGAAGCTGCCGGGCTATTTTCAAAAATGCAGCAGATAGAATTTGCAAGCTTGATTGGAAGTGCTGCTTCCACGGCGGCATTTAAAAATCCCACTATGTGCAATGGCGCCAATCTTGCTTTCAGAAAGGAGGCTTTTGTCGCTGTAGGAGGGTATGAGGGCAATTTCCAGATTGCGTCTGGCGATGATGAATTTCTTATGCGAAAGATCTCTAAAAAATACCCTGATGGAGTCAGGTTTTTAGCCGATCAAAACGCAGTAGTACGCACAAAGGTCCAACCCTCGCTGAAACATTTTTTTTCGCAGCGCATTCGTTGGGCTTCAAAATGGAAGTTCAATACGTCGTTTTATGCCGCTATGCTGGCCCTTTTTATATTTTCATTTCAATGTATTAATATTCTGGCGCTGTCCAATGCCATCATTTTTACAAGCTTATACCATTTCTTACTACTGATAATCAAGCTCATACTGGAAGCAGTTGTTCTAATATCCTTTTGTCGGTGTTTAAAAATATCGTGGAGTTGGTGGTCCTTTTTAGTTCTTCAGATAGTATATCCGGTTTATGTCCTACTGGTGGCTATTTGCGCTCAATTTCAACAATATGAATGGAAGGGTAGGCGTTATTGAAGAACACACAAGCGGCAGTAATTGTTTAATGCTTTTATTCCGTAAAGAATATCCTTTTATTTATAAATTTACCAGTTGATGTATTATGACAGAGCTGGATGTTAGGAAACAATTTGAGATCAAAGAGTTAGAACTCAACGCATTGCTTGAGATCACACAGGCTATTAATAGCAATTTGCCTGAAGAATCGCTCTATAAAATCTATAATTTTACTTTACGTTCTAACCTTAACATTAAGAAGCTTGCGCTATTTGTTTTAGACGATGAATGGAACTGCAAGGCGAGCTTTGGTACCGATCACCATTTTCATAAAACCAAACTACTACCTGAATTTAAAACAATACAAGATATTACCCACCTAAAGGAGTTTCAAACCTGTGCCTTCACAGAATTTGATATCGTCATTCCTGTTGCGCATAAGGGCACAACCTTAGCGCTTGTTTTCGTCGGCGGTTTAGATAAATACGATGTTCGATACGAAAACGAAGATGGCATTCGCTTCATCCAGGCATTAAGTAATATCATTATTGTTGCCATCGAAAACAAGAAGCTTGCAAGAAAGCAGTTAGAGCAAGAGTCTTTGAGAAAAGAACTTGAAATTGCAAGCGATGTTCAACAGTTCTTGTTTCCTGAAAAACTTCCGTCAACAGAAACATTAAAGGTAGAAGCAAGCTATTTACCACACGATGTAGTTGGAGGTGACTACTATGATTACATTCCTATAAACAAAAACCAGTTTCTTATTTGCATTGCAGATGTAAGTGGTAAAGGTATTGCGGCAGCGCTGATGATGTCCAACTTTCAGGCATCATTAAGAACACTTTTAAGACAAACACCCAATCTTACAGATATAGTTGAGGCCCTTAATTTTCAGGTTCTTGAAAATACAAAGGGGGAAAAGTTTATTACCTTTTTTGCAGCTATTTACGATATCAAACTTAAAACGATGGTATACGTAAACGCCGGCCACAACCCACCTATACTGTTCGATAAAAAACATGGCATTAGATTACTGGAAGATGGCTCAACAGTTTTAGGGGCAATGCATCCGCTTCCTTTTATTAATGAAGGATTTATAACCGACCTCGATGAGTTTCTTTTATTCTGCTACACCGATGGCGTAATAGAAACTGTTAATGAAAAAGGAGAGGAGTTTGGTATGGATGCATTACTTGATTACTTTAAGCTAGACCATACGTACTTAAAGAATCTTAGAGATATCCATTCAGATATTATTGTAGCACTTGATAATTTTAAAGGAAAGAATGGCTATCACGATGATATCACCATGCTCACTTGCCGCGTAGGATGATTCCTTATAGAACTCCCTTTTTTCTCCCGTATCTCTACCCATCACTTACCTGGAGAAAAGATGATGGAAGCAAAAGCATTTATCTCACGTTTGATGATGGTCCTGTTGCAGGGCCTACTGAATTTGTCCTCGAAACTTTATCACAATTCTCTGCAAAGGCTACTTTCTTTTGTATTGGCGACAACGTCAGAAAACATCCTGAAGTTTTTAATAAGATTATTGAAGGTGGTCATGCAATAGGAAACCATACCTATAATCATCTTAACGGATGGAAAACACAATTGAATACTTATATAAACAATATTCAGTTGTGTGAGCAGCAGATATCTCGAGGTCGCAATCCCGGAGGTAAAAAATTGCTTCGGCCTCCTTACGGGAAAATTAAACGCAGCCAGATCAAAGCCCTTTCATCCTATGATATTATTATGTGGGATGTTCTGTCCAAAGATTACAGTCACACACATACACCTGAAAAATGTCTGCAAGAATCTATTGGTGCAACACGCAACGGCTCTATTGTTGTTTTTCATGATAGTTTTAAAGCTGAGACCAATTTAATGTACGTGTTACCAAGATACATTCAACATTTTAAGGAGCTCGGTTTCGAATTTAAATCGTTATGAGAGTTGTGGTTGCACCGTTAGACTGGGGCTTCGGTCACGCAACAAGATGTATTCCTGTTATACGACAACTTTTGGAATTAAGATGCGAAGTAGTATTGGCAGGCAGCGGGCCGTCTTTAACATTGTTGAAGAATGAGTTTCCTCATCTTACTTCATTTCACTTGCCTGGCTATAATCCAAAATACTCTGCTGAAGGTTCTATGGTATGGACGATGGCGCTTCAGCTTCTTCACTTTGTACGCGTTATTCGGCAGGAGCATCGTGTGCTTGAGAAATATGTATCCGAAAACAAAGTAGATGTCGTCATATCCGACAATCGTTATGGATGCTGGTCTTCCAGGGTTAAAAGTATCTTCATTACGCACCAGAGTAATATCCTTATGCCTAAGCGGTTTGGATGGCTACAGGGAGTGGTGAGAATCTTTAATGAAAGAGCATTAAGAAAATTCGATGGTTGTTGGATTCCTGATGATCCTGGCCAACTATTGTCCGGCAGCCTCATCTTTTATGGTAAGATAAACCGGAAGATCAATCACGATTATATAGGTATGCTATCGCGATTTGAATTTTCTGAAAAGGCTGAAATTAAGTATGACGTGGTCGCCATATTTTCTGGTCCTGAACCTCAAAGAACGTTACTCGAAGATACAGTAAGCGCGCAACTCCAATCATCGCGTTTATCTTATTTTATCGTACGTGGCGTTGTTACACCAACTAATAACTGGGATTCAAAAGGTGCAGACTTCCTTACGTCAAATGAACTTCAAAGCCTTCTTCTCTCTGCAAAGGTCGTCATCGCCAGAAGCGGTTACAGTACCATTATGGATCTTTCTTCACTAGGTAAAAAAGCCATATTTATTCCTACTCCCGGCCAAACGGAGCAAGAGTATCTGGCAGCTAAACTTGAAAACGAAGGCATTGCCTTTTTTATGAGTCAGCATGAGTTTAATCTCGATGTTGCATTGCTGCGTTCACAGAATTATAGTGGTTTTAAACCCGCCAAAAAGAATGTATTGCTTTCAAAGGCAATAGCTAAATTGTTCTCATAGCATTATTAATTTAATATTAGGAATGATAAAGTTTATTAGAAGCTTCTCCTATGCAGTAAATGGAATAAAAGCGTCTTTGCATAAACAAGTAAACCTCAAAGTCCAACTCGTTACGGCTGCCTGCATTATCGCTACAGGTTTTTACTTTCGAATTACTTCTGTTGAATGGTGTATTGTACTGCTTACTATCGCCCTGGTGTTGTGTCTCGAAATGGTTAATACCGCAATTGAAAGTTTGGTTAATTTGGTAACTACAGAATGGAAACCACTGGCAGGCAAGGTAAAAGATATAGCAGCAGGGGCGGTTCTTGTAGCTTCTGTCTTCGCTATCTTCATCGGCTTTATTATCTTTTTTAAATACCTTTCACTAAAATAATTTGCGCCATCCTGATGGTTTAAATATGAACCAGAATTTGATATTTGCAGATTAGAACCATTTATGACGATGAGTTATTGGATAGATACCCACGCACATATTTACTCAGATGAATTTAATGACGATAGAGCCCGTGCAATAAGAAAGGCAGAAGAGCATAATGTTAAACGTATCTATATGCCAAACGTAGACCACGCTTCCATAGATGCCATACTGGAAGCAGAGCTCCGTTATCCTGATTTTTGTATTCCTATGATGGGGCTTCATCCCTGTTCTGTTAAAAAAGATTTCGAACGTGAGTTATACATCGTAGAAGACTGGCTTGCTAAAAGAAAGTTTTGTGCTGTCGGCGAAATCGGTACTGATCTATATTGGGACAAGTCTTTCTGGGAGCAACAGAAGGAAGCATTTACAATTCAGGTAAACTGGGCTAAAAAGTATAAGCTTCCCATCATCATTCACTGCCGCGAAAGTATAGACCAAACGATAGAGCTTGTCGAAGGCTTGCAAGACGGAAACTTAACAGGAATCTTCCATTGCTTTACCGGGTCAGTAGAACAGGCAAAGAAGATAATAAAACTTAATTTCTACTTAGGCATTGGCGGAGTTGCCACGTTTAAAAATGGTGGTCTTGATAAAGTGCTCCCTGAAATCGCTCTGGATCACCTGGTAATGGAAACTGATAGTCCATACCTTGCTCCGGTACCTTTCCGAGGGAAGCGAAACGAACCTTCATACATTCCAGCAATAGCACAAAAGATTTCAGAATACAAAAAGGTGTCAACAGATGAGATAGCAGAAAAGACAACAAATAATGCCTTAAAACTATTTGATCAGAAACATTAACTTTCACATTTTGCTGATTACAAAAGTTCGGAATGAATCTTAAACGAGTAAGTATCAATACGGCTTTACCCCAAAAGCCTAAAGGAAGAATCCTGATTATATATACCGGAGGTACCTTTGGTATGACCTACGATAACGAAGGTGTTTTAATCCCTTTCGATTTTAGTCTCATTCTCGAGCATCTGCCTACTTTAAAAACGTTGGCCCTTGAACTCACCGTAGTGTCTTTCGAAACACCCATCGATTCTTCTAACATGATTCCCGAGCATTGGCAGGTGTTAGCCAAAATCATTTATCAGAATTACGAGACCCACGATGGCTTTGTTGTTTTGCATGGTACAGATACAATGGCATACACAGCTTCTGCATTAAGTTTTATGCTGGAGGGTTTATCTAAACCTGTGATTTTTACAGGAGCACAATTGCCAATAACCGAAGCCCGTTCCGATGCCAGAGAAAATCTTATTACAGCCTTGGACTTTGCGTCTGCAGTAAAGGATGGACGTCCTCAGGTTCCTGAAGTTTGTATCTACTTCGATTATGAATTGCTTCGGGGAAACCGGTCCAAAAAAGTAGAAAGCATGCAGTTCGATGCCTTTGACTCTGGTAACTATCCGCCCTTAGCCAAAGCAGGGGTTAAAATGGATTATAACTATTCCCTTATCCGTTCTGTGCCCTCAAATACAAAATTAAACCTTCGCACCAACATAGAACCGAACGTAGCTATAGTCAAATTGTTTCCAGGTCTTCAGCCCTCCATCATTGAGTCCATTATTCTTTCACCGGGATTAAAAGCCGTCATTCTTGAAACCTACGGCTCTGGCAATGCGCCTACCTCTGAACCTTTGCTCAACGCTTTAAAACGCGCTATCGATAAAGGAATTATAGTCTTAAATATAAGTCAATGCTCCGGCGGCATGGTTACACAAGGCAGATATGAAACGAGCCGTGAGTTACTCAGAATTGGAGTGATAGGAGGGGCTGATATGACCACAGAAGCAGCGGTTACCAAGTTAATGTTGCTCATGGGTGAATATGGTACAGAGAAGGCCAAGCAATTACTTCCCCTTTCACTTGCTGGTGAACTAACAGAAAGTTAACCACCTCCCGGGTGGTTATGGGATTCGCCGTGTTTTAGAAGCTAAATTTAGGGATTTCTTTCGCGGGCTGACTAGGGGTATACTGACAATATAGGCATGTCGAAGCTACGCCTTATCCAGAGTCAGGTTACGTGCGTGATCCGGAAATTCTGTCAGTATTTGCAAAGCGTGCTAATTATTGATTTATTTGCACCCAGTTCAATCAGGAGAGGTGTCCGAGTGGTTGAAGGAGCACGCCTGGAAAGTGTGTATACGGGAAACCGTATCGCGGGTTCGAATCCCGCCCTCTCCGCCAGAAAAAGAATCAAGAAAAAAATTAAGGCATAACCAGCCTGTTAAAGATTACAAACCGTTTGAAAGGGATGAGAACGAAGGGCTGGCGGTTCGAAAGCGCAGCGTAGTGAGGAACGAACGTAGCGCAGCTTCACGAGGGGAGGTATGCATGGCTTGTGTGTACGAGTAATCCCGCCCTCTCCGCCAAACAAATGACAAAACGCGTCCAGCCTAACGCTGACATTTTTGTTTCTGAGCGGTTGCCAGGTTTTGCTTGAGCAAAGCGTAGAAACAAAAATAAAGGACATAGCGACAGCGTTTTGTCATTATTTGAAAGCCTTCCCTCGAAGGGGACCACCGTAGGTAATCTCACCCTCCCAAGTTTGTCCTGGTAATTAGTTAAAAGCCTGGCGAAATTCCAGTGGCGACAAATTCGTCTTCTTTTTAAAAAGCGTGCTAAAGGATTGCGCATGCTCAAAGCCCAAAGCATAGGCGATTTCGCTGACTGAAAGACTGGTCGTCGAAAGTTTCTCTTTGGCTTTCGCGATTAGTTTTTCATGAATATGCTGTTGTGTACTCTGCCCGGTATGAATCCGAAGCAGGTCACTCAGGTAGTTCGGCGACAGGTTCATCTGCGTAGCAAGATATTGTACTGTAAGTAAACCCTGTACCTCGCTGTTAAAGTAGCCATCGATCAAATGCTCGAACCGGGCCAGCAATGCTGAATTATTATTCTTGCGGGTCAAAAACTGTCGCTTGTAAAAACGGTTGGAATATTTTAGCAGGCTCTCGATCTGCGTTAGAATGATCTCCTGGGTATGCTTATCAATATGTTTGCACTCCTTATCAATCTTATGAAGGATCATAATCAGGTTATCTTCTTCCTCCGCTGATAGGTGCAGCGCTTCGTTAACCGCGTAATCGAAAAAACCATAGTGATGAATGCTGTTCGCCAACGTATGCTGTAGCAGGAAGTCCGGGTGAAAGATCAGGAGATAACCGGACCCACATTCCATATTTTGCAGGTCCAGTTGTTGCACCTGGTTAGGCGCGGTAAAACTCAATACTCCTTTATCATAATCATAATGCTGCTGTCCGTACC
>NZ_JAHESD010000058.1 GCF_018598585.1 Chryseosolibacter indicum
GTCTTAAGGCCTTCAATTAATTTATTAAGATCCGCCTTTGAGTCACCATTCTTCAACCAGAAAAATACGTGATGCGTGAGTTGCTTTTTATCTTTTGCTTCCATAGTCGGCATTGCTGTTGCAGCAGCGCTCGCTCCTAATGCCACTGCACTTGCCACAAATGTTCTTCTCGATTGTTTTTCCATAACTGATTTTAATTTCAAGAAATTCGGCAGAAGTTAAAGAACCTCTTTTATAAAACAAAGTTTATTAAAAGAACTGGCGTTTATCATTCCGTAATTTCAATTCTGTTTCCTTCAGGATCCAGCACAACACTTTCATAATATCCATCACCTGTAGTACGTGGCTCTCCAACAACTTCATAGCCATCTTTGCGCAATAATTCAGTAAGTGAATCTACCTTCGATTTATTACCGACACTTAAAGCAAAATGGATTAATCCTGTAAATTGCTTATAAATATCATTTACAGAGCCAGGGACTCCAGGCATCTTCATAATTTCCAAGCGGCATTCACCTTCAAAAGAAAGGAAGTAGGATTCAAAGTTCTTCTTTGGATTAAAGTATTTTTCTCCTGCTTTAGCATCAAAATACTTTTGATAAAATAATTTCATATCCTCCAGGTCATTAACCCAGATAGCAAGATGCTCTATTTTCATATTGATATATAAAATGGATGTGTTTTTCTGTCTGTTGGTGTTTACTTATTTATCTCTACAAGAATTTTACCAAATTGGTCTCCTCGCTTCATTCTTTCAAATGCATCATCTAATTGAGATAAAGGATATATTTTATCTATAACAGGTTTTAAGTTTCTGCTTTCCAGGAAATCAATCATTGAAAGAAACTCATCCCTGGTGCCCATGGTGGTTCCATGTATCGAAAGTTGTTTCCAGTAAAGTAATTTGGTTGCAACATCGGTAATATTACCAGCGGTTCTTCCGTAATTTACAATTCTGCCTCCAGGCAAAGCCAGGTCAATAAATTTTGAAAATTGTTCTCCTCCGGCGCTGTCGATAATAATATCAAAACCTCCTCCTGACTCCTTCTGTGCTTTTACCATCCATTCGGGGTCACTGTAATTAAAGCCTCCCACTGCTCCCAAATTTTTGGCTTTTCTCAATTTATCATCTGAGCTTGACGTAACATACACCTTCGCCTGGTAAGCCACAGCAAATTGTAAAGCCCAAAGCGCAGCACCTCCACCTATACCTGATATTAAAACCTTCTCCTTCGCGCGTAGCCTTGCTTTCGAGAATAAGGCGCGATACGCAGTTAATGCAGATAAGGGAACTGCCGCAGCCTCAGCAAAACTTAAGTGCTCTGGCTTTTCGAAAATATATTTCTTAGAAACCGCGATGTATTCAGCAAATGTTCCATTATCAGGGAACCCGAGAATCCGAAATGAATCACCTTGTACCAACGCGTTATTTCCCCAATCCAAAGCTGGATTGATAATCACCTCTGCTCCTACCAGGAGCGGGTCCGCATCTTCTCCTACGTCTTCAATTATTCCTGAACCATCAGAACCAAGAATAATACCATTGGGAAATTGTTGTGTCTGCTCTGTAACAACCCATATATCGCGATGATTAAGGGCTGCATATTTAAGTTTGATAAGAACCTGGTCTTTGATAGGTTTGGGTTTCTTTACTTCTTCAAAAGATAGTGGTATGTCTTTTCCTCTAAATAAAATAGCCTTCATTAAGAACAAACTTTTACTTCAATACGAATTAATTGACATATAAGTTATCAGGTAAGGTGGTATTTAGGTATCTAACAATGAAAAAAAAAATTGCAGTAACATTCATTACTGCAATTTTCCGTTTTATAGTTAAACGGTATTTTAAACCTTTACAAGATAATTCCATTCGTGTGTGTCAGGCTCTAATCCCATTCGAATGTTGTGAAGTTTCTGTTTTACCTGCAACTGAAAACTTGTCGGCCCGGCACTTGGAATCTGATAGTCAGTTCCGTTAATATGAATTACAGAAATAGGGGCCACTACGGCAGCAGTACCAGTACCAAACGCTTCCGTTAATGTTCCTTTAATGAAGCCTTGCTCAATTTCGTCGATGGAAACTTTACGTTCTTCAACACTAAAGCCAGCCATCTCCTTTGCAAGCGTGAGAATTGAATCACGTGTAATACCATCAAGAATAGCAGTTGAAAGCTGAGGCGTCACCAGTTTTCCATTAAGAACGAACATCACATTCATCATGCCTACTTCATCAATATACTTATGTTCTTTCGAGTCAGTCCATAAAATCTGGTCGAAGCCTTCCTCACGTGCAATTTGGGTTGGATAAAAAGCACCACCATAATTACCAGCACATTTTGCAAAACCTGTCCCTCCTTCTGCAGTGCGAACATACTTGTTCTCAACTTTAAGACGATATGGTTTTGCCTGGTATGGCCCAACAGGACTAGTAAGTATTACAAATTTAAAAGTGTCTGAAACTTTTACACCAAGGCGCGACTCAGTAGCAAACATAAAAGGCCTGATGTAAAGGGATGCACCTTCTGTTTTTGGTACCCACTCTTTATCAATTTCTATCAGTCTCTTTAAGCTGGATAACCATAACTCTTCAGGAACTGAAGGCATGCACATGCGGTGCAATGATTTATTGAAGCGATCAAGGTGTTTATGCGGACGAAAAATATTGATAGAACCGTCTTTAGTATGAAATGCTTTCATACCTTCAAAAACGGCCTGACCATAATGAAGCGAAAGCATAGCGGGAGAGAATTTCATTTCTCCAAAAGGAACAATACTGGGAGATCCCCATTGTCCATTTTCATAATCCACCACCACCATATGATCGGAAATATGTCTGCCAAATTCAAGGTTATTGAAATCTACTTCAGCTACCCTCGATTTCTTTACGCGCTCAACAGCGAATTCGGACGTCAGCGTTGTCATAATAGTAAAAGTTAACGGGTCAATTTCTGAATTATCTACGAATTATCCTTCTTTAACCGAAAGTTTCTTTTGCCGGTGTTACAGTGGAATTTTAACGCTAAGTGTATAAGTTATAAATCTTTAATTTGTTGATTATAATAAAATAGCGAATAACGTTTCACTGAAATTTCGTCAGGCATTCTTTTATCTATCCATTTCCTGAAAAATACCACTTAGCACCTCCACCGCGAGATCAATGTCTCTTGACTCTGTTTGCCAGTTTGATATTGCCGCACGTATTGCCGGAACGCCTTTGTAAATCGTTGGCGTAAAGAAAACCTTCCCTTGATCGCGCACCTGAATTAAGAATTGCTGAATAGTCTCAAAACTTAAGTTATCCTGGTTTAAAGTGAAGCATACAACATTCATTCGCACGGGAGCGAGAAGCTTGAACTGTGACATCTTCTTGAGTGCTTCTCCCAGCCTAAAAGCAACGTCACAATTTCGTTCTACAATTTCCTGATGCCCCTCCTTACCATAAGCCATCAGTGAAAACCACGCTGGCAGCGAGCGCCACCGTTTGGAATTCTCGGGAGTATAATGAAAGAAGTCCGGGCTTTTTTCAGGATCACCCAAATAGGCAGCACTATTTTGAAAAACTTTAAGCTGAATGCTTTTGTGCCTTGTAAAATGCATCGCTGCATCATAGGGCACGTTCAGCCATTTGTGAGCATCTATGGTAATGCTATCTGCATGATTAATACCATTCACCAGATGTTTATATTTTTCGGAGATTGCAGCAAAGCCCCCGAAAGCTGCATCAACATGAAGCCAGAAAGGATATTTTAGCCTTAGCGCTCCTATTGCGTCTAAATCATCAAAATCAACAGTATTCACAGTACCTGCATTAGCAACAACTATTACAGGTCCGGCGGCATCTTGAAGCATTTTTTCAAGTTTGGCAATATCAACAGCTTCTCGATCCGGCAACGTATCAGGTCTCATCATTGCATTCCTTCCTATCCCCAGCATTGCAAGTGATTTAATCACACTTGAATGCGGTGCTGCGCTAATTACCCGTATAGGGTATGCACCTAGTCCGTCATTACTAAAATCAACTCCATGTCTCTCTCCTACCCATTGCCTCGCCTGCGCCAGGCCTACAAAATTAGACATAGTAGCCCCAGTTACAAAAGTTCCATAGTAACTCTCATCTAAACCGAAAAGTTGTTTTAGATAATACAACGTCTGATGCTCAAGCTGAGGTGCTATGGTATCATTACTACCACAAACATTTTGATCATAAGTACTTACAAGCCAATCGCCAATTACCGAGGCAGGTGTTGAACCTCCTGTAACAAAACCAAAATATCGAGCACCGGCAGAGCTGGCAATTTTTTCGGCATAGTGCTTTTCAAAATACTCCAACGTTGCCGCGGCACCAATACCTTTTTCGGGAAGATGTTGCTTCTCGATATCCGACACATAACGACCCGGTGGAATGGCATCGACATGATTAAAATACTTCTCTGCAACGGATACTGTTTTGCGAAGCAGTCCAGGTATACGCTCTTTGTCTTGTTCTAGCAAAGGATGCATGTTAAAATTTGTATTTGCTTTAATAATGGATTTACTCTTTCCTTAAGTACTGAAACTGTACTTCATTACTTCTTTGCGGAAGACATGGCGCCTGCTATAGCATGCGAATTTTCATCTTCTCTCTTTTCAAGTTCGGAAATTATAGCCTTATGATTCACAGCATCTCTGTTTTGAGATAGTTTATAAGTTGCTTCTATATTGGTTATCCGTATTTGAAATCCTACAATACCTCTGATTTCCCTTTGCAAAAATTCCGGTGACATCTTAGCCATGGAAACAGGATGGACAGATCGTTGCTCGTACTTATCAACAATTCTTCTCAGTGAGTTCATTAATTGCTCGCCCTCAATAATTTCAACCGTACCGTAAACGTGCACCGCCATATAATTCCAGGTTGGCACATTTTCATGGTCATACCATGAGGATGAGATGTAAGTATGAGCACCTTGAAATATAGCCATCACCTCATCTCCGGCATTAAAATTACGCCATTGCGGATTAGCCTTTGAAATATGTCCTTCAAGAAAAATGTCATCTTCTGTTAATTCAAGGGGTATATGCGTAGCCCATAGCTTATTATTAACTTGACTTACCAGAATGCCGAAGCTGTTCTTCCTGATAAAAGTTTTCACCTCCTCGGTATTTGTATTGTTAAATATCTTTGGCGTATACATATCGATGGTTATGCGTTTACACCGGCTGCAATAATTTCGTTGATCCTTACAAGGTGATGATCATCATGCTCAGCAGTAAAGAAAGCAAGATCAACGGGTGTCATTGTAACCTTTAACCTTGGATGCATTGATTCTTTATTGAGATCAGTGTCTCCTAATGAATGTAAAGCACGAAGCACTCGTTGCCTACCTAGTGCAAAATCTTCAAGCAGTTTGGATATGGATAAAGTATTGTAGTCCACTTTTAACTCAAAGACGGCAGGGGACATAGGAGAAACACCATTAATGATCTCATCTATACGTTTTAAACCAACCTCGTCTACTTCTGTAAGATGACCAATATTTTGCTTAACACTCCATTTTCCTTCAAGCGTTGCTGACAACAGATTCTCTCGTATACCTGACACCCTTCTTTCTAACCTTACAACACTTCCTTCTAAACGATCAATGAAAAAAGGTAACATTCCTTCGGAATGTTTAAAGGTAAAAGTGCGTTCAGACCATTGTATTTTTTTCATAATGAAGTAAAAAAGGTTCTAATGTTACTTATCAATCCTTTTACCTAAAATAGATACACTGCGCTCAACTCCATCAAGCGAAGCTACATTTGGCAAATGACCCCAGTCCTGAAATCCGAACTTTCGGAAAAGTTTAAGACTTGGTTCATTGTGAGAAAATATAATTGCCAATAAGTTAGTAATACCAAGTTCTTTGCACCGAGAAATCGAATAAGCCAATATCTGTGTTCCGTAACCCTTGCCTCTAGCCTGCTCATGAAGATAAACGCTGATTTCTGCTGTGCCGTTGTATGCAGGCCTTCCAACAAAAGAATGAAACCCGACCCACCCGACAATAGATGAATAATCTTCTACAATCCATAATGGCCTCTTATCTGGTGTATGTTTGTAAAACCACTCCCTTCTGCTTTCTACTGAAATTGGTTCTGTATCTGCAGTCACCATCCTGGAGGGTATTGTTGAATTATAAATGGCAACAATATCTGCCAGGTCGTCTATTACGGCATCTCTGAACTTCATACCGCAGTAGACTTAGCGACCAACACCTTCGGTTTATGATGTACAGGAAATTTTACAGAACGGGCAATAAAGCACATTTTGTTAGCTTCATGATGAAGTGCATTTGCCTTCTCTGTCATTTCTTCTTTGTCTACAGTTACCACAGGATGAAGTGTTACTTCTGTAAACTGACCACTACCATCATTATTTTCCTCCATGACACCTGATGCTTCGTCTACATATTCTGTTACTACAATTCCATTTACAGCACACAAATGCAAATACCACAACATGTGACAGCTCGACAATGAAGCCACAAGCAGTTCCTCTGGATTCTGGCGTGTTTTATCACCGCGAAAGGCAGGATCAGATGAACAATATAGGGTTTGCTTCCCATCTATTGCTATCTCATGATTACGATCATAAGATATATAATCCAATGTCCCTTGCCCGCGATTACCTGTCCACGTTGTTTTTGTTTTGTAATGATGCATAGTGGTTTAATTTTTTTATCTCTCTTTTCATTAAGTGGTCCGTTTGGGCATCTCTTCCAAGCATAAAAACGTGCTCATCAAATTTTTCAAATCCCCACCTTTTATAAAAATCAATTGCCCGGCTATTCCTCTCCCATACACCCAACCAAACCACTTCACAATGATTCTTCACTGCATGACCAAGACAATGCTGCATAAGCATGCGACCAATCCCCTTGCCTATCATCTCCTGTATTGAATACAAGCGCTCAATCTCCATCGCACTTACTTCTTTCAATCCCTTTAAGGGCCTCAATGTATTTACTTTTGCATATCCCAAAGCACGACCATCCTGCTCAGCCAAAAAAAATACAACGCCTCGTTCATTCAATTCCAACTTGATCTTATTATTGGTAAAGGTCTTTGAAATATACTGCTCCATATCCTCAGGAGTATTATCAGCCCCAAAAGTGTCTTTAAAAGTTTTGCTTCCCAAGGCAACAAGTATAGGAATGTCTTCTTCGGTACACTGGCGAATAATTATATTTGAGTCTGCCATCAACAATCATTCTATAAGGTCAACTCCATCTTGATATCACTACGCTGGTAAATGCCATCATCTGCTACCTCTTTAAAACCAAGTTTTCGATAAAGCTCAATTGCATTTACCAGTAATGTATTTGAATATAAAATAATCTTTTTCGCACCCAGGCTTTTCGCTTTCTCAATGGCAGCCATGGCAAGCGCTTTACCTATTTTCTTTCCTCTGAACTTTTCCTCAACAGCCATCTTCGTAAATTCATAAATACCCGGCTCTACAAACTTTAACGCCACAGTACCAGCAACTTCATCACTGTAATATGCCATTAGTATCTTACCACCTTTTGAAATGATGTTCTCTTCCGGATGTTGAAGTACCTCTATGTCTACTGCCTCCATCCAAAAATATTTTTCTATCCATGCCCGATTAAATTTTTCAAACCATGGTTGGTGGGTAGCGTTGTAATCCCGTATTACTATTTGATGTATTTCTAAAGTAGTCATTACAATATTTTTATAAAATGATGCGAAGCAAGAATAAATCCCTTATCAAGATACAATCTATGTGCATCATGGCGTTGGTATCCTGAGTCAAGGGATACATACTTATAGCCTTTTTTTTGGGCAAGTTTAAAAACATGTTCGAGCAATCTTCCACCGTAACCTTTACCCCTGTAATCAGGAAGGGTGCTTAAGTCATCAATGTAAAATTGCCTTCCATTAAATAAGTATTGAACATATCGATAGCCTATTGCCGAGACGGCCTTACCCTCTTCTTCTATGTAATCAAGTTGATAGCCCTCATTCATTAATTCACGTACTAATTGAACAAAAGAACTTTGCTGAAGATGAGGACGTAATTCTTTAATTACGTCCCAGCATCTTATAATATCAGCTTCCGAGGTAGCTTGTTTAATCGCAGAGTTACCCATTAAAGAATTTACTTCTATCTTGAAAATTGTGCTTTCCATGCATCGCGTAACTGATAGCCTTTATTCACTATGTAGATGCCTGCTACGGTAAGAACAAAGGCAATTACTATTTGCATATTAAGTTTTTCGTTAAGTACAAGCCATCCCAGTATTACCGCTACCAACGGATTTACATAAGCATATAACGATACAATTGTCATTGGCAATTTACGCAGTGCATAAGAGTAGGACGCATACGCTATAATCGATCCGAATACAATGAGATAAAGCAAGGCGTAAGCTGCTTCTGCCGACCATTTTACTGATGAGAGATCATCAAATGCAATACTTAAAGGAAAGAGAAGAACACCGCCAAAAAACATCTGCAAACCTGCATTTACAAAAGGATTACTTTCAAGGTTTTTCTTCTTAATCCAAATGGAACCAGAAGCCCAACTGATAACAGCACCAAAAGTGAGAATTATACCAATAATATACTCTGTTTTCGAAAAGTCGCCGATGTATTCTCCAAACATCACAACAATACCCATTAACCCTATTACAAGCCCAAGTATAATAGGCACAGTAGGTCTTTCATCTTTATTAATCATCACATTAATGATGATAACAAGAACAGGCATAAGCGAACATATTACAGCTGCAACGCCGCTGGGTACATGCATCTCTGCCCACGCAACAAGGCCATTACCCATCGAGATCATAAAAAACCCACCAACAGCTTGCCTCGCCAAATGGGTAGCAGACGGAAATGCAGCCTTGCCAAACGTAAACATAAACGTAAGTAGTAACAGGCCTGCTGTTGTTTGTCTTATTGCTGTAAACAGAAAAGGTGGAAAATGTAGAACAGCAATGCGCAATGCCAGATAAGTTGTTCCCCAGATAATGCAAACAGCGGCAAGTGCTATATAAGCAATTAATAAACTTCTATTGTTATTCATTGTAAGGTCGTTTTTAAATTATAAGATTCACTTCAGCGCGTCCCTCCTTCTTCCTTAATACATTGTCGTACCCAAACCTTATACACACCACCCTTTCGAACCTGGTCCTTCAATGATTCAACTTGCTTTTGAAATTCGCATACCATGTTCTTCAATTCGAATGCACCCATTGCAATTGCAGGAGGGTGAAGGATTAATATGTTAGAACTCATAAAAGAGAATATTTATATAAACAAATTTTCTCTTAAGTACGGATAAAAAACAGTTTCAGTTTTATGTATTTTAACCAGATCAGTTTAACGATGAATCCAGTTTATCAAACTAGCAGATTGATAAAAATCCAACCGATTTAACTTCAAATTTTATAAGCTTTTTATTATATTGTCTTTTATCAATAAGACAGGGTCCTCTGCATCAAACCCGGTCACAAGCCTTACAAAGAAGAGTGGAATAAGAGTGCAGAAAGAGTGGAGAGAGAGTGCACAAATCCTTTACGTTATCCGGAGCTAGCCTATACCTATCCTTAATCTACAGCGGACAAAAAAAGAACCTGGCAGCATTTGCCAGGTCCAAATCAAAGGTTGATACAACCGAATGCTTATTTCTTACTTTGCTCTTCAACAACTTTGCCCTTCAATTCAGTACCATTTCTTATTTCATCACTTGCCTTTAAAACAAGTTGGTCACCTGTACTCAAGGCTCCGAAAATTTCGACCTTGCTATTTGCCTCAAGTGCCTTTTTAACAGCTACCCTTTCAGCTTTGTTATCTGAAACCTTAATTACAAACAGTCCTTCACTGGAATTTAACAAGGCGGATTTAGGTATCACAAAACTGCTATCACTTCTTACTAAGGGTATCGAAACATCAGCAACAGAACCTGGTAACAATTTGCCTTCCTTGTTTTCTATATCGAACTCAACACGTTCCGATCTGAGTTTGAGGTCCAATGCCTTTGCCATACGCACGACTTTTGCCTTAAATGTCTCTGCGGGCAGCGATCTCACTTTAAACGCAACTTCACTTCCCTGATCCAGGTATCCTGTATAAGCCTCAGGGATTGATACTACCAAACGTAATTTCTTCTGTTGTTGCAATGTAAAAATAGGAAACTCTGATCCCTTACCTGAAGGGCCTACATAAGCACCAGGATTTACATTACGTACTGTAATAATACCATCAAAAGGTGCACGTATTACAAGATAGTTCCTGATGTCGTTAACTTCTCTAGACGCCGCCCGTGCAGCTTCAAGATTTGCATAATCAGAATTCTTCTTTGCTTCGGCGAGATCAAGATCATTTTGAGAAATCGTTCCAGGTGTTTTACTGGTTTCAAGCAAACGTTTATAGTTTGCATTGCTTGCCGTATAGGTAGCCTCCTGTGATTTTAAACGTGACTCCGCAGCAGTCATTTGCGACATCAATTCAGGGGCTTCTAACGTAACCAATACCTGTCCTGTCTTAACTTCTGATCCTATATCTACTTTAAGTTCTTTCACAAAGCCCGTTACCTTGGCATAAAGATCTACAGATTGAAAAGCAATAAGCTCACCTGGTAACTGAATTTGTGTTGAAAGCTTTTCCTTTTTAAGTGCAAAAACTTCTGTTACAGGTACCGCATTTTCATCTGCTTTCTTTTCTTCATGCGCGGATGAATGACTGCAACTGCTTGTTAAATGTGCCAGGAGAATTAAAGTGGCACCAAAAAAGGCATATTGTATATTTCTCATATAAGTTACTTAACTGCTACGTAATGTTTACTTTCTATATCTGTTGGATCAAGAGAAACAGAATCGGTTGTTGTTTTTCCTTGTATCCAGGAGAATATTAATGGAAGAATGATTAATACTGTAAAGGTAGAGAATAATAAACCTCCAACCACCGCTCTTCCTAATGGAGACACCTGCTCACCGCTTTCTCCATGTCCTATGGCCATTGGCAACATACCGGCAACCATAGCAACGGTAGTCATTATAATCGGGCGTAACCTTAGTCCCACGGCCTCTCTTGCTGATGAAAGTGCATCGCCGTTACCCTTTCTGATTTGTTCTGCATTTGTAATCAGTAATACGGCATTTGCTATTGAAACACCCACCGACATAATAATACCCATATATGATTGTAGGTTGAGCGTTGATCCCGTTATTAAGAGCATCAGCAATGCCCCCAATACAACGGCTGGCACGGTGGTAAGTATAACAAATGATACCCTAAAAGATTGGAAGTTCGCCGATAGCATCAGAAAGATCACCACTACTGCTACCAGTAAACCTCCCTGCAAGCTATCCAGTGTTTCAGTTAACACCTTACCCAATCCTATTGGCTCAATAAACAAACCTCGCGGAAGGTCACCCAATGATGAAATAGCCTTGTTCACGTCGTCTTGTGCAGTACCAAGGTCTGTATCTCGCACGTTAGCCGTAACAGAAATGAATGGCATGGCCCCTAAGTTATCATTCTCTCCGTAGGTTACACTTGGCGTTACAGTAGCTACATCACCCAACACAGGCCTGTTCGAATTTCTTAGTAATGGAATGGCGTTAATGTCGTTCTCACTCTTCATTTGATTCAAAGGCACCTGTACCTGTACGCTATAAGGATAACCTGCCTTCTCATCTACCCATATGTTCTTATCGGTATATCTTGATGACGATGTTGACGCAATGAGCGAACGTGAAATATCATTCATATCCACACCAAGTTGTGCTGCTCTTGTTCTGTCAATGTTTATATCCAAAGCAGGGTACGCAATAGGTTGTGCTATCTGCACATCACGGATGTAATCGACCTCTTGTAATGCTGATACAAGTTTCTTTGCGTAAGTTTCATTCTGCTTTTTATCTCTTCCTGCAATGCGAATCTCAATAGGTGTTGGCGATCCCTGACTTAACACCCGATCAGTAAGTTCTATCGGCTCAAAAGATAATTTTACATCAGGCAGTATTTCTTTTATTCTTGCCCTGAATGAATCCTTAAACTCATTCATATCAACCTCGTAGTCCTTTAAGCTTACCTGGAAAACAGCTTCGTGAGGTCCTGCTGTAAACAGGTAGATCGGATTCACAGAGAACAATGATGGATGCTGCCCTACATAGACAGATGTAATTGCTACATGGTCTTTACCCACCATCTTTTCAAGTTCTCTTAAAGTAGTCACTACTTTTTCCTCTGTGCGTTCAATACGTGTTCCATCTGGTGCTCTTAACCGGAGCTGAAACTGAGAAGAGTTTACACGTGGCAATACATCTCTTCCTATTGTATTGATGAGTAGTACAGCCAATGCTGTGATTCCAATGAGATAACCAATAGCAATCATCCTGCGATAAGGAAGCATGTTGTCAATAAAGCTTAGAAACCGTTCCCTGAATCTTTCAAAACGACTTTGTTTATTTTCTGTATGTGCATCCTCTTTCGCGTGGTTGTGTGGCTTCATTAACCAGTTGGCCATCACAGGCACGAAAGTCTGCGATAGCAAAAACGAAACAACCATGCTGCATCCGATTGCCAGCGCCAATGGTAAGAACAAGGCACCCGGTATACCTGACATTGTAAAGGCCGGAGCAAACACAGCCAAAATACAGAATAGTATAAGTAACTTGGGCAAGGCTATCTCTCTACAAGCATCCCATATTGCAAGGGCCTTTGGTTTACCCATATCAAAATGCTGGTGTATGTTCTCAATAGTAACAGTACTTTCGTCAACTAGAATACCAATGGCTAATGCCAACCCACTTAACGACATGATGTTAATAGTCTGTCCAAACAATTTCAGGAACAAAACACCTGCAATAATAGAAGTTGGAATGGTGAGAATAACGATGAGCGCAGCACGTCTGTCGTTCAGGAATAACAACACCATTAATCCTGTAAGAATAGCACCAATAACACCTTCGGTTATAAGACTCTTTACGGCGTTAATTACATATACGGATTGATCAAACTCATAGGAAAGTGTTACGTCTTCGGGTAAAGTACTTTGTATCCTTGGCAAGTTCTTCTTCAGCTGATTAACAACCTCCCAGGTAGAAGCATCAGCAGACTTTGCTATACTAATATATACCGAGCGCTTACCGTTTATCAACGCATACCCCGCTGTAACATCAGCGCCGTCAGTAACAGTAGCTACGTCCCGTAGATACAAATTCTGAACGCCTCCTTTAAATAGCGGTATATTTTCAAAATCTTTTATCTCTTTTAGCGTGTTGTTCGTTGGTGTGATATAATTCTTGTCACCTATCCGCACGTTACCCGATGGAGCAGTCTGGTTGTTTAAGCGAATGGCCTCGACAATTTGATCAGGAGTCAAGTTATGTGATCTTAATAGTTCAGGATCAACGTTAATTTCAACTGTACGCACGTTTCCTCCAAAAGGCGCTGGTGCCAAGAGCCCAGGTATTGCAGTAAATGAAGCACGCACATAGATATTCGCAAGATCCTGCAATTCATTGTTAGATCGCACAGGACTACTCAGTACGAGCTGACCAACAGGTAAGGAAGAAGCATCAAACCTAATAATAAACGGAGGGTTAGATCCAGGAGGGAAAACTGCTTGTATCCTGTTAGACAAGGCACTTAATTCCGAAGCTGCCTGTGCCATGTTTGTACCTTCATAGTAGGTGAGCTTCATCAAGGTTAAGCCCTGAATATTTTTTGTCTCGATACTTTTGATTCCATTTGCAAACAACAGAATATTCACATACTGCTTGGCAAAGTAGTTCTCCATTTGATTAGGTGTATAACCTCCAAATGGGTGGGCCAGATAGATCACAGGCAGATTCATCTTAGGAAGAATATCCACCTTGATGTCTCTGATAGCGAGTACACCAAAGAAAAATAAACCTGCAACAAGTACTAATATTGAAATGGGTTTGCGTAAAGCAAGACGTATTAAGTTCATCTTATTAACTCTTATAATTCGTCAATAAACAATTCTAGATTTCCGGACGCAGCAGCTTTTAACAGTAAAGCCTGCCACACATTTATATAGGCAATATCACGATCTGTCTCTGCTCTGTTTAAAGCATAAAGCGTTTGCGTAACTTCTACAATAGTCGTTAATCCGTTGTTATATAAAGCCGTTCTCTGAGCGTATGCATCAGAAGCCGATTTCACCTGGATAGGAGCTTCATAGTACGTTTGCAAAGCATTACCGAACTTTGTCTCTGCAATTAGATATTGTGCCTTTAGTTGTTGATCTGCAAGCTCATACTCACTTTGATTACTTAATGTGATGTTATTTTGAGCACGTGCCTGTGCATGTGTTCGAGTCAATGATGTTATGTTCCATACAAAACCGGCACCGATAAGGTAATTTGTTCTTGTTGGTTTAATACCGTCAACATAGTTTGTTGTATATGCTGATTGATCAGTAGCATAAGAAGCATCGAAACCAGAACCTCTTTTTTGTATAACACCAAATAATGAGAATGATGGATAAGCTCCTCTTCTTATTAATTTAGCCTGATGCATACTTAGGTCAACACGACTTTTAAGAAAAGTTAACGTAGGATGTGATTGTTGAACAATTCCTGTCGCATCTGTATTGGGTATTCTCTTAACAAAAGATGTATCTAAAAGAAATTCAGCGCCCGATTCACCAATAAGTACTGAAAGTTTTTTCGCTTCTTCCTGCTCAAAATCTTTTGCTTTGATATACGCAATTTTAGCGTTAGATACTTCTGCATTGGCTAACGAGGAATCAACACCTGCAATTAATCCATTCTTTGCTCTTACAACTACTGTTCTTTTAAATACCTCCGCCCGCTCAAAATTATTCTGTTGCGCTTTGGCTAAACGTTGCGCCGCAAGCACATTCAGATACGCGGCAGCGATGCGAACCTGATGCTGAAACTGTTCCTGTGCAAGGTCGTGCTTACTAACTTCCAGCCCTGCCTTTGAAACATTTATCCGCTCTTTTGTTCTTCCAAACGTGAAAACCTCCCAATTTACATTGGCAAGATATAAGGCGCCAAAGGCTGCGTTCCAGTTCTGTTCACTCAGTGGCAAACCAGATGACGCTACGCTGTAGCCACCAAAGCCGTACAGCGGTCCGTTCTGACCGTTAATGGTACCGTAGTCTTGCTGGGCAGACACTACCAGGTTTGGTAAGTAATCACGACGGGATTGTTGTAACGAAGCTTTAGATGCTTCGACATTATAACCCTTGGCTTTAACGGATCCGTAATTAACAAGCCCCTTCTCAAGGGCATCTTTTAAAGAAAGCGTTTCCTGCCCATAGGAATCAATGATTCCCATTATAAGGAGGAAAGGTATAATCCATTTTTTCATTCCTGACATTACTAAACGATACGAGGAAATTGAGTACTCCAATTCAGACGTAAAAAAGGGCAGTTAGTTTCGCAATAAAATTATGCGATTCAAACCATTTAATATGAGATTCAAATAATTTTATGACGCAATCGATTGAGCCCTTACAGCACCAGCACGTATTGTCTTTGGAGTTGTCTCGGTTTGCTTCTTAAAGAAGATGTTAAAGTTCGAAGGATGTTCAAATCCAAGGCTATAGGCGATCTCAGCAACAGTGTTATCCGTATTTAATAAAAGGGTTTCAGCTTCTGCAGCTATACGCGCAGCAATAATCTCGGATGTGCTTCTTCCTGTTATTTCCTTTACCGCCCGGTTTAAATGATTTACATGAACAGATAGCCTTTCTGCAAAGTCGTGTGGAGTTTTGAGTTTTAATGAACGCTCTGTTGAATCGACGGGAAACTGACGTTCAAGCAATTCGATAAATAACGATGCGATCCGCGACGAGGCATTTACGTACTTTTCTGACGTTAGGTAAAGAGGCTGATTTTTGTTGTATTCGTGAATGATGAGCTGCAGGTAGTTGTGAATTACCTCGTATTTTCTTGTGTAGTTCGCTTCCACCTCCATCAACATCTTGTTGTATATAAACATGAGATCATCCGCTTGCTCTTTCGTCAAATGATAAACGGGGTTCATGTTTACATTGAACAAGGGAGAACTTCTGAAAACATTTTCAACAGCGGAAGACTTTATAAACTCTCTGTTAAATAGACAAAAGAAACCATCCTGCTGCGGTGATACATTTTCCCACAGATGTGGCACTGATGGATTATAAAACACAAGGGCTCTGCCATTAACTTCAATCTTTCTGTCTTCCAGGTGCAGGATACCAGTACCTATGATCAACGAGATCTTATAAAAATCACTTCTGTGTATTTGGGTAAGGTGCTTGCAAAACTGCCCTCGCTTAAAGACATTAAAATGACCGACCTGGGGGAGTATAATACATTGCTTGGCTAAATCGTTTGGAAAGTAAACCTTATAAAACTCCTGTAAAGTGAATAAGTGGCTCATTTTTCAAAATTATGAAAATCAAACAACATTTTCCAAAGCGCTAAACCAGACGAACGTCATCCTGCAAGGGTTAAAAAACTGCATCTACCACCTAAAACTCATTTTTTGGATACGAATAGCATTAAAAATTGCCAACAGTGCTACTCCCACGTCGGCAAATACAGCCTCCCACATTGAGGCCACACCCCATGCACCCAATGAAAGCACAACAATCTTTACTCCAAAAGCCATTATTATATTTTGCCACACAATGCTGTTTGTTGCCTTCCCGATTTTAATAGCCGTAATGATCTTAGAAGGCTGATCAGTTTGAATCACCACATCTGCCGTTTCAATAGCTGCATCACTGCCTAAACCACCCATTGCTATACCAACATCACTTAGTGCCAACACGGGAGCATCATTAATACCATCGCCAACGAAAGCAACTGCTCCCCTTTTGCCTTTCTTTATTGCTTCAAGCTTCTCTACTTTATTTTCAGGAAGCAGATCTCCAAACGCCTCACTTATGCCAAGCTTATTAGCTACCGAGTTAACAACATCCTGCCTATCGCCACTAAGCAAAATTGTCCGAATATTTAATGCCTTCATCCTTTGAATAGCATCTTCCGCATCTTTTTTTATAGAATCTGACACAACAACGTATCCAGCCATTTGATTACCAACAGCAACAAAAACAATACTGCCTGAAGTAGCCTCCATAGTTTCCTTTACAGGAATACCAAAACGATCCATCAGTTTGCTATTGCCAGCAAGTACTTGTCTTCCTTCTGATACACCTTTCATTCCGTAACCCCTGATCTCCTCTATATTTTGTATTGATATAGTTGGCTTTACATGAGACTGGTATGCTACAATAGCGCGTGCTATCGGGTGGTTTGAATGAGATTCCAAAGCTGTAAGCAGAGGTAGCCATTCTTGTTCGGGCAACTCTTTACTCACCACTTTTTGTACTTTAAAAACTCCTTCGGTTAATGTTCCTGTCTTATCCATCACAACGGTATCTACCCTTCTCATACGATCCAGAAAGTTTGACCCCTTAAACAAGATGCCGTTTCGAGAGCCCGCCCCAATTCCTCCGAAATAACCTAACGGGATGGCTACTACTAATGCACATGGACACGATATCACCAGAAAAATCAACGCCCTGTAGAGCCATTGGTTGAAGTTGTAGTCTTCAACAATAAAGAAGGGCAGTAGTGTAAGTGCGATGGCAAAAAATACCACAATGGGAGTGTACACCCTGGCAAATCTTCTGATAAACAATTCTGTTTTTGCTTTTCTCCCTTGGGCGTTTTGTACCAGCGTCAATATTCTGGCAAGCGAGCTGTCATTAAATAACTTTGTAACATGCACCTCAACAACTTTTTCTTCATTGATCATACCGGCCAGCACCGTTTCTCCCGTACGGATAGAAGACGGATAACTTTCACCTGTTAAAGCTGAAGTATTGAAGGTGCTTCCTTCATTAATGATCGTCCCGTCCAGTGGTACCCGCTCTCCTACTTTAACCTGTATGGTGTCATCAACTTTAACATCTGCCGGATTAACAACTACATATTTTCCATTTCTTAATACCGATGCATTATCTGGTCTGACATCCAACAAAGCTTTGATACTTCGCTTCGCCCGGTTAACTGCAGCATCCTGAAACAATTCTCCTACAGAGTAGAATAGCATTACTGCAACACCCTCCGGAAATTCACCAATATAAAATGCACCAATCGTAGCTAAACCCATCAAGAAGAATTCTGTAAAAAGATCTCCTTTAAAAGCAAGGCGCACTCCCCTTGCAAGCACAGGTAGGCCTACCGGGATATAGGCAATAACATACCAGATGAAGCGAATTAAATCTTTAAACCAGATTGGCTTGATCCAGGTATCCATTAAAAGGCCTGCACTCAAAAAGATGAAGCTTACCAGTGCGGCATACCACTCATTATTAATCCAGCTGAAATAAGAACCATGGCTATGACCATGATCGTGATCGTGGTCATGACTGTGATCGTGATCATGGTTATGATTGTGCCCTGAGTGCGAATGACTTGTTACTGCCTTCGTCACAGTATTTATATTTTTATTATTCTCAACCATAATTCTATTGGATAAAAAACGAGATTATACCTGTGATTATCAGTGTTACGCCTGTAATAATTCCCGAATTGTGCTCGAGGGTGTGCCAGTTTAACTTTATTAATTTAAGATAGGTGAGCCTTACCCATATTACCATTCCGGTTACTGTTACGATCGTATACAACAAAGCAAGAAGTATCACATGGTGCCACCCTTGCGTGCCTGCCATAAGAAAGAAGGCTTCTATTTCAAAGCAGGGTGAAAAGAACATCGCTATAACAAGTCCTGCAATAATTCTATTTCTCGACAGCGCCTTGGGTTGACTATGTAAATGAAAGTGTTTGTGCTTATGATGCTGATAGATGAAGAACAAACCAAGCACTATGAGAATTACAGGGGCGATGATATGCGTAAACTGCAGAACATGTTGTGACAGCTTAACACCGAGAAATCCAAAAGCAAGGCCGATAAGCACGGTGCTTAATGCATGTGCTCCACCTGAAATAATGGTAACGGATGTTGTTTGGCTTAACGACCAGTTCTCCTTCCTTCCAACCGCCAAAACAGGAAGCCAGTGATTAGGAATTAATGCATGCAGGATACTGAGGACTAAACTACCGGTAATAATTGTTATCATTCGATTTATAATGCCTTTGCTGCTTAACAAACATTAAGCTTAACAAGTGCAAATCTACATGCTAAACACTGCAACTAAATTGCAATCTTATATCATACAGCCATCACAGATACCTTTTACGACAACATTTGCCTCCTCCGGAGCATAATGTTCAGGAAGATTAATGGCTGGTATTTTGATTTTGGGAAGGCATTTGGTCTCAAAGCAGACTTTACAATAAAAATGTACATGCAAGTCCTGGGGATAATCGCATTCGCAGGTTTGGGCACATAAAGCATATTTGATTGAACCTGAACCGTCATCTATACTATGGATGATTTTATGTTCTTCAAACGTCTTCAATGTTCTGAATAATGTAATCCGGTCGGTAGATTCTAAATTCTCTTCAAGATCTTTAAGACTGACAGCGCTTGCGTGACGATTTAAATAATCGAGAACCAGTATGCGCATAGCAGTAGGCTTAATATTCTTTGTTGTAAGCCTTGCTTCAAGTTCTTTATTCATAATCCACGAATATATACATACAATTATCCAAAAAATTGGCACCGTGATAAAAATAAGAGCAGCTCCTTTTGGAAAGAAGCTGCTCTAAGGAATTAAACATTTCCCTGGTCTTACTGTTTTGTATAAGGTTCAATAGTTTGAATAGTACCATCGGCATTATGATGAAGCTCTGTTACCTTTACATTACGCAAAGGTGTTTTACCAGAAAGCTCAACATCATGATAGAAAAGATACCACTTACCTTTTATTTCTACAATAGAATGGTGGTTTGTCCATCCCAGTACAGGTTTAAGCACAACCCCTTTATAAGTAAAAGGCCCATAAGGACTATCTCCTATTGCATAATTGATAAAGTGCGTATCACCTGTTGAATATGAGAAATAGTATTTACCGTTATATTTATGCACCCATGAAGCTTCAAAAAACCTGCGGTCATGGTCTTTCCCTAATATCTCTTTACCGTTCTCGTCTAGTAGTTTTATTTCTTTAACGGGCTCAGCAAATTCAAGCATGTTCTTGCTTAGCTTTGCAACACGTGGACTGATAGCAGGCTCATCGTCTTTCTGAAGATCAGTCTTTGATCCGTTCGCATCATATTTACCGGTAGCCCAGCGTTGAAGCTGTCCGCCCCAGATACCACCAAAGTACATATAGAAAGAGCCATCTGTATCCTGGAACACTGCAGGATCTATACTATAGCTGTTCTTGATAGGTTGAGGCTCAGCCTTAAAAGGACCAGCAGGTGATGTACTCGTTGCTACACCAATTCTGAAAACATCTTGTTTATCCTTAGCGGGAAAATATAAGTAGTACTTTCCATCTTTGTGAGCTGCGTCCGGAGCCCACAATTGTCTGCCTGCCCAGGGAACATCTTTAATATCCAACGCAACACCATGATCGGTAACTTGTCCACCGATGCTATCCATTGAAAGAATATGGTAATCTTTCATGTCAAAGTGATCACCCATGTCATTCTCTGGTGCACCCGTATCGATGTCGTGTGAAGGATAAATGTAGATCTTTCCATCAAACACATGCGCAGAAGGGTCTGCCGTATAGATATGTTCTACCAGCGGTTTGGAAATAGACTTGGCTTCATTTGCTGAGGTATCTTTAATTGAGTCCGGTTCCTCAGTTAGATCGGAACTCTTCTTGTTACCGCAAGACGTTGTTCCGAAAACTGAGGCAACCATAATTCCAATCATGGAAAGGCGAAATAACCTGTTGTGCAAGAGCATATTTGTACGTTTGGAGTTAGTAGTTTAATTTCCATCTAAGCTCCTAAAATTTAATCAAATAGTCAACATGACTATACTTCTATTTTATTCACCTCCTTAAAGGGTTGAAAGAAGTTTACACGAAATGCCGCGCTATCGAGCTGAATTACATCACTTATATCTCCAAGTATCTCGTCGATAAGCCCAAAAGATTTTGCTTCTGGTGCACTTAAATATTTGTCGCGCAGGAAATAGTCTTCAATTTCCTTCCAGGTATGTCCTGAATGCTTACCCATTAAATGGAACAATTGAGTCTGAAGTCGCTCCTGCTCGCGGGTAGCAATCCTTACGTCTTCCGTATAACCTTGTGCTCCTCCTCCTGTAGGATGCATGTGAATGGTGGCGTGTGGCAAAGCATAACGCTGACCTTTTGCGCCTGACGTCAGCAGTGCGGTGCCCATACTTGCAGAAACGCCTACTGCTACAGTAGAAACAGGTGCCTGTATCATTTGCATGGTGTCATATATTGCCAATCCTGCATATACGCTTCCGCCGGGACTATTAATATACAAGCTGATCGGTTTCTTCTGGTCTACGCTATTTAAATAGAGAAGCTGAGCAACAATAAGATTAGCAACAGCATCGTTAATACCTGTTCCAAGAAAAACAATTCTTTCCTTTAGTAACAAGCTGTAAATATCGTACGCACGTTCTCCCCGCCCATTGTTTTCTATAACCATGGGAACAATACTTGAATTAATCATAATATTATGGTTTAAATATTTTACGAACGCTCTCCTGGAACTTGACTTTTGCAGGATCGCTGAAAATGATATGATGGATATGTGCTACTTCGCGCTTCAAAAATCTTCTGTGATAGAGATCGATTAGGCGGTAAACTTTCTTCTGAAGCCCGAGATGCAACTGCAATACCTTGTTTTCTGATAACTCGATTTCGAAAGACAACTTCTCTTCATCGGTCATCTTCTCCTGCAGATAGCGCTCTATGGTTCTGATCTCATTCAAAGAAGTCCTCATAAGTAAGTTGTTTTTCTTTTACTGTATCCCTTACACGTTCAAGGCATTTATACTTTTGAACCGTTGCAGTATGTTCATTTCTATAACCCAGAAAATTCATGATCTCTTTTATCGACTTATTGTCATGATAAAATGAGACAAGAAGGTCAAGACACTTCTTACCGGTTTCTTCCAATAGGTGAAGAAGTCTCTCTTCGTTCATGGTAGTGTTATGCGTGTCAGGAATAACAATTTCAGATTCCGAAACACTAAAAGTTACAACATGCTGATCTTTCCTGAACTTCCTTATCCACAAATGCTTTGCTATTCCCAGAATGTATGCTTCATGGGAGGCGCTGATAACAAAGCCTTCAATTGACGACTTCTCATAATACACTACTAATGCCTCCTGGAAAATATCTTTGGCGTCATCAAAGTTACCGTTCATCTTCCTGACAAATCTTGCCACTGCAGGAAAAGAAGATTCGTACAATTCATAGAATAGCTTCTCCCGATTGATTTTTATTGTCGATTCTGATGCCGTTTTGAACATAACCATCCTTTATTAGTATGTGCATATAAAACAGAAAATATCACCTCTAATAACCAACTTTTTTTTAGAGGCTAAAATCCATCCATATCAACTTAAGCAGCATAAAAGCGCTGTTGACACTGGCCAAATTACTAATTAGACGCGATTACTAAGAATTTTTATTCTTCTTCTGGCTGCTGTAGGCGAAAGAACCCGAAGCTAAACTTTTTGCACGCTTTCTGCGCTTGTCAATGATAATATAGAGAATGAGGCAGATAACTGAGATTCCGCCGATGATTAGCAAAGCGTTTTCGATTTTACCATTTCTCCCAAAAATGGCAAGCAGAACAATTAAGGGTATAATTCCTGTAACAGAAGACAGGATAAATTTACGGTAAGACATTTTTAATATGCCCGCAACAAGGCTTAGCGAGTCATTTGAGAACGATGATAACCTGAAAATGAATACTGCACCCATGCCATAATCTTTAACAAAGCTTGCAAGCTTGTCCTGGGTAGATACACTTACAAATTTACTTACTGTCACAAAACTTAGTCTTCTTCCAATGAAGTACCCCACCGTAGAGGCTGCAAAAATACCAACCCATGCAATTATTGATCCCCATACCGGTCCATAGCTGAGAATAGCGATCATCATTAAAAGAACATTAGGAACCACAAACAGAAACATCTGAAGAATCATAACCACAATGATTACAAGAGGGCCCCAAAATCCGAACTGAGAGACCCATTCCTTTGTGCGTTGCTCATCATCGCTTGTTAAAACTTCATAAGCTTCATTTATAAAGCTTTGAAAACCTGGTATCAGAAAATAAGAACCTACCATTATTACTATTACAGAAATTGAGACAATAAGTGGTAATTTACTTGTACCCGTGTTTGTAACAATATTTTTGTTCCTCGTTTTCATCTCCATGTATTTTATAAAAACTATACCCGCTAACTAACTGAGTTCTGTTTATTTTATAATTTTCAGCATGAGAAAAACGCTGGGCGAGCAGGAAGGTATACGCAAACATTTTCGTGCGTATTTTGAGCGGTTCGGTAAAAAAGTAAACTACAATGGGTATACAGATACAACCCTTCTTCTAAGAAATATTGTCGATGTTGAAACGCAACAAGTTGTTACGGATCACTTATGGCTGAGCTACACAAAAGGGTTTGAGAAAGTTAATTTAAAGGAAGGAATGACGATAGTGTTTGAGGCACGCGTGAAAGAATACAAAAAAGGTTATGTTAATAAAGCGATAGGAATTAATAACAGAAGAAAAGATTTCAAACTGAGCTTCCCGACCAAGATCAGAATTGTGAGTGATAAAACTCAGAACAAAGACAATTGATCTGAAACTTTTTCGTTATTAACCTTCTGAAGAAGATCTCCGAAATTAGATAGTGAAATGCCAAGTAACCTGATTCGCTTGTTGGCAACTTCAGTGGCTGCGAGTAGTTCCTTGGAAGTTTGCAAAATGAGATTATAATCATCTACTGCATTCTCAAAAGAATGACTTCGTGTTATCTGCTTAAAATCGTGATATTTAATTTTTAGTGTTATCGTTCTTCCTTTGAGCTTATGTTTAAGCAAACGATCCTGCACCAGTACAGCAAGTTTGTCGAGCTCTACATGCATTGCTTCAACGGTTGTAAGATCAAATGGAAATGTATCCTCTGCTCCTACAGATTTTACTTCTCGGTGGGGTTGTACTTTCCGATCATCAATTCCTCTTACAATTTTGTAAAAGAACTTACCCGTTTTACCGAAGTGCTTCGTCATGTCAGCTTCAGAAAGTTTTTTCAGGTCTGCTCCCGTATACAAGCCTAACTCCCGCATCTTTTCTGCAGTAACTTTTCCAACACCATGAAACTTTTCAACAGGAAGATTTTCCATAAAAGCACTGATGCGCGAGGGCCCAATGAATGCCATTCCATCAGGCTTGTTAATGTCTGACGCAATCTTGGCTACAAACTTGTTGATTGATATTCCGGCGGAAGCTGTTAAATTTAATTCCTGTCTGATGGCCTCTCTTATCTGCTTGGCAATTTCTATAGCCGACCCAATGTTCTGCTTGTCTTCCGTCACATCCAGGTAAGCCTCATCTAACGACAATGGCTCAATAATATCTGTGTAACGCTCAAATATTTCGCGGATCTGCTTCGACACCTGTTTGTAAACATCAAACCTTGGCTTGATAAAAATAATATCAGGACAAAGTTGTTTTGCTTTTTTGGATGGCATTGCTGAATGAACTCCAAATTTTCTCGCCTCATAGCTGGCCGTAGCCACTACACCACCACGGCCCTCAGGTGAGCCTCCTACAGCAATTGGTTTACCTCGATATTCAGGGTTATCACGCTGCTCTACTGATGCATAATAAGCATCCATATCTACGTGAATAATCTTCCTATGTCCTGAATCGTTCATGAAATTTGTGCAAATCTAATCCGATTTAAAAAATCTTTAAAGAATTATATGTCCGAAATGCCACTCATTTACAACGATAGGACGAGATATAAGCAGTGAATGCAGGTAACACCTCAACGTTGCTATCGTACCGGTTCAGTTACAACCGGCAGGCAACTAGAAATGTCGCTAAGGAGTAATATTAAAGAATGACGCCCTTTTGCATTAATCTTCCGCTGAAATTGAATCAATAAGAAAGTATAATTCATTGCGTTTCTTTTATACATCAACATCAAATTTTAAAAAGCTTCAAATTTTACCTTCAAAAACTGACCAATGGTGCATAGGTGGCACAGTTTTGTCCAACCCGAAAGAATAAAAAAGTCTTAGTCATGGGAGAGAGAATTGTGGTGGTTGAAGATGATCAGGATATCCAATACCTGCTTCAGGACACATTGTCCCGAGCGGGTTATACGGTAGAAGTACTTCCAAATGGTGATAATTTAATTAACCGTGCTGTAAGTACGCCCGATCTCTTCCTGCTTGATGTGAACCTACCTGGAATCAATGGCTTAGAGCTATGCAGATTCCTTAAATTAAATGCAGTTACGAAGAATGTTCCAGTAATACTGGTTTCAGCCTTTCCAGGTTTAAGAAGCGTAGCACCTAAATACTATGCAGACGATTCATTGGAAAAGCCGTTCAATTTTAAAAATCTTATCAATGTTATTTCAAAACATCTTGGTAAACAAAAAGATGTAGGAATGGCAAGCGCCTAATTTTTAATTTGAATGTTATGTAGAAATTAATTTTGATGTTTTTCCTTCCCACTTCTCAATCAATAATTTTTTTATTGGCTAGGCAGCTATTCTATTTTTTTAGCAGCAGAAGCACCTTTTTTAAGGTATCTCGACCCATATTTCAGTAATAAACTGCAAACAAAACAGTTTGGATTTTAGTATATTTGATCATATCAGTTGAATATGCGTGAAACACTTGAAATCAGAACTGACCATAAGTACGTTGAGGTTGCTGAAAGAATTGAAACTTTAATAGAAAAGAAAGTTCTAAAAGTTGGTGACAAATTGCTGTCTGTTCGTGCGCTGAGTAAAGAGCAAGGCATCAGTTTAAGCACGGCATTTCAAGCTTATTACTTTCTTGAAAGCAAGGGTCTAATCGAGGCACGGCCCCAGTCGGGCTATTATGTAAAATTTTCAAGAGAGTATACGCGCGACCTTCCTAAAACCAGTGAGCCTTTTGATGACGCGACACCTGTAAGCGTCGATGACATGATCAACAGTGTTTATGTTGACCTCAATGCGGAAAAGATTCTCAATTTTTCTACCGGTGCTCCTGCCGTAGAACTGCTGCCCACAGCCAAGCTAAACAAAGCGGTAATGCACGTACTGCGCGATTCAAAAACCAGCTGCCTGCACTACGAACATATTCAGGGAAACGTATTGTTAAGAAAACAAATTGCAAGGCAAGCTTTTAACTGGGGTGGCGCGCCAAGTGAAGATGATATTATTGTTACTGCAGGTACAGTTGAAGCACTTTCACTTTGCGTGAAGGCGATAACAAAACCAGGAGATGCAATTGCGATAGAAAGCCCTACATACTTCGCCATCTTCCAGGTAATGGAAAGTCACGGTTTAAAAGTTGTTGAAATTCCTACTAATCCCTTAACGGGAATTGACCTTGACTATCTCGAAAAGGCAATTCCAAGGTTTGATATTAAAGCATGTCTTTTCGTGAATAACTTCAATAACCCATTAGGTAGCTGCATGCCCGACGAAAACAAAAAGCGCCTGGTTGATATGCTTGCCAAAAAAGAAATCCCATTAATTGAAGACGATATTTATGGCGAGTTGTATTTTGGTAAAACCCGACCTAAAACCTGCAAAACTTACGATAAAAAAGGACTTGTATTGCATTGTGCATCATTCTCGAAATCACTCGCACCGGGCTATCGCATTGGGTGGACTATACCGGGAAGATTTAAAGAAAAGATTCTGCGGTTAAAGAGAATGCACACCGTTTCAACAAACACCTTAACACAAGCTGCGGTAGCAAACTTTTTAAGTAACGGAAGGTTTGAGTTACACTTGCGCCATTTACGCAAAGCCTTGCACACACAATCACTCCGTTATATACAAGCTGTGTCAGATTTATTTCCTGAAGATGCGTGTGTAACAAGACCACAAGGAGGTTTTACCTTATGGATTGAAATGAATGCGAAGATTAATGCGTTTAAACTACACAAGCGCGCTCTCAAACATAACATTGGCATAGCCCCGGGACAGATATTTTCATCACAAGGTAAATTCGAAAATTGCTTTCGGATAAGTTATGGTCAACCCTGGAGTAGCAGAATTGAACAAGGATTAAGTACCTTGGGCAAACTGATGAAAGACTATAAGTAAGATTTATAATCAAAAGCAGGAGACAAACCGAAATCCATATGCGAGCTTGAAAAGCTTTGGAAAAACCTCATTTTATTTTTGTATATCGTTGATTCTGCGTGACAATAGTTTTAATCATTTTTCTCGTGAGCAATTGAAGGAATAAAAAAATGACTTGAGTTTATGGTCTGTAAACTCTATCTTTACTTCCTGTCAGAACCATTTTTGACAACCATTGCGCATAATCGATTTACGGCCTCTTCTTTATCGCTCACCAATAACAGGGTAATAAGCTTCGAAATATACGATGCCAGCGCTATGCCGGCACTATGCGTGCGATATGTGTGCGTAAAACAGGCTGTTTTTACGTACACATACTGTACGTATACCGCACGCATGGTGCTGGCATGATTCATTCCCAAGCCATTTGGCAAGCTATGGACTTGCAGTATGTATCTTTAGTAAAAACTTACAGCTCACGTGGTGAGGTAATCCCGGAGCCTCTCTGATGCTATTCTATTGTTACACGATTTTTGCGCGAAAAGACCTATAGAAGACAAATCAGCTTTTTAAAAACCAAAAAAGTCAAATAAGCTTTTGATTTCTCTGTGTGGTGGCAGAAAATTGAATGATGCTTCTCCTTTGTGTCAGGTGCTACACGCCCAGGTCAGAACCATCTGCAATGATAAGTAGTAGCTCTTTTACTTCTTCCGCCTTTGCATGCTCACCCATTTTATCAAGAGACATAATCAGGTTACGAAAAACTCTTCTGATAATATCCAGGCTAGAGCAAGGCTCGAAGAACGAGCTTTGCGGCGCAAGATGAAGTTCACCGATGTAGTTCTCTATGTCTTGTCGAGAGAAAATAAGCCCTTTATTAAAGGCGTTTATATAGAACTGGTTGTGACGTTCATCCTTATAGGTTAGTACGAATAAGTTTGGGAGGTTAACACCGTAAACTGGCAACTTAAGCTTTTGGGCTACAAGCATGTAAATAACACACAATGTGATCGGGTTTCCCCTCCGTGTTTCCAACACTACATTAAGCATTGAATTACCTGGAGAATGGAAATTCTTGGTGTTCGCTCCAAACTTCAATTTATTGAAAATTACACTGTTGATCAGCTTCACCTGATCGAACGGATAGAGATCGGGTTTGAACTCAAGCCATGTTTCGTAATATAACTGTTCGAGGTCTTGTTTAAGTTTGGGAAGTTCAAGATCGGGGTACTGGTAGGTAGCAACCAACCACATTCCCGTGAGCAGGTCCTGTTCCTCACTTGCATACCACTGCTTCAACCTTTCTTTCAATAACTCATACTGTAGTGTATGGATAAGGTCTTCTATCCGTCTTTGAACCTGCGAGTTGAAATTTACTTCCCACTCCTGTTCAAGAAATGGTATAACGCTGGTTCCTAGCGATAATATTTTTTCCTGAACATGGCTAACAATTTGTTCATCCTCATCATCTAAAAGAGATACCAACGCTTTGAATTCTTTAGGCTCCATCCTGCTCTTTCAATTTTTATAACAGCTATAATAAGGCTGTAAGGTAAAAAAATTCCTTCTAACAAAAAGTGGCAGTTGCCAAGAGGTTATGTTTGAATAACACCAACGTTAAATTTTTCGAGAGGAGCAAAGTCTGCTGCTTCTATCCCCATTGAAATAAACTTCCTGGTTTCGAGTGGGTCAATTACAGCATCCACCCAAAGACGGGCAGCCGCGTAGTAAGGACTTAGCTGTTCGTTATACCTGTCGGTTATTTCCTTTAACAACTTCTCCTCCTCTTCTTTTGTGATCTGTTGTCCCTGTGCTTTCAGGGTATTCACTCTAATCTGCAACAATGTTTTTGCGGCAGATGCACCACTCATTACAGCAATTTGTGATGTTGGCCATGCTACAATAAGTCTTGGATCATAGGCTTTGCCGCACATGGCATAGTTACCAGCACCATAAGAATTACCAATTACAACAGTAAATTTAGGTACGGTAGAATTTGCCATGGCGTTTACCATCTTTGCTCCGTCTTTAATAATCCCACCATGCTCTGCTTTACTTCCAACCATAAAGCCACTTACATCCTGCAGGAACACAAGCGGAATTCTTCTTTGATTGCAATTCATGATAAAGCGCGCGGCTTTATCGGCAGCGTCAGAATAAATAACACCGCCCATCTGCATTTCACCTTTCTTATTCTTAACAACTTTTCTCTGGTTTGCCACTATACCCACTGCCCATCCATCAATGCGTGCTGTACCGCAGATCAGTGTTTTTCCGTAGAGCGCTTTATACTCGTCAAACTCAGAATCGTCGACAAGGCGTTTGATAATTTCAAGGGTATCGTAAGGCTTGGCACGATCAGCAGGAAAAATTCCAAAGATATCTTCTGGTTTTTCCTTTGGAGGTAACGCCTTTACACGATTAAAACCTGTTCTGGGAAGCGCACCCAGTTTTCTAAACAACGACCTGATGTAGTCGAGGCATGCCTGATCATTCGGGAACTTGTTATCTGTAACGCCCGATATCTCGCAATGTGTTGTAGCACCGCCTAGCGTTTCGTTATCTATATCTTCACCAATAGCAGCTTTGACCAGGTATGACCCTGCCAGAAATATAGATCCGGTTTTATCAACAATCATTGCCTCATCAGACATGATCGGGAGATAAGCACCTCCTGCAACACAACTTCCCATAATAGCCGCGACCTGTATGATGCCCATTGCAGACATCTTTGCATTATTTCTGAATTGCCTGCCGAAGTGTTCTTTGTCAGGAAAGATCTCATCCTGCATGGGAAGGAAAACCCCGGCGCTATCAACAAGATAAACAATGGGAAGGTGGTTTTCCATGGCTATCTCCTGCGCCCGCAAATTCTTTTTTGCAGTAATAGGAAACCATGCCCCGGCCTTTACGGTAGCATCATTGGCTACAATAACACATTGCCTTCCCTCTATATATCCGATACCGGTAACAACACCTGCAGAAGGGCAACCTCCTACTTCTTTATACATTCCTTCGCCCGCAAACAATCCTATTTCAAGGAACTCTGATTTTTTATCAATAAGATAAGCGATGCGCTCGCGCGCTGTGAGTTTACCTTTCTGATGTTGCTCTTCAATTTTTTTCTCCCCTCCGCCCAGCTTTACCTTTTTTTCCTTTGTGCGAAGATTACTCACCAGTAACTTAAACTGATCTTCATTCTTGTTGAACTCCAAATCGATTTTAGACATAATGCAAATAAGATGTTGTTAAAAGCGTCAACTACTTTTAATGCCCTAGGTATATACAGGTAGAAAACACACATCAGAACATCATATAAACTATCTATGAAAAAAAGCTCGATACAATGTTCTGAAGTTTAAAAGTGAATTTCATTTCCTAATTCTTCTTTGCTTTACGCTGTTCCTCCAGTTCCTTTTCTATCTTCTTACGGCTCTTACCCAGAGGTGCCATGAAATGGCGGGGGTTAGAATTGAAATGATCGGTAAGAGAATCAAGGTTATTCAGCAAAGTATTTAAGTTCACATATAAGGAATCTTCCGTCATGAGTTTGCTCACGGTATTCTTCCCGCTATTTAACTTAGAGAGGGTTTCATTAATCTTCGCAAGTGTTTGCTGTGTTTTGTTAATGGTACCACTCAGCTCAATTTGTTTTAATGAGTCAGATATGGTTCTGAAGTTTTGAATAGTAGGCTTCAGTTCTGATAATGTTGAATTAAGATTGGTGCCTACATTCTGAAATGTTCCGCTGATCTCTCCTACATTTCCTTTTACCGATGAAATGGTACTGTTCAGTAATTTTGGTGTAGCCCGAAGGTCACTGAGCATATAGTTGATCTTTAATGCGCTACTGTTCAACGTATCGAGCATGGTATTTAACTTCTTCAGCGTTGTCTGCAAATTGGCAGCTACAGGTTCTGCATTTTCAGCAATAAGCTCAGCCAAACCTTTGGCTACATCAGAACGAATGGTGTCATTAGCGCTAAGTGGTTCAGGACTGGCGCCCACAACAAGTTGAATGAAGCGACCGCCCAGTAGTTCACCATTTAATACGGCAATGGAAGACTTATTAATCTTGATTTCAGAATCTATTGATAATTCAACAACCACACGGTTTTTGTCCTGTTGAATTTGTATATCACTAACGCGCCCTACAGAGTAGCCATTGAGGTAGATGAGATTTGATTCAGTTAGTTTATCTACATTTCTGTATATAGCGTAGTATTTATTATCGGAAGAGAAAAAGTCAATTCCTTTTAAGAAGTTAAACCCAAAGTACAACAATACTATGGACACAATCATGAACAATCCTACTTTCAGTTCTTTCGATAATTTCATGGATTACCCAGTTAATTTACTTATGCGGTAGACGCAATTCGGGCTCAATTTATAGATTCTACTTCACTTTTATATTCTTTGAAGGCGCGATATATGCCGGAAGCAATAAGTTTTTGCCCTTCATCGCCTGCTAGAAATTGTTCTTCGGACTCATTTGAGAGGAAACCCGTCTCTATTAATACACTAGGCATGGTTGTGCGCCATAAAACAACAAAACCTGCCTGTTTTACTCCCCGGCTTAAACGACCAACCCGCGATTTAAATTGTTGTTCTACTTTTTGGGCAAATAATAAACTGCTTTCCTGGTAAGCACTCTGTGTGAGCGAGAATAAGATATATGACTCCGGGCTTGCAGGATCAAAGCCTTCATAGCGCTCGGCGTGGTTCTCATCCATCAAAATTACGGAGTTCTCGCGTTTGGCAACTTCAAAATTGCTATTGTCTTTGTGCATCCCCATCACAAAGGTTTCAGTGCCATAGGCCTTACTTCCAGGTAAAGAATTGGCGTGAATACAAATAAAAAGATCTGCTTTGGCCTTGTTTGCAATATTCGCGCGCTCATCAAGAGCCAGATATTTATCAGTTTTACGTGTGTAAATAACCTTTACATCAGGAAGGTTCTTCTCGATATACTCACCCAGCAATAGCGCGATTTTCAGGGCTACGTCTTTTTCTTTTGTTGCTTTTCCTTTTGTACCTGGGTCATGGCCACCGTGGCCAGCATCAATCACCACTACATCAACTTTAAATTCCGGCTTTATCAGGGTACTTGATGAATTTAGCAAGGTTATTGCTAAAAGAAGGATAGTTAATCCAATATTCCTCACAGGCAGTTCAATGTTCAAAGTATTTGCAATAACTTTACGCAAAATTGTAAATTTTTTACTAAAAGATAAAGGTAACATCTTCAAATTAGGGCTTGTGCAGCGATCGAGTTTCATTCTCTTATGTTTTTTAATCACCCTCTGCTCAGCAGCATTTGCACAGGTTGAACCTCGCGTAAAAACGCCTTCAGGTACTTTACCTGTAAAAAATGATACCAGCGGCATTACTCCTCCCGACTCTGTTGTTACCCAGCCTTCTGATACTTTAAAGAAAGATTCGGTTCAGGCACCACCGCCTAAAGGTGATATTGAAACTACTATCAACTATACTGCCAGAGATTCCATCCGGGCTACAATGGATAATAAAATGATCTGGCTTTACGGAGAAGCGAAGATAAAATATGGCGTTATTGAGCTGGAAGCTGATGAAATAGTAATTGATTACGCAAATAATACAATAACTGCCCAAAGCACGAAAGACTCTCTCGGCAACCGGATCGGCTATCCCATATTTAAGAATGGTTCGGAGGTTTATGAGACGAAAGGGATCATTTACAACTTCAAAACAAAGAGGGCCCGTATCAAGGAAGTTGTAACGCAGCAAGGCGAAGGATACCTTCATAGTGGCACGGCCTTTAAGAATGAGAAGAATGAGATCTTCAGTATCAATAACAGTTATACAACGTGTAATCTTGAGCATCCGCATTTCAGGATCAGGGCAACAAAAACAAAAGCCATCCCTGACGATAAAATTGTAGCTGGTCCTTTCTACCTTGAATTTAATGACATCCCTCTGCCGGCAGGTTTCCTTTTCGGGATGTTCCCTGCACAGCGCGAAAGTAAATCAGGGATCATTTTCCCTTCGTATGGTGAAGAACGCAGGCGCGGTTTTAACTTCAGAAACGGAGGATATTTCTTTGACATCAGCGAATACATTAAACTGGCTGTAACCGGCGATATTTATTCAAAAGGTAGTCATGCGCTGTATGTGAATTCCAATTACATGAAGCGTTACGCTTACAACGGAAGCTTTAACTTCAGTTACTCTAAAAACAGGATTACCGACAGAATAGAAGACAGAAGTGTATCCAACGACTTCAGGCTTGCATGGAGCCACTCACCACAAAGCAAAGGAACAGGCAGGTTCTCAGCATCAGTAAATGCCGCTACATCTACTTTCAATAAGAATAACAACCTGATGTTTGGTGCACCGAACGATTTATATAACAGCGGCCTGAGTAACATTACTACTAAACTGAGCTCTAACGTTTCTTATAATAAACGTTTTGCAGGAACACCTTTCTCGCTTGGTGTGAACCTGAGCCATAACCAGGATTTGCAAACCAGGTTGGTTGACCTGCCCTTGCCTAATCTTACGCTTAACATGACTAACATCTACCCTTTTCAAAGAAAGGGTGTTACAGGACCACTTGATAATTTTTCGATTGGTTACTCGATGGCAGCGACCAACCGCATTACAAACAACTTAGGAAGGCTAAGCCCTACCGCGCAACGTGATAGTATTGCACCGTTTACATTAGATAACCTTTCTTTATTTTTCAGGAATGCAAAGAATGGTATGAGGCATACGATACCTGTTTCCTATTCATTTAAGGCTTTAAAATTCTTCACTGTTTCTCCTTCCATTAACTACGAAGAGAGGTGGTATCTGGAAAGATTAAATTGGGTGCGCAACAGCGAAAATGTATATAGAGCTGATACTACGAGAGGATTTAACCGCATTGCAAACTACTCATTCAGCACCTCTTTAAATACACGTATTTATGGTATGTATTTCTTTAAGAACCCCAACAGCAGGGTAAAGGCGATAAGACATATTATCAACCCGAGCATTTCATTTGGTTATACCCCTGACTTTACAAAGAACATTAATTATTTCACGCCTATCCGAGATACGGCTACTCAAGAGATAACCCAGTATCGTTCAAATCACGAAGGCTTTGTATATGGAGGTTCTAACACCGGCCGGGCTGGTTCCATTGGCTTTGGTATTGGTAACAACCTGGAGATGAAAGTAAAATCACCGAAAGATACTGTAGAGCGAAAGGTGATGCTCTTGAACAACTTATCCCTGAGTTCGAGCTATAATCTGATGGCTGATTCCTTTAAACTAGCACCTATCGGTATTTCTGCCAACTCAAACATTCTCGATAACCTGATTAATATAAACGTATCTGCCACCTTAGATCCTTATAATTATGGTTACAAGAATATAACGGACACTGAAGGAAATGTAATTAGAAGAGTCGAGACAAGACAAAGAGGGTACGCATGGAATGGTGGATCTTTAGGTCGCATAACATCTGCCACCTTGGCATTAAGTACTAACCTCAACCCAAAAGGCAGGAGTAAAGAGCAAAGCATGCGCGAGAAAGTAGCAGAGGCTGACATTCCTGAAGCGGACAAACAGCACATTATGGCTAACCCCAATGCTTACGTTGACTTTGACATACCATGGAGTTTAAACTTGGGTTATAGCGCAAGCTATACACACCCTGTTAATCAGAAAGCCTCAATTGTACACAGTTTACAAATGAGCGGTGACCTTTCTATTTCTGAGAAATGGAAGATAAACTATACCTCTGGTTATGATTTTAAAGCGAAGGAAATAACAACCACCAGCATAGGGATAGCACGTGAACTACACTGCTGGCAGTTGAACATGAACTGGGTACCATTCGGGTACTTTACGTCCTACAACATAACCATTGCCGTGAAAGCTTCTGTACTTCAGGATTTGAAACTGGAGAGAAGGAAGCCATTCCAGGATAGGTTCTAATACCAGCACTACAAGCCGGAATCATTTTTTTACAACAGCATCTCATAACTCCAATTGAAATGAGGATTATGAGAACATTGCTGCTATACTTTTTTCTGACTGTTACACTTATTCCGGTTTTTGCTCAAAACGACGTACGCACACTTGATGTAGAGCTTAAGGACTATGAGTATCCGTTTCCTGTCAGCTATATCACCATCAAAAGCCAACTGAAGAATTATAAGATGGCCTACATGGATGTAAAGCCGAGAAATGCTAATGGCAAGAGTGTTATGCTATTGCATGGCAAAAACTTTAACGGTGCCTACTGGAAACAGACAGCAGAAAGACTTACGGCTGAAGGTTATCGTGTTATAATACCTGACCAAATAGGTTTTGGAAAATCATCAAAGCCTGAGAATTATCAATACTCTTTTCATCAGCTTGCTGCCAATACAAAATCAATACTTGACTCGCTGCGAATTGCCAAAATATCAGTGCTTGGTCATTCCATGGGTGGCATGGTGGCAACAAGATTTACGCTGATGTTTCCTGAAATAGTTGACAAGTTTATCTTGGCTAATCCCATTGGTCTTGAGGATTGGAAAGTAAAAGTACCCTATCAGTCCATAGAGAAGTGGTATGAAACAGAATTGAAACAGAACTATGAATCAATTAAACAATATCAGCTTCAAAATTACTATGATAACAAATGGAAACCCGAGTATGATCAATGGGTGAGCGTTCAGGCCGGCTGGACAACCAATCCTAATTATAAACTTATTGCCTGGAACTCGGCCCTTACTTATGACATGATCTTTACGCAACCAGTAGTCTATGAATTTCAGAACATCAAAGCGCCTACGTTGCTGATCATTGGACAG
>NZ_JAHESD010000059.1 GCF_018598585.1 Chryseosolibacter indicum
AAAAGCAAGAACGAACCGACTCAAGCTTTCCTGGGACTTAACGAAAGCAATACTCATGATCAAGGCAATACCATTCAGGCTGTTGTTTCGCATCTGCAGACGTTACAAACTGGCGCAACTGTCAAGATCAAGATACTTGATGATGTATATCTAAATGGAAAATTAATTGAGGCAGGCGATTTTGTATTCGGTGAGTGTGACTTGCAAAATGATCGGCTGCATATCAAGGTGAATTCAATCCTTGTCAAGAATTCCATTTTCACCGTAAGCTTGACAGCATTTGATCTTGATGGTCAAGAAGGAATTTACATTCCTGGTAGCATTGCCAACGATGCGAGTAAACAGGCTACCGCTAACGCAATGCAGGACTTACAACTATTGTCTGCCGATCCCTCTATAGGTGCGCAAGCAGCTTCCGCTGGAATCCAAACTGCAAAAACTCTGATCGGGAAGAGGACAAGAACAGTAAAAGTTCAGGTTGAGTCCGGCTACAAACTGTTTCTAAAAGACAAAAATTCCAAAGATTAAAATCAAACGAACATGAAATCATTTAAGAATATTACCGGGCTCGCCATTGCCATTGCACTGGCCCCGTTTTCCATGAGCGCTCAAAATGTATATGTCAATCAACTTGAAATCACGGAAAATAAAACAACGAGCATTCTTTTCCCGCACCCAATTGAGGCAATTGACCTTGGGAGTCCTAACGTTCTGGCTCAAAGAGTACCCGGCACCGAAAACGTGCTGCAAATCAAAGCCGACACGTCAGCATTTGACGAGACTAATATAACCGTGATCACAAGCGGGGGTTCGCTCCATCAGTTCAATGTCAGGTACGAACCATATCCGGCAACGTGCTACTTTATCATTAACAAGTCTGGTGTTTTGGAGACCGTTCAGTCCGTGATTTTCAATGAAACAAATCCAGTATCTGTTTTCGAGAGGGCATACAAGGCTATTCGGCCACAAAATGGAAAAGTGTCGAAAGAAAAGGTAGGAAAAGTGAAAGCGGTTCTGCAGGGCATTTATGTAAAAGACAATAATCTGTTTTTTAGCGTATCGGTTCAAAACAATTCAAACATAGCCTACGACATCGAGTCGGTGGCATTCGTGGTGAAAGATCGAAAGCAAGCCAAAAGAACCGCTGTTCAGGAAAACGTAATTGTTCCTATCCACGCAAGTTCCGCTCCTAAAACAATTCGCGGAGAGAGTTCAATCCATGTCATCTATACGTTAGAGAAATTCACCCTCCCCACGACCAAGCAACTTCAGATAGTGTTGACTGAAAGGAATGGCGGAAGGCATATTACGCTCAAGGTGGATAGCAGTGATATCAACAATTCACAGTCAGTGAATATTAAATAATGTTCAACTATAAAAGCATTAAATCATGAATCAAAAAAATCTTGATTACTTGAAAGAGGGGTTGAAGTACCTCGGATTCGGAGAGGGGCTTTACGATAAGCTCACCGAAAACATCAAACAACAAAAAGATCATTTTCAGTTGAAGACCGTAAATGAGTACGGCCCTCACAAAGTAAACTATTCACTGGATTTCAAAAAGGGTGATCAGAGTGACATGTATTTCTTCAATAAATACACTGCGTCATTCAAGGCTAGCGAAACCAGCGAAGAAAAAATACAGGCATTCTACCCGAAAAAAAATACAGGCGTAACTGCTAAGGAGGCGTATAATCTTTTGAACGGTCGCGCAGTGAACAAAGACCTGACGAATCAGGAAGGCCAACCTTACAATGCCTGGCTACAGCTGGATTGGTCGCAAAAGGACGATCACGGAAATCACAAATTCAAAATGATTCATCAGGCTTATGGCTATGATCTTACAAAGGAATTGGAGAAACACCCAATTAAAGAACTCAGCGACCCTGTGACAAAGGAAAGGCTAATGCAATCACTCGAGCGCGGCAATCTTCATCAGGTTACTTTTAAAAAAGGCGATCGAGAAGATAAAATGTTCATCGAAGCAAATCCACAATTCAAGACCTTAAATGTGTATGATGACAAGCTCAAGAAGGTCTTCATTGAAGTAAGTAACAAGCATCATGCGCCTGATAACGATCCGATGCAAAAGCATTCTGAGCAACAAAAGGAAAGAGAGGCCCCTCTAAAAAAGCAGGACATAAAAAAGGAAACAGGGCATGAGCCTGATGATGATTCGCCTAAGAAGGGAAAGAGGAGTAAGATAAAAATTGGAGGCTGACAACTAGGAAACCTGGGCATAATTCCCGGGTTTCTTTTTTATCTTTAGATTGTAAATCATAACATACCGATGGATTCTAAAGACAAAGAAATTGCTGAAGCGCTTCAAAAATTGGTTTCTACGTTCGTAAAAAAGGAATTTGATCGAAGGGATCAGCAAGAAAAAGAAGAAATAATTGGTAGTGATGCCTATCTCCGACTTGTTGGTTCGGTCAGGGAATACCTGAATAACGGTGGAGAAAAGACCAATATACCTTCGGAGGGGCCTGCCTTTGAGTACATGCAAAATTCAATCGTAAAGGGAATTAAAAGGGGCTGGTGGAAGGATCATCCTGATTGGATAATTGAGAGAGCGAAAATTGGAACCATAATTAGGAACGGCGGAAAGTTTTTACCGAACTAGGTATAGTTTGTCTACCTGCTAGGTAATGATCGTATAACAATGAAACGCCCAAAGTCGATTTCCTTCTCAAAATATTTGATCTTGTCATCCTTGATCACTTCGTTATTTCTGATCCACTTGATGCGCCAATCGCGACTTGCTGGATAGATGATTGGCTTTACTAGTTCCCTTGTGTTTTTCTTGAATTTCAAACTCCACGCGATATCCGGACTAGATCCAATAGTATGATGTGGTTCATTATGCCAAAGCTGAACGACTTCCCCATTATCGGGAAATCTAGGCTTTAGGTAGGGGACGAGAATTTTATACATCCATTTGTTCGAGCCCGCCTCACCATCACCTCCAAGTGGAAAGTCTATAAATCGAAATTTGCGCCAAATGCGCTCTGATGAGGGTGGAGAACATTGTAGATCAACAGCCAGAATATCTTTTGCAGCGAGCAAGTTTAAAAGCGAAGTGATAAGTACGCGACCTGCCCCTTTCTTTCGATACTTACGGTCAATCTCGACAATGTCAATCGTTGCGCTGAATTGCCGCACGGACCAGATAACAAATCCAATCGCTTTCCTCTCAATGGAAATCGTCGCGATCTTTTTTTCTTTAAAGGCTTCATCAATAATATTCCAATTACAAAAGAAGCCCTCTCCGGTTTCTTCGCGTTCCTGCTTTAGCCAACGCTCAACTTCGTTCTTCTGATTTTCAGTAGGTACGAAAGACACTTTCCAATCTTCCGATTTTGTTTTTGCTAGCTGTTTCTCCATAGACTTTTGTAATGAGGTGTAATGCCGTAGTGGGAAACCTCGATTTATATGCCCAAAGTTCGGGCTTTTTCCCGACTTGATGCCAAAAGACTACCGCATTTGAACGGCTTTCTCCCTTCCATTCCTGTCGTCATTGCAGGCCCTCCATTAAAATTCAGTTTCCTTTTGGCGCAAGCTTGTGTCCGCGGAGTTTCTTTTGTTTTCCGGCAAAAGCCCGGAGACATGGCCATCTAAAATCAAAGTTTCACTTAAACAATATGGTTATGAACACGACATCGGAGAAGAAAGAAATGTATGCGATCATCAACAACATGATCATGGACAAACTCCAAAGAGGTAAAGCACCTTGGAGACAGACCTGGAATGATTTCGGTCCTGCTAGAAATTATGTTAACAAGAAAACATACAGAGGCATCAACGCACTCCTCTTGAACAACCTGGATTTTGAATACCCTTTGTATCTAACTTTCCTTCAAGCAAAAGAACTTGGTGGACACATCAAAAAAGGATCTAAGAGCATTGAGGTGATTTATTGGAAGACGCTCGAATTTGAAGACGAGAACAAGATCAAGAAGATACCATTCCTGAGATATTACAATGTCTTCAACATAGAATGCGTGGAAGGTGTTAATATCAAGTTGCCAACGAAGTATGTCAACGACCCAATCGAACAAGCTGAAATGATCATTAGCGATATGCCATCAAAGCCGATCATCGAGCACGGTGGAGATCAACCTTACTATAACTGGAAGGAAGACAAAGTGAGAGTTCCTCATCGTGACAACTTCATTCTCTCAGATGAATACTACGCTACTCTGTTTCATGAGCTTGCTCACAGCACCGGTCATGACCGCAGGCTAAACCGTGAGACGTGCATGAAGCCGGCTGTCTATGGATCTCGTGATTACTGCAAAGAAGAATTGGTTGCTGAGATTGCTACATGCTTTCTATGTGGCGAAGCTGGAATTGCAAACTCCACCATAGACAACAGTTCAGCTTACATCCGGTTTTGGGTTGAAAGGCTTACTCACATTCTTAAAGAAGATAACAAAGCGTTTGTAAGAGCATCAGCACTTGCACAAAAGGCAGCCGACTTCATACGTAATAGCATAGAAGAACCTGCTCGTCAAGACTGATATATGCTGCTTCGGCTAAAGGGTAGCAAGGCCCTTTAGCTTCTTTATGTGGGAGTTGAATCAGAAGCCGGTTTTCCAACGAACCAGGGGAAGGCGTTGCTATTGTTCGATCAGAACACTGATGACGTTATTTGCCATCGATACCTGGGCGCGGACCTTCACCCTGCGGTTAGGAAGTCGAAAATACAACCACATCACATTATTCAAGAAGTCTCTTGAAAAAGTAATCCTGAAGATGCTTATCGCTATTCGCTTTTAGGTATGACAAAACCTTATTCCTAATAATCGGATATTTTTTAATCTGTGCGATATAGTGAGTAGTGTCGTATTCAGTTATCCATTTCGCGTCAAACTTAGAATAGTCAAAATTTTCCATGTCGAGGAGCCAGTCATAATATGGATCGATACCCTTGAAATCCTGGAATTCTGATGATGAGGTGTCTCGCCCGAACTTAAACGACAGATTAATAAGCGCGCCTATCTGCGGGAACCGTTTGTTCTTGTTGCCCATAAGCGAATTCCATGAAAACTGATTTTCTTTTAACTTAGAGGTGGTCAGAAATATTGTAAACTGTTCCTCGTCGAAAGGAACAATTTCAAGTATGGTCGCCAAATAGTAAAGTTCACCATTGAATTTTTGTTTAAGTTGAGTTGATATTATGTCCTTAATTCGGTTTTGGGCAGCGGGAACAGAGACCCCAAAAAGGTAAACAAGCGAAACGCAACTTTTGTCACCCCTATTTTCTTTCGAAGAATCCAATAATCGGATAAGCTCTTTGACCTCTACGTCAGAAAGCAGGATCTTGGAGACCCCGAGCTGGCTTGTAAGTGTTTCGATGAAAGAATTTCCGTACAAGTCAAATCTCTCGCAAGCAAGACGTAGGAACTCTTTAGTTCTATCGGTGTCTAATTTCGTTCCGCCTCTAGCTATGAAGTATTGCACATATTTTAGCGTATGTGCGATGTCAATAACTTCAGTCGAAAGAAATTGATATAATGATGTGTAAATACTTTGTAAAGATTTTGATTCAAGTTTTAGCATTCCCGCCAATGCCATCAGCGTTCCAAACATCTTATTGCAGCGCTGCCTGAAGTAAAGGTTGGTTTGATAGTCCAGCTCCTCTCGAACTAGTGGAAGCTCATTGATGAAATTTTGAAAGAGGTTCATAAAAGAGTAAGCGCTGTCAGGCTCTTGCTTATACTCCAACTCTTTCAACTCGTAACGCTTAAAATGTTTAATAATAAAATCAGGCTCCCCATAGTGAATAAAATGGGTTAACAGATTCTCGCTAAACGATTCGAGCCGACTATTCTGATTTAAAGAAATGGCATGAGAGGCAAAGGTTCCTTCAACAACCTTTTCGAAGAGGTGGCTAAAGTCGGAGAACCCTTCGAACGCAATATAATTTTCCGAGAAAGTTGATTGTATCTGATCGAATTCAGAGAGTAACTCCCACACGTAATTGTTCGAAGCGGACCCACCCCGCAATTGGCTATAATAGTGTTCTCGTATCTTTGTTAACAGTGAACTAATTTTTGTGTTGGCGTCCGAAAAGAGCCTGTCTGAGGCAAGGTTATCGAGAAATTCGTGATTCGCTAAATTTGGATATAGCCTGGCAATTTCGCCTAGATCAATGGTGCGCAATTCGTCGGCTTGCTCTTTGAGCTTGGAGTCTCCCCATGCGAAGTGGGATAGCGAAATGCCCAACTTCGTTAAATTGTATTTTGAAATAAAATACCACTCAAGTTGCCTGCTTTCCGCGGTAAGTACGGCGCACTGCTCGACAATTCGGGCTGCTGTGGTGAAGTGACCGTACTTATAGTGTACATAGGCTTGCTTCAGCTTCTCCGTAATTTCTGTCTGTTCGATTTGAGCAGCTTTCAAGCTTTGTGCAAACATGAGCCTTTTGAATAAGCATTTGCTGCAATAGCAAATTTCCTCATTATCGGCGGAAGGGACTTCAACGTATGTACGCCGATCATCTTCAACGTAGAGAATTCCGATACGACGAAAATGGCGGGAAATATTTACAAGCTTTTTTTCAATGTCTGCTATGTCTTTGAGTTCTTCAGGGATATTATGAAGTTTGTTGCCATCGAACCGAATTTTCTCAAATAGTGATACCAAGCTTTTATTGCCAGGTTTAAGCACGAACCCTTGAAAGTGAGAAGCTGTTGCACCGTCATTAACTTCTATAGGATAGTAGTGGATAAAAAAATCAACCGGAACAAAGTTCAGTTCTTTAAAGCGAAAATTTACGTAAGCATTCAACTGATCTACGAAAGCCGTTTGCTTATCAATCATCAAGCCATTCAGTGGCCGCTGTCCCTTATAATAATGAGCTGACTTACTTTTATAACGATTGACCAAGTATTCTTTGGAAGCCTTAATATCATCGAGGAATAATTCAAAATTTTGTTCGTGCGGAAGTCCATCTTTTAGAATATGTTTCGCGGGATCGAAGTAAAGTTGTATGGAGTCTGTTTTTCGGGCCTTGTTTGCAATGTCATTTTTTATTCTTTTCAGTTCTTGGATATATCGTTCCGCATGAAGCTGAACTGGAAGCCAAAAAATTGTTTTGGTCGTTAAATCGCACAGCGTGATCACAATAGGCTGGTCCACCGATAAGCAGAAATACTCGATGTGATTGACGCCATCGAGCTGAAACGAAATCAACCCTCTGTTAACCCCTTGTTTAAGAACGGTGACACACTCGTCAGTTCCTTTATTCTGAAGATAGAATGTACCATAGGTCTTGACCTCGGCGTCCTTCACGCGATTAAGTATTTCGAACGTGAAGTCAATCCCAATTTCAGTCTTTCTCTGGTTCGGCAAAACCCACAAACCTGCCCTTTGAGCTAGATGCTCAATTGTCCCCTCGAGTAATCGGTTCGCATCGCGTTCAATTTCATCGGTCGTTCTTTTTATCGCCATTGAGGTATCCATGAGTCACTAGTAAATGGTTTCTCTTAATTCTTGTATGTAGTCTACCAGTTTGATGTTGAAATACGGGAAGTAGCCCTTTTGAAAAAGAAAAAGCGGATTTCCTTCCGTCCGAAGTAGTCTCCGCATTGATTCCTCAGTATCCACCGATCCTGTGTTATAGAAACACGGATGGGCTAAATAAAGAGATTACTAAGATACGAAATTCATCACTCATCTAAAGCGTCTTCGCGTTCGCCCTTTTCCTGGTGGTTTGTTCCATTCCCTTCTCCAAGCCTCCGTGTCTGCTTTGGCTAGTGGCCGACAAAGTTCAATGTATTGATTGTAGTCAACCGCTTTTTCGCAACACTCCCAAATGTGCTGCTCTGTTATGTGCATGTCTTCTTTTAACACAGTCCTTGTATGGTACGAAACGGTAAAATCATCACCGTAGTGATAGGGTACCTTGCCGAAGTGTTTTACGATATGGTCTGCCAAATCCTTGATCGTCATGCATCACCTCACCAGCTTTAGTTGTGTAGGATTGAGAACCGAGTCAAGAAGCAAGTCGATTTCTTTGAAAAACTCTTGCGAAGGAACGCGGTAGTTAATATTCTTTTCAATCTCGTGGACGATTTCCAAATACCGGTCGAGGTTGACTTTTGAATTTGATAGGTCCATTAACTTGTCGCGCAAAAGGTCCTGCATCGCTTTGTCAACCTTCGTATAAAACTTAAATTGGAGGTAAGTTGGCAGATCTGTTAATATGCCGGTGATCAACATAGTCCGGTGCTCAGACAAGATTTCCTGAATCCTGAAAAGGGTAACACGCTCATCACCCTCTTCAATATGCTTTACGGTGCTTGCTATTCTGACTGACTTCATAACTAATATTATTAGGTGTTGAACAAAGGTAATAATCTAATATTATTAGTATTAAAGGATTGCTTTAAATGAGCGGTAAATCACTGTTTTTCAGCGAAAATGAAATTTGTCAAAATAGAGGGTGGAGTAAAACTGTCGCAGTGTATCGCGCCAATGAGCGCAACGTTAAGCGATGAACCGGCATTCGATGATCCTAAATGGCTCTTCGAAATCAAGTGGGATGGATACCGGGCGGTTGCTGAATTGAACGGAAAAGACACGCGGCTTTATTCACGCAATGGACTTTCTTACAACAAAGCCTATCCGAAAATTTACAATGAACTCGTTAAGATGAAAGTTGATGCTGTCTTGGATGGTGAGGTTGTAGTTTTTCGGGATGGCATGCCATCGTTCCAGGCAATTCAAAACTATAAGAGCACGCAAAACCTGCCTATTCAATTTATTGTATTCGATTGCCTTCAACACAATGGCAAGGACTTGACTAAGTTCAAACTGATAGAGCGAAAGGAGATTCTGAAATCTATTCTTCAGCAAAGCGATGTCATTAAATACTGCGACCATGTCGAAGAAGATGGAGTAGCACTGTTTGAACAAGCTACCAAGATGAACCTCGAAGGCATCATTGCCAAAAGAATGGATAGCAAGTACTATCCCGACAAGCGATCAAAAGAATGGTTAAAAATCAAGAACGTCAAGGTTGATGATTTCAAAATAATTGGCTGGACAGATTCAAAAGCAAGTCGTCAATATTTTGGTGCGTTACTCCTTGCGCGTGAAGTTGATGGTCAGCTCGTTTATTCAGGTGAAGTTGGAACAGGGTTCACGAATGATTTATTGAAGAGTTTGTACGCAAAGATTCAACCGCTTGAAGTGAATGAATGTCCATTGGATACTCCGGTGAAAAAGGAGAAGGGATTTCATTGGGCAAAGCCGAAGTATTCATGCCAGGTGCAGTATGTTGAGATGACGGATGACGGGCATGTGCGGCATCCTGCGTTTTTGGGATTGAGAAAGGACAAATAGGGATTTTTAACGAACGTCATGGACATGATAAAGATGTTTGACCAACAAAGGATTAAAAGTGTCTGCAAGCATGAGGCTGGACATTATCTAGTTGCAAAACTGCTAGGCTTTAAAACACACGGTATTTCGATTAAAGTCCATTTTCCGATTGGACACGAAGGTGGTTCAACCATTGAGCCGAGTCTCCCCGGGATTACTAATATCGACTTGTTGAAAAGTCATTTAAGAAAGCGCATCCAGATATTGTATGCCGGAGTTATTTCAGAGGCCTTTCACAACGAAAATACTTACGATTCCGATTATGCCTTAAAAGAATGGCGAACTGGCGGAGGTCGAGATGACTACTCGAAGATTAGAGAATTGACCCATATATTACGGAACATCTCGTTTCCATCTTCGAGCAACACTGACGAAATGCAAAGCCAGCTTACCAAAATAGATGATGAACTTATAAACCTCACTGGAGAAACAGTTTCAACAAACCTGCGTCTCATTTCATCGATTTGTGATTTATTGCTGAAAAAAGTGGCCCACTATGATGAGCACTTTGAGTTAAGTGAGGGTGAAATTTTGGAATTGCCGTCCATGCGTAATCTATTTCCAAAAGAAACAACATCGTAGTAATGAATCCTGAAAGCTCCTGTGTTTATTGTAAAACAAATTCACCTAACCGATCCGAACACGTCTTCCCCTTTGGGTTAGGAGGGGAAAATATATTTCTTGATTGTGTTTGCGCAGATTGCAATAACAAATTCTCAAGATTGGAAATGGAGCTGATCCAAAAATCAATTATAGGCTTAATGCGATCCGAAGTCGGCATCGAGGGCTATTCAAAAAACAAAAACCATCCATCACCTTTTAAAAAGTCCACCATTCTTTTTCATGATGAGAGTAGTAATATTGTTTATGAAGTCGGCCAAAGCAAAGGCTTCGAGGTATATCTAAGGCCGCAGATCGTATATTTCAACGGGGATTTTTTCATAGAAGGAGCAAGTGACAACGACCTTGTATTGCTCAGTAAGGTTTTTATCAAATGGATACGAACTAGCTTGCTAGTTGTAGAGCTCCCTTCTGTCAACTCGCCAGGTACCAGTGTCCAATTTCAGAAGATCGGAGCTGAATATTCATGGGAAAGTTATACTGGTCCAAGAAAACGCAATAAGATTATTTTCAAGAGGATGAATAAAGACGACAAGTTTTACAAGCTGTTAACGACTCGACTGTTTCTTGATGACGAGGATAATCTTTATATCCGTGCGAAATCAATTGAAGATGTAACTGCTTTCATACCCGAACTATTAAAGATAGTAGATATTAAAAAGCCTCTTAACAGCTTTTCAAAAAACTTCTCTTCATCACCAGTCATTAACGTTGCATTTGATTTTGATCCACTAATGTGCGAAAGAGCGATTGTTAAAATTGGGCTGAATGCATTCTTTCATTGTTATCCAAGAGAACGATATAATTTATTTTTGAAGCCAGCGATTGAGTTTGTTTTAGAGGGGAAAAGTCATTTCAATAGATTTTTTGATAGAGGAATGAAGCGTATTGACGGGATTGAGGATGCTCATTCAATCTCCTTTTTTCAACATGACGACAATCTTCTTCTGAGGGTCAATCTTTTCAGTGGTCAGTTCATTTTAGCCTTTTGGTTAAATGGAATTTCTGTTATGCAACCATCTGAGCACTCTGCGGTTGACATCAATTATCGGAAACGTCACCTTCGCTTTTTAACTATGAATGACCTTTTGTATGATCGGGCGCAACGGGAAATCAAAAGAAATCCTAATGCTTAGCTGTTCTCAATTACTTCGCTCTTCATTCATTTGCTTTCCAATATCAGATTTAGATTCTGGCGCTAACCTACTTCCGGGTGGCAACAGCCTAGCTTGTCAAGAGAAATCCGGCATAAACGGCTCCTGCCTACGGCCTGCCTTCCAATTATTCCGTTTTCATCTTGACAATCCGCCACCCTCCATTTGAGGCGCACCATAATTTAAATCTTATGATTATGGAAAGCACAAATGAAAAAACACTGTTCGAAGTTGCAGAGATTCAGCTCACCTACAAGTCAAAAGTAAGTCCTTCACTACGTCCAAAGATCACCTCATCAAGAGACGCTTATCAAGTTCTCAACAAATATTGGGATGAAGGTAAAATGGATTTCGTTGAACAGTTCAAAGTTCTCCTTCTTAATAGAGCCAACAAAGTTATCGGCATCTATGAAGTGTCATCAGGCACAACGGTTAACACTGTAGCTGACCCTAAGTCAGTGTTTGTTGCAGCGCTTAAGGCTAATGCTTGTGGAGTTATCATAGCTCACAATCATCCATCTGGCAACCTTACAGCAAGTCAGGCAGATATTAAGCTGACAAAGGACTTGAAAGATGCTGGTAAGTTCCTTCACATTCCAGTTCTTGACCACATCATCATAACCAGCGAATCATACTATTCATTCGCTGACGAAGGGCTCTTGTAGCCCTTTTGATCAATCAAAAAAACTACCCTTTTTGGGCGTATTTGTCGTATGTAAAGAGCAGGTTGTCGATTACCCCTGAGACAAAAAATAACTAAAAAATGGCCATGTGAGCGCTCAAAAAAAAGTGCAACAATCAGAATATCAATAGTTTGAAATCCGGAATTAAAAAAATTTTGACTGTCCCTAGAATAAATACAGTATATTTGATAAGGGCAGTGTGACAACAACCCCCTCATACAAATGAACCGACACGAAGAGTTTATTGAAAAGCTGTTGTTCAGCAACAGTTATATGCTGGCGCAAGATCTCAATGTTGCGCTGCAAACAGAATTTGGCGTAAGTGGTCCTTATGGGCGTAAGATCATCGAAAGAGCTGTTGAAGCCTATGTAATTGTGCCAAGCGCGATTCGCTTTGGCAAAAACCAGTTTGCGTACGTGCATCCAAAGAAACAGTTGACTAAAGACTTGGTACTTCAGATCGCTGCTAAACACAGACCGTCACTATTTCGATTGATTGTTGGAATGGATATTAATAATGGAATTATTTCATATTACGAGGCGATGAAGATCGCGGGCTGTCCCGTTGAAGAAGGCAAAACTAAAAACGATTCTGTCGATAAACTCTTTCTTGAAGTGGAATTGCTGGGCTATGCGTCTCAGTTCGCTAATAAGGACGGTGTGCGATTCCTAGTTTCTTCTCGTGATGCGAAACATGCTGATTATTTAATGGCCAAAGCATTTAAACAAATGTCAATAGACGCGATGTTTGTTCCAGATATTCTTCGGGCACTCCAAAGGTTTAATATAATTAGCAACGATCGAGTGCTTTATAGAAATAAAACTGAGCCACAGCTTGGCGTGAACCATAACAACTTTAAGTGGGACGCTATCGCTTATACAAGGACCACTGGAATCAATGAAGCGAGAAGTTCGGAGTCAAATACCTACGATAAACAGACGCTTGTTGTTTTAGATGTGATTGTTAGCCGAAAATATACTGATCACGACTTGCAGGGTTTTCTTTCCCGCATCCAAGGGACGATTAGTTCTGTAAAAACAGGGAAAAGAAAAGTGCTCCCCATCGTAATATATTCAGGGATTGAGTCGAGAATTCTTATCAACCGAATTAAGAAACTGGGCTTTCTGTCCTTTGACCTTGGAACAATCTATGGTTCTAAAATCTATAGGATAATCGAGTGTATTCAGTCAGTAAAGAATACAGATGATTTCACAGAAGGAACCATTGATGACAGGATTGAGGAAGCGTTGGAAACGATCGAGAACACTGGGCAAGCTGATAATCTCTCTAATATAAAGGGGGACTTGTTTGAATCATTGATGTTTCCTGTGCTCAACACTATTTTTTCCGGCTCTGACATTGAGACAAGCAAAGAACTAAAAAATAGAAACGAAGGCAAAACCGAAAAATATGAATACGACTATATTATACGAAACTCACGGCTAAGAGAAATTACAATTATTGAACTTAAGGGCTTTGCAAGTTCCAGATACATAGATCTTGGTGACATTGACCGAAACAATACTTTAACTTGGTTCTTCGGCAGGACGTTACCATTTGCAAAAAAAATGTTGCAAAATGACGGTCTAAAAATCACTGCGAGCTACATAACAACAGCTAATTTCACTAGCGAGGGTATCGAATTCCTAGAAGGTTTACAAAACGGTGCGTTGAAACCAAATGTGTTGGACGTATGGTATGACGGTACTAAGCTATTAAATCTGTTGAAGGAGCACGGTTTTCAAAAACCACTCGAACTCGTTCAGAAATATTACATCAAGGCAGAGCCATCGAAGGTTAAAGTTCCGTTCGGTGCTGAGGACATGCCTTATGAAATCGAAACCGCGCTACAAACTGACCTTCCAGATCTAGGTGATTTTTGAGTGAGACCGTTCACATTAATAAAGGCCTGTTAACCAAGTTTCCTGTGCGAAACCTTCATTTGGGCGTTTTGAAAATAGCTATCGGATTTTTTCGGTGTCAACCTATCGAAGGTGCCAGCTTTCTTTCTCACAGACAAAAAACCTAATCTATAGCTCCAAAAAACCGAACGTGGTGCCACGTTAGAAAGAAATTGATAATGCGAATAAATCAGAATAAGAGTTGCACTTCCACCAATCCAACTCCATACATCATAATTGGCAATGTTTCTCTCTCTAAAAAAAGTTTCTAACAAGTTTTGACCTATGATTGCTTGTATTCCGCAAGCGGAAATAACGCAGATTGCCCAGACTAATATCCAGGGGCGTTGTCCGTTAGTTCGCAAGCCGATTAAAACTCCTTTTAGCAAATAGACAAACGAAAATAAAAAATAAGCAACGATGACAGTCAGGCCGACCTTTATGTAAACATCATTGCTATAAAGGGCAGACATTTTGTTTACCAAAAAATAGCTGAATATCAGTAGCGGTGCATACACAAATGCGCTGTAAAGAATAGAGATGATCGTTCGAATGACAAACCCAAGGAGGCCCGCGCTATGACTTACTCTCGCTTGTCTCATCGCATCTTCATAGCCTTGGTAGTAGTCCATACGTTAGTATTTTTACTTTGAATTTACGTCTTACACATTTAAGTTGTTTCTCCATCTATCTAAGCAAATACAAAGCCATCGATTGTAGCGGCCAAAGCGGGCATAAGACAGGGATCAAGTCCCTGTCTTCTTTTGTTGCTTGCTCTTCGTTACTTTCATCGTCAACTTTTTCTTCAACGCCTTCATATCATCACTCACTTTTCGATCAATGATTTTGGCATAATGTTGAGTCGTCTTTAAATTTTTGTGACCCAGCATTTTTGAGACGCTTTCAATAGGGACGCCATTGGTCAGCGTGACCGTCGTGGCAAATGTATGACGCGCACAGTGAAACGTGAATTTCTTTTCAATGCCTACTATAGCAGCGATCTCTTTCAGATACCCATTCATGTTTTGATTGCTGAAGATAGGAAGCAACAAATCTTCATTGACACACTTCGGATGATTCTTGTATTTTTCAAGTATTTGCAACGCGATAGGTAGCAATGGAATTCGAGAGGCCGAATCTGTTTTTTGGCGAGTGGTGGAAATCCACTTATCACCATCGATGCCTATGATGATCTCTGAACGTTTTAGTTTTTCAATATCCGCATAAGCAAGGCCAGTGTAACAACTGAAAATGAAAATGTCTCGGACAATGTTGAGTCTTTCAGCAGGAAAATTTTTCGCAAGGACAGCGGAAATTTCTTCTTCCGACAAATACTCGCGGATCACTTCCTTTTTACACATCTTGTAGCCGAAAAATGGATCACGGTCAAGCCATCCGTTTTTTACGCAGATGTTCACGATCTTTTTGACATTCGAAATGTATTTGATTGAAGTATTGTGGCAGCACTTGCGAACAGTTTTAAAATAGAATTCCATATCAGCGACAAACTCATAGTTGAGTTTATTCACATCGATATCCTCATATCCGAACTTCCACTTGATAAAATCTTTGGTGTGTGATCGAGCGGTTTCGTACCGCTCCATTGTCCCTGGCGCAAAGTCAATGTTGACCAGCTCACGCATCTGCTTGTTGTGATAATCAAACACCTCGAGTAGCTTTTTGGAATTTCGATTTTTTCCGGTGACAATTTCACGAATTGTATCAGTTGAGATCACTTCACCATCATCCAAAATTTGACGCTGAGCTTCATAAACTTTTGTCTTAAGTGTGTCAAGATATGCGTTGAGTTCTCTGGCTGCTTCTTTTGTCCCACTTGCTCTGCCTGCATCAGCATTCCACTTTGTTGGCTCCCACTCTCGCTGGGTTGAGAACTCAGTCCTTTTCCCAGCAACACTAACGCGCATGTACACGTCCATCAAACCACCTTCTTCGTACTTCTTCGGCTTCTTCAGATAGAAGAGCAAATTGAATCTTCGGCTCATAACACTCTTTGTTTTGGTTGATAATTAAAACTAGAAGTGCAGCCATCGAAGATCAAGATGTCCATCATTTGGACAGGTTGATCTTCAGTTAGTTATAGCAAAACTGGTGAGTAAATTTTTCGGTTTTTTTGACTCACCAGTTTACTCACTGCTTTTTTGAGAATCGGTGAATAATTTGATGTTGTCACTAAACGAAAAAAGCCTGCAATCTTATGATTTGCAGGCTTTTAACTTGTTTTGATACTGTTATCAGCAGAGGAGGAGGGATTCGAACCCCCGGATCCTTGCGGATCTCCGGTTTTCAAGACCGGTGCAATAAACCGCTCTACCACTCCTCTGTATTTCGGCTTAATTCACAAATTAGGCTGCAAAACTATTAATTTCTCGCGTTCCTCCAAACAAACACATTAAACTTTCTTAACGTGTGTCTTCACCATAATCTACAAAGTGCCTTTTTATCTCTTTATCATCTATTTTGCTTGGGTTTCTCGCAAAGCTGTCTAATTCCAGCAATACAATGCGCTGGTCGTTTAAAACAGCTCTTAGTTTTTCAATGTCTTTATCGAACTCGGCATTACGGCGGGCTGACTTCAATACATATTTTCTTGCAAACTCATCTCCGGATGCCTGTACTCTATTTCGTATTTCTATGCCATTCTTTATACGTTCCATAATGCTTTCTTTCGAGCGGCCTATCACTTCAGTTGCTTCCAATGTACCAAGCGTTAAAACTGTTGTTCCACCAACACCTGATACAATTTTAGACTGATCAGGAGTTTCAATAACTACAGGAGATAAACCTGTTACAGCACCCAGTGATGCATTAAGAATAGAGCGGTGCTTTTTGCCTTTTCTTGCTTTTTTATATTCCTGATTAAGCTTCTTCTGGTTGGCATCTAGCTGTTGTATCAACATAGCAGCATCGACAAGGTTGCTTCTGTACTTTTGAAAAAGATGCGCATCCTTTTTAAGCATGTTTTCCGCATCGTTTACTCTAACCTTAATTTTCTTTTGCGACCTGTTGTTTGACTTATCAACGGCATAGAACGTAAGGTTTACATCAACTACCTTTTTTATATCGTCAGCAAACTCATAACCAGGCAGCCAGATAAACTCGTATTGGAGTTGTGTGTTTTCTTTTAAAGCTCCTGACGGTATACGAGTATCTGAACCAATAAAGCCAGCACTGCGTATATTATCGTCTCCGTTTGGGTCCGAAATATATAGTTTTAGGTTTAGTGGCTCATCTTCTTTTATACTAAACAAGGAATCGGCGGGTAAGATGAGAATTTCGGGGGGCAAATCTAACTGCGTTGGTGCAACTCTGATTCTGCCTTTTGTCTCAGCCTTGTCAGGCTGATCCTGAACAATAAAATCAATGTAAATGGCGTCTTTCTTTAAAGAAGAAAACTGGCTTCTTGAAGGAGACCACGTTAATAAGCCCTGTGAATTCAAATTAGCACCTTCGGGTAATTGAGATTGAACCGATTTAATAATGATAGGATCTCCGTCTGGGTCAAAAACGAAATCACCAGGAATTTGATAGCTATTTAAGCTCGATTGCTTAACATAGAATGCAGGGATTTCTTCTACCACCGGAGGTCGGTTTACGTGGTTAACTGTAAATGTAACGGTTTTACTGGCCCGTTTCCCATTGCGCCAGGTAGCCCTGAAAACAAAACTAAAATCTTTTGATCTTTGTACACGGTCTACAAGATCGTAAGATGGCTTCCAGGAAAAGTTGCCAAGCGAATCAAAATGAATATTAAGGTTTTCGATCCCTTCAATAGAAAAAACAGGGATTCTATCTTCTGTCGTCTTTACCCAGAATGAAATGTTCTGATTTTCATTCAACACGTTCCACCCGATCGAATCAGGGAAAATTAATTGAGGTTCCGACTGACTAAATGACTTACTCCAGATTATGCAAACTACTACAACTGAACAGAAAAAGTATCTCACGTTTCTTTAGGTAAATGGCTGTAAATTTAACAACAACGAACGAACTGAAAATGTCCATGTATAAAAAGAGCAGTAATAGACAAAATTTCTTTCTTGATGTATATGAGGTGGTTAGGTTGATACCAAAAGGAAAAGTGACGAGCTACGGCGCAATAGCTCATTACCTGGGAGTAAAATCGGGAGCACGTATGGTTGGATGGGCAATGCATGGTTGCCCTAAAGGGGTTCCTGCACATCGCGTTGTAAACCATGCTGGGCTGCTCACCGGTAAACGCCATTTCAAAAGTCCGCAAACGATGGAGAATCGCTTGAGACGCGAAGGAGTTAAAGTAATAAAAGATAAAGTTGTGGATTTTAAAACATTATTTTGGGATCCTTCAACCGAATTGGCTTAAAACGAAGCGGCAAATTGAGAAAATAAATTCCCATACGGAGACAAATAAAGTTAAAAGGCCGCTTTTATGATTCTGAAGCAGCTTGAATTTTTCGGCACATGTTTGGCATATAGGATTTACGAAAGGAGATGTGAAGGAATGAAAACATTGCTAAAAATTGTGGTTCTGTGTGTGCTTACCGTTTTGCTAACGCTTGCAGCAAAGGCAAAAGGTAAAGATCCGGAATCAGGGGACAAAAGTAAGAATAGCCTTTATGTGCTGAAAACAGATAAAAGATTTATTGGTGCCCAGGTAGAGATTATTCAGCCAAATGGTGATGTTATTTCAAAACAGATTTTGCAGAAAAGAAAAATGATCATCGCTTTTGATGAAGCAAGATTAGGAGCTTATATAATTCGTGTTTCTAAGGACGGGAAAACCCGTGAATATAAATACGAAAAAAAATAATTGAGGGGTTGGTTTTAATCTGACTAAGGTCGTCTTCTCCAGGGACGACCTTTTTCTTTTAACTATACTGTTACCCGCTCTGCCGAATGTTTGGAAATCAGTAATAGTCCCATAAATGTGATAATTCCATTCACAAGTAATACTTCCAATCCAAATTTGTAGCCGCCAAGAAGTGCCTCTGAGTTCATGCTAATCATGTAGGTTAATACAGGAGAGATTACACACACCAATGGAACGAATTTATCTTTTACCTGAAGTTTAGTAAAAACGCCAAAGGAGAAAAGACCAAGCAATGGCCCATAGGTGTATCCTGCAACAGTAAGTACCGCATCAATTACTGAACGCTCGTTAATTTCTCTGAAGATGACAATAATAACGAGGAATAGCAGTGAGAAACCAAGGTGAACAATGAACTTTTGTTTCTTTTTTACAGGCTCCGGTTTGTCTTTAAAATTTAAAAAGTCGATACAAAAAGAAGTAGTTAAGCCAGCCAGTGCTGAGTCGGCGCTTGCATAAGAAGACGCCGTAATACCCAGCAGAAAGAAGACGCCCAAAAGAAGACTAAACTTAGTTAAAGCAAGACGAGGGAATAATTCATCAGATGCTGCAGGTAGCGTAAGATTGTTTGCTTCTGTATAAAAATATAGCAGTGCGCCGAGGGTTAGGAAAAGCAGGTTTACAATAACAAGAGTAATACTGAACCAGAACATGTTCTTCTGCGCCTCACCCAGTGATTTACAAGTCAAGTTTTTCTGCATGATCTCCTGGTCAAGGCCGGTCATGGCGATAGTGATAAACATGCCACCAAGAAATTGTTTCCAGAAGAATTGAGTAGAGTTAACATCATCGAAATAGAACATTTTGGAATACTTACTTGATTCTATCGCTGAAACCATCTCTGAGAAGGACCATCCCAGGTCATCAGATATTTGCCATACCGCAATACATACCGCTGAAACCAGGAATAGCGTTTGAAATGCATCGGTATACACTATCGTTTTTACGCCACCACGGAAGGTGTACACCCAAATAAGAATAAGCGTGGTTGCAACGGTAACAAAGAATGGAACACCCCATGCGTCAAATAGAAATAGTTGAAGTACAGTGGCTGCCAGATAAAGTCTTAATGCAGAACCCAGTGTTCGTGATATCAGAAAGAAAAATGCACCTGTTTTGTAAGACCAAAAACTAAACCGTTGCTCTAGATACGTGTAAATTGAGACAAGGTTAAGACGATAGTATAACGGCATCAGTATGCCAATAATTACCCAATAACCTACTAGGTAGCCAAGCACTACCTGGAAGTATCCAAATCCTATTTTACCAACGTTTCCTGGAACGGAAATAAAAGTAACTCCCGAAAGAGATGATCCGATCATGCCAAATGCAACTAGGTACCACGGTGACTGACGGTTGGCGGTAAAGAAAGTATTTGTGTCGGCTCCTTTAGAAGTTATAATTGAAATGAAGATAAGTACGGCAAAATAGATTACAATAATCGTAAGAACGAGTACAGGCGTCATTGGAAAAAATTAAATAGCAAACAATAGATTTAGCAATTGAAAAACAAAAATGAAGCAACAGTTGGTCTAATATAGCCACGTAAGGTTAATAAATCATTTACAGAATTCGAACTTTATAAAGATCAAAATGATTACCTTTGTGAATAGTCAAATTTTTTATGAAAGCCGCTTATCAGGAAGAAGAATTAGTTGATGTTCTCGAGGCAGTCGAGACCACCGATGTTATGGATCTGGTGGTTTTCAATGACGATTTCAATACGTTTGATCATGTTATTAATACATTGATTCGTGTTTGCAAACACACACCAGAACAGGCAGAACAATGTACCATGCTTATTCATTACAAAGGGAAGTGTACGGTAAAAACCGGTACTTTTGACTTCCTTCGTCCGCTTCGGGAAGCTATTTGTGAGGCCGGGATAGACGCAAGAATTCTTTAATTTTTACTTGATTGACTTGAGGTGGAGTATCCTTCAAAACTAATTGAAGAGGCAGTAAATCAGGTTTCCAAGCTACCCGGTATTGGAAAAAAGACCGCTTTGCGTTTGGTTCTCCATCTCATCAAGCAAAACGAGCAAACCACCTTTGCGCTTACAGAAGCACTCAATAACCTTCGTTCCAAAATCAGATTTTGTACACATTGTCACAACATATCCGATACAGAAGTCTGTAGCATCTGCAATAGTCATAAGCGTGATAAAAATATTATCTGTGTGGTTGAAGATACAAAAGATGTAATGGCTATTGAGAACACAGCGCAATACACAGGCTTATACCACGTGCTCGGCGGAGTTATCTCTCCCATGAATGGCGTCGGCCCGGCAGATCTTAAGATCGAGGCCCTTGTTAAACGTTTAGATAACCGTGCGGAGGTCAAGGAAGTGATCCTCGCTTTAAGTCCTACGATGGAAGGGGATACTACAGCTTTTTATATCAATAAAAGAATAAAAGATCTTTCTGTAAAAGTTAGCGTTATCGCCAGAGGAGTTCCTGTAGGCGGAGATCTGGAATACGCTGATGAGATTACGTTAGGACGTAGTATTCTTAGCAGAACGCTTTTTAATTAATGACTTCGCGTTAAAAGTCATCTATCCTTCAGTTATAAACCTCTTTTCCTTGTCGTTTTCGTGCTTTCTGTCTTGCATACGCAGCTAAAGGGCTTCCAAGAGATTAAAATGGATAAGTTAATCTGCTGTAATTGGCTGTTACCCGCTACTTATAGCAGAATATAGTGGACACTAGACTAGCTGCAGACCTATGCGGGACATAGACGGAGGAAGCAGAAGGAAACGGGAGGAAGGGGTGCTAAACTATTAGGCTTACTAACTCAATTCTGCGAAAACCATCAATAAACATTCGTTAATTTTATCTTGTAGGTTAAAGATTTTATAAAGTAAGATGCCGTCATCTTCCAGTTTCAGCTGTAAATTCTTTTCTTTGTCACCGTTCAAAAAAGTCACATAAAGTTATGAGTAAACTTTCTAACCGCATCGAAGCAATTGAAGAATCGGCAACGCTGGCCATGGCCGCAAAAGCCCGGGAGTTTAAAACCAAGGGCATTGACGTAATAAGCCTAAGCCTTGGTGAGCCTGATTTTAAAACACCACAACACATTTGCGATGCAGCAAAGAAAGCGATCGACGACGGAAAGTATTTTGCATACCCTCCGGTAGCAGGGTATCAGGACTTGCGTGAAGCACTGGCTGCTAAGTATCAAAAAGAAAATAAAGTGCCTTATAAGGCAGAAAATATAGTAGTATCAAATGGAGCAAAGCAATCTATTGCCAATGCCATGATTGCTTTGATTAATCCTGGTGATGAGGTAATTGTTTTCTCTCCCTATTGGGTGAGTTACGATGCACTGGTACGTCTTGCAGAAGGAACACCAGTGATGATAAAAGGTGGTATTGAAAATGATTTTAAAGTTACAGCAGAACAATTGGAGGCTGCCATTACACCAAAAACAAAGGCAGTGATATTTTCTTCACCATGTAACCCGACTGGCTCTGTATTTTCAAGCAAAGAACTGGAAGCAATCGCAAAAGTCATAGTAAAGCATAACCTTATTGCGATGGCTGATGAGATTTATGAGCATATTAACTATACAGGCGAACAAACCAGCATTGCCTCTTTCCCTGGCATGTTAGAGCGTACCATTACCATCAACGGTTTTGCTAAGGGCTTTGCGATGACAGGCTGGCGAGTAGGATACATTGCAGCACCCAAATGGATTGCTGATGGTTGTAACAAAGTTCAGGGACAGGTAACTTCTGCAAACTGCTCTATTGCCCAGCGTGCAGCACTAGCAGCCATAACCGGAGATATTACACCAACCAACAAGATGGTTGATGAATATAAGAAGCGCAGAGAAATCGTTTACAACCTGCTTAAAGAAATACCAGGAATTAAAACGAATTTACCCCAAGGTGCTTTCTATTTCTTCCCGGATGTAAGTACATATTTTGGTAAGTCTAACGGTACTGCTACCGTAAAGAATGCGGATGATTTCTGTCTGTTTATGCTTGAGAATGCGCACGTATCCATGGTTCCAGGAGGTGCTTTTGGAGATGAAAATTGTGTAAGACTTTCCTATGCTGCTTCTGAAAAGGATCTTCGTGAGGCTATGAAGCGCATCAAAGAAACATTGGCTACATTAAAGTAAAGTAATCAGCATCTTAATAGTCAGCCACAATTGAAGTTCATTCAGTCATGGCTGGCTTTTTTATTGTATTAGTATCAATCTTGGATTAATATTCGGCAAACTGCTTTTCGAGAGGCCCTGCTTTTTCTAGGTCTGAAAGCACCTTTTTTTCCAACGGACTTTCCTTAATTACATTGTAATTATCCCAGAACGCTTTATTGTATGGCTGATCTTGGTATTGAAGTCCATAGTTTCGCATCTTTTCGGTAGAGCGAATTCTTTCGGTTGGATTATCATGGACTTTATTGACAAGGAGTTGTTGAAAAAGTTCAGTCTCAAATTTTAGCTGGTCAGTATTGACATCGTACCAGTTTACCTTCGTGGTCATGGTCAGAAAACTGGGGTACATTTTGCCTTTATATCTTCTGAAATCAAGTGTTTTATTTAGTGAGATAAACTTGCTGATCATGTTTTTCTTTTTTGTTAAAAGATCCTTGTCAGCTTTTCTTTCCCATTCAAAGTGTGTTATTGCAAAGTTCTCTTTATCGATGTAGAATTTTACGCGGTCACTATAAGTTTTGTTATCAATTGTGTAATCTTCAACCTGCGAAATAACATAGATTTCATGTCCATCATAATAAGAGTTCTTGTCGCGGTTCATGTTTTGGTAGAAGCTATCATTTTCAGGAATGAGCCGATAACGGATATTATTATTGAGCAGAAGGTCTTCTAAAAGGTTGTCCTGGTTAAAATACGTGGTGAACTTGCTTTCATAACCATAGCTTTTTCGCACTTCCATCAATCGGACCCGTTCCCTCAATTTGAACTGATTCCTAGGTTCTTCATAATTCTCGTCAAAGATCTTAACTGCCGCTTCAAGCAAAGAGATATACGTTCCTCCTACCTTTTTTACATCGCGATAAAAAGCTTCCAGCAGAAAGGGTTGCATAGGATAATTGTCTTCTATTTTAGCCATCGCTATTCTTAGAATATCTCCTCCCGTAAGGGTATCTGCAACAACAATTTCCTGGAGTATAATTTCTGATTTCTCCAGCAGGATAACATGTTTTTGTTTGTCTAAAAGCGTCGAAACAGGGGCTTCAAAGTTTTTATACCCTAACATGCTAATGACTAGTGTGTCATTCCGCAAATCTAGTGGAAAGTGAAAATCAAATTCACCCTGATCATTAGATATAGTGCCTATGGGTTGACCTTTTATTCCAACCGAAGCAAAAGCCAAAGGCGCGTTGCTTTCGCTATCTTGTACCTTAGCAGAAAGCGTAATACTTTGGCTCCATACAGAGAAAGGGAGCAATAAGAAGAGTAAATAGAATAGTTTTTTCACCTGAAAAAGAAGTCGAAATATCTTTAATAAACGACGGTTGTCAAACAAAATGTAGGATAATGTCTTAAATTGAATATTTATCCTTTATTAACTTGCGTTAATCGGTTTTGCTTTCTAATCTGTGTCCAAATAACGACTTTTGCACCTTGAAATTTTTAGACGATATACCGAACGTATGGAAGCGGGCATACATTCTACTCTGTTTGTGGTATGCCATTAATTACGCTGTAGGAACAATTCTTGAGTGGCAGCTCGAGAATCCTAACACTTACATCTTCACAAATGCCTTCTATTTGTTTGAGGCACTCTGCTTGCTCATTATTGCTATATTTTTCTATTGTAATCTGCTCTTCAAATATAGCATATACATTCAGGTAATAGGTCATGCTTTTGGGGTTACTGTGTATTTCCTCATCATGGGTACGCTTTCTTATTATCTCGAAGATTATGTTGAAGGCTTTATTTATTTTGAAAACTGGAAGGACCATCTGATTCATCTGCTAAAGTGGGAGGGTCTCCATTTTCATGATCAGTATATCATTACGGTAGGTGTTTATTATGTGATCCGTTACTTCCAGGGGTTGCAAAAAGAAGAGCAGGAAAAAAGTGAGCTTAACATTAAAAACAGGGAGATGCAGATTTCTCTTCTTAAGTCCCAGATAAACCCACACTTCCTGTTTAATACGCTAAATTCTATTAATACCCTTATCGGGTCAAGCAAAGAACAGGCACGCAGGGTAATTACGCAGCTTTCTGATATCTTTCGCTATGCCCTGGATTCACATGGAGATAACATGGTAAGACTTATCCAAGAATTAGATTTTATAGATAATTATATACGGATTCAACAGGTGAGATTTGGTGATAGGCTAAAGTTTGTAAAACAGGTCGATTTCTCATGTCTTTCCGTGCAGATTCCACCCATGATCCTTCAGCCATTGGTTGAAAATTCTGTGAAGTATGGCATAGCTCCAAAAGACGACGGTGGTACAATTGTTTTAACAGTAAAACGTTTTAACAACATGATTTTTTTTGAGGTAAAGGATGACGGACTTGGATCCAATGCCAAAAAAGTGATGGACGGAAGCTCAAGTGGTGTTGGGTTAAAAAATACAGATCAGCGATTAAAAAGTATTTTTGGACCAGGGTCAGGGTTGCGTATCCGGTCTAATGAATGGGGTTATTCCGTAAGTTTCTTTATTCCTTATGCAGAACCTGGAGCAGAGGCTAATGCTGTAGAAACTGTTCAAGAAGAATTAAAAAGTAAAGCGGTATAAAGAATTTCCCGATTAACTTAGCACCAACTATTAAACCAACAATATACAATGAACATAACCTGCGTTATTGTAGACGATGAAAAACTCGCCCGTGATCTTCTGACTGAGTACCTTCAGCAGATGCCTAACATCCAGATCGCAGGCGAAGCCTCTAAAGGAAAAGAAGCTGTTGAAGTTATTGATAAAATTAAGCCTGATTTAGTGTTTCTGGATGTTCAAATGCCTGGCATGACTGGCTTCGATGTGCTGGACGAAATAAATCATGATCCTTTTGTGATCTTTTGTACGGCCTATGATCAATATGCTATTAAGGCATTTGAAAAAAATGCGGTGGACTACCTGTTGAAGCCTCTTGACCAGGAGCGTTTTAAACTTGCAGTAGAACGTGCCATTAGCAGAATGAAGCTTGAACAAAATAACGTAGGTGAATTGCTGAGAAGCATTAAAACCGAAAATAAGAGCTCTTACGATTCTCATATTTTTGTTCAGAAGTCAGAAAAGCTTTTAAATCTCCCCGTTGATGAAATTGTATATCTTGAGGCTTCCGGTGATTATACTATTCTCACTACCAAAAACGATCAGTTTGTCAGCTCTTCGGGTATTGGTAAGCTAGAAGAAATATTAAATCCGGAAATGTTTATACGCGTACATCGCAGTACAATCATAAACATTAATAGCTTGAAAGAAATTGAGAAGCACTTCAATGGAGGTATGGTAGTAAAAATGCAGAACGGAAAGAGCTTCCCTGTAAGCCGAACCTATGCCAAACTAATCAGAAGAAAAGTAGTATAAATTCCGATAGCATGATTTTAAAAAATCCCATGTGCTAGTAGTATATGGGATTTTATATTTAATAGCTCTTATCCAGTTCTTCCGTGTATCTGAATTCAACTTCTTTAGCATGAGCTTTCAGAATATCACGAAGTTGATCTTCCATCTTTACCTTCGCATCTGAGACGAACGTTGCCTGCTCTGCGTATCGCCTTGCATCAGTATAAAAGGCAGAGACTGCTTTAGAGCGATCATCCTGGTTTACCCAGTTCCAAACGCCATTCTCGTCTCTGAAGATAACATTTCCTGTTGACTCTACTGACAAGATTTTCGGTTGAGGAAGGGTAATGATGGCACGGTCTTCATCAATGTCAATAGAAAACTTTTGTTGTAAGTTGAAGCCAGCTTTTGCAATAAAATTTCCCGTAATGGTTATCTTTTTGGTGCTTCTCATCCATTGGTTCACCCACTCATATTTATGATTATAAGTCTGTGAAACCGTAGCAAGTTCTAAGATTGGTGTTTGCTGATGCAGAACAACAGTGTTGTTAACAGTTATTTGTGGCGTGAATTGAAAAGCGTTTTTAATGTCATTCCCTATCTGTTTGGCTCCGTCATAGCTTCTTTTGGCCAAAGTAGCAGGTATGTAAATGATAAGTACGTAGGCAGCAATACAAATTGCTGAAAGGAAGATGACAAATGCTAACGCCTTTCTATTGCTAAACATACTTTCTTAATCCGGTAATTTAAAGCGTAGACGAACTTTAACCTTTTCTGTTACCCTCTCGTTGTTTCTCTTTGAAGGATTCCAAGCCGGGCCTTGTTGTATGAGACGGATCAACTCCTCGTCACAACCATAACCAATGCCTTTTATCACTTTAAAATCGCTTAGGGTACCATCTTGTTTTACTGTGAACTGTACCGTTACACGACCTTCTATTTTATTTTGTTTAGCAACTTCAGGGTACTGAAGGTTCGTTTCTAAATATTTATTGAACGCTCTTCTTCCTCCTTCAGGAAAGGCCATTTCGTAAACTTCACGCTCTGCCTCCCCGGTGCTGTTTGTGGCATAGCCTGTGACAACCACTTCACTTAGTGCCGTAATATCATCTTTCATAACAACATTTAAGGAAGTATTATTTTCAATATTTATCTCTTGCGTGGTAAGGCCTATGAAATTAAAGACAAGTGTTTTCTCTGTATCTGATACTGGTATTTGGAAATCTCCATTTACATCTGACACCGCACCTTTTGTTGTTCCTTTTACAATAACATTTACCCCTGGCAAAAACTGCCCATCTCCCTCATGGATTACTTTTCCATGCACAATGCGTTCGTTGCCTGGTGGTAATGTAGTTGCAGGAGAAGATTTTTTAGAAAATGCTAAGGCTTTCTTCTTTGTATTTTTATCTCCTTCATCGGCACGCGCTCTTTCATCTACAATAATAGGAGGTTCCTGTAATTCTGCCTCTACTTCTATTTCCAGTTCACGATCTTGTGCGTATTCTTCATTTATAACCGGTAGGGTGGGAGAAGCATTTGTATTTGATGATTTTTCTTTTGGAGGGGCTTGCTGTATCCTGCTACTTTTCGGTATTTCTATTCCAAGGGTTTTAGAAGCAGAAGGTTTATTTTGTGCTATTAAGGAATCAGATCGAAGGCCTTTTTTAGCTTCAGTGTTTTCAGTAAGGCCAGGGGTTTTGTTTGGCGTTGCTATTCCTCTTCCCTCGTTTTGTTGTTTGATCATGATGAGGATTGCAAAAGAAGAGGCCACGAGCAGAAGCAGTCCTGCAGCCACCCCGGTATAAAGGCTCCAACCTGTTAGTGATATAATTCTTAACCCTTTCTTCTTTGTTTTTTCATGAACGCTTTTCTGAATCAGCTCTAAATCCAAAGAGAAGTTTTCATGGCCCACATGCTGAGCACCTTCAAGGGCTTCCGCTAGAAACGGATCTTGTAATGCCTTCTTTTCAAGGGCATGCATTTCAGCTGGCGACAATTCACCCCTAAGATATTTTTCGATATCGTTATTCTGATTTGCCATTGCGTTCCATGCAGATCTTTAAGTTCCTTTTGCCGTTCTGAATATAACTCTTCACTTTATTTAAGTCATAGCCGGTATCTTCTGTTATTTCTTTATAACATTTCTGTTCCATGTAAAATAACTTAACACATTGTTTTTGCTCGTGGGAGAGTTCCTGGATGCACTTCTCCAATTTTCCAATATTGCCTTCAACCTCCGGACCTTGTTCCTGATGCCCGTTACCACCAAATTCCATAAGAAAAGGTGATAATTCTTCAAAAGTTTTTCCTTTCATTGCCCGGAGCTGCATCAGGCAATGATTTCGGGCAGTTACATACAGCCACGGTTTAAAAACGTTAATGTCATGCTCTTTTAAACTAATGATCAACTTCTCGAATATGTGCATGACAGCGTCTTTGCTTTCTTCACGATTTTTCAAATATTTTAAGCAAACACCATAAACAAGGGCAGTATATCTGCTGTATAACTCGCCTACAATAGTCAACTCCTCAGACTTTTTATACAGTCCGATCAATGCTTCATCAGTCAGGTTTTTGTAGTTGTCTTTCGAGGACATTAATCCAAAGTAAATAAAATGTCTGATTTGTTTATGGAATCACCCGACGTATTGCATCACAAGTGTAATAAAAGTTTAAAGCTATGAAAAAAATATCAGCAGCTCTGCTTATTCTGTTTGCCCTCGTTGCGTTTAATCCTATTTCTCAACGGACAATTACAGGTACAGTAACTTCAGCAAGCGATGGGTCTCCAATTCCAGGTGTTTCTGTGATATTGAAGGGAACAAAGCTTAGTACATCAACCGATCAAAATGGGAAGTATACATTGGGTATTTCATCTAAAGGTGGCGTACTGGTGTTTTCGTTTATTGGATATAAAACAGTAGAAGTACCTATTGGCGATCATTTGATAATGGATGTAAAACTTGAAGACGATGTAACAGAGTTACAGGAAACAATTGTAACTGGCTACAGCCAAAAGCGAAATGTTAAAACCAGAGCAGAGAAAAGCATAGCGAAAGACTACCTTAAAAGTGAGGTAGCTGAAGCGGAATATTTATACGCACCACAAATTCACCAACCCAATACAGAGGAATATGCTACCATTAGTGAAAACGGTTTTCATGATGTAAGGAAAGACCCGCTTTCTACCTTTTCAATAGATGTTGACAAAGCTTCCTATAGCAATGTGAGAAGGTTTCTAAATTACGGCCAACGCCCTCCTGTTGATGCCGTAAGAATTGAAGAATTGGTTAACTACTTTTCTTATGATTATAAGCAACCAGTTGATGAACATCCCTTTGCTATACATACCGAAGTTTCTGAAGCCCCATGGAATAAAAAGCATAAGTTGATCCATATAGGCATTCAGGGAAGGGAAATACCTACAGATGATCTTCCTCCATCTAACCTGGTATTTCTTATTGATGTTTCAGGTTCTATGGATGAGCCGGAAAAACTTCCGCTTGTAAAACAATCTTTTAAAATGTTAGTTGATAAGCTCCGCCCGCAGGATCACGTAGCAATTGTAGTTTATGCAGGTGCTGCAGGTAAAGTTTTAGAGCCAACGCCAGGCAACGAAAAGAAGAAGATTATAAGTGCTCTTGATCAGTTACAGGCAGGGGGATCTACGGCAGGCGGCGAAGGGCTTCGGCTTGCTTACGAACTTGCACAGCAGAATTACAGAGAAAAGGGAAACAACCGGGTGATAATTGCAACAGATGGTGACTTTAACGTAGGCGAATCGAGCAATGAGGAAATGGAAAAACTGATTACGGAAAAAAGAAAGGATGGGATTTTTCTGACTGTTCTGGGTTATGGCATGGGTAACTACAAGGATTCGAAAATGGAAATTCTTGCCGATAAGGGTAACGGAAACTATGCCTACATTGATAACATCTCAGAAGCAAGAAAAACGCTGGTTCACGAATTTGGAGGAACACTCTTTACTATCGCCAAAGACGTTAAGCTTCAACTTGAATTTAATCCCTCCAAAGTAAAGGCGTACCGATTGATTGGTTATGAAAACCGTCTGTTAAAGAATGAAGATTTTAATAATGATAAAAAGGACGCCGGAGAATTAGGATCAGGCCATACCGTTACAGCTTTGTATGAAGTAATTCCATCAGGCGTTAAAAGTGAATTTTTTGATGTTGATGATTTAAAATATCAGAATAACAACACCGAAGCAATAAGAACATACACCAACGAGCTGTTTACTATTAAATTCCGGTATAAAAAGTCAGATAAGGAAGTCAGTCGTTTAATTACCCATTCTTTAGTTGATAATCAAACACCTCTCTTCCAAACATCTGATAATTTTCGATGGGCTGCATCTGTTGCTGCATTTGCGATGCTGTTACGCGAATCGGCCTACGTAAATAACTTTTCGTTTGATGAAGTAACGGCATTAGCACAAGGTGCCAAAGGCAAAGATGAAGAGGGATACAGAGCAGAATTTATTAACTTAACAAAATCATTGGGCCTCATCTCCAAAAGATAAAGATTTACACCCTCTCTACAACTTGGATGCTGCCGGTGTAGGCTGGCGGCATACATCTTTTGGCTACCGGCTTTGTCGTGTAAATCGTATTACTACTTAATTTTACTATAAATTCAATTTAGACTTTAGCTGATAACAAGTGGTAATCACACCAAATGTTTAAGTCTCTTTACTCAAAAAGCAGTTAATGGTATGTTTTTTTCAGTTTAAACAAGGGAGGTGTCGATACGTACGTAATTATTGAACCGGCATTTACTTCGTTTAATATTTTATTTTATTTTTACAGCTTATGGAAGAGGTCATTCGTCAGCAATACTCTGAACAGGAGAAGCAAAATATTTTCAACCAGGAGTTCATGCCACACATAAACTCAATGTACAACTTTGCTTATCGATTAACCCTGGATGCAGACGATGCAAAAGACTTGCTTCAGGATACATATTTAAAAGCATACCGGTTTATTGATTCATTCCAGCAAGGAACTAATGCAAAAGCCTGGCTGTTCAGAATTTTGAAGAACAGCTTCATAAATGATTACCGGAAGCGTAGCAAAGAACCTTCCAAGGTAGATTATCAGGAAGTAGAAACTTTTTATAACTCTGAAGATGTTGACAGGCAAATCACTCCTGATTTGCGTGTAGAGGCTCTTCAGGACATGATCGGGGATGAGATATCAAATGCTCTCAACTCACTGGATGTAGATTTCAGAACTGTAATAATATTGTGTGATTTAGAAGGATTTAAGTACGAAGAGATGGCCAAAATATTAGATATTCCAATAGGTACAGTTAGAAGCCGTCTGCATCGTGCTCGTAATCTTTTAAAAGAAAAACTAAGCGAATACGCTAAAAGCATGGGTTATAAAACTACTTAAAGATATGAGCAACGTCCCTGACCAGAAACGAATGAAGCAAGATTGCGAGAATAAACGAGAGTGCTTAGAGATTCTCCAGTTAATCTTAGATGGAGAAGCAAGTACAGAGCAAAAAAATCATTTTTTGAAAGAACATCTTGAAGAGTGCATGCCTTGCTATAAGAACTATCATCTCGAGGTAGCTATACGCGAATTACTAAAAACAAAATGTACCAACCACGCTCCACAAGATCTGGTGGACGACATCCGTAAAAAAATTATTCAAAATTTGGCTCGCTAAAGAATGGCTGGAAAAGCAATTATTTTTTCAGCTCCGTCAGGTTCTGGGAAGACTACTATTGTTAAACATCTCCTTAAAAATAATTCAGACTTAGGTTTTTCAATTTCTGCCTCAACACGCGATAAACGCGGCAGAACTGAACAGCACGGCAAAGACTATTATTTCCTTACACCGCTTGAATTCAAAAAGAAAATAGAGAACGATGAGTTCGTTGAATGGGAAGAGGTGTATGAAGGAAACTACTATGGAACACTTAAATCGGAGATTGACCGTATTTGGAATGAGGGTAAAAATGTGATCTTTGATGTTGATGTTAAAGGTGGTTTAAATCTTAAAAAATATTTTGAAGATAAAGCCCTTGCTATTTTTGTTAAAGTACCTTCAATGGAGATTTTGAAAGAGCGCCTACATGACAGAGGCACAGAAACATCCGAAAGCCTCTCACGAAGAATCTTCAAAGCTGAATTTGAAATGAGCTTTCAGGATAAATTCGATAGGGTTCTCATTAATGAAAACCTGGAGAAGTCATTGAAGGAAGCGCAACAACTTTACGATCACTTTAAGGTGGCGTAGCCCTGGCTTACAATTTCTTAACCTTACAATTCCTTAAGATTAGGCTAACTTATTAATTTCAATGTACCTTTAAGGTATAGTGAGATTACTATGTTAGCCTTTGTCTTATAGTCTTCACAAACATCTTATGAAAGTTGGTCTTTTCTTTGGTTCCTTTAATCCCATCCATATTGGTCATCTTATTATTGCTAATATTATGGCAGAGACTACCGATTTAAGTAAAGTATGGTTTGTTGTTTCTCCCCAAAATCCTTTTAAGCCAGCCAAAGGCTTGCTGCATGAGTTCGATCGGTTTGATATGGTAAGGGCAGCAGTTTACGATAACTATAAAATAGAAGTGTCGGACATTGAATTTCAATTGCCTAAGCCCAGTTACACCATTCATACCCTCGTGCATCTAAAAGAAAGACATCCCGATAAGGAATTTAAGGTTATCATGGGGGAGGATAACCTCGCTAACTTCTCTAAATGGAAAAACAGTGAAATAATCCTTCAGGACTATGGCTTGTATGTTTATCCGCGACCTCACGTGCAACCTTCTGATCTTAAAACGCATCCTAATGTTAAAATGGTGGCCGCACCTATGCTTGATATATCTGCTACATTTATAAGAAACTGTATCAGGAACAAACAATCCATACGTTATCTTGTACCTGATGCAGTAGAAAACATCATCAGAACCAAAGGCTTTTATCTTCACTAAAACATCTACTTCCTTGAAGACGCTCTTACAGAAGTTATTGCTTTGTTTTATTCTTCTCTTCTCGTTCCTTACGCATTATGCACAGCAAACCGGTGTAAAAGGCACCATCCGTGCTGAAGATAATAGCCCGCTTTCATTTGCAACAATTTATGTAAAGCAATTGGAAACTGGAACAACAGCTAATGTAGACGGCTACTACGAAATTCATCTTAAGCCGGGGCGATATGAAATGGTTTTTCAGCACCTGGGAAGACATTCTTTAGTTAGGGTTATAGATGTAACCAATGGCCTTGAGCAACTTGATATTACCCTTCAGCCTGAAGATATCATGCTTAAGGAAGTTACAGTAGGTGGCGAAGATGAGGATCCTGCATACACAGTTATGCGAAAGGCTATTGCCAAAGCTAATTACCACAGAAATGTAGTAGATCAATATACCGCTAAAGTATATATTAAGGGGTCTGCAAAACTTAAAGATTATCCGTGGTTGGCTAAAAAAGCTTTAGAGAAAGATGGCGTGGAAAAGGGCAGGGTATACCTCTCTGAATCTTTAAGTGAAATAAAATTCACACGACCCAATAAGTTTGAGCAAAAGGTTATATCGGTAAGAAGCGATCGAAAAGAAAATGCATCGCCCGGCTCTTATATTTTCGGAAGTTTTTACGAGCCTGAAATTGCTGGTACCGTTACACCGCTATCTCCTAAAGCTTTCTCCTATTACAAGTTTGAATACCTTGGTACTTTTAAAGACCGCGAATTTGAAGTAAGTAGAATCAAAGTAATACCGCGCTCAAAAGGTGAGGATGTTATAGATGGTACCATTAATATCGTAGAAGATACCTGGAGTATTCACAGCCTCGATGTTCACACTGTAAAACTGGGTATCGATTTTCAGATGAAAGTTACTTTTGCCCCTATTGAAAACAAAGTATGGTTGCCTGTTTCACATCAATTTAAGGTCGACGACAAAGTTTTTGGGTTTGAATTTGAAGCACACTATCTTTCTTCTGTAAGCGATTATAAGATTAAGATCAATCCTGATATTTACGTCGAAAAAATGGAAGTGGTTGATGAGAAAAAGGAAAAGGAACTTGCAAAAGAGATAGAGAAAAAACAAGCGTCAATCAAAAAGAATAAGAAGAAAGACGAAGCAAAAAGATTGCAGGAGAGAATAGCAGCGGGAGAAGAAATTACAAGGAAAGAATTAAAAACGATTATTAAAGAGTATGAGAAGGAAGATAGAAAAAAACAGGATGAACCCGATGTGATTTCTGATTTTACTTTTAAAGACGATAGCGTGTCCTACAAAATGGATTCTGCCTTCTGGGATTCCATCAGGCCAATACCTTTAACAAAAGAAGAAGTAAAAGGTTATGAGAAAGCAGATAGTGTTTCTGCTATTGAGCGTGCAAAGGTAGAAGGAGATACAACCAGAGAATCTAAGCATAAAGGGTTTCAACCTTGGGATATACTAATTGGCGATACTTATAAAGTATCCAACCATTCTAACTTCAGAATATATACGCCTATGGGTGGATTTAATACCATAGAAGGTTGGAACATTATTTACAAAATAGCTTATGGCACCGTTCTTCAGGATACGAACAGGACACGTCTTAAAGTAATGCCTGTTTTTCGGTATGCTTTCGCAAGAGAAAAACTGAGTGGCTATCTCAACTTAATGGCAAGCAATAAAAAGTACAGATTGGATATTGATGGAGGTAGATATATTCAACAATTTAATCCGGATAATCCCATACTTCCTATCGTTAATACTTTTACTACGCTGCTCTTGGAAAAGAACCTGATGAAAATCTATGAACATGATTTTCTCAGTGCTAAGTTTAAACGTATTGTTTCAGATAAATTAACAATTAATACTTCGTGGGTTTGGAGTGAAAGAAGTCAGCTCGAAAATAACTCGCGTTATAAACTTGTAAATCGTGACAAGATAGAAGACTATACACCCAATAAGCCGCTAAATATTCAACTGGAAGATACAGCTTTTCCAACACATCAGGCATTCTTGGGAAGCATAGGGTTTTCTGCAAGACCGTGGTTGAAATACAGAAGTTATAACGGAAGTAAATATGCTATTGGCGGATCGTCTCCAACAATCTCATTCAGGTATACCAAAGGCTGTAAC
>NZ_JAHESD010000005.1 GCF_018598585.1 Chryseosolibacter indicum
CAATAATTCTTTTCCGCATCCGTAAGCGGCCTGGTGAAGGTATACATTTCTCCGAACTCACCTGTCTTCACTTCATCGAATGTGATACCGATTTTATTTCCTAAGAAGCCACTGAGATCGAACATCATTCCAAAGATTCCGATAGAACCGGTAATGGTATGTGGTTGCGCTACTATGGTATCGCATCCCATTGCAATGTAGTAACCACCAGATGCTGCATAATCAGACATAGAAGCTATCACTGGTTTTTCCTTTTTAGCCAGTTGAATTTCTCTCCAGATCATATCGGAAGCCCTGAATTCACCTCCCGGTGAATTTACACGTAAAACGATTGCCTTTACGTCTTCGTCTTCTCTCGCCTTTCTTATCTCTTCTACAAATGTTTCACCTGCTATAACAACTTCAGAACCACTATTCTCTCCTGGAATTATTGTTCCCTCCGCCACAATAACAGCAACCTCGTTTTTAGTACTCTTATAGTTACTAAAGCTCTTTCTGTATTTACCGTACTTGACAAATTTGATATCCTTCGTTTCGCTTACACCCAGCTTTTGTTTCAATACCGCATCAAACTGGTCTTTGTAAAGCAATGAATCAATTAATCCTTGCTCCTGTGCAATCTTTGAATTGCGAATAACCATTTTATTGGAAATTTCACTAAGCTTTTCTACTGGGATATTTCGTGCTTCAGAAACTCTTTGTAAAATATGTCCATGAATTGAATTGATCAGTTCTGTTAATTGAAGCCGGTTTTCCGGACTCATCTTATCCAGCAGGAATGGTTCTACAGCACTTTTAAACTCGCCTACACGGAAGACTTCTGGTTTAATATCCAGCTTTTCAAATAACTTTTTGTAGAAGCCAACTTCAACGGTTAATCCATTAAACTCAACTTCACCTTCAGGATTCAAGTAGATCTTATCTGCCGCCGTTGCCAGGTAGTAAGCGTTTTCTGATAATACCGTTGAATATGCTATTACCCATTTTCCGCTCTTACGAAAATCTATGAGTGACTCTCGGATTTCTTCAATTGAAGAAAAGCCTGCAGCAGGGTAGCTGAGATCAAGATAAATACCTTTAATCTTATTATCTGTTTTAGCATGATCAATCACTTCTTTCAACTGAAGTACACCTATATTTTCAACATCGCCTCCCGGTACAGGCAATCCTGCGAACGGGTTTTCCTGCTGGAGTTCTGTTATCTGTGCGTCAAGTTTTAAATGAAGAATAGAGTTATCCTCTACAACTACTTCCTTTTCTGAAGAAAGACCTGCTATTATTGCAGAGAAAACAAAAACAGAGAGTATTGAGAATAGAATAAGCGCAACAAGTGCACCAAGACAAGATGAAAAGAAAGCCTTTCCAAAGCTCATAGAATTAAATTTAAAGTCCAAAAGTAAGTAATAGTCATGCGAATAAAAAAGTATGTTTACTGCAGTTTAAAAAGGTATTGTAACTACTTAAATCTCAGAGGCTACTGATCTAGCGCTGAAATCTTTAAAAAGATGGGAACCAACACAGGTGTTTATCTATCGCTTGGCACTAACCAGGGTAACAGAAAGGAAAATTTAAATAAGGCGCTTGCAAGGATAGCTCAAGACATTGGAAAAGTTACCAAGCTGTCATCAATTTATTCAACAAAACCCTGGGGTAAAAAGGATCAGGATGATTTTCTCAATCAAGTGATCCTAATCGAAACAACGTTTGATCCTACCAATCTCTTAGATAAGATTTTAAACATAGAAAGGGATCTTGGTCGAGTTCGGGAAGAAAAATGGGGGCCTAGGATTATTGATATCGACGTTCTTTTTTACGGCGATGTGGTCATCAACATACCAGAATTAACAATTCCGCATCCTGCAATTGCCGAAAGAAAATTTATACTAATTCCGCTGGATGAAATTTCACCTGAATATGTCCACCCCCTGTTAAATAAAAAAGTCAGAACACTACTTGACGAGTGTTCTGACCCTTTGGATGTGCAACTTGTTGAAATGCTTTAAATACTTAGCGCTTCAACTTCAGGTGATATCTTCTTTACAAGGCCTTGCAGTACTTTACCAGGACCACATTCAATAAAGGTCTTAGCCCCATCTTTGGTCATCTGTTGAACTGATTGAGTCCAACGAACAGGAGCAGTTAGCTGGTCAATCAAATTTTTTCTAATCGTACTTACGTCAGTAGAAGGCAATGCGTTTACATTTTGATAGACAGGACAAATTGGTGCGTGAAAGTTTGTAGTTTCAATTGCTTTTGCCAGTTCCTCTTTTGCTGGTTCCATTAGAGGTGAGTGGAATGCACCACCTACCTGTAAAGGTAAAGCACGTTTAGCACCTGCCGCCTTTAGTTTTTCACAAGCAACTTCAATCCCTTTTATAGAACCTGAGATCACTAACTGACCTGGACAATTATAATTTGCAGCAACAACGACTTCATCAATAGAGGCACAAATTTCTTCAACTATCTTATCATCCAGCCCTAAAATTGCTGCCATGATTGACGGGTTCTGTTCACAAGCCTTCTGCATGGCCATCGCTCTCTTATAAACCAATTCAAGTGCATCTTCAAATGCTAAAGTCTTATTTGCAACTAACGCAGAGAACTCGCCAAGAGAATGGCCCGCAACCATATCAGGAGAAAAACTTTGAGAAGTTTTAGCAAGTGCTACCGAATGAAGAAATATAGCGGGCTGGGTGACTTTTGTTTGTTTTAGTTCATCGGCCGAGCCGGTGAACATAATATCTGTAATTCGGAATCCAAGTATCTTATTTGCTTCTTCCAGGAGGTTCTTAGCGTCAATGTTGCTTTCATAAATATCTTTTGCCATCCCTGTGAATTGGGAGCCTTGTCCTGGAAAAATGTATGCTTTCATTTTCTGTACCTTTTTAATTAAGGTCACAAAAATATAAAAATTGTTGTATTCCGGAATCTGGAACACAGCAGCAATAATCCTTATATCCAGAGCTTATACAACAGGTTAAGGAGCTTCTCTTATCAAGTTTACCCAGCCTTTTATTACCTGATCTCTCTTCGCAGGGTTAGCAGTATCAAAAGTAACGTCAGCCACATAATAATAAACGCCACTTGCCAGTTCTCTTCCTTCTGAGCTTCTACCGTCCCAATCTATATAAATTGTTCTTTCTCCTCCTGACTCATAATTATAAACCTCCTTACCCCAGCGATTGTACACCCGGAATACAACTTTGCGAACAAAGCGTGCACACCTTGCCTTTGATTGGTCGGATGGATTACCACATGAACTTGCATTCTCCCCTACAATATCACGCTCGCTGTAGGCGCTAAACACATCGTTGCAAAAATCATTATTAGGAGTGAATACGTTAGGAAGTTCATAATAAGGGCAATTATCAAAACAGATTGCATCGCTTAACTCACCCTCGTTCCCTGATCTGTCTACAGCAGAAATTTTATAACAACCTGCGAATGAAGGAAGATTTTGATGAACATAAAAAGTATCTCTTACCTGAAGAAAATTTCCTGTTCTGTCTACCAACGGCACAAAGATGCCATTGCTGGTTGGCGAAACATAAACTCTGTAGAACGAAATATCATCATCACAATCCCCGGCAGGTCTGCTCCATTTAATCGTATTGCTAATTGAAATACTATTGTTACATGTTTCTAGTCGGCCTACATAATCATCACAATTCACTGGCTCATGTGCCAACGGTGTTGCTGGTTTACATGGCGGATTCTCGTCACCAGGACGGGTACAGATAATTTGCGAGAAGTTAAAAAACGGACCTTGCAAGTCAGGGTCTGTTGAACCGTATGAACCCACTGTTTCTACAACGTAGCAATAGGTAGTGCCTCTATCAAGCGGAACTCCATTATGCTGCCCCTCATCTGTATAAATTAGACCAGTAGTTAAAACATCTAATTCTGTAATCAGCTGAAGATCTCCGGGCAGGGTTGCGCCCTCCTCGCCTCTATAAATACGGTGCTTTAATCCTGGAACCTGGTTTGACCACGGAACATCAGCGCTCCATGTGAGTTGAATTCTATTTAACTGCGATTGTGCTTCCAACCTCACAGTTGATGCTACTGCTGATGTATCAACAAGCGCTCCATTGTTATCCCGAGCAAGAATACGGTAGTTATAAATTCTATTTTCTGTATTTATATTTTGGTCTATAAATGTTAACCCTGTTGTAGTTGCTACGGAAACAATATCGGCGTTTCCAGTAAAACCTTCTGCTCTGAAAACTTCATAAGTAAAGGGGCCTCCTGGCGCATCTTTAGGGGCTATCCATTTTACCTCAATCTTTCCGCTGGTGGTGCTTGTTTCTTGTACTGATACGTTTGTAATAACCGGAGCTGTAATTGGTACTTGGTCGAGACATACTTCAGAGGACACATAACTTTCTCCACCTTTCGGTTCAGGAAAGATTGCAACAAGCCGGTAGCAGTACTTTGCCCCTGGTGCTAATCCTTTTCCATTATTTGTATCTGTATAAGAGGTGACGGGATTATTGTTGGCATCTCTCATTTGAATTACGTCAACCAATGTATACCCGAGGTTTGGGGGCATGCCTGTTTGACAGGTGTCTGGCTCAAAAGGATTGCTATCCACCCTTCGCCAAATCTGCATGGATTCTGCGTTGTTACAAAAATAGTTATCCCATTGAAGCGCAGCGGATTGATTAGCTACTAGTCCTGCGTTTACCCATTGCGGTGGTGGGCCTACTACACGAATGAGCCACGTTTTAAAGGTTACAAGACTGGAACCGGTAGGAGATTTATCTGTAATCTTCAACACTACCTGATAAGGCTGGCTTTTTACATGCGCACAGGTAGTTTGCCAATGAAACTTCAGCTGTGCAGGTGGTAAAGAAGGTTGGAAAGTGGCAGGTTTAGGAGAATAAGTTGCTGCATTTTCTGTGAAATTAAATATCTCAGAAAAAGCTTCGATCCTCACATTATCGTTATCTGGATCTATTCCTAATATGGTTTCGTCAATGGTTGTTCCTGCTTCAACGCAAATATCTTCAGGCACAATAAGATCAGGACGCTCATTATCACAGTCCTCGATAATGATCTGCATGTCTCTTCTTACGAAACCTAGTTCCCTCCAACGGCCTTCAACAAACCTCCATTCTTTTATAATAAAAGCGATGTTATATTCTCCTGCAGCACCGGGGGCATCCCACGTAATCGTTCCATCAACAGGGTTGATATTAAATGTAGGGGCTCCGTTTTTCTGTTCGTTACCTGTATTAAAGTTTGAATAAAACTTTGGATTATTAGGATCTCGATAATTTACAACTGTTGTTTGGCGAGCGCGAAAAGGAATTACCATTTCATAGGAAAGACTATCGCCATCAAGATCATAGGCACCCGGGTTATGAAACCATGCTACGCCAGTACAGCCACGGTCAATAGGAGGCACCCCAAGTACAGGTGTATTTTCATTACAACCATAAAATGGATCAGTGATAATCTTTGTTTCGATATAAAACCTTGTATTTACTGAGCCATCCATATTAACAACCCCTGCATTGCGGTTGGGCTCGCTATAACTTATTATATAAGTTCCATTACCTCTATAGGTATATTCATAAGTAAAAGATGCAGTTGCAATACCTTCACCAAGATCAGGTCTTAATGTATTCTGTGTTTCAGGAACCAAAATACCTGGCCGACCATCTCTATCGGGGTCACCACCATCACCAAAGTCAAGGATATCATCTTCCCCTCCAAAAAGCACATTGGTATTTATGGTATTTGTAAAAACTGTAATAGTAATCCAAAACTTCAAACTATTACATGCATCTCGTCTGACTGTAATTTCGCCAGCTCGCAAGTGTGTGGCCTGGGCTGAATAAGCTGATATGAGCAATATCACCAGGGACAAGTATAGAATTCGGAGTAGACTAGGCTTCATTCGTAACTATTACGGAAAAAAGTTTATACCAAAACTTATTATTTATAGCGCTAACACTTAATTACAAAGTATGTAGACAAACCTTAAAATCGCACTTAAAGTAACGGTATCCTTCAATAAAATAGTCTTTTAAGCAGTAAAATCTTTTCGGTTTCGCCTGAGAATATATCAAGTAAATCCAAAAACGACCCCAAATTTTTAATAATAGTGCTCTTATACACTGTTCGACTTCCTGACAACTCGTGCAAATTAGTGTCAGAAACTAAAACAGCCCATTTTTTATCAATTTAATTTTTTCAATATCTTTCCGATCAGAATCCATCCAACACAGTCATTTTAAATGAAACCTGATCCTGTTGCAATGAAGAATGCCTTAAAAAAACGAGAGGCAGAACTTCAAAAGATCATAAAACAAATGAATCAGGATAAACTTGTCAGCAGCCCTGTGTATAAAAACCTGACACAAGAACTTGAAAAGGTAAAATCAAAGCTTACATAGACTAAAAATTAGGGCATTAGGAAAAACCTTAACATCTTAAGGGCACATTTAAAGTTATGCGGCTCGTAAAAGAGATTTCTAATCCGGATTGTAAAATCACAATTTTTGCTTGGAACAATAGGTACCTTATTAAACTGGAGCAGGGTTTTCTGGAACAAACCTTTAAAGTTGAGCAATGGGAGATCTCAGGAGATGAAGATCTGGATAGAATTATAGATGCGGAATTTGTTCAACAAGCCTTAATCAGATTTCAGGAAATGGGGCAGGCATTCTACGAAGCAAGAGAAAGATCGGGTTTATAACGTTTTTTCAGCATAACGAAATTATATTATTTTTGCCTCCCCGATGGAAGTAGCTGAAAAGAAAAATAAGAATAAGAGATACAAACCCATTCTTGATGGTATTCCAGATTGGCCTGTATATCAACTTAGTAAAAACAGGAAGGAATTTGTTGAGGAGGTAGCACAAAAGTCTTTTGAGCTTGTAAAGCAGGTGCGACCTACCACAAAACAGCTGCTTGATGAGCTTGAGGCTACTGTATATCGGGAGCAGCAACGCATGAAGCGTAATCGGTGGAGAGTAGACGCTGTTGATGAACCGCAATTTTGGATTAAAGTTAAGGAAGAACTTGTAGCGCTTACAAATAAAACATCAGAAGAAGCCCAGGTTAAAGCAGATGAAATTCTATATCGCATTATTCTGCGTTATGCTGATGAGATTGCCGGGAACTTTAAACCTAGTTCTTATAAGTTTACCCGAGAGCTCATTAAATTCTGGTTTGGTCGCTTATTAAATGGCGCCAGGGTTAAAAAATTCGGTGCCTTTTTCCGTAACCAATATACTTTAAGAGACAAGATTCACATTGTTGGAAAAGTTAAACAACTGAGAAAGCTTGCTAAGCAAGGGACTATCGTTATGGTGCCTACTCACTTTAGCAACCTTGACTCAATCCTTATCGGTTGGGTAATTCATTCTCTGGGTTTACCTGCGTTTATTTATGGTGCCGGTTTGAATCTTTTCAACATTAAGATCTTTGCTTACTTTATGAATAGCCTTGGCGCTTTTAAAGTAGACAGAAGAAAGAAGAATCTGCCTTACCTTGAAACACTGAAAACGTATTCAACGCTTGCTATTCAAAAAGGCGCACATACACTTTTCTTTCCGGGTGGCACGCGTTCAAGAAGCGGAGCAATAGAAAAACAATTAAAACTTGGTTTACTAAGCTCTACTATTGAAGCACAACGCAATGCTTACCTCGACAACCCTAATGGTGATGTAAGAAAGATATTTGTAGTGCCCGTAACACTTAACTATCACTTTGTTCTTGAGGCTCCTGATCTTATTGATGATTACTTGTCAGTAAAAGGACAGGATAAATACCTTCCTGAGCAAGACAAATACGGAAGCTGGCAGCTACTTCAGTTTCTTTTTAAATTCTTTACAAAAGGATCTAACATATCAGTATCCATAGGAAAGTGCCTGGACGTTCTAGGCAACTATGTTGATGAAGATGGAAATAGCCTGGATTCACACGGAAGAATTATAAACACAAAAGACTACTTCATAGCAAACCAGGAAGTATCAATTGATAAGCAAAGGGAAGATCAATACACGAGAATGCTGAGCCAGAAAATTGTTTCTGAGTATCACCGCATAAATCGTGTTTTTGCCAGTCACCTGGTTGCCTTCGTTGCATTCGAAATGTGGCAGCGTAAACATCCTAAGCTTGATCTGTTCGAGCTCCTTAGACTTCCTGAAGAAGATTTGGTCCTTCCCTATGAGGAATTTATTGATGTTTGTAAAAAAGTAAGGAAACAGATTTATCAGTTAAAAGAAGAGGGCAAAGTAAACCATGCTACCCATTTAAAAGGAAAGATGGATCTTGTTGTAAGACACGGCATGGAAAACGTTGGTATCTTTCACCTTAAGAGACCTTTACTTTTTAATAAAGAAGGCAATATAATAACACAAGATCTTAATCTTCTCTACTATTATCACAACAGGCTAGTTGGTTATGACCTCGAGAAGTTTATCTGACAAACCGGTGGCTGTTATTGGTGCTGGTAACTTCGGAAGTGCAGTAGCCAATCTCCTTGCTCCGCATACTAAAGTCTTACTTTATGCGCGGGATGAAAGCGTAATTGAGAAGATTAAACTGAATAGAGAAAACAGGGGTCATAAAATGCATGATAATATCACACCTGTCAGTGATCTTGCGTATGTTGCTAATAGCTGTGATATTCTTTTTCCCATTGTTCCCTCAGCCCACTTCAGATCCATGATGAAGAGGTTATCTCCCTACCTTCATCCCTACCATATTCTTATTCACGGCACAAAAGGTTTTGATATAACATTGCCTAAAGGCGAATCGGTAGATTCCATAAACGCACTTAGCAGAAGCCAGGTAAAGACAATGAGCGAGGTAATCAGGGAGGAGAGTGTTGCTATTCGGGTAGGATGCCTCGCCGGACCTAACCTTTCAAAGGAACTTGCCGCCGGGCAACCTGCAGCTACCGTTATTGCTAGCCAATTCAATGAAGTGATTGTCCTCGGGAAGAGATTATTAAGAAATAACCATTTTCAGGTTTATGGCAACAATGATTTGGTAGGTGTTGAATTAGCTGGTGTCTTAAAAAATATAATTGCCATTGCGGCCGGTGCCTTGAGCGGTATGGGATATGGCGAGAACGCAAAAGGCCTTTTAATAAGCAGAGGCATGGTAGAAATGATTTACCTGGGAAGATCTCTTGGAGGCAACACAAGGGCTTTCCTTGGAGTTGCTGGTGTGGGAGACCTTGTTACTACCTGTAACAGTTCTTTAAGCCGTAATTTCAACGTAGGGTATCGTCTAGCCCAGGGAGAATCACTGCCTAATATCCTTGAAAGCACAGACGAAATCGCCGAAGGTATAAACACCGTTAAAATAGCAAAGAAGTGTGCAGACTATTACCAGGTAAAGGCTCCTATAACAAATACACTATATAAAGTCCTGTTTGAAGATCTCACAATGAAACAGGCATTACAATATCTGATGCGTTATCCGCTTAATGTGGATATTGACTTCTTATAGAGCAACCTTAAACTAATTACGACCTAAGAATACAGCTAGAGAAATTTTCTGATTTTCTCAGCCGCTTGCACCAGCTCTTCTTTTGATGGATTTAATTTAGCGCGTGTAAAATTCAAATCGTCCATTACATTCATAGGCACAAGGTGCATGTGCGTGTGAGGCACTTCTAGCCCTATTACGGCAACTCCAACCCGTTTACACGGTATAGCTTTCTTTATAGCCAGGGCAACTTTTTTAGCAAACACATTTAATCCCGCAAGTGTTTCATCATCTATGTCGAAGATAAAATCAACTTCTTTTTTTGGAACTACCAAAGTATGCCCGACAACCAATGGATTAATATCAAGAAAAGCTATATAACGCTCATCCTCCAAAATAATGTGAGCGGGGATCTCCTTATTAATAATCCGGGTGAAAATACTAGCCATAGCTCTTGTTATTAAGCACCTATGTTAACAACCTCAAACTCCATCTCTCCTGCCGGAGTTTTAATCTTCGCTACCTCACCTTTCTTCTTTCCTAGTAGCCCTTTACCAATGGGAGACATTGTTGAAATTTTCCCTGCTTTAAGATCAGCTTCTTCTTCAGATACTAAAGTATACGTTACTGACGCGCCATTCTTCTTGTTCTTAATCGTAACCTTAGAAAGAATAGACACTTTAGATGTGTCAATATTATTTTCATCTAGCAATCTTGCATTGCTCACAAGATCCTCTAATTGTGCAATCTTTGCTTCGAGCAACCCCTGCGCATCTTTCGCGGCATCATATTCAGCATTCTCACTTAAATCCCCCTTATCGCGCGCTTCGGCAATTTGTCTGGCAATATCAGCACGTCCTTTTGTTTTTAACTCGCTCAGTTCAGACCTCAGTTTTTCTAGACCATCTTTGGTGTAGTATGATATTTTGCTCATGACATTATTGTTCTAAAAATGAAATAATCTATCGCTTGACACAAAAAAAGCAACAACGGTCCCATTTGAGTGAGACCGTTGTTGTACCACAAAGGTAATACTTTATTTTAAAAGCAAAAAATTATGTGCCTACTAACTCCGGCAGGTTGGTTTTAATCTGCTGGAGAATATCATCGTCGAACTTGGCCAGATAAAGTGTTTTCACTTTCGAAAGTTGTTCTACTGTAAGACCTTTTGCTCCTCGCAAATCCGCCTTGTATAAACTGGCGTTTTCGAAATCTGCACCCATTACATAGCAGTTCTGAAGATTGGCCTCCATAAGAAAAGCATTATTAAAATTGGCTTTGATAAGAAACGCATTTTCAAATTGTGCCTTAATTAAAAACGCATCTTTGAAATTTGCGCCACTCGCATAAGCACTTTTTAAATTCGCTTGATTAAGATTCGAGTTCTCAAAATTCGTTTGATTCAATCGTGCATTTTCCAAGTCAGCTTCAATAAGGGTAGATTGAGAAACATTAGCAGAGTTAAGATTAGACCCGCCAAGATGCACGTAGTTAAGATTGGTTCGGGGCAGGTAACAATTGACAAGATTTATTTCATGGATCTTATGCCGGTTTAAACGTTTAATATTACCTACTGTACGAAAGGCCGCTTCCTCTGATTCCCACAAGCGAAAGTCATCAATTTCATCTTTATAGGTTCTAATACGTTGCCTGGTCTCACCATTCTGATTGAGCCAGAATATAAGAATACCAATAACAGCAATATCGAATATCATTCCATGTGCCTCAGCTAACACCTGCTGAATAAAAGTATCGAAATCACTTATATAGTACGGAAGACTTAATCCAATAACAATGATCGCAACACACACCAAAACAATGGTTGATGTGAGTAAAGGTTTTTCTATTACTGAATTAAAAAATTCAGTTAACTGCTTTATTCGCTTTTGTAAAAAACTCATGAAATAACCTTAATTGCTGACGCTTAAGTAGAATTACCTATAACTGAAGCGCATTAATTTGATCTACCAAAGCTACGTTTATTTTTTCGTGCGACTCGTATGTCCAGCCTGCAATATGAGGGGTTAATATTACATTGCTTCTTTTCTTTAAATCGTCAAATGCATTTTGTTGCTCTGCAGAAAGTTTTTGTATCTTCTCATTTTCTAAAACATCCAGCGCTGCGCCCCTTACTTTTCCGATATTCATTGCCTCTGCAAGATCTGCCAATGGCACAATTTCTCCTCTTGCCGTATTTAACAAGACGATATTCTTTTTAAAGCGCTTTAAATATTTAAGATCTACAAGTTTTCTTGTTTCAGATGTTAATGGAATATGTAAGGTGAGAATGTCCGTCTCGTCAAATATTACATCCATTGTAGCTTCATAACAGGTAGGGGTACTAAATCCGTTTTTATATTTATCATAGGCTAAAATCTTACATCCAAAACCTGAAATACGTTGTGCAAAGGCTCTCCCCATATTACCATAGCCGATAATAGAGATGGTCTTACCCATTATCTCCTCACCTCTGTTGCCTTCTCTGTCCCAGATAACATTGCGTACTTCTGTGTTTGCCTTTGGAATATTTCGGAGCAAGCTCAATAGTAACCCAACAGTGAACTCGCCAACTGCATCTCTATTTCCCTCAGCCGCATGGAGAACAGCAATATTTTTACTCTTCAAATATTCTAGATCCAGATTGTCAAGCCCTGCTCCCGCCCTGCCGATATAACGCACTGTTGGATTCTCTCCTAGCAGGTCTTTATCTACGTTAGTTTTGCTTCTGATTATCAATCCATCATACCCTGCAGCTAGTTGCCTTATTTCATCTCTGGTAATATCAGGCTTGTAGTCATAGGTCCAACCAATGCTATCAAGCATAGGCATAAGACTATGATGCATTGAATCAACAATCAAACATTTTCTCTGAGTCATCTATATTAAAAGTATATGAACGATAAAAAAATAAATAGTTAACCCCAACAGATCATTAATAGTTGTGATAAAAGGGCCGGCAGCCAAAGCAGGATTGAAACCAAAACGATTAAGAACAATAGGGGTTATGGTACCAATAAAAGATGCAAATACAACAACACTAAACAATGCTACAGATACCACCAACGACAACCTATATTCTCCAAACAAAACAATGTTGGCCCCCATTACTAATCCGGAAAGGAATAATCCATTAAGGATGGCTACAAAAAAAACTTTGATAAGCCTTGCCCACAACCCTTCTTCAACATAACCAGGATTAGCGAGACTTTGAACTACCAAAGATGATGATTGAATGCCAACATTTCCTCCTGTTGCCTGAATAAGCGGTGTAAAAAATGCAATAGCTGTGATTCTTGCGAGTTCCTCTTCGAACAAGCCCATAAACTTTGCATTCATTAACCCTCCAACTATGCCTATCAAAAGCCCGGGCAAGCGCGCCCGCGTATTTCTCCATACACTGTCATCAACTTCGACTGATTCACTGATACCCGCCATCAGTTGGCGCTCTTCCTCTGCCTGCTCAGTAATTACGTCTACAATATCATCTATGGTAATTCTACCCACGAGTTGCTCCTGAACATTCACTACAGGAACGGACTCCAGGTCGTACTTCTTCATTACCTCTGCAACCTCTATGCTTTCCTGGTAAGTCTGAATGGATATGATATCTTTATCACAAATATCTCCTACAATAGTACGCGCATCTGAAATTATGAGATCCTGTAACGCTACCCTGCCTATCAATTTATCATGATCGTCAACTACATAAACAGCATAGAATTTAGATACTGTTTCTGCCTGCTTTCTTATCTCTTCAATACATTGCACTACTGACCAATGCACTCGGGCCTTGATCAACTCCTTCGCCATTAACCCACCCGCTACATTGTCTTCGTATCTCAGCAGCTCAGTTACCTGCACCTTTAACTCCAGATCAAGGTTGGACAATACTTGTTCACGATTCTTTACAGGAAGCTCATGTAAAATATCTGCAACATCATCCGACGCGAGATGATTCAAAAAGTATACAATTTCCTTTACCTCATAAATTCTTAGAAATTTCTTTCGGGTGTCAGAATCAAGATCATTGATAATACCCGCCTGTATATCGATGGGAAGAAGGTCAAGAACATATTTAGATTCTTCTGCACTGAATTCGTAAAGCAAAGCTGTAATATCAGCTGGCTTAATATCTGTTAGAGTCTTTAAGATAAATGCCGTGTCGCGTGTATCAAGCGCTTCCTGAAAGCGATTTCTAAACTCCTTTGTTAACTCAAATTCAATTATTGGTTCCTGCACGACTGTCTTCTATTATCTTGGTAAGCGAAATAAAATCCGCGACTGAAAGCTGTTCTGCACGCTTATCTAACAAAGCCAATGCCGATACGTCAGCTTCCAAATTTAGATTTTTTAAAGCGTTGCGCAAGGTCTTTCTTCTGTTATTGAACCCCTGTTTAACCACCTGAACAAAGAGTCTTTCATCGCATGGAAGCGATTTCAATGTATTCCTTCTTAAACGAATCACGGCAGACATCACCTTCGGAGGAGGATTAAAAACCCCGGGTGGTACTTTAAAACAGGAGTCAATATCATAATAAGCCTGAAGAAGTACACTCAATATACCGTACGTTTTACTTCCATGTGGCGAAGCAATTCTATCCGCTACTTCTTTTTGAAGCATACACACAACCTGGTTAATAGTGTTTTTGTGCTCAAGTATAGAGAAGAAAATCTGGGAAGAAATGTTGTATGGAAAGTTGCCAATAATGGCATATGTGCCAGCATAAATTGTACTCAGATCAAGCTGAAGAAAGTCTCCTTCTATAATATCCGACTGAAGAAGGGAAAAGTTATTCTTTAAATATTCAACTGATTCCTTATCTATTTCTACAACCTTAAGTTCAATATCTTTAATTAGCAGAAGGTATTGGGTGAGCACTCCCATTCCCGGCCCTATCTCTAACACGCGTTTATTGTCGTCGAATATTAGGGCATCCACAATTTTTCGTGCAATATTCTGATCTTTAAGAAAGTGTTGACCGAGATATTTCTTCGGCCTGACTTTGTCATTTCTCTCCATAATATGGTCAAAGGTATAAAATGAAGCATACTATTCCTTCTGTGCAAATCTGTTGAGTATTATAAAAGAATGAAATCAATTGAACATCAAATATTTTTGTTAATTCGCAGAATAAACATTATCAATGACTACTTCTGCTAAGATGCACGAACGAGCAAAAATCGGTATAACAATAGGTGACATTAATGGAATTGGGCCCGAAACCATTATTAAGGCCCTGGCTGACCATCGTATCCTTTCTATGATAACACCGGTTATTTATGGTTCAGGTAAAGTACTTGCCTTTTATAAAAAACAGCTCAGCGTTGATGATTTCAATTATACACAGGTAAAGAATCGAGGACAATACGCGCACAAAGCAATTAATGTTGTTAATGCATGGGAAGACAATTTGGAAATCGTGCCAGGCAAGCCTTCTCAAGAAGCTGGTAAGGCCGCCCTTGCATCTATTAAACTAGCCTGTGAAGATCTCAAAGAAGGTGTAATTGATGCGCTTGTAACAGCTCCTGTAGACAAGCATACAATCCATAGTCCTGAATTTCCATTTAAAGGCCACACCGAGTACATCACGCAATTCTTTGATGCCTCAGACAGCTTAATGTTTATGGTTGCTGACTCATTGCGTATAGGCTTGGTGACAGAACATGTAGCATTAAAAGATGTGGCTGGGCTTATTACTAAAGAAAAAATAGAAAGTAAGCTGCGAATCATGGAGCAGTCGCTTCGTAAAGATTTTGGAATCGTAAAGCCTAAGATAGCTATCCTTGGTTTAAATCCGCATGCTGGCGATAACGGCTTAATAGGAACGGAAGAAGAATCTGTTATAAAAGCGGTAGTACAGGAACAACGTAGTAAAGGTAAATTAGTATATGGGCCTCAACCGCCCGATGGCTTTTTCGGTGCTGGCCAATATGCAAAGTTCGATGGAATCCTTGCTATGTATCATGACCAGGGACTAATACCTTTTAAGACGCTTGCTTTTGAAAATGGCGTGAACTATACAGCAGGTTTACCTGTCATACGCACCTCCCCTGATCATGGAACAGCCTATAATATAGCAGGCAAAAACATGGCTAATGAGCTATCCATGCGCGAGGCGATTTTCCTTGCTTCTTCCATTTTTAAACATAGAGCTGAGCAGCCCGCAGAAAAATAACTAGCCTAGATATTGGAAAACAACGTTTTAACCCTTAATATGTGTTCGAATAACTGAATATTAACAATTTTACTCTCAAGTAATAGTTGAAATGGATATTGTTACCAAGAAGCAATTAAATATACTCATTCAACTCGCGGAAGCAGACAAGCACTTTGCGAAAACTGAGCGCGATATGATTTTTAAGATTGCGAAAGATCGCAACTTTCCGGAAGAATCTGTAAATGATCTCATCCGCAATCCCGAACCTATCGACTCTTTAGGAGCCCTTTCTAATGACCAGAAGTTTGAGTACCTCATGTCAAGTATAGAATTGATCCATGCGGACCAGAACGTCTTTGAAAGTGAACTGCTGTTCTGTAAAAATATAGCCATAAAGCTCGGGTTCAGGAAAAACGTCATCGAATACATTATGGATAACATCGATAAGAAGACACGAGATGAGCTTAAAGTTATAGCACTAAGAGAATATCTATAACAGTTGCTATCTGAAACAGTGTCGAATTTTACTTCAACATAGTTGTTCGTTCTTCGCTGTCAGTTTGCTCAAGCCTTATAGCCTCCCATACCGTTTGCCATCATTAGGGCGAAAGCCGTCATTCTGGTCCGTTTAATAAGCTTCATATAACTTTGACCTTTCAAGATATTATTCTAAATTTGCCGACTTATTTAAAAATGCTGGGTTGAGCCATGGGAGTGAAAGCATATAGCGTGAATATAATTGGCCTGAGCAACAAAGAACATCATTTTAATTATGAGATCAAGAATGATTTCTTTGAGCAGTACGGCAAAGGTTTGGTAGAAGGTGGTAATTTTACTGCTGATGTAATGCTGAACAAACATGAAACCTTTATAGAAGCAGATTTTAAAATAAAGGGAGAGGCAAATCTCATTTGTGATCGCAGTTTGGATCCTTTTACTTATCCAGTTGGAGTGCGGAAGAAGATCGTCTTCAAATACGGGGACTCAGACGAAGAAATAAGTGATGAAATCATAATGATTGCTCGTGATAAAGACAGCCTCGATCTAGGACAATATATGTATGAGTTCATTGGACTTGAAATTCCAATGAAAAAACTTCATCCGCGATATGCGAATGAAGGCGAAGATGAAAACTCAGAAGGCAAATTGATTTATTCCTCCGGAGAATCATCTTATAATCCTGAAAGTGATGAAGATATTGATCCTCGTTGGGAGAAATTAAAAAAATTAAAATAAACTGTTGTAGACTATGCCAAATCCGAAACGAAAAACCTCGAAAACCCGGAGAGACAAAAGAAGAACCCACTATAAGGCTTTTGCTAAGGAATTAGCTATTGACCAGACTACCGGAGAACACCACCTGCCTCACCGTGCGTATTGGCATGAAGGTAAACTTTACTTCAAAGGTAAAGTATTGATGGAAAAAGAAGTACTTGCCTAAATCAGGTAATGGTTCTGTTCCATTGTTACAGAGAAATGTATAACAACTGCCTAAAAAGCAGTAATGAGGATAAACATATCCTGTTTATTTCATAACATTTTAAAAATAAAAAGTTGCTCGATGCCTGTCGTCGAGCATTTTTCATTTATAGGTAAGTTATAAAAACCATTAGTGAATTAACCGAATGAACAAAATAAGAGCTGCCATTACTGGTGTAGGAGGCTATGTTCCTGACTACATTTTAACCAATCAGGAACTAGAACGCATGGTTGAGACAAGTGATGAGTGGATTACCTCGAGAACAGGTATTAAAGAAAGAAGAATTCTTAAAGGCGAAAACCAAGGCGTATCTGTATTAGGTATTGCAGCTGTTAAGGACCTTCTTGCAAAAACTAACACTGACCCTAAGGAAATTGATTTAGTATTGTTTGCTACAGTAACAGCGGATATGACATTTCCCGCAACTGCAAACATTGTGGCAACCAGTGTTGGGGCAATAAATGCTTTTAGTTATGACATGGGTGCCGCTTGCTCCGGATTTATCTACGCGCTCACCACGGGTGCTATGTATATCGAATCAGGCAGGTATAAAAAAGTTGTTGTTATTGGTGGAGATAAAATGTCGTCAATCATCAACTATAAAGACAGAACCACGTGCATTATATTCGGCGATGGAGCAGGTGCCGTTTTGCTGGAACCTACAACTGAAGATGTGGGAATTATTGACTCACTTCACCGAAGTGACGGTGTTGGTGAACAATACCTCAAGATGCCTGCCGGCGGAAGCCGTATGCCGGCATCTCATAGTTCTGTTGATAACAAACAGCATTATGTATTCCAGGAGGGATCAGCAGTTTTCAAGTTTGCTGTTACCAATATGGCTGACATCTCTGCGAAAATCATGGAAAGAAACAACCTAAAAGGTGAAGATATCACCTGGTTAGCTCCGCACCAGGCAAATAAAAGAATTATAGATGCCACAGCTGATCGTATGGGCATTACTGAAGAGAAAGTAATGATGAACATAGAGAAATACGGAAATACAACTGCTGGCACAATACCCCTGTTGCTTTGGGATTACGAGAAGAAATTGAAGAAAGGCGACAACATTATCATGGCTGCCTTCGGCGGAGGCTTTACATGGGGCTCTGTATATCTTAAGTGGGCTTATAATTCAAATTAAGCCTTTGTATTTCACAATTGTAATTTTTTGTTTGATTTGTAATTTAATTGACGTTTTTCACGTATGGCAACCATATCAGACCTAAGTAAAGGTAATTTTGTTCGCTACAATGGCGAGATTATGCAAATTGAAGAATTGCAACATCGCACGCCAGGAAACCTTCGCGCATTCTATCAGGTAAAGATGAGAAATGTGCGCAACGGTAAAGTAGCAGAAAACCGTTTTCGTCCTGGCGATGAAATAGAAATACTTCGTGTTGAAACAAAGGAATATCAATATCTGTATGCTGACGGTGAGAGCCTTGTTTGTATGGATAACGAAACTTTCGACCAGATCTACCTTGATAAAGCACTCCTCGGAGAATCAGTAAACTATATCAAAGAAGGTGTTACCCTTCTTATTGCTTTCGAAAATGGCGCTACAGCAATTACCGCCGAAGCACCATCTCACGTAGTACTCGAAGTACAATATACTGAACCTGGCTTACAAGGCGATACGGCAACACGCACCTTAAAACCAGCAACTATGGAAAATGGAACAGAAATCCGTGTTCCTCTTTTTGTTAACACCGGTGATAAAATAAAAGTTGATACACGAACAGGAGACTATATTGAACGTGTAAAACAATAATCGAACTGAATCATGAGCAAAGCCCGTACAACTAAGACAACTCCTAAAAAAGAAACAAAATCTCTTCGGATGCAATCTGATTCAGGATCATCAAACCAACCTGAAATGAAAACTACAGAAATCCGAGACCTAATCGACTTCATCTCTAAATCAGGACTTAATGAGGTGAATATCGAAACTAAAGAACTTAAACTTCACGTCAAGCGTGAACCAGATCAAAAAGTATTTAAATCAACTTCTGTAGTTGCTCCTGCAGCAACAACACCAGTTGTTGCCCCTCCTCCTGTAGCAAGCCAACCGCAGCCTCAAACTTCTGCTCCCAAGGTAGAAAGAGCTGAAACAAGCGGCAAAAAGACTGTTGAGATAAAGTCTCCTATGATCGGTACATTTTACCGCTCTTCATCTCCTGATAACCCTCCATTCGTATCTGTTGGTGACAAAATCTCTAAAGGCCAGACAGTTTGCATCATTGAAGCAATGAAGCTTTTCAATGAGATTGAAGCTGAAGTATCTGGAACTATTGTAAAAGTAATGGCAGAAAACGCAACACCGGTTGAATACGATCAGGTGCTGTTTGTTGTAGAACCTGAATAATCATTTCGAAGTCTTAAAAATGCTGATGCCATTCCGGTAACAAACTGAAATGGTCCTCAGGATTAAAACATCCGGGATTTCGAAACCTGAAATTAAAACTATGTTTAAAAAAATATTAATTGCCAATCGTGGGGAAATCGCGCTTCGTATTATTCGAACATGCCGCGAGATGGGTATTAAAACAGTAGCCGTATATTCTACAGCAGACCGTGATAGCCTTCACGTGCGCTTTGCTGATGAAGCTGTTTGTATTGGTGATGCTCCAAGCAAAGATTCTTATTTAAATATTCCTCGTATCATATCTGCTGCAGAAATTACAAATGCAGATGCAATACATCCGGGTTATGGATTCTTGTCAGAACGTGCAGAATTCTCTGCCATCTGTCACGAATATGGAATAAAGTTTATCGGGCCAACGCCTGCAATGATTCAATCCATGGGCGATAAGTCTACTGCAAAGGACACCATGAAGAAGGCTGGTGTTCCTACCATCCCTGGCTCAGATGGTCTCCTTAGCTCTATAGAAGAAGGTCAATCACTAGCCCGTGAAATCGGCTATCCTGTTATTATAAAAGCTACAGCAGGTGGTGGTGGAAAAGGAATGCGTATCATCAACAATGATAGCGAGTTCAAAAAAGCTTGGGATGATGCAAAACGAGAGGCAGGTGCTGCCTTTGGTAATGATGGTTTATACCTTGAGAAGTTTGTTGAAGAACCAAGGCATATAGAAATCCAGGTTGTTGGCGATCAGTACGGAAAAGTATGTCACCTTTCTGAACGCGATTGTTCTATACAACGCAGGCATCAAAAGCTAGTGGAAGAAACCCCCTCTCCTATTATTAGCCAGGAGCTTCGTGAGAAGATGGGAGAAGCTGCAATCAAAGGTGCGAAAGCAATCAACTACGAAGGTGCAGGAACAATTGAATTTCTAGTTGACAAGCATGGAAAGTTCTACTTCATGGAAATGAACACTCGTATCCAGGTAGAGCATCCAATTACAGAAGAAGTTACTGATTACGATCTTATTAAAGAACAGATTAAAGTGGCTGCGGGAGTACCTATTTCAGGCACTAACTATTTCCCTAATTTATACGCTATGGAATGCCGTATAAATGCAGAGGATCCATCAAATGGATTTAGACCATCACCTGGAAAGATCACTAATCTTCATATACCAGGAGGTCATGGTGTTCGTGTTGATAGCCATGTGTATGCCGGTTATACAATCCCTCCGAATTATGATTCCATGATCGCGAAACTAATTGTGAGCGGACAATCAAGGGAAGATGTTATAACAAGAATGAAACGTGCGCTTCAGGAATTCGTTATTGAAGGTATCAAAACCACAATTCCGTTCCATATTAAGTTAATGGATAACCCAACCTTCCGTTCTGGAAAGTTTACTACGAAGTTTTTAGAGACATCGTTCGACTTCTCAACATTGTCTGAAAAATAGGCAGGCTATTACCACTCATATAAAACTCATCGAAAAAGGATACCGGAAAGGTATCCTTTTTTGCTTTTTCAATAAATTAGGCTTTGGGATAATATACCTAAACAATTAAACCGTGAAGAGAAGAGATTTTATTCAGCTTACAGGGCTAGGCTTGGGAGGAATGTTTTTACCTGCCCAGCTTATGGGAAAATCCGTTTCCGAACAAGTTTTATTAGAGCCCTTTCTTGATGTTCCTGCAAAAAAGAACCTTGCCGATGTTGCACTTAGTACAGCAAAATCATCAGGTGCAACTTATGCAGATATAAGAATCGGACGTTACCTTAATCAATTTATATCTACCCGAGAAAATAAAGTACAAGGCATAGAAAGCAGTGAGTCTTATGGATGTGGTGTTCGTGTTATCGCCAATGGAACATGGGGCTTTGCAGCAACGAACGAAGTTACAACTGAAGGCATAAAGAAGGCCGCGCAACGTGCTGTTGCCATTGCAAAGGCTAATGCTAAATTCCAGAAGGAACCTGTTAAACTTGCCCCAGTTCAAGGATATGGAGAAGTGAGTTGGAAAACTACAATTCAAAGAAATGCTTTCGAGATTCCCGTATCCGAAAAAGTTGATCTTCTATTGAACGCGAATGCAGCTGCGCTTCAAAATGGAGCAAGCTTTGTCAACTCAAATCTCTTCATGATTAACGAGCAAAAGTATTTTGCTTCAACTGAAGGCTCTTATATAGATCAGGATATCCACCGCATCTGGCCTACATTCACTGTGAGTGTTACTGATAAAGCTTCCGGTAAATTTAAATCCAGGCAAGCATTAAGTGCTCCTATGGGAATGGGATACGAATACATGATACCTAAGACTGAAGACAAGCAGTGGGCACCTCAAGGCATGGTGTTGTATCGCAACAGCTATGATATTGTTGAAGATGCCGCTACCGCGGCGAAGCAGGCGAAGGAAATGATCACTGCAAAATCAGTAGAACCAGGTAAGTATGATCTCGTGTTAGAACCTAATCATCTCGGTTTAACTATTCATGAATCTGTAGGCCACCCTCTTGAGCTCGACCGAATTCTTGGCTACGAAGCTAACTATGCAGGTACAAGCTTCGCTACATTAGATAAACTCAAGTCAGGCAACTTCAACTACGGAAGCAAAATTGTAAACATCTTTGCAGATAAAACACAACCCGGTTCACTTGGTGCTGTAGGTTATGATGACGAAGGAGTAAAGTCAAGACGTTGGGATCTTATCAAGGACGGTATTTTCGTTAATGTTCAGGCAATCCGCGACCAGGTGCATATCCTTGGTCAAAATGAATCACACGGATGCTGCTATGCACAAAGCTGGAGCGATGTTCAATTTCAACGCATGCCAAATGTATCTCTCGCACCAGGCAAAGATCCATACTCTGTGCAAGATATGATCAAAGATGTAGAGAAGGGAATATACATTGCAGGAAGAGGATCTTACTCTATCGATCAGCAGCGTTATAACTTCCAATTTGGAGGAACAGTTTTCTATGAGATAAAGAATGGCCAAATCACAGGTATGTTAAACGACGTAGCGTACCAATCAAACACTCAAGAGTTCTGGAATAGCTGTGTAAAGATTTGTGATGAACGTGACTATCGGCTATTTGGATCTTTCTTCGATGGAAAGGGTCAGCCATCGCAAGTAAGTGCAGTCTCTCATGGAAGTTCAACAGCTCGTTTTAACGGAGTGAATGTTATCAATACAGGCAGAACAATATAACCTAACCTAAAACCAATACATGAAACGCAGAGACTTTATCCAACTGGCCGGCTTGGGTGCTGGCGCTATGATGATGCCTGCAATTCCTTCCTTCTCCAACCCAGTGGAGATAGAAAGAATTCTTGATCCGATAATGGATGTAACGCAGAAGAAACAATTGGCTGATATTGCGCTTAATACAGCTAAGTCTTTGGGTGCTACTTATGCTGACGTTCGCATAGGTCGTTACCTCAATCAGTTTGTAACTACACGGGAAAAGAAAGTTCAAAACATCCTAAACACAGAGTCCTTTGGTGTAGGTGTACGTGTAATCGCCAACGGTACTTGGGGCTTTGGAGCCAGTAACCAGGTTACACCAGAAGGAATTAAAAAAGCAACGCAAAGTGCAATCGCTATTGCAAAGGCAAACTCAAAATTCCAGAAAGAACCAGTTAAGCTAGCGCCTAACCCTTCCTACGGTGAGGTAAGCTGGAAAACTCCTATTAAGAAAAATGGGTTCGAAGTATCTATTAAAGACAAGGTAGATCTTTTGCTTAATGCAAATTCAAAAGCCATGGAAAAAGGAGCAAGCTTTGTAAATAGCATCATGTTCCTTGTTAACGAACAGAAATATTTTGCCAACACAGAAGGCTCTTATATCGATCAGGATATTCACAGAACCTGGCCTAACTTCTCTGTAACAATGGTTGACCGTCAATCAGGTCAATTCAAAAACAGATCTGCCTTTAGTGCGCCTGTGGGTATGGGATATGAATACCTTGATGGCAGGCCTGAAGACAAGATTCAGGGACCTGGAGGTATTATTCTCTACAATAATTCCTATGATATTGTTGAAGATGCCACCATGGCTGCAGAACAAGCTAAGCAAATGATTGCCGCTAAGTCTGTAGAGCCAGGAAAGTACGACCTCGTACTCGAACCTTCTCACATGTGGTTAACTATTCATGAGTCAGTAGGCCATCCTACTGAGCTTGATAGGGTTTTAGGTTATGAAGCTAACTATGCAGGAACAAGTTTCCTTACACTAGACAAGTGGGAGTCCAAAAACTTTCAGTTCGGTAACAAGGTTGTAAATTTTGTTGCTGATAAAACGCAACCAGGTTCTCTTGGCGCTGTTGGTTATGATGATGAAGGCGTTAAGTGTAAATCCTGGGATCTTATTAAGGATGGCGTTCTTGTTAACTATCAGGCTATTCGTGATCAGGTAAGTATCCTTAAACAAAAGGAATCACACGGATGTTGTTATTCACAAAGCTGGAGTGATGTACAGTTCCAACGTATGGCCAATGTCTCTTTACAACCAGGAAAAACTCAACTTACTCCCGAACAAATGATTTCGGGTGTAGATAAAGGTATTTACATTGTCAAAGATGGTTCATTCTCTATTGATCAGCAACGATATAATTTTCAGTTTGGTGGAGTGCTGTTCTTCGAAATTAAGAATGGAAAAATAGCAGGTATGCTTAAGGATGTTGCCTATCAGGCGAACACGCAAGAATTCTGGAATTCGTGCGTAGCGATATGCGACGAACGCGACTACAGATTGAACGGAGCTTTTAACGATGGTAAGGGTCAACCAAGCCAATCCAATGCTGTATCACACGGATCAGCAACTACACGTTTCAACGGAATCAATGTGATCAATACGGGAAGAACAATTTAATCCTCAACAAAGAAAACAAATCAACTATGGCTATACTTTCTAAAGAAGAAGCTAAGAGAATCCTGGAAAAGGTAATCAGCTTTTCAAAGGCAGATGGTATCGAAGCAAATTTAAATGGAGCTGATAACGGAAATATTCGCTATGCAAGAAATAGTGTTAGCACTTCCGGAGAAGACAGTAATATAAGTCTTGCTGTTCAATCTTATTTTGGCAAAAAATCTGGTTCTGCTACTATTAACGAATTCGATGATGCTTCACTTGAAAAGGTTGTAAGACGCGCTGAAGAGCTAGCAAGACTTGCTCCTGAGAATCCTGAATTCATGGAGCCTCTTCCTCAGCAGACATATGGTGAATCAAAAACATGGTCTGAATCAACAGCAAAAATTACTCCTGATTATCGGGCACAAGCGGCGGCTGACAGTATCAATCCTGCGTCTAAAAAAGACATCACAGCGGCAGGGTATCTTGAGGATAGCAGGAACTTTGCAGCCATGATGAATAGCAAAGGACTTTATGCATATAACCAATCGACCGGCGTGGACTTTACAGTTACTATGCGTAGTAACGATGGTACAGGATCTGGTTGGGTTGCCAGAAATTTCAACGACGTCAGCAAACTTAATACGTCTGAGGCTTCAGCGATTGCCATTGATAAAGCATTGATGTCAAGAAATGCAAAGGCAATTGAACCAGGAAAGTATACGGTAATTCTGGAGCCTTCTGCCGCAGGTGACCTGATCAACCTGATGCTTTCCAATATGAATGCACGCCAGGCTGATGAAGGCAGAAGCTACTTGTCGAAAAAAGGTGGTGGCACTAAGCTGGGAGAAAAGATAGTAGACGAGCGGATCAACATCTACACTGATCCATCACATGAAGAGGTACCTGCCTCTCCCTGGATGGGCAATGGTTTGGCCAGAAAGAAAATGGACCTTATTAAAGGCGGTGTAGTAAAGAACCTTATTTACGATCGTTACTGGGCTTCACAGAAGAATGTTGAAGCTGTACCTTTTCCCGGCAATCGAATTATTGAAGGAGGAACAGCTTCTCTGGAAGATATGATCAAGGATACAAAAAAAGGTATTCTGGTAACACGCTTCTGGTATATTCGTCCCGTTGACCCGCAAACATTGTTATACACTGGTTTGACAAGAGATGGAACTTTCTACATCGAGAACGGAAAGATTAAGCACCCTATCAAAAATTTCAGGTTCAATGAAAGTCCTGTTATTATGCTTAACAACCTTGAACAGTTAGGCAAACAAATGAGGGTGAGCACAGGTGGTTTTGGTGGTGGCGGAAGCTCTCTAATTCCTTATATGAAGATAAGAGACTTTACCTTCACCAGTCTATCTGATGCAGTTTAGAACTTATAAATTTTAACTAGTACTTAAATGCCATGATTTTCTCATGGCATTTTTTTATATGCATTTGTTTCTCCCCCATCTTCCGGGATTTATTTACGATTAAACGATTGCATCATTGTTACACGTGAGAATGCTACTTACAAACTATTGTATAGCTGCATGAAAAATGCTAAATATGTTAATCCATTATCTGCTCAGATAATGGATTAACGTTATACAGTACCTTACATAGAACATCTAACTAAAACATAACCCTTTGAAACGAAGAGACTTTATTTACCTCACTGGCTTAGGCACGGCCGCCGCCCTTATGCCAGGAATTCCTGTAGTAGGCAAACCTATTGCATTGGAACAAACCCTTGAAGGAGTTGATCCTGCCAAGAAAAAACAAATGGCTGATGTTGCATTAAATGCAGCACGATCGGCAGGGGCTACTTATACCGATGTACGCATCGGGCGATACCTTAATCAATACGTAATTACGCGTGAAGACAAAGTTGAAAACATTGTCAATACAGAATCCTACGGAATGGGTATTCGTGTTATTGCTAATGGAAGCTGGGGATTTGCAGCAACAGACAACCTTGATAATGATAGTATCGCAAAAACAGCAGCACTAGCAGTGACCATTGCAAAAGAGAACTCTAAGATTTTAACTGAACCTGTTCAACTTGCGCCACAGAAAGGTTATGGTGAAGTAACATGGAAAGCACCGATTGAAAAGAACGCTTTTGAAGTACCTATTAAAGAGAAGGTAGATCTTCTGCTTGCTGTGAATGATGCTGCCATGAAAGGCGGCGCTGATTACATTAACTCCTACCTATTTCTTGTAAACGAGCAAAAGTATTTCGCTTCTACTGATGGGTCGTATATTGACCAGGATATCCACAGAATCTGGCCTACCTTCTTTATTACAAAGATCGACAAGCAAAGCGGAAAGTTTGAAACTAGAAATGCCTTGAGTGCCCCTATGGGAATGGGCTACGAATATCTTAACGCGAGGCCTCAGGATAAAATAAAGGGTATAACAACACTTTATAAAGGAAGATATGACATGCTTGAAGATGCGAGATTAGGTGCGCAACAAGCAGGTGAAAAATTAACAGCAAAATCAGTAGAACCTGGCAAGTATGACCTCATCCTCGATCCTTCCCATCTATGGCTTACAATACATGAATCGGTGGGCCACCCTTCAGAGCTGGATCGTGTACTTGGCTATGAAGCGAACTTTGCCGGAACAAGCTTTCTAACATTGGATAAGTGGGAGTCAAAGAAGTTTAATTTTGGAAACAAGAACGTAAATATCGTAGCCGATAAGACTCAGGTTGGATCACTAGGTGCAGTGGGTTACGATGATGAGGGCGTTCAGTGCAAAGAGTGGGATGTTGTAAAGGATGGTATCTTGGTGAACTACCAGGCTATCCGTGACCAGGCTCACATTCTGGGATTAAAGGAGTCTCAGGGATGTTGCTATGCAGATAACTGGAGCAGTGTTCAGTTTCAACGTATGGCAAACATTTCCTTACGGCCTGGCAAAGAAAAGAAGAGTATCGATGACCTTATCCGGAACGTTAAAAAGGGGATTTATATTATAGGGGATGGCTCCTTCTCCATTGACCAACAACGTTACAACTTCCAGTTTGGCGGACAACTCTACTACGAAATCAAAGATGGAAAAATAGCAGGCATGCTTAAGGATGTTGCATATCAGTCAAACACGCAGGAGTTCTGGAATTCATGTGCAGGTATTGCAGATCAAAGTGATTATCGGTTAGGAGGATCTTTCTTTGACGGAAAGGGCCAGCCTCCTCAAAGCAGTGCTGTGTCTCATGGCTCTTCAACTGCTCATTTTACTGGAGTTAATGTTATTAATACATCAAGAAACATCGGATAACCTATGCCTATATTTTCGAAAGAAGAAGCACAAGCTTTGTTGAAAAAAGTCTTATCCTATTCAAAGGCGGATGAATGTGAAGTAAACTTATCAGCATCAGATAATAGCAATATAAGATACGCCCGTAACGCTGTTTCAACCAGTGGCAAAGTGAGCCAAAAAAGTCTGGCGGTATCATCAGCTTTTGGAAAGAAACTTGGAGTAGCTACAATTAATGAGTTTGACGATGCTTCATTAGAAAAAGTTGTAAGACGATCTGAGGAGCTTGCACGGCTTGCTCCGGAGAATCCGGAATTTGTATCGTTTTTGGGTCCTCAGCAATATGCAGAAGCTAAAACCTTTATTCCAGCAACTGCAGCTATCACACCACAACAAAGAGCAGAGTTTGTCGCACAGAGTATTAACGTAGCAAAAGCCCAAAAGGCTGTGGCCGCAGGTTTTCTTGAAGATAATGCAGGCTTCTCAGCCATGATGAATTCAAAGGGCCTTTTTGCGTATGGTACTTCCTCCAATGTGAATTTTTCCGTAACAGTTCGCACTGAAGACGGAAAGGGATCAGGGTATGCAACGCGTGGCTATAACGACGTTACCAAGCTTGATACCAAAGCTGCAACTCAGATAGCTACCGACAAGGGTGTTAAATCAGCTACTGCAAAAGCTATAGAGCCAGGCAAATATACCGTAATACTTGAGCCCGCTGCGTCTGCTGTACTATTGGAAAGAATTCTTTTTGGTCTTGATGCTCGCCAAGCAGACGAAGGAAGGAGTTTTCTCAGCAAGCCGGGAGGACAAACACGTTTAGGCGAAAAACTAATGGACGAACGTGTCAACATCTATTCAGATCCTTCTCATCCTGAACTTCCTACAAGCACCTGGAGTGGCGATGGCAGGCCTCAGGAGAAGATAAGTTGGATTGAGAAAGGTGTAATTAAGAACTTAAGTTATTCCAGATACTGGGCACAAAAGAAAGGTGTCAAAGCTGTGCCTGGACCAGATGCTTTTGTTATGGAAGGAGGTAGTGCCTCTCTTGAAGATCTTATCAGAAGCACAAAGAAAGGTATTCTTGTAACAAGGCTTTGGTACATCCGCGACGTTGATCCTCAGACCTTGTTACTAACCGGTTTAACAAGAGACGGAACCTTCTATATTGAGAATGGAAAAATACAATTTCCAATCAAAAACTTCCGCTTTAATGAAAGTCCGGTAATAATGCTTAACAATGTTGAAGAACTTGGTAAGCCTGAACGTACCGTGAGTGTAGAGTCGAATCAAAATTACCTGATTCCACCTATGAAGATCAGAGACTTTACCTTTACGAGTTTATCAGATGCTGTTTAAGGTTTAGTAACTAATAATAGAAAATGTCTTAAGAAGCCCTGGTTGAACCGGGGCTTTCTTATTTAATTTTTTAATTGTTTAAAGCGTAAACGAATGCAGGCGAACGGCTAATAAAAATTAACCTGAGTTTCTTCCGCTTATATAATTCATTGATTTCATTGCTGATAAAATATTATTATGCATGAAATTGCAAGTATGCCTGATAATAAATTCTTCTTCACACGCCTTCAATACGAATCCGGCGATTGGGATGTAGATCAGCGCATGCCTTCCAATCTGCTTAACTCATTGATCGAGTATACAACCTTAAAAGTAGATACAAAGGAAAATGTAGTCTCCCTATCAAGTAACGATATCTTTCGCTGTCCCTTTTGTTATCTAAGTGGTCATAAGCTGGTAGAGTTCACAGCGCAGGAAAGAGCAAACTTTGAAAAGTATGTACGCAATGGAGGTTTCGTGTTTGTTGATGACTGTAACCATGATATTGATGGACTCTTTGCAAAATCCTTTGAGTCGCAGATGGAAAGAATTTTTGGAGCCGATCAATTAAAAAAAATACCTAACAATCACCCCTTATATTCGATCTTCTTCAGCTTTGACGGCCCTCCTACTACGTCTCAGGAACTCAACGGATGGGGAGACGATATTGTACATGACTATTTAAAAGCTATTGAGATCAATGGCCGGATGGGCGTACTTTACAGCAACAAAGATTACGGATGCGAGTGGGATTATGATTTCAGGAACAAGAGATTTTATAAAATAGATAACACACGCTTTAGTGTAAACATTGTGATGTACGCACTAATGCGATAAAAGAATTAGTACAAATATATTATGGCACAAGATTTAAAAGCCGTTGAACAATCTGTAGAGGAGATCATCCAAAAACTGAATGCCCTTAAGCAGGAGATCAGAAAAGTAATCATTGGTCAGGAAGAAACAATAGACCAACTTCTTATTACGTTTCTGGCCGGGGGACATGCTTTACTCGAAGGAGTTCCCGGACTGGCTAAAACGCTGATGATAAGAACTCTTTCTGAAGCAATTGATCTCAAGTTCAGACGTATTCAATTTACACCTGATCTTATGCCTTCTGACATTATTGGTACAGAAATATTGGAAGAAGATCACGGTACCGGAAAAAGGATTTTCAAGTTTAACAAAGGGCCTTTATTTGCAAACATTGTTCTAGCAGATGAAATAAACAGAACCTCTCCAAAAACACAGTCCGCTTTGCTTGAAGCCATGCAGGAGTTTGAAGTTACTTATGGAGGTGTCACTTATCCGCTTGATCGGCCTTTCTTTATCCTTGCTACACAGAATCCAATTGAACAAGCGGGTACCTTTCCACTGCCCGAAGCTCAGTTGGATCGGTTCCTTCTTTACATCAAGATTAACTATCCTACGGCAGAAGAAGAACGTGTAGTACTTGAAAGTACTACAGGTAGAAAAACTACATCCATTCAAAAAGTTATTGACGGTGCAAAGATAAAAGAAGCACAGTCGTTGGTACGGGAAGTACATATCAGTCCGGATCTGATTTCCGCTGTTACAGAAATCATTCGTTCTACAAGACCCGATCAAACCAATATAAAAATGGTTAAGGATGCTGTAAGATGGGGAGCAGGGCCGCGTGCGGGCCAGGCTATGATTTTAACTGCTAAAGCCAGGGCTATACTAAAAGGAAGATTTGCGGTAACCTTTGAAGATATCCAAACGGTAGCTATACCTGTTTTACGTCATAGAATTTTAATGAATTTTAAGGCAGAGGCTGAAGGAATTAAATCTGATGATGTAACGAAACATCTTATTGAACAAGTTGCCTCAAGCAAAAAGCACCTACTCTAGTTTATGGATGCGCGATTAAAAGATATTCTTAAACCGGAAGTGGTCAATACCGTCAATGGTCTTGAGCTGATCGCGCGTATTATAGTAGAAGGCTTTATGAGTGGTGGAAACAAAAGCCAGAGTATTGGAATCGGTCAGGAGTTCAGCCAATACAGAAATTACGAACCTGGTGATGACCTCAGGCAGCTGGATTGGAAAATGTATGCCCGATCAGAACGCTACTTTATTAAGCAAGCAGAGATTGAAACTAATATTACCGTCAAGTTTTTTATTGACGCCAGCAAATCGATGGCTCACGAAGAAGATGGCATAAGCAAACTTCACTTTACCAAAGTAATCACAGCAGGCTTAGCTTACCTTGCCCGCAAGCAAGGAGATACATTTGGTTTGTATACTGTAAATGACAACGTTACTCTGACAACAGAGCCACGACCTGAACACCAGCAATTCATAAGGTTTCTTCATCATCTTGTAGAGCTACAGGCTGAGGGCAAGTGGATAAAACAAAACGCAGAGCAACTATTTAATCACCACGGCAAAGAGCTTATTGTTTTTATTTCTGACCTCTATGATGAGGAACAAGATATATTGAATTTTATATCAAGATTAAAAACAGTACGTAACGAAGTAGTTGTGTTTCATCTTCTGGGCAAACATGAATTGAATCTTGATTACCAAGGATCTTTCGCGTTTAAAGACCTAGAAACAGATACGATTGTAAAGGTTGATACGCTTGTGCAGCGTAAGCAGTATGTACAGCGTGTTCAGGATTGGATTGACAAGCTAAAGCTTGCTTTCCTCGACAAAGGTATACACTACCATTTAACCTCAGCAAGCGATCCTGTAGAAGAAGTATTGCGTAATTTTTTAAAGGGTCGTAAAGTTTTAGCAGGCTGATGCATTTCTTAAATTCCATATGGCTGTGGGGCCTGGCAGGTTTAATCGTTCCGATTACGATTCATTTACTGAGCCGTAAAGAAGGCAGAACTATTTTAGTCGGCAGTATCAGACACCTTCACGATTCGGCCACTGCACAATTCAGAAGTATAAAACTAAACGAACGTCCCTTACTCCTGCTTCGTTGCTTACTGCTTGCCCTTATCGTTTTATTTCTAGCAGGGCTATCCTTAAACAAGAAACAAAAAACCAGACAGCAGTGGCTTGTTATTGAAAAAGGTATTGAACAAAGTCAGGAATACAAGTCCATCGCAGATAAGGTCACCCAAAATGGGTTTGAAGTGAGGTACCTCTCGGACAATTTTCCTCTGCTAGGCGATAGCGCCTCCATTTCATCTTCAATAAATTATTGGCAATTAACTGAGCAACTTTCTCTAAAAGGCATAGATTCAGTTATTGTCCTGAGTTATAACTACTACAAGAATTTTAGAGGCGAAAGGGTCACTAATCCCAATATCCATTGGATTACGACACAACCTTTCCCGCAACAGGTTATTGTAAAACAAGTATCCATTAGCAACGATTCTATATGGACGAGAAGAGGAGATTTCACGTCGACGTTCAGTGAATTGAATTCTGACACACGGACTCACACCCCTTTAGATAGAATAGAAAGTGCTGACACAATATCCGTAGCAATAGTTACAGGCAAGGAGTATATCTATGATAGTAAAGTATTGAATGCTCTCATTAAGTCTGTTAAAGCTGTGTTGCCTCACACGCTTGTTATATCGAATAGCACTGATGACAATTTCCGATACAACAACCAAAGTTGGTTAATTTGGTTTAGCAACAAGCAGATGCCTGAAATCAGTGGTAGTCATCAACGTGTAGGGCTTCGGGAATGTCCTATCCTGAAAGGAGAACTCATAACAAAACGTCATTCCATTACTGGATGTGATAGTAACAACGCATTTGATTGGATAATAACTTCACGGTTAAATGAAGAAGTAGCATTAAGGGAAAACTTTGCCTCTACCCTTGCCTCATTAATTACTTCAAATAAAAATACGGATACGCATAAGTACGATAAAAGGATAATGGCTGAAGCATCGACGTGGTCTCAACAACCAGGAGCTTCAACAATTGGTATTAAGCAAAAAACAGAAGGCGATCTTAATGAACTTTTGGTGGTTTTTATTTTTATCAACTTTGTAGTTGAACGGTGGCTAGCTTTTAAAAGGAATCAATGAGCGATAGCAAATTATATATCGGCCAATTAAAGAGAAAATACGTAGCGCTTAAAGGGGGCGAAGTATTGCTTTGGTCTATAGCTGCAGCTTCCCTTGTATACGGCATTACAAATTATTTCACAGATGATGTTACGCTAAAAGCACTGCTCACTGTGCTGGGAGGCATTTCCGTATTGATGATTCGGGTGATTCAACTTCAATTATTACACATTAATGACAGCCGTATAATAAGCTATATCAATAATCGGTATGCAGTATTGGAAGAAAGCGCAGACTTGTTATTAAAACCTAATAACACACTTACTTTACTTCAACTGATACAGAAAGAAAGAGTAAGTGCCAGGCTTATGGAAATCTATCCTGCTATTAAAATTCCTAACCGCCTGAGACAATCGCTACTGTTAGCTGTTATTTCTATAGCCATAACTTTTGGTCTTACCTCGTTCAAATTATCAACTGGTAACAACTTGGCTACAGACGATGAGCAGCATGCAAGTAAGGCGTTGCCTCAGCAGCCCCTTCCTGCAAACATCAAAAACATTGAAATCCGGATAGCTCCCCCTGCTTACATGAACCAGAAAGATATTGTCACTTCCAATCCTTCCCTTGAAATTCCGGAAGGAAGTACTGTAACCTGGAGTATTCAGTTTAATGATGAGATACAGGATGGCTGGATTGTTTTGACAGGAGATTCAATAAAGATGTCGAAACAAAAGCAATACGTTACCAAAAAAAGTTTTATCAGCTCAACATTTTATCAGGTTGTATGGAGAAGTGAAAACGAACTTAAAGCATCGGACTTTTATAAGATTGAAATTACGTCCGATAAAGCGCCCGAAATAGCAATTCACAATCTTCCACAGTTTAATGAATTTGAATACGGCAATAAACTGAACTTGGCAGTTAACTCAACTATTGTAGACGACTACGGTTTACAAAATGCGTATATCATTGCAACGGTAAGTAAAGGCAGCGGAGAGTCCGTTAAGTTTAGGGAAGAGAGATTAAAGTTCACAAGTCCTAAAGCAATTGCAGGCAAGAGCGTGCAAGCTTCAACAGTTATAGATCTTCTTAAGTTAGGCATGGAACCTGGTGATGAACTGTATTTCTATGTAGAAGCATTAGACAATAAAGTTCCATCACCGAACCGGGCACGAACTGAAACGTTTTTTGTCCTGCTTCAGGATACAACGAAGGAAGAAGTATCAATAGAAGGTGGTTTAGGTGTTGATCTGATGCCAGAGTATTTCAGAAGTCAAAGGCAAATTATTATTGATTCAGAAAAACTGTTAAAAGAAAAAAGAAGTATATCAAAGCAAGAATTTAATAGTCGAAGCAACGAACTTGGCTATGACCAAAAAGTACTCAGGTTAAAGTATGGCGAATTTCTGGGAGAAGAATTTGAGTCAGGTATTGGTCCTGCAGAATCACTGCCTACAGAGGAAGACGATCATGATCATGAAGAAGAAGATATAACTAAAAAGTACGGCCATGTACATGATACAGAAAATGAACACAATCTTGTACCTGAAAAGAAAGGTGAAACACACAGCCACTCCCATAACACAAAAGATGGTGAAGCCGATGAAAATCCGATGAATGCATTTCTTCATGTCCATGACGATCCAGAAGAAGCAACTTTCTTTTCGCAATCTATCCGTGCAAAGTTAAAGGCTGCTCTTACTGTGATGTGGGATGCAGAACTACATTTGCGCTTATACGATCCGGAGAAGTCTCTCCCCTATCAATACAAAGCATTGAAGCTATTAAAGGAGATCAGCAATGACTCACGCATCTACGTTCACAAAACTGGTTTTGATCCTCCTCCTATTAAAGAAGACAAGCGTCTGGCTGGAGATCTTTCTGAAATAAAAAGCTCCAGGGATAATAAAACTTTAAGTAAGAATGCAAGTTATCCGTCCATAAGAAAGGCACTGGTATTAACAGAAGCCCTTTTAAGTACGAAGGAAATGAAGATCACTGAAAATGATAAAGCACTTTTACTACAAGCAGGAACAACTTTATCTTCCCTGGCTTTGGCTAATCCAGGTCAATATCTTCGGGCACTATCATTAATTAAATCGATTAATGATAATGAAGTAGCACCGGAAAAACTGAGGTCATCGTTACAGGAAATCCAAAAAGATTTATGGAAAGCGTTTCCGAAGAATACAAGTTCACCGACTCAGCCTGCGCACGTTGTGCATGCGCTTAACCAATCGTTCATAAAAAATTTAGAAGCATCCAAAAATGAATGAGGTGATCTCGCTTAATCCTGTATTTCCCTTCTATACTACTTTACCAATACTACTGGTACTTGCAGTTCTTTTCATTTGGATAGAGATTAAAAAGAACCACAAATTTAAAACGATACGTATTGTTGCCGTAGCAGTAATGCTCTTTGCACTGTGGGGTATTATAAGCAGGCCAAATATATCTTATGAAACATCCACATCAGTCATACTTCTTACCCGTGATTATGACAAAAAGCAAGTTGACAGCGTGATTGAAAAGCTTTCCAATCCTGCTATCTACCATTTAGATGATGTGAAGCCTTATAGGAAGTCCGTACCTGTTAAGGGTCATCAACTAGCGTACATTCAAGAGAAGTTAAATTATGTTATTGGTAATGGTATACCTTTGGCAGTCCTTGATGGGCTGGATACACCAAATTTTGTATTCATCAGCGCTCCGGTTAGCAGCGGCATAACAAACCTTCATGTAGATAAGCCCGTTGTCGTTAACAGAGAAAGTACCGTAAGTGGTATTATAAACGATCCATCTGTTAACAAGATAGTTCTTAAAGGACCAGGAAGCAGAGAGGATTCTGTTGTAAACGACAAAGGCACTCAAACCTTCACTTTATCTTTTCGTCCTAAACAAGAAGGAAACTTTCTGTATACGCTGAGCACCTTTGACCGTGAGGGAAACCTAAGGGAGGAGAAAGTCCCGGTAACGGTAGAAAGAGAGGAACCCCTTAAGATCTTATTTATTCAGCACTTTCCTACTTTTGAGACACAATATCTGAAACAGTTTCTTGCAAAGAAGAACAGCATCGTTCTCCGCAATCAATTATCGAAGAATATATTTCGCTATGAGTATGTTAATCATACCAATGTTGTAATCAACAAGCTTACAGACAAAGTTCTTAGCGGATTTGACTTGCTCTTTATCGATACAGACTCTTATAAAGATCTGGCAGGCTCAGAAATAAGTGCGCTCAAGCAATCTTTACAGGAAGGCTTGGGAGTTATTTTGCTATTGAATGAAAGTCCTGATAAGATAAGGGGCATCAAAACGCTTCTTCCTGAATTTGCAGCAACAAAAACAGACACTGCTATTTTCAAGCTTACAGGCAACAAGAAAATTACCCTGCCGGTATGGCCTTTAGCACCCAAGCAGGATGATGCACTGAATAGCATTACCAAGTCAGGGACAAAGGTGTTTTCAGGATATAAATACCATGGGTTAGGAAGAGTTGGATTTCAACTGCTTCAGGAAACGTACAGAACTACTTTGGAAGGAGATTCAGCTACGTACAGCTTGTTATGGACTGAACTGCTTGAGAAGGTAAGCAGGAGAAAGGCAAAAGGTTACGAAACCATCTTCAAGACTTCTGAACCTTACTATCAAGACGAGCCCTTTTATTTTGATGTAATTGCGACTGATAGACCTGCTATTTTAATAGACAGTATCCCAGTTCCTCTCGCTGAAGATTTATACATTGACAACATCTGGCATGGCAAAGCGTGGGGCGGTAAAAGTGGATGGCATACCTTACTAGTAACAAATGATTCTACCGAGGTACCTTTTTATGTGCATGATGCAGGTAGCTGGGAGGCATGGAAGTCATCGCGTACTTGGCAAGAAAACAAGGCTATTGCTTCTGATACAGTTGAAGAACGAACGACGGAAGAAAAGAAACCGGTATCACCACTTATTTTCTACCTAGCTTTCCTTATTAGCGCTGGTTTTCTTTGGTTTGCACCTAAACTATAGTTTGATCATCAGAGAGATAAAAAGGAAAGGTTGTTTACTTAACAACCTTTTTCTTCTTTTCCTTAGGGGGCTGAGATTCTATTAATGAAACCAGTTCATTATACCAGGGCTCTCCATATTTTCTGATCAACGGATCTTTCAGAAATTTGTAAACAGGGACTTGTAACTCTTTACCCAAAGAGCAGGCAGGAGAACAAATATGCCACTTATGATAATTCAGTGCTTCAAAGTTCTTTTTGCTGGTAACACGAATTGGATAGAGATGGCATGAGATGGGCTTCTTCCAGGAAATCTTGCCTTCAAGATAGGCCTGTTCGATACCACATTTTAAGATTCCACGCTTGTCATAGATTGCATATACACATTCTCGACCTGCAATTATAGGTGTGCATAACTCTCCGTCATCATCAACGGTATGTTTACCCTGCTTTTCTATTTCCCTTATGCCTTCAGGTGAAAGGTATTGTTTTACGATGGGATAAATTTCTTCAAGAATAGCGAGCTCACTTTCCTCCAACGGAGCTCCGTAATCACCTTCTACGCAGCAAGCGCCTTTGCACTTCTCCAGATTACAGACGAATTCCTTATCCTTGATATCGTCCGAAATCAATATTTCGCCAACCTTCATCATATTTACAAAAGTACTTAATTGTTTAGAAAACATCCATCAGTAGCCTGATATACTATATCATAATAGCTACCTCGAATTTTACATTACCTGCTTCATCCTTTCAATACCGTGAAAAAGGAAATCCTTTCGAGGTTCAAACAGGATTAACTGACGCAGACAGGAAAAATTCGTTTCCTCAAAGTCAGACCAAGTAACCAAATCAAAATGAATAAGTTCCGCTAAAGAGACAGTAATTCACTTTAAGCGTATCAAAAAATCCTTACTAAAAATTTAGTAAAGCGAATCATTCCCCGCAAATGATGTTAATTTTACAGGTTTTATGACTGATTATATTGCTAGCCTCAACGAACCTCAGCGCGAGGGTGTTTTAACAACTGATGGTCCCTGCATGCTGATTGCCGGCGCGGGCTCTGGTAAAACGCGCGTTCTTACTTTCCGTATAGCGCATCTTATTCAGGATAAGGGTGTTGATCCTTTTAATATCATGGCGCTGACCTTTACCAATAAAGCGGCTAAAGAGATGCGTGAACGTATTGAAAAAGTAGTAGGCCATGATGCACGTAATCTTTGGATGGGAACATTCCATTCCGTATTTGCTAAGATACTTCGTTCTGAAGCTCAGCACCTTGGGTATCCTAACAACTTCACCATCTATGATACTGATGATTCAAAATCTCTCCTGAGATCAATCATCAAGGAAATGGGTTTAGACGACAATGTTTATAAACCCAATACCGTTTACAACAGAATTTCAGCTGCCAAGAACCGGTTAATCGGGTGGCAGGATTATCTTAATAATGCCGAGTTGATGGGTGACGATGCCGCTAATATGCGCCCTGACATTGGCAAAATCTATAAAGCCTACGCGCTTAGGTGCTTCAGGTCGGGGGCGATGGACTTTGACGACATCTTATTTAATACTGACAAGCTGTTTAAGGAGCATCTAGATGTACTTAACAAGTACCAGCACAGAATTCACTACATTCTGGTGGATGAGTTTCAGGATACCAATCTCTGCCAGTATTTTATCGTCCGTAAGCTTGCCTCTGTAAGACAAAATGTTTGTGTAGTTGGTGACGATGCACAAAGTATTTATGCTTTCCGTGGTGCTGATATTACCAATATCCTCAACTTTGAAAGAGATTATCCTGATCTTAAGATCATTAAGCTAGAGCAAAACTATCGCTCGACGCAGAATATAGTAAATGCTGCAAACTCAGTTATCAAAAGAAACAGAGCCCAGCTGCCCAAGAATGTTTGGACCGCCAATGAAGAGGGAAATCTGATTGAGGTGATTAAGGCTACTTCTGATAATGAAGAAGGCCGGCTCATTGCGTCTTCGATCTTTGAAGAGAAGATGCAGCACCAGCTGAAGTTCAGCGACTTTGTGGTTCTTTACAGAACCAACAGCCAGTCGCGTGCAATAGAAGAATCTCTTCGGAGAATGAACATCAAATACAAAGTAATTGGTGGCCTGTCATTCTATCAGCGAAAGGAAATTAAAGACCTGCTGGCTTATCTGCGCTTTGCACTTAATCAGCAGGATGAAGCATCCTTCAGACGCATTATCAATTTACCCAAGCGCGGTATTGGCGACAGTACTGTTGATAAGATTGTAGTAGCAGCCAATGACCATGGCACCTCGATCTGGGAGATCATTCAAAATCCTGCACCATTTGTAGGCGGCCGAGTAGCCGGGCCTATTGAGGACTTTGTGGCATTAATCAAGCGGTTTAACATCGATGTTCAACAGAAGGACGCATATGATGCAGCTTTTGAAATTGCCAAGGGCTCTGGCCTTTTGCGAGAATTGTATGAAGACAAAACTGTTGAAGGACTAAGCCGCTATGAAAACGTACAGGAATTGCTTAACGCGATAAAAGAGTTTACCGATAATCCGGAACGTGAGGATAAATCGCTCGGCTCTTTTCTGCAGGAAGTTTCACTGGTATCCAGCCAGGATGAAGATAAGGACAAAGATCCTGATAAAGTTACCCTGATGACCATCCACATGGCGAAGGGGTTGGAGTTCAAATATGTATACATAGCGGGCATGGAAGAAGATCTATTCCCATCACAAATGATGCTTAACAGCAGGGCAGATCTGGAAGAAGAACGCAGGCTTTTCTATGTGGCCGTAACCCGGGCACAAAAACGCCTTTTCCTTACCTACGCCTCTACCCGATACCGTTTTGGAAGGTTAAAGAACTGTGAGCCAAGTCGTTTTCTGGATGATATTGATTCGCGTTTTATTAAGATGAGTACCAAGTATGCTGGTATAGAGTCTGCTCCTCCGCAGAGCCAGTATGCGAAGAACCTTGTAAATGGTATCAGGAAAACCATATCGTCTGCGCCGGCCCCTAAAGCAAAGCAGCCTGCAGCTACTGCCTATAAAACACCTGATGATTTTAAGCCCAGCGATACCAACGGACTTAAGGAAGGTATGAAGGTGGAGCACCCCAAGTTCGGGTTTGGTACGGTTGTACAACTTGATACTTCAGGAGCTGACAGGAAAGCCAAGATCAACTTTAATGATGTAGGTGAAAAAACGCTTTTACTAAGCTTTGCAAAGCTTAGAATCATAAATTAAAGCCAGATAAAAAGGTTGTAGTATCGGGTAATATACTTTAGATTTGCTAACGCTATCGGCATTAAAGTCATATCCGATATTACAGCCAACCTACTTGAAAATCTAGTTAAGTTAGAAACGAATCAATAAACATGATTGGAGAATACAATACCACGCGGCCTCATATTATCTTGAAGGAATACGGCCGCAATGTTCAGAAACTTGTTGAATACATCAGGAGTGTTCCCAGCAAAGAAAAAAGGACTGAGTTAGCTTATACCCTTATTGAGTTAATCAAACAATTAACTCCTACTGTTAAAGAACAACCCGAGAATCCGCAGCGCGTGTGGGACGATCTTTTCATCATCGCCAATTTTGATCTTGATATAAACAGTCCCTTCCCTACCCCTCAACGCGACATCTTATTCAAGAAACCTCAAAAAGTAGAATATCCTCAAAGTGACGTTCGCTTTAAACACTATGGTAAGAATATAGAGAAGCTTGTTAAAGAAGCTTTGAAAAAAGAAGATCCGCAGGAGCGCCAGGATGCCATTATCTACCTTGGTAAATTAATGAAGACATTCTATGGCAACTGGAACAAGGAAACGTTGGACGACTCAGTAATTCTTAAAGACATTCAACAGATGTCGGGTGGTGCCTTGAATATGACCATTGAGAAGGTAAGAGAAGATAATCTGTTTGAGAAATTATATAAAGAACGTAAGAAGGGCAAGCAACAACAAGGTGGACAGCGCCATCAAAACAACAGCGGCGGCCACAGACCTTTCAACAAGAACAAAGGGAATAACTTCCGCAGAAGAAGAGATCAATAAGCCTCGCATATTTTACAGGTGGATTAGCTTGATTGCAAAGCGTAAAAATCCATCTGTAAATCATTTAATCAGTCACTCGTAAGGTTAATAGTTATTGTTATAAAACATACTATTCCTTTATCTTATAATTTTAGATCTAAAATCATTTTCGAAATTCCTAATCGTCCATGAGTGTATTTAAAATCCGGGGAGGTAGAAAACTAAAAGGAGAAATCATCCCGCAAGGCGCAAAGAATGAAGCACTGCAAATACTAAGCGCTGTACTACTTACAGAAGAACCTGTTACTATTCATAATGTTCCCAATATTGTTGATGTAAACAAACTGATCGACCTGATCCGTGACTTGGGTTGTAAGGTTGAAAAACTTGGTGAAGAATCTTATCGCTTCACTGCAGCTAACATCAACACCTTATTTTTAGAAACTGATGATTACAGAAGGAAGGCTGCTGCACTGCGTGGCTCTGTAATGCTGTTGGGGCCAATACTTGCTCGTTATGGCAAAGCAAGTATACCGAAGCCAGGAGGTGATAAAATAGGAAGAAGAAGATTAGACACACACTTTCTTGGATTCCAAAAGCTTGGTGCAAAATTCAACTTTGATTCTTCAGAGCACTTATTTCATATTGATGCCTCTGAACTGAAAGGATGTTACATGCTTTTAGATGAAGCATCAGTTACTGGTACTGCGAACATTATTATGGCAGCTGTTCTTGCAAAAGGAAAGACCACCATTTACAATGCAGCTTGCGAACCATACCTACAGCAACTTTGCCTGATGCTTAACAGAATGGGTGCGAAGATAAGCGGTGTAGGTTCTAACCTTATTTACATTGAAGGTGTAGAGAAACTTGATGGCACTGAGCATACGCTACTGCCTGACATGATTGAGATCGGAAGCTTTATTGGATTGGCTGCCATGACGCAGTCTGAGATAACAATAAAGAATTGCCGGATTGATATGCTTGGTATTATTCCTGAGATCTTCAGGAGACTTGGTATCAAGATGGAGTTCAGGGGTGATGATATTCATATTCCTTCACAAGAGAAGTATGAGATTGAAACATTTATTGATGGATCTATCCTTACCATTGCCGATGCTCCCTGGCCAGGATTTACGCCTGACTTATTAAGTATTGTGCTTGTTGTAGCAACACAGGCAAAAGGAACAGTACTCATCCATCAGAAGATGTTTGAAAGCAGATTGTTCTTTGTAGATAAGCTTATTGATATGGGTGCGCAGATTATCCTTTGCGACCCTCATCGTGCTACTGTAATTGGTCTTGACAGGAAGAATAGCCTACGGGGTATTAAGATGTCATCGCCTGATATTCGCGCAGGGGTTGCTTTGTTGATTGCTGCGTTATCGGCTAATGGCACGAGTGAGATCTCTAACATTGATCAGATCGATCGTGGTTATCAAAATATTGATAAACGTCTTAAGGCTCTGGGTGCAGATATTGAAAGAGTAATCGATTAATAGCTTTATCATAAGAAAACAAGAAAAGTCAGGGGCCTTAATAGTTCTGACTTTTTCTTTTTAAGGCGATTTTCAGACACCCGGCAATAAGAAGCGGTACGGTCCAAATTAATTGCCCGGGATTTACCCGTGATGCCATATCAAATCTTTCCGGTTCTTCATTACGCCTTGATGGCAAGGTTAGTTTAAAGCGTTCTCCACTCATTTTCCACTCGTTCTGCACTCGTTATACTTTTTTGATGTTTGGGGCCTGACCGGATGTTTTTGACACTATTTGTCAAAAGCTGGGTTTACCTTTCCTAAAAAAACTATCACTATGGCACATGTACGGGAAAATGATCTTACCGAAGGTTTGAGCGGAAAGTTTGGGCGGAAATTCGTTTTTAAGCAATTAAGGGGAAAAACAATTGTAGCCCGAAGGGCGAAGCCTACTACGAAAGAGAGTGCTTTGCAACGCGACAACCGTGAGCGCTTTAAGAAGGCTTCTGCGTATGCAAAGGCCATGATGCTGATTCCGGAAAGGAAGGCGTATTACTGGGAAATGGCGAAGGAAATGAAGGTTCCAAATGCTTATACCGCTGCAATTGCAGATTATATGCGGAAGCCAGTGATCAAAGAAGCAGAAGTTGCTACTGAAGATTCTACTTTAACTGTAAAGATGAGTGCTGCGAAGAAAGACTTTCGGATCGGGATAATAAAGGCAGTTGCGTTAGGTCATGATGGTTTACCTGTAGAGGAAGCTGAGACTATTACTGAATTTGAGAATTGGGAATATCGGTTTGTAAGGCAGAAGGATTGGATCCAAAAGATTAAAGTTGTTGTACAGGACGAGGCGGGGAATATTGTAGTACGAGAGATGGTGGTTTGACAAGGCTTAGGTATATGAAGTGGTGAAGAACACCAGTATTGGCCAGAGGCTCGCCTAAAGTATAGACGAGTCCTGAAAGCACAATGTATTTGTTTAAAGAATCTTTTTGTCGAACAATTTGGATTATTAAACTTCAAGCTTTATTGCTACCGGGCAATGGTCTGAACCGAGGTATTCGTTGTAGATCATCGCATCTTTTACTTTGCCTATAATGGATTCAGATACGAGGAAGTAATCGATACGCCACCCTACGTTTCTAGATCGGGCGTTGAACAGGTAGTTCCAATATGTGTATTTTACTTCTTCGGGGTAGAAACGGCGGAAGGTATCTACAAAGCCACTTTCAAGGAGCTTTATAAAGCCATCAATTTCACGTTGGGTATAACCTGCTGACTTATTGTAATTTTCTTTTGCGCGGGCAATATCAATGGGTTGATGAGCAACATTTAAATCGCCACACAGAACAACAGGTTTTTTCTGTTGAAGATTAACGAGATAGTTTCTGAAGTCTACATCCCATTTCTCACGGTAGTCCAATCGCTTTAAACCCTCGCCGGCGTTGGGTACATAAACAGTAACAAGGTAGAAATCATTAAACTCAGCTGTCATCACCCTTCCCTCCTGGTCATGCTCTTCAATGTTCATGTCACAGGTGACATTTAAAGGTTCAACCTTTGACATAATCGTTGTACCAGAATAGCCCTTTCTTGTTTTGCAGGAGTTAACATGAATTTTAAACTCAGGAAGTAATTCCAATGCAGACTTTACTTCTTCAAAAGAGGCTTTTGTTTCCTGTAAACACAGGATATCAGGGTTCATTGTTCTTACATCTTTAATAAAGTCTTTCTTAATGATCGACCTGATACCATTAACGTTCCAGTTTACCAAATGAAGTTCAGCCATGAGTACTTGTTATAATTTGAGGATGCAATAAAGCAGTAAAGTATGAAAACGAAAAAGTCCCACCATGGCGGGACTTTAAAAATATCTTTGAAAAGAAGTACTAAGCTTTTTTAGCTTTAGCTTTAAATTCTTCTTTTATCTTTTCTACGTCAACATTTTTCAAAACAGGCTTAGCACCTTGAATCTTCAGAGTCTGACGTCTTACAGCTGCTTTAGCTTTATCTTTGCGGTTTTTTCTTTTAAGTCTTGTTACTGCCATGGCGCTTTCTGTTAAAAGGAGTGCAAAAATATATTAGTATTTGATTTTTTCAAATCATTGATGCAAATATTATTGCTTTTGCCGTTGAAAATGCAGTGTACATATAAGCAAACGCCTTATTTTGCGCGACATTTGTATTAAAATATGCAACAATTTGTAACATATTGCGAATGCGCTAGACACAGAAAGAAGCCTATTTAATGGAAAAACCATCTTTACCGAAAGGAACACGCGATTTTGGCCCTGCGATGATGGCCAAGAGGCAGTTTATATTTAACAACATCCGTACAGTATTTCAGAAGTTTGGTTTTTTGCCGCTGGAAACACCTGCCATGGAAAACCTAAGTACCCTAACCGGGAAATATGGTGAAGAAGGAGATCAACTGTTGTTTAAGATACTTAACTCAGGCGATTTTCTGAAGGATGTAGAAGATATAAAACTTCAAACAAAAAACTCGAAGTCTATTACTTTTGACATTTCAGAAAAAGGGCTTCGTTATGACCTGACCGTTCCTTTTGCGCGCTATGTTGTAATGAATCGTCATGAGATCAGCTTTCCATTTAAACGATACCAGATACAACCGGTGTGGCGTGCTGATCGCCCTCAGAAAGGACGTTACCGCGAGTTCTATCAATGCGATGCTGATGTGGTGGGAACCAACTCCTTGCTTTGTGAGGCTGAAATAATCCTCATGATAAAGGAAGTATTCAAAGGATTAAACATCCAGGACTATGCCATTAAAATCAACCACAGGGGTATTCTTTCTGGTATAGCAGAAGTAATTGGTGGCAAGGGAAATGAGACCGCTCTGTTTGTAGCCATAGATAAACTCGATAAGGTTGGCGAGGATAAGGTAAGAGAGGAGTTGCAGGCAAAAGGCTTTACGGCAGAGAGTCTTAATCTTCTTTTCAACATCCTGAATGTGAAAGGAAGCATTGTGAATAAGATGGCCTTTCTTGCTACTAAATTTGAAACAAGTACTGAAGGTCAAAGAGGTCTACGTGATCTGAAAGAAGTCTTTAACATTCTAGAAGACTACAATGCTTCACAAGACAATGTAGAGTTTGATGTATCATTGGCCCGAGGCTTAAGCTATTACACGGGCTGCATATTTGAAGTAAAGATTAACAATGTGAGCATAGGCAGTGTGAGTGGTGGCGGAAGATACGACAACCTGACGCAAACATTTGGTGATAAAGAAAACCTTTCAGGTGTCGGATTTTCTTTTGGTGTAGACCGTATTTATGATGCCATGGAAGAGCTTGGGTTATTTCCTAAGGAAGCACAAGTATCATCAAAAGTACTCGTATGCCACTTTGATGAGGAAAGCATGCGTTATGGATTGGGCATTCTTAAAGCATTGCGCGACGTAGGTATTTCTTCAGAAATTTATCCTGACCAGGTTAAGATAAAGAAGCAACTTGATTATGCCAATAAGAAGATGATACCGTATACAATCGTTATTGGTTCGGACGAAGTGAAAAGCGGGTTGCTCCCACTTAAGGATATGGAGCGCGGTGAGCAAGCAAAGATAAGCCTAGAAGAAATTATTCAGAAGATCAAGTGATTAATGGCACCAACTGTAACGCATTCTATTTCTGAAGACCGATTAACACTTGATAACATTGACGTTTTTTTTCAGCGTAATGTTCAGCTTCAACTTTCTGAAGATGTAAAGAAAAAAGTTGCAAGGTGCAGAAGCTATCTAGACGAGAAACTGAAAAGTACCCGTGATCCGTTGTACGGCATTAACACTGGCTTTGGATCACTCTATAACAGGAACATTTCGACTGATCAACTTGAGAAACTACAGGAGAACCTAGTAAAGTCGCACGCCTGCGGCACCGGCGCTGAAGTGCCAGGCGAAATTGTGCGCCTTATGATAGTTTTAAAAATCCAGTCACTAGCGTATGGCCATTCCGGTGTACAGGTAGAAACAGTACAACGGTTGGTGGACCTCTATAACAACAATGTTTTTCCCCGAGTATATGAAATGGGATCGCTTGGGGCATCGGGTGACCTGGCTCCATTAGCGCATTTATCGTTACCATTACTTGGGCTAGGAGAAGTAAAGTATCAGAATAAGGTATATCAGACGCTGGAAGTAAATCAAATTTTCAACTGGCAAACCATTCATCTAAAAGCAAAGGAAGGCCTTGCATTGTTGAACGGAACACAGTTTATGAGTGCCTATGGTATTTGGGCTGTCTGGCATGCTCATAGGCTTTTAAAACTGGCGAATGTTATAGGAGCGTTATCGCTCGACGTATTTGATGGAAGAATAGAGCCTTTCTCTCCGCTTGTGTATAAAATCAGATCTCACGGCGGACATGCAAAGGTATCTCAGCATATTTCATCTTTGCTAGAGAACAGTGAATTGATTTCGCAAAGTAAAAGGCACGTACAGGATCCTTATTCATTTCGTTGTATTCCGCAGGTTCATGGAGCAAGCTCTGACGCCATTGATTATGTTACACAGGTATTTCTTACAGAAATAAACAGTGTTACCGACAACCCTTTAGTCTTTCCTGACGAAGACACGATAATCTCTGCGGGAAACTTTCATGGACAACCCCTGGCACTTGCGTTAGATTTTCTCGCTATTGCTCTTTCAGAATTAGGTAACATTTCGGAAAGGAGAACTTATCAATTGATATCCGGGTCACGCGATTTGCCTAATTACCTTGTGGCCAATCCGGGTATTAATTCAGGATTGATGATACCCCAGTACACTGCTGCTTCTCTGGTGAGCCAGAACAAACAATTGAGTACACCTGCCTCCGTAGATAGTATTGTGAGTTCCAATGGGCAGGAAGACCATGTAAGCATGGGAGCAAATGCTGCTACCAAAGCGTACAGGATTGTAAATAACCTTTATTCGATACTGGCTATTGAATTGATAACTGCGTCACAGGCACTTGCATTTAGGAGACCGTTAAGAACTTCTTCTAAACTCGAGGCCCTTGTAGATACTTTCAGGCATCAAGTGCCGTTTATAGAGGATGACCGTCTATTACATGACGATATTAAAAAAGCAGAATATTTTTTAAGAGATTTACCGCTTAACGATCAGTAATAGTGAGATCTGCCTGTCTTTTCATATTTATTTTGGGAGTAGCAACCGTGTTGAATGCTCAACCGAAAATGAGTCCGAAAGGCTTTTTTCAGGTAAACGAGGTAAAAGCATGTGCGGGATTTACTATTCAATTAACTCCTTTGGTTACCTGCGGGAATCCGGCGGGGAACCCAAGCGATCCAAATCCGGCATGCGCTGTAAGCTTTACAGGAAGAGAAGAAGACTTCATGCCAATTATTACCAACACTTCTTTTACCTATAACAATCCTGGAATTTATACGCTGAGATATATTTACGGAGATCAGGAAGACAATCTTCAAATAACAATAGTTGAAAATGTACCTCCGCCTGTACAGGTAGCCAGTTGTAGTGGTAATGAAGTTGTTGTTACCGTGAATGACAGCAGATATAGTGAGTACATTATAGATTATGACAATGCGCCTAATCCTGATGAAGTAACGATAAGCCCTAACGGGACAAATCGTTATGGATATGGAAATAGCAATCCGAGAACCATTTCAGTGCGCGGGCACGACATGGGGGCTGCGTATAACTGTGCTGCAACTAACGTGCAGGTTATACCTCTTGCAACAATTCCTACTCCTACCCTTACACAAGTTAAGGTATTAGATGCTACGAGTGCGCGACTTGAATTTAATGGCATACCCAATGTTCTTTACCGTATAGAGATTGCTCAGAATAATAACACCACGTTTCAGTTTCTTAAAACAATTATCAATACAACAATTGATACTGTAAGAAATTTACGGGGGGATGACTCCTACTATTGTTTTCGTGTTGTTACTATTGATGCCTGCACGAATGCATTTAAACTATCCAACGTTGTATGCAGTTCAAATTTTGATCTTACTCCGGAGAACAATCAGAACCGGTTAAACTGGATAACTAATAACGCCGGGGTGGTGAGTCAAACCATAGAAAGAACAATTACGTCAGGAACACCAAGTACTTTTAATGTTACCGGAAATTCTTCTATTGATACAGATGTTAATTGCGGTACGCAGTATTGTTATCAGCTAACGATGAACTATGCCAATGTTAATGGCCTGGCAGTTCAAAGTATATCAATGCCAAAATGTGGTACTGCTATTTCAACAGATAAGCCTACGGCAATCAGTAATATTTCTTCAATTGTAGGAGACAACGAAGTTACATTAGGCTGGCAAATGGATCCGGCGTTTTCTCCTGCGAAGTTTACACTATTTAAAAACAGCAATGGCACAACAACTACACTTGGAGAAACTAATGATGCAACTTTTAGTGACAACAGTTATTTACAGGAAAGTCCCTCATGTTATCAGATAAAATATGATGACATCTGTGGCAACACAAGTGATTTAAGCATTGAAAGCTGTCCAATTATCTTAACCGGAAATGTTAATAACGACAACTCCATTCAATTAAATTGGACTGCCTATACGGGATGGGTAAATGGTGTTAATAATTATGTGATTGAGCGATACGATGCGAATGGACAACTGATTGCTACTATTCCTGCGGGAACACTTACAACCTACCTTGATGCCACACAAGATTTGGATGTGCAAATCTTCATCTATGTAGTGCGTGCCTTCCCTAACGATAATACTGTTAGCGAAAGTGTTTCGAACAGGATCGTATTAACTAAAGAGCCTAATCTATTTTATCCTACTGCCTTTACCCCAAACGGTGACGGTCTTAACGATATTTTCAATGTATATGGACAATACATTGAGAATTTCCAAATGGACATTTTCAACAGATGGGGAGAGCTGATGTTTACAACATCTGAAATTCAACAAGGATGGGACGGCACGTATAGGGGCAACCTTATGCCCGAAGGCACTTATACTTTTGTTGCTACCATCAGGGATAAAGCTGGAAGGACGTTTAAAAAGTCTGGCACAGTAGTGCTAATGAAAAAAAGATAGTGGCTCTTCTTATAAAGGTATCTATTATATAAAAGCAAAAGCTATTTAATAACAGGTATAATATTTAATATTAATTTTATCAATCAATTCCAAAACAACAGCAATATGTTTGATATGATGAAAATGATGGGCAAGATGAAGGAAGTTCAAGCCCGCATAAAAGAGGCACAAGACAACTTAGGGAAGCTTCGTGCTACCGGTGAATCAGGAGGTGGAATGGTAAAAGTTACTGTTAATGGAAAACGTCAGCTCATCGGTATTGATATTGATCCTACGTTACTTAAAGCCGAAGACAAAATTGTATTACAGGATTTAATAGTTGCCGCAGTAAATAAAGCTGCAGAAGAAGCAGATACAATGGCAAAAGAAGAGATGAAAAAAAGTACAGAGGGATTAATACCTAACATTCCTGGTCTTGATTTAAGTGGTATGATGGGATGACACAGACTGCTGTTGTCATTCTCAATTACAATGGCGCAAAATTTCTTCGCCAGTTCTTACCATCTGTCGTTGCTTATTCCCCAAGCGCAACTGTATATGTAGTAGATAATGGCTCAAGTGATGACTCAGAAGGCATTGTACGAAAAGATTTTCCTTCAGTTCAATGGTTGGCACTTGAGGAAAACTTCGGCTTTTGTGGAGGATATAACCGAGGGCTTAGGCAGATAGAAGCAAAGTACTATGTACTCTTAAACTCAGATATTGAAGTAACACCAGGATGGCTTGAGCCCATGATCAACATCCTTGAGAATGATTCTACTGTTGCCGCGCTTCAGCCCAAGATTTTATCGTATCAAAACAAAAAGGCTTTTGAATATGCCGGTGCTGCTGGAGGTTACATGGATTTTCTTGGATATCCGTTTTGTCGCGGGCGTCTTTTCACGTTTCTTGAAGAAGACCTTGGGCAATACGATGATATCAAAGAAATATTCTGGGCAACGGGAGCGTGTCTGGTGATCAGATCTTCCGTCTTTCATCAATTTCGTGGATTAGATGAAGATCTATTCGCACATATGGAGGAGATTGATTTGTGCTGGAAGATTCAAAGAACAGAAAATCGCATCTTATACTATGGCAAAAGCAAAGTTTACCATGTTGGTGCAGGCACTTTAGGCTACGAGAGCCCAAGAAAGACATTCCTTAATTTCAGAAATAACCTTATTGTAAATTACAAGCATTTAGACGCGGGAGAAATATGCTATAAGCTTCCCCTCAGGATTTTACTGGACTGGCTTGCGGCATTAATGTTCCTTATAAAAGGAAAAACAAAGAATAGTTTAAGTGTTATTCAGGCGCATGCTGCCTTCTTTTCGAGTCTGCGTAAACATGCCATCAAACGGAAGGCGCTTCATCAGCAGTTCCCAACGTATTCAAGAAAAAACATATACAAGCGCTCAGTAGTTGCCGCCTTCTATTTGCTGAGGAGAAGAAAGATTGATATCAGGAGGGATTGATAACAGTGGGAACTGAGGTCAGTAATCCCATATGGGACTTCTTTTTCTCAAATGCTTTCTCATATTCATAACAAAAGCTAGTGCAAGATAGATAAGAACCGGTGAGCCGAAGGTTAGGAAGGAAGCATAAATAAAGAATAATCTTATGCTGGAAGTTGCCATACCCAGCTTTTCCCCTAACCGAGTACATACTCCAAAGGCATAAGCTTCGAAAAAATCCTGGATTTTCTGCATAGAAACGCTCATATTCATACGTTTAGAGTTTCACCTACTTTAAAAGTTCATTTATCGACCAAAAATCCGGCTTACAAATATAACATACCAACACTAGGGTTATTGTCGCTGAATTCTTATTTTTTTGAGTATTATTGCAAAAAAATACACATAAGTTTAGTTTTAAACCCTTAAAAATCAATATAACTCTAAATCCAATGAGAAAACCTATTTACTCATTTTTAGTCATCGGTGCACTGAGCCTTTCGGGTTGTACGCTTCCCAAGATGGTTAAAATGTCCAAAGATCAACAACTCACAGTAACGCCAAATCCGCTAGAAGTTCACAAAGACACCGTGACCTTCGATATGGCAGCAAATCTTCCTGTGAAAATGTTGAAAAAAGGAACAACCTATACAGTAAACACCTATTACAAATACGGTGAGAAAGAGGTGGCCCTTGATCCTATTCCATTTAAAGCTGAAGATTATCCAAACGCCAAAACTGAGCAACCAAAAGTTACTAAGAATTTCTCGTTTGCCTATGCTCCGGCTATGAGATCTGGTGTATTGGAAGTAGAAGGTGTTGCAGCTAAAGGTTCTAAAACAAAGAACACAGCTCGTATGCAAGTTGCGACCGGTGTTATTACAACTTCTAAACTTGTAAAACCTGTGTATTTTGCTGCTTACGCAGATCATGGATATAACAACCAGGAAGAACTTGTTCCAGTTATTATTCCTGACTTCATTTTCGAACAAGGAAGATCAGTTTTAAGAACATCTGAAACAAGAGCTCCTAAAGGAAAGCAATTAGATGCTTTTATCGCTTCTAAAAATGCTACACGTACCGTATCAATCACTGGTACTCACTCACCTGAAGGTGCTGAGCGTGTGAACTCAAAACTGTCTCCAGATCGTGCTGCTGCTATCGAAAAATACTATCGTCAGCAAATGAAGAAGTACGATTACAAAGGCATGGCAGATTCTATTAAATTCATTCTTAAGCCAGTTATCCAGGATTGGACAGGTTTCAAAAATGAATTGGCTAATTACCAAGGTCTTACTTCGGAACAAAAGACGGAATATTTGAATGTTGTTAACAGCGGTGGAACATTCGAAGACCAAGAACAACAGTTGAAGAGACTTCCTAACTACAAAAAAGTATTCAGCGAAGTTTATCCTAAATTAAGAACAGCTAAAACTGAAATCTTAACTGTTAAGGATAAAAAGACAGATGCAGAAATCTCTGTATTAGCTAAACAAGTTACTCAAGGACAAACAAGTGCTGATACACTTTCTTTCGAAGAAATGATGTACGCTGCTACTTTAACTCCTTCTTTAGAAGAGAAAGCTGCTATCTACGAAGCTGCTACTAAAAAAGGTACTAACTGGAATGCACATAACAACCTTGGTGCAGTGTACATTGCACAAGCTATTGAAAACCAAGCTAATGCTTCTTCTTTAGCAGATAAAGCACTTGCTCAATTAGAAATTGCGGCTAAAATCCAGGATTCTCCTGAAGTTCATGCTAACATGGCATCTGCATATATGCTGAAAGGCAATGCATACGCTGCTTACGACCATGCTAAAAGAGCTTCTGGTTTGAGTGGTGATAATGGTGCCGGATTAAACGGTGTTAAGGCAGCTTCTGAAATCTACCTTGCTAAATATAGCGATGCAGTAGGTTCTGCTTCAGCAGCTACTGACAATGCTGACAACCTTTTCAACAAAGGTTTAGCTCAAATTCTTAACAAAGACTATCAAAACGCTTTAACATCTTTCAAAGATGCAACTGGCAAAAACAGCAACTTTGCACTTGCATATTATGGTGCTGCTATTGCATCTGCTCGTTTAGGAAATGCTGAAAATGTAGTTAGCAACCTTACAAGCGCAGTAAAAGCAGATCCTCAGTTGAAAGAAAGTGCTTTAAGTGACCTTGAATTTGCTAAATTCTCTGCCACTGAAGCATTTAAAAACGCTCTTAAGTAACGAAACAACATTGGATTTATAAAAAAACCCTTTCCAGTAAATGGAAAGGGTTTTTTATTTGAGCTTTCTGGGTTTCACGTTTTGTCAATCCCACCCCAGATACTATTTTTACGCACCTTATTAAAACGTATGAGAGAAATTCAATTTAGGGAAGCCCTTCGCGAAGCCATGACTGAAGAAATGAGGCGTGATGCCAGTATCTTTTTAATGGGTGAAGAAGTTGCTGAATACAATGGCGCTTACAAAGTAAGCCAGGGGATGTTAGATGAATTTGGGCCTGATCGTGTAATTGATACACCTATTGCAGAACTTGGTTTTGCTGGAGTAGGTGTAGGTGCAGCGATGAACGGTCTTCGTCCCATTATTGAATTCATGACCTTCAATTTCTCGCTTGTTGCTATCGACCAGGTTATCAACAGCGCTGCAAAAATGATGTCAATGTCTGGGGGCCAATTTAATGTTCCTATTGTTTTCCGTGGACCTACAGGAAACGCAGGTATGTTAAGCTCTCAACACTCACAAAATTTCGAAAGCTGGTATGCCAACTGCCCTGGTTTGAAGGTGGTTGTTCCTGCTAACCCTTACGATGCAAAAGGACTACTAAAGTCATCTATTCGTGATAATGACCCTGTGATTTTCATGGAGTCTGAACTCATGTATGGTGATAAAGGTGAAGTACCACAGGAAGAATATCTTATTCCTATTGGTGTGGCCGACGTGAAGCGTTCTGGAAGTGATGTTACCATTGTTTCTTTTGGTAAGATTTTAAAGGTAGCCATGGTTGCTGCCGCAGAACTTGAGAAGGAGGGTATTTCTGCAGAGGTTATTGACCTTCGTACGGTTAGACCTATCGATTATGCTACAGTAGTTGAATCGGTAAAGAAAACGAATCGTCTTGTTATTGTTGAAGAAGCATGGCCGTTAGCCGCTATTTCTTCTGAGATAACTTACCATGTTCAAAAGTACGCGTTCGATTACCTTGACGCTCCTATTCACCGTGTGAATAGCCTGGATGCACCACTTCCTTATGCTCCTACCCTTATCCAGGAGATATTGCCTAATGTTGAGAAGACAATTAAGGCAGTAAAGGCAGTGCTTTACAGAGATTAATTTTATCAGGGTTCATATAAGAAAGACAACACTTTACGTGTTGTCTTTTTTTTGCGGGTGCATAAAGGGCGAATCTTTCTTCTTTTATTCCGATAAGGTTTTAACTGGCTCTCCGCACATCACTTCAAATGAGCTATTATTATTGAATATAGAACCCCTAGCTTAACTCACATCCAGGATTAGTTTAATGGATGATGAGTGACAACTTTCCTCTCTTCTCATAAATCTTTCCTTGGGCCTGAAGAATGATCCGATAGATATAAATACCGTTGGGCAAATCAGCATCAGCCTCGGCGGGAGACCAGGTGATAATATTTGAACCTATGTAAGAACTCCTGTGATCGATGGTTTGAACAGGCTTTCCATTTAAATCGAATATTTGGATTGCTACATTATCAGGAGCGCTATTGCCTGTATAAATGTACTTAAAATAGGTTTCACTTGAAACCGGATTGGGATAAGGATCAAGAAGTGAAACGGTTACTTCTGATTTAACATTAAACGTAATCTCGTAAGGCTCCTTTCCTGCTATATTACCAGACTGATCTTTCGCTTCAATGCGCATTTTATAATGACCATCCGGAAGATCGAAAGGTGTAAAGAGGATGTTAAAGTCGGAGCTATCCGTTGCTGGTGCCCAGGAAACATCAGCACGCTGAAAGGAAATTCGTGTATAAGCGCAATCGCCAGTTTCGCAAGGGTAAGCTAAGAACACGTTGATACCGGAAGTATCTCTTTTCAAAAGCGTTCTATTCTCATCCCAAAGCGCAATGTTTATTTTAGGAGAAGGACTAATAAACTCATCTTTCTCTAAATACCTGCCATCAACTGTAACGTCCAACACAGGGCTATAGGTTTCATCTGTTACATTCAGAAATTTATTCAGTGTGAAAATGTTGTTCTCATAATATTGTTCAGGAAATATATAAGGGTTAACAAATACTGAAACATCATTAACTCCTTTGTTTCCGCTGGTGTTAACTGCAACAGAAAATAAAGTAGTATCTCCAGGAGCAGGAGGTTGAATGGAAGATGTATAACTTGATGACGTTAATGTTTTATAGTTAAAGACTTTTGTAGAAACAGAAATAGCATTAGGAAACACTTTATCACCTACGTTTACATAACCATATTTACCTGTCCATACTTCACCTTCTGAAAGTGCGATTTGTTCCCGATTGCCCTTATAAAAGATCAGTCCCTCCCCTACTGGGTCGTAGGTTACTATCCAATTATTTAACTTAGAGGGTGTTAGATTGACATCATCAGCAACTTTGTATACAAGTCTGAGTGTAGGATAAGCTTGTGCATTTATGGTTGCGAGGTCTAAGACACCATTTACATAAGTTGTCAGGAAATCTTCGGCTCCATCCACCTTCACGCCAAAGACTTCAACAGTCACCTGATCTACATTTTCTTTTGCGCTTGTTTTTACATACATCGCTTTCCAGCGTTGCGCGGGGCCTACCAAGACTGATCTCATTTCCCCTGAGCTAAAACGACCCGTAATTGTTTTCTGGACTTCTAGTGTAGCCTTGTCGGGTGTTAATCCACCCGCAACATTAATCTTTGCCTTACCCGCAGCAATTCCTTTTCTTCCGAAGATCACTACAGGCTCACCCGGTTTCAAAGATTGTATCTGTGATGCTGCAATACCTACCTCCTGAAGTTTTGTAATTGCCTGAATTGGCCAGTGAGCAAAGTCGGCATTGCCAATAGTAAACAGAACAACTGAATCACCGAGTTGAATATTATCGATATATTCAATCAGATCACCTGAGCCCATTGCGAGCTGTGTTACATCGAAACTGTTAATAACCCAAGGCTCTCTTCCGCAAGTGCGTCCTGCACGGTTATACCACGTGAATGGGATGCCAATGTAGGGCACTGCTGAATTTCTATTGAATGCGATAAGATTGATTGTATTGGTTCTACAGCCAAAGCCTTGCTGCTGAAGGTTGTACTCTGCATTGTTAATTTTAATGCTTACAGCAGTTGGCGAGGTAGATGAACCAGATCCAAACGTCTTTAGACTCAATGAAGTTAATGTCTCTTCAAACCTTAATGTTCTTAATATCGGATCTCGTACTAAGCCTGTTGTACTGTTATCAAGAAACTGAGGGAAGTGCATTTGAGTCCATCCTTCTGGTCCATCAGCTATGTATGTAAATGAACTTACGGCCCAATCTCTACTTTCGTTATCAGTTGGGTTAGCCAGTTTTGTACGCCAGTAGTATGTGAGCGAATCCTGGCTAAGCAATGTTATTGCCTGCCTGGCGAGTACAGTGGACTTTATTGTGAAGGCGTGTTTATAAGGACTGTCGAAGGTATTGGTTGTATCAAGTTCAACCAGAAATTCACGTTCACCTGAAAGGATATCAGAATGCTGGAATGAAAGATTGGTATTTATATTAGTAACAATAGAGAATTTTCTTGGAAAAAGGTTTAGTGTGCCGTTTAAAGGGATAAAATAATCCAGGTAAGCAGTATTGTTATCTTCTCTTAATTCTTCAACAACATCGAGCGCATCGATTCTTATTTCGAAGGTATTATTGCCTGCACTCTTCAAATTCTTATCCCGAATAATAAAGCTTAAAGTATCGCTGTAAAGGACAGGATTGCTGTAAACAGAATCATATGTAACCGTAGAACGATCACTCAAGGTTCTTACCACTTGCACATGTAACGGTTTGTTTTTTGCCTGTCCGTAATTTCTAACGATGAAGGTAAGCGCAAAGGAATCTGATAGTGCGGTTACCGGATCTTCATTTAATGAAGACAACGAGACGTTCTCATCCTGGATAGCATAGTCGGCACGCGTGGCCCCAAAAAGGCGAACAGCAGGATCACCAAGTAATACCATCTGTTGAACCTGTGTTATATCTAATGCATCTGCGAAAGCATTCTGAAGGTAGCGGCGCGTAACCTCCTTTTGTATATCCCCTACTCCTTTGCTGATAAATGTTGAATCGCCATAGGCAACCTGGTAGAACAGACCTGAGTATTTTCTTAAGGGAGATACAAAGCCATAAGATGTATGTGCTATAAAACCGATAGCACCTTTATCAGCCGTGTTTATCCAATCTTCACCAAACAATTCCATATTCAAGAAGAAAGCACCAGCATCACAACCGTTCATCAGCAACACGGGGTAATTTCCTTTGTTGTTATATCCCATTACAGGATCGCTTACAAATCCTACATCAAAATCGAGCGTAGAAGGAGACGAGTGACCGAAGAAGGTAACGAGATTCACCCCTGCATTTACTTCGTCAGAAATATTGATAAGCTTAATATCAGTTGATTGTTTGGCAAATGCAGAGACTTTACCGCCGAGGTAGAAACTTCTTGCGGTAGCTGCAAAGTTCTCAAGGTAACCTCTAAAAGCCTGTGGCTCGCCTACCTCGATACCACCACTGAGATGCAATACGTGCTTTCTTCTTAAACTATTAAAAGGCTTTGCTTCTGTTTCTTTTACTTTATTAAGGTAAGCTGCAACTTCCTGAGGTGTTGTGCTGGTAATACGCCCTGTTGCCACTGCCTGATTATAAGTTGTTCCATTAAGGCCTGCGGTAAAAGCTACATCAGAGCCAGGCGTGCCCGATGAGGGCACGAGGTCTTTATAAATGGGATAGATAAATGGTTTTCTGTAATAGTCGTAGTATACATCCAATCCCTTTCCTATAATGAATAAATAATCAGGAAGCCTGGTAGCGGCCAGGAACTTCATTAAGTTAAAAATGGCAACAGGAGTTTGCTCTCCATAACTAAACTGATTATACAGATCGTTGATGTTAACAATCTTGGGAAGGTATCCTCCTCCGGCCGGAGAAGCACGATAATCTGAATAGGCTTGTACAGGATCTGAATAGCCCCCAGCAGGCTTCCTCAGTATGCTGTTTGTAATAATCAGATAATTAAAAGACGAAGGACTAACAGGCGTGAAGCTAACTCTTTTTAAAACAGGAGTGATCACAGTTGATGATGCCAGAAGCCTTCTACCTGAAATAGTTGATCTCACTATTGCATCTAAGGTAGTGTTAAACTGACCTGTTATTAATTGAATATTGGAAGGATCGTTTACATCAAAGATTCTTGTGGCCGATGTTGCACCTTTAATGCGAACAAATGATTTACCGATGTTATTAGCAGGAATATTAAGGTAGTATTGTTCGTTTCCTGTTATATCAAGCTCTTGTGCAAAAGTCAACTTTAAATAATTTACACTTGCCCTTGCAGGACCTCCGCCTACGCCACTGACCTTCACGCTTACATTTAAACTGCCGTTAGATGCGATATCACTCCACTGAATTTGTTGGGTAACTTTAACGCTTCCGAAACCTATAATATTAAAAGTTGAAGCTAATCTTGATGACTGTCCGACGAAAACCTGGATGGTATGTTGCTGCGGCCCTCTTCCCGTAACAACCAACTCAAGCGAGGGTGCCTGCTGCGAGGACTGAGATTTAACAATATCATTAATTGTGTATAATGCTGCGCCATCGGTGTGAAGAATAACAGACCCCATCCACCCCTCTCCTTCATCGAAAGAAGATTCTATGATGTATCCTGAATCCTTACCTTGTGCGTAATCGTTGGTAAACAGAAGTAACTTATCATTGAGATGATAGGTTTCCGCGGGAAGTCCAATGTTTGGCTCCTGGTAAGTACTGATACGCTTGCCATTGGCTGAAGCTATCGTAAGGAAATAACTGGTGGTATCACTGTAAAGGTTATAATAGTTGTGAGGCTGATAAGCCTGATCTTTATAGAGCGATTTATTTAGGGTACCATCGTTTTTTCTGCCATAAAAGTCAATAAAGTCACCCGAATCAAATTTTCCGTCATTTTCTCCCTCTACAAGTATCGCTTGTTCAACACCCCGGTGGTAAAGTTGAAACTTACGGGGATCTAAAGAGTTTACCGGGAGGCCCGTGGATTGCAAGGCCGAATAGGATATTCTATAGATACCATCTTTACCTACGGGGATTTTGATGTAGTTCTGACTAAAATTAATCCACTCGTTACCATTTTGAGCAAACAACGGATGGATGAAAGAATATAAAGCTATGAAAACGACTACTAACCTTTTCATTAAAACTTAAAGGTATCAAGATGTGATTGATCCTAAAAGGTGGATACACTGTAGTAAGACGAGGTAAGTTTACAGGTAATAAAGATTGCGGTTCCTTTTATTCAAATAGACGAATATTATCATCTATTTCTTCACAATTTAATGATAACTTACTTCACACGATGCTAAGTCACATCAGGGCTGAGCCGTATCCGCGCAGAGTCCATTCTCCACTCGTGCTGCACTCGTCCTCCACTCGTAGTGCTTTTAAATGATAAAAGAGGCAGCACATATTAAAGGACGGATTTAGAAGAATGAGATAAATAAATTCATTAAAAATGCTGCTTTAATTCAAGTATCTTTAAGATTTATCATTAACAACTTCCAAAAGAATTATACAGATATGAACAAAAGCCTGTTCACAAGTGAACGAATTTACAACTCAACAGTTAATCCTTTTCTTAGGATTGAAATCCAACCAATATTTTTTATTACTGATAATCAATAAATTACAAACAATATTTCTTCTGAGCACAACAGGTACTTGGTCATGCATAGTACTTTTACCGTTATAAAAGCAGATGGTTTAAAACGGATGTATGAACCTTGAAAACACACAAGTACAGATGAGAAAAGGAATATTGGAGTATTGCATCCTTCATATCATTAGCCGTGGCGAAGTTTACGCCTCAGATATGCTGGATGAGTTAACAGCTGCTAAAATGATTGTTGTTGAAGGTACCCTTTATCCCCTGCTCACGCGCCTGAAGAATGCAGGACTATTAGAATACAAATGGATCGAATCCAAGTCGGGGCCACCCAGAAAGTACTATAAGCTTACTGATAAAGGGAGCAAATTTCTGGCGAAGCTTTCGGAAACGTGGGATGAACTTGTTCATTCAACGCAAATGATTACTACAAAATCCACTACTAACTTTAACACGACTCTCTAAATCTATATGAAAAAGAATATCAGTATTAACATCAGCGGTATCATATTCCATATTGAGGAAGATGGATACGAAACTCTAAAAAAATACCTGGATTCAATTAATAAGTATTTCTCAACATTTGAAGATAGCAGTGAGATACTTGCAGATATAGAAAGTCGTATTGCTGAAATATTTTTATCAAAGCTTAACGAGGAGAAGCAAGTAATTACTGTTGACGATGTAAATTCACTGGTGACTACGATGGGAAGCGTAAGTGACTTCCGCGCAGTAGAAGAACAGGAAGAAATTCCTAAAGCTACTGCAGGAGGATTTACAAGCACTGACTATTCAACAAACCAGGAAAATACAAGTAGTAGCAATACAGCATACACTTATACGCCTCCCAAACAAATGCATCGAGACCAGAAAAGGAAGATTCTTGGAGGAGTATGTTCAGGTCTTGCCAACTACTTTAATGTTGATGCTCTTTGGATACGACTAATCTTCGCGGTGCTCACATTTGCTTATGGTGTTACCTTTATTGTTTACATCGTGATGTGGATTCTTGTTCCCGGCTCCTATGATCTGGATGAGCCTGTGGTAGGAAAGAAGATGTACCGAGATCCGGAACGTAAGGTAATTGGAGGTGTTTCAGGTGGAGTAGCTGCATACCTTGGAATTGACCTTATTATTGTAAGGGTGCTGTTTATTATAATGGCTGTGTTCGGTGGACTAGGACTGTTTGTTTATATCGTCTTGTGGATCGTGCTTCCTGAAGCACGCACCCTGACTGATAAGATGCAAATGCAAGGCGAACCTGTGACGTTATCAAATATTGAGTCTTCCTTAAAAAAAAGCCAGTCTGAGAAAACAGCAAATGAAGATATCTTCACTAAAATAGTCTTATTCCCTTTTCGTCTAATAGGAATTATTTTAAATGGACTAGGCAAAGCGTTAGGACCTTTAGTAGAAGTGGTACGGGTAATAGTTGGGGTGTTTATCGTTTTTACAGGAATCGCGTTTGTATTGGGAATGGTTGCGCTCTTTGCTACAGCATTATTTGTAGTACCATGGGTTTCTGAAATGAACGAGGTAGTGAATGCTTTTCTGCGTGCGTTCCCTACATGGTTAACAGTAGCCTCAGCGGTTGCGACCATTGTACCTGGTGTGTTTGTGATTTTGTTAGGAGTTTCAGTAATAGCTAAACGAATTGTATTTAACGCTGCTGTAGGCTGGTCTCTGTTTGTATTGTTCTTTATAAGCTCGGCCATTGTAGCCGTTCAAATTCCAAGTATGATCTTTTCTTTTAAGGAAGAAGGTAAGTATGTAATTGAAAACACGTATCAGGTAACCGGAAAGACTGCAGTTCTTAACTTAAACGAGATGGATGAGATGGAGAACTATGATGCCGCAAACTTAACCCTGAAAGGACATGCTGAGCCCTACTTCCGCGTGGTACAAACATTTGAATCACAGGGAGTATCACGCTCGAAAGCAATTGAAAATGCTAAGATGGTTGAATATCATATAGCAGTAAATGATTCAGTTTTTACATTTGATAACAACCTGATATTTAAACCCAATGCAATCTTCAGAGCACAACGTGTTGATGTAACTCTTTTCATTCCATACAATGCACCATTTAGAATGGATGAGCCCATGGCAAGATTCATTACTAATTATGTAGATGGCGAATATCTTGACGGAAATACGTGGAAGATGACAGAAAATGGATTAGAATGTATTAGCTGTCCTGTTTCAGAAAACACCAACACTGCTAATCTTTCTGATTTTGACGAACTGGAGATCAGGGGGAAATTTGATGTCCGAATTATCTCAGGAGATTCTTACAATGTAGAATTGATTGGATCAGAGGAAGCCAAAACAAAATACGACATTGAGCAAACTGGGGAGACTCTAATTATTCAATACCATAACAAAAAAGATTTTGATTGGAAGTTGAAGGATTTGAAAATTGAAGAGGTAGAAATCAAGATCACGATGCCCAACCTTGAAAAGATTGAAGCTACAGGTGTAGGAGACATTCGTGTTGATAAATTTACAAATGACAATATTGACATCGAGCTACGAGGTCCTATAAAGTTAAGGGGTGATCTGGATGCTCATAAATTAGACATTCATCTTACCGGGAGCTCTGAAGCAGACCTTACAGGAAACGTAAACAATTTGAATGCACGAATCGAACTTGCTTCCAAACTGGATGCCTATGGGCTTGAGGTGCATGATGCGTTTGTGGAAACCTCGGGCGCTTCAAAGGCCAAAGTAAATGTATCCGGAACGCTGGAGATGGATGAAGGTACTGCCAGCAAAATTGATTACCGAGGGAGACCAGAAATCATAAGAAAAGATTAACTTACAAACAAAACCCTCAAACTATGCCCTTTATTATACTTTTCCTGATCATGTATCTGATAAGCATGCTATTCTAATCGGTACATTTATTGCAAAAAGTATTGACTATATGAAACTACTGGCAATAACTCTTTTTGCAATGCTAACCATTACCCTTGATGCTGCTGCTCAGAAGCAGGGCATCAAGGGTAATATTGTTTGGGTTACTGGCAACCAAATGCCTGGCCCCAATAAAAAAACTGAAAAAGGGAAAGGTGTTGAAAGAGAGATTCTCTTTTATAAACCTGTTTCTCTCGAGCATACCAAACAACGAAGCGGCTTTTTTACTGAGATAGAAGGGACATTGGTAGCTAAAGTAAAAAGCAACGCCAACGGCTTTTTCTGTGTTAAACTGCCCGAGGGTGAATATTCTATGTTTACACAGGAACCTGAGGGCTTGTTTGCCAATCTTTTTGATGACCAGAGAAGAATAAACGTGATAGCAGTAAGAAAGAAGAAGTTTACAGAAGTAACTTTTCAGGTAAATTATAGCGCTGCCTATTAAATGCAGCATTCTATAACAATTATAAAGCGCCTTTCTCTGTTTTTTACATTTCTGCTACTTTTTTAAACATCCCAAGCAACCCCTTTATCCATTTGTGCATCTTAGCACCAAGATCTTAAATGGAATTCAAAATTTACCGGGCAAAAGAAGACGAATTGATCAAAGGCTGTATAAAGCGCAACAGGAATGCGCAACAACAGCTTTTTGACCTTTATTCTGGCAAAATGTACGCTGTATGCTACAGGTACGTGCGTGAAGCTATGGAAGCTGAAGACATTCTGGTAACAGCTTTCACAAAGATTTTTGAACGGATAGATCAATTTAAGGGAGAAGGTAGTTTTGAAGGCTGGATAAGAAGAATTATTGTTAATGAATCGCTCACCTACATTCGTAGAAACAGAGCAATGTATGTTGAAACAGAACTAGACCAAGCAGACCGGCAAGTTAACTACGAACAATTAGACGACCACCTTGCAGAAGAAGACCTGTTAAATATGATCCAGCAGCTGCCATCTGGCTACCGGGTAGTTTTTAATATGTATGCTATTGATGGATATTCACACAAAGAGATAGCAGAACACCTTGGGATAAGTGAGAATACTTCAAAATCACAACTAAGCAGGGCAAGGACATACCTTCAAAAATTGTTGGCAGATCAGGAATGGATTTCAAAATCAAAATCGGGAAAAGATGAATCAGCAACCAGATAAATTCTTTCAGAAGAAATTAAAGAACTTTTCAAAGCCAGTACCTACAACTGCATGGAACCGTGTTGCTGAAAAGCTGGATAAAAAGAAGGACAGGTATATCTGGATGAAGGTTGCCGCCAGTGTATTAATAATCTGCACTACAACGTTAGTCTTTCTGAATCTAAAAGATAATTCGCAATCTCAACTTGCTTTAACGAATAAGGAAGAAAGCACTGCACCTCGTGTTAAAAAAAATGTACTTGAAATTCCTAAAGCTGTTATACCAGACACCTCATCAAACAAGATAAATCCATTGCCTGCCCAAAGTAAACAATCAGTGCGTAAGGCAACAGAAAAACCCGGGCAAACGAACAAGAATAGTGATAACATTCCTGCTCCAAGGCACGAGAAACAGGAGGAATTTGCAACGCAAAATCCTATCGCTCATTTAAATGAACAGGAAACAAAAAGGGTTGGTGAGCAATCAACAGAAGAACTGGCAACTGTTACTGAAAGCAAAAATGTTACTGCTCAAAAATCTTTAACGATAGTTTATGAGGCGGAAGAAATTAACGAAAAGTATCTTAACAAAAATGAAATAGAAGAAGCAACCTCTGAAAGTAAAAAGACATCTACGTTGAGAAAGCTGTTAGATAAAGCGAATGATCTGGGAAACAACCAAGACCCATTCGGCGATCTGCGGCAGAAGAAAAATGAAATTCTCGCGCTGAATTTTAAAAATGAAAAACAACGTAGTCAAAAAAGGTAATTTATGAAAAAAGTATGCATAGGCTTATTGCTTCTACTTACAGGGAGTGTGCTTAAAGCGCAGCAACAGGCAGACACGGTAATCGTTCCTTTAGCTAAAACGAGTCAGATTATTTTTACTATTAAAGACAAATCGGATCTTGAAATACTGAAACACTATAATTTTCAGGCGATGTTTGAAGACATTCTTCAGAGACTTAGATCTGACACATCAGCTACTGACACAACACGTAACGCCATAGCGAAGAATGACGAAGAGCACGAACAGAACGAGGAGAAATGGGATACAGAGAAGGAGCATGATGATGAAGAAACAGAAGATGATGAAGCTTGGGAAGAAAAAGTAAGGAAAAGAGATTACCGTCCTGGACGTACATGGCAGTCGTTCAATTTCGACCTTGGAATAAATAACTATATTAGTGATGGTGACTTTCCGAATGCTGACGATGATCTCTATGCTGTGCGCCCATGGGGCTCGTGGTACGTTGGTATTAATTCAACACAACGCACAAGGCTAGCACGTAACTTCTTTATTGAGTGGGGTCTTGGATTAAATTGGTATAACTTTAAGTTTGAAAAAGATAACGTGATGGTCCAAAGAACGGACGACGGAGTTGAGTTTGTATTAGACACACGTGACGTTGATCATATCAAGAGCAAGCTTAGTGCAACGTATTTCAATGTGTCATTAATTCCAGTGCTCGATCTTGGTGATCACAGCCGCAGACCGAAGATGTGGGACGGCTATGGAAGTGAGTTCCGAATAGGCTTAGGACCTTATGTAGGCTACAGGTTGGCAAGCAAAACAAAGCTTGTATTCAAAGATGACGGGGATCGTGAAAAAGAGAAGGAAAGAGGAAGTTTTAATTTAAGTAATCTCAGGTACGGAGTACGTTTTCAAATTGGTTTCCGCTCTACTGATTTCTTCATCAACTACGACATTAACGAACTTTTTGTTGAAGGCAAAGGGCCTAAACTCAATGCTGTAAGTTTCGGCATCATATTCTGAAATTGAAACAGGAGGCTCCATCTATGGAGCTTCCTTCATCTCCCATCAACACTTCATTATTGGTCAACGACCTTTTTAAAATTAACTAACTCTCCTTCCAACTACTTGGTAATAAACCTACAGTCCTTCCAACGTTGTAACGAACGATTGTTAATTCAAAATATTTTTTAAGTTTTTGCCTTAGTTCTTGTCCTTTACGTACTGATTGATTTTTTTAACGACAAGAAAAACTGCCAAGAGAACTCATTTTTAGGCAAGATTGATTGTAAAGAAATGGGTATAAACTTTTAGTTGCAGTAAAATTGTAAAGACATATTACTATTGACACTAGCAATTCATAAATGAAAAGACGTTAAAAAAACAACCATAATTGAATTCATGGTTAAAGTAGGAAGGGTGCACGTGAATGCTGTGAAATTGTGAATAATTTTGTATATTTTTGATGACTATGACAGAAGCGATTGCAAACTTATCGAGAAAAGAACAAGTGATTAGAAAAGCCGCAGAGCTTTTTAAAGAAAAAGGTTATGCTGCAGCTTCTATGCGCGATCTCGCTCAATTGCTAGGTATTGAGGCTGCAAGTTTATACTCGCACATAAAATCTAAGGAAGAGATTCTGAGAAGCCTTTGCTTCGACATGGCTACGGAGTTCAGGAAGTCTCTTGAAGAGGTTGAAAAGCAAAATGTTTCTGCCAGCGAAAAACTTCGCAGAGGTATTATAGGTCATATTCAGGTAATGGCTAAAGACTTGACTGCTTCAGCAGTATTTATGAATGAGCATCGCCATTTAAGCCAGCCTTACTTAAGGGATTTTCTTCTATTAAGAATTAACTACATAAATCGTTTCAAGAAGATCATAGAAGAAGGGGTACAGAAAGACGAGTTTAAGCGTACTATAGATACCAAGCTTGCTGTTATGACCCTCTTTTCATCATTAAACTGGATGCCGATGTGGTATGATCCATCTGGCGGAATTATTGAACCCATAGAGCTTGGTGTTCAGCTTTCTGACATGTTGGTTAACGGCCTGAAACAGAATCCGAAATAGCCGTTTGTCTATTATTGCTGGCGGTTCACTAATTATTGTTCATGAACGGTCCCGCCATAAGCTGAATTTCTTTCCATAGGGCTTTTATTGCTTCTGACGGCGAGTTAAATACGCTTTTGAGGTAAATGAGCGAGCTACTGTTTTCTGGCAACTCGTTGTTTAACCATTTCCAGATATCGTCAGCAAGATTTAATATTTCGTGGCTATGATACTTGGGATAGTATCGTGAAAGGTAATCCAGCGCCCAAAGGAAATCGATATATTTCATAATCAGACCTCTTAATGTTTTACTGCCTTTGCAGCTGAAACTGATGTCAGCACCACATCATTGCTTCAGGTTCAACAATCCCTATTAAAGTTATACCTTATCTCTCTGATGTGTTATAAAGTTTTCTGGATTGAAGATGAAACTTTTGGAGAATTTGTACAACAAAAAAATGTACAGTTTAGGAACGCTGAAAAATGCGCGAAGCGGCAACCTTCTAGTCGAACTCTCGTTAATGCATGCGCCAATCTTAATTTAGGTCAATGACTTCGATAGCAAATGAATTAAGAAGTATAACAGAAGAGTTTTTTGTAAAACTTGACGCTATAAGTGAGGGCGACTTTTCTTATAAAGCTCTTCCGAATAAATGGAGTAAAAAAGAAATATTAGGTCATCTTATTGATTCAGCCCAAAACAACATCAGAAGGTTCATTTGTGGGCAGTACGAAACAACTCCATCAACTATAGTCTATAACCAAGATTTCTGGTTTTTGGCAAATGGTTATCAAAAAGGTGACAGTAAAGAAATTATTACTTTATGGAAATTGCTTAACCTTCGGATATGTGATGTTCTAGCCATTATGCCGACAGAGAACCATAGTAAAACATCAAATAATGGCAGTGATCATACTATAAAGTGGCTCGCCGAAGACTATTTGAGACATTTGAAACATCATCTTAACCAAATTATTGCCGGTTCTTTTAATTAAATTTATCATTAAGCCTTATCGCATCTTGTGCTTAAATGAGGCTAAATACTGACGGCTCCTTCCCGGTGTAATCATTAATTTTAAGGCAAACAGTACATCAACAGCAATTTGTGTATCTCTGTTAAAACATTTTTCTAGTTTCGCCCGTTTCTGGCGTTAAGGGAGCCCAAACATGTATAAACATTGCTTTATCGGAATATTAATTTCGTGTTGTTCTATTCTGCTTTATAACTGCAGCGAAAAGCCCGACCATGAAGACACAGCAAATTTCACCAAAGCCGATTCTGTAACAGACACTTACCTGCAGTTTCAAGACAGTATTCTTGCTGTATGGAATGAAATGATAAGTGATGACAATCTTAAGATAGACGCCATGCATGACGTCTTGCATGAACTGCAGATCTCAGGTTCTGTAGAGCAGGACGAAATTAAATCCTATGAAGAAAGGTTGCAGCAATTGAAGCAATCCAGGTATACGCAAAAGACAATGGCAAATGAGGATATCATCCAGGAATATGATTTTGCCTCAAACTCACTTGTAAGCGAATTAATAAGCCTTGCGGAGTCTCAAAGACAATTTGCCTATAACAGCACACTTCAAAAACTAGTAGATAATATTCGATTGGCTGACCAACGCGTGAACAATTACCGCGCAGAGTACGATCGTATTACTATGGAGTACAACGACTTTGTTGAGAACAATAAGGAGATCCTAGATGATACTAACTCAGACAGTACGCTTGTAAAGAAGCCATTATTTCAAGTGGCAACAGAAGAATAATTACGCCAGCCGATTGGCCGGCTAATTATTCCACTGTATTATTTTGTATTACCTTCTTGACCTTTTACGATCTCTCGAGGTATCCCGATCTCTACTTCCTCCCCTGCTCCTGGATTCCTCACGTCGGCTTCCGCCACCTGATCTACCACTTTCGCGTGATTCAGTAACTTCAATTCTAACCATCCGGCCCTTGTATTCGAAGCCATGCAGGTGATCGCGAACGGTGTCCACAAAAGCCTTCTCTATTTCAAAGAAAGAATAAGCACCTTTCAGGTCTATTTTACCGATCTTCTGTCTGCTTATGTTAGATCTATCGCAAATGAGTGACAGTAATTTACTGGCATCCAGGCCGTCCATCTTCCCGAGGTTAATAAATAACCGATCTCCAGTAACATATCTTCCGCCTGCTGAATCGCGTTCACTTCTTTCCGTTCTCTCGCTTCTGTTCAAGTCAGGAGCATCACGGTAATAGTCAAGGAAATGATTAAACTCCAGAGAGGTAAATCTCTTTATAATCTCCTCCTTACTTAAATCTTTCAGCGCTTCATAAACAGACGGCAGAAAATGAGCTATTTCATTTTCGATTAGGTTTACTTCACGCAGACGATGCACAATATTGAGTACCCGCTTCTCGCAAATTTCTACACCCGTAGGAACAAGCTGGTGCGTAAACTTTGATTTAATCATTTTTTCAATTTGCCTGATCTTCTGGGTTTCCCTTCTGTTAATCAAGGCTATTGAAATACCCTTTCTTCCTGCACGGGCCGTACGACCGCTTCTATGTGTATAGAATTCAATTTCATCAGGAAGATTCATGTGAATTACGTGCGTGATATTATTCACATCTATTCCACGCGCAGCCACGTCAGTAGCAACCAGTATCTGGAGTGCTTTTGACTTGAAATTCTTCATTACCCTGTCGCGTTGCTGCTGAGTAAGGTCGCCGTGTAGTGCATCTGCATTATACCCATCTTTAATAAGATGTTCAGCAATACGCTGTGTATCAGCTTTTGTACGACAGAATACTACACCAAAAATATCATAGTTATAATCTACAATACGTTTTAAGGCGAGATATCGATCCTTGTCATCAACAATCACATATTGATGATCGATATTCTGATTACTTTGATTTCGTTCTCCCACTGTTAGTTCCAGCGGACTATTCATGTAGTTATTAGCAATGTCACGTACTTCACGAGGCATTGTGGCAGAGAACAACCAAACGTTTTTTTCATCTGAGGTATGGGAAAGGATATGGTCAATATCATCTTTAAAACCCATATTCAGCATTTCATCAGCTTCGTCAAGTACCACAAACCGGATCTCCGCCAGGTTTATCACTTTACGTGAAAGCAGATCCATAAGTCGTCCGGGAGTAGCAACAATTATTTGCGCTCCTTTTTTAATACTTCTGATTTGCTCGACAATGCTTGATCCGCCGTAAACAGCCACGATATTCAATGACTTTACAGCTTTGGAAAAATTATGAAAGTCGTTTGTTATTTGAAGGCAGAGCTCCCGAGTAGGCGCAAGAACCAAAGCCTGCGTAGTTCTGTCAGAGTCGTCAATCAGGTCAATTAAAGGCAGACCGAAGGCCGCAGTTTTTCCGGTACCTGTTTGGGCAAGAGCAACAACATCCTGGTCTTCTTCTAAAAGAACCGGTATGGCTTGTTGTTGAATTGGTGTAGGATTCTCAAAACCTAATTTTTGGATTGCTCCTACGATTTCCTTGGATAAACCCAAGGTTTCAAAAGATTGCATGAATTATAAGTAGTGTTCTAAATAATAAAGCGCAAAGGTAGGTTAATTAATTGAGAATCATGTAAGAGATTCCATTTCTACCAATTACAGCTTAACTTATGTTAAACCAAATTAGGCAGTTTTATGTTCCAGTAAAGGTTTTTGCCGTAAAATCAGATCAATATCGCATATTTCTTATTAACAGCAACGCCTGATATTTGTTAGCATATCTTACCGCATTACACATTTAAAGAAAGCTTCATTCCTTCATGTGTTGCTTTAAAACCCGAGCGCTGATAAAATCTTATTGCTTCAGTTCGTTGCTTATCTGTTGTCAACTGAAGTAGAAATGCCTTTCTTTCCTTCGCTTTCGTGATCACCCACCTTATTAACTCCTCTCCTAATCCTTGTCCTCTGTGGTCTTCTCTTATACGTACTCCTTCTACTTGTGCTCTGAGAGCACCTTGATGGCTTAATCCCTGAATAAAAGTTAACTGTACGGTTCCTATAATTTCATTAGCATCATTAACAGCAACAATCAACTCCTGATTAGCATCAGCGTCTAATTTTTCAAACGCCTGGTAATACCTCTCCGGTAATGGATTACGAAAATCTTCTCTTAGCATACCCAATTTATCATCGGCAAGTAGCTGAACAATGAAAGGCACATCCTCTCGTTTCGCTTTTCTTATCTGCATCTTTACTTCTTTAGGATAAAGAAAAAATAAAAAAAGTCACTCTCTCAAGTGACTTTTTAATCTTTATATTAAGATCGGTTATTAAACATTTTCCGAAGAGAATTTAGCACCGTAGTACTCTCTGTTCATTCTGGCAATGTTGGTAACGCTAATTCCTTTCGGACATTCAGCTTCACACGCAAGTGTATTGGTACATGAACCAAAACCTTCGGCATCCATTTGAGCAACCATTTTTTCAGCGCGTGTTTTACGCTCAGGTTGACCTTGTGGCAACAATGCAAGCTGCGATATTTTTGCACTTACGAAAAGCATAGCCGAAGCATTTTTACATGCCGCTACGCAGGCACCACAAGCAATACATGCCGCTGCATCAAAAGCTTTATCTGCATCTGCTTTTGGAATCGGTATTTCGTTAGCATCAGGTACACCACCTGTATTAACGGAAACATATCCACCAGCCTGATTGATTCTATCAAAAGCACTTCTATCAACAACAAGATCCTTAAGTACAGGGAATGCAGCCGCACGCCATGGCTCTACAGTAATTGTTTCCCCATCCTTAAAGCTGCGCATATGCAACTGACAGGTAGTTGTTTGAAGTGGTCCATGAGGTCTTCCATTAATGTACATACTGCACATACCACAAATACCTTCCCTGCAATCATGATCAAAGGCAATAGGCTCTTCTCCTTTTTGCACTAAATCATTATTCAAGACATCAAACATCTCCAGGAAGGACATGTCAGATGATACGTGATCAAGCTGATATGTTTTAAAAGCACCTTTGCTGTTGTTGTCTTTTTGTCTCCAGACCTTTAACGTTATCTTCATATTATTTATAGCTACGTTGGGTGAGTTTTACGTTTTCATATAACAGTTCTTCTTTATGAAGAACTTCAGGTTGATTGTCTGCTCTATACTCCCATGCACCTACATAAGCAAACTTATCATCGTTTCTCAATGCTTCACCATCAGGAGTTTGAGATTCTTCACGGAAGTGCCCTCCGCAAGACTCAGAGCGGTGTAAGGCATCATCAACCATCAATTCACCTAACTCCATAAAATCAGCTACACGACCTGCTTTTTCAAGTTCCTGGTTAAGCTCGTTTCCACTGCCGAGTATATTTACGTTGTTCCAGAACTCGTCGCGTAACTCTTGTATTTTAACTTTGGCTTTCTTTAAGCCCTCTTCCGTACGCGACATTCCGCAATATTCCCACATGGTCAAACCAAGTTCGCGGTGAAGTTGATCTACCGTTTTCTTACCTTTTATACCTAAAAGCTGCCCTAATCTTGCATTGACATTTGCTAAAGCTTCTTTAAACGCAGGATGATCAGCGCTTACTTTATCGCTCCAACCAAGATTAGCAAGATAGTCACCAATGGTTGATGGGATTACGAAATATCCATCGGCTAAACCTTGCATCAATGCACTAGCCCCAAGGCGGTTAGCACCGTGATCAGAGAAGTTTGCTTCACCCAATGCATAGCAGCCAGGTATAGTAGTCATCAAGTTGTAATCTACCCACAAACCACCCATTGTGTAGTGAACAGCAGGATAGATCATCATTGGTACTTCGTATGGATTATCGCCGGTGATCTGTTGATACATATCAAACAGGTTACCATACTTAGCTTCTATGATTTTCTTGCCATCACGTTTGATAGCATCAGCAAAATCAAGGAAAACAGCCAAACCAGAACCTACTCCTTTTCCTTCATCGCAAGCATATTTGGCATTTCTGGATGCAACGTCTCTTGGAACAAGGTTACCAAATGAAGGATATTTCCTTTCCAGGAAGTAGTCTCTTTCTGATTCAGGAATGTTTGCTGCATCTTTTGCTTTCAACCCTGGACGGGCAACTTTCGGAACCCATACCCTTCCGTCGTTTCTTAACGACTCAGACATCAGCGTAAGCTTTGACTGATGATCGCCAGATACAGGAATACAAGTAGGGTGAATCTGTGTAAAACAAGGGTTAGCAAACAAAGCGCCCTTCTTATGGGCACGCCAGATAGCGGAAGCATTTGATCCTTTTGCATTGGTTGAAAGGAAAAACACGTTTCCGTATCCTCCGGTGCAAAGAAGAACTGCGTGACCGCTATGTGCTTCTATTTTACCTGTAACTAAATCTCTTGTAATAATACCACGCGCTTTACCGTCAACTACTACAAGATCAAGCATTTCTGTACGGTTGTACATAGTTACCTTGCCTGCAGCAATTTGCCTGTTCAGGGCACTATATGCCCCTAATAGCAATTGTTGTCCGGTTTGACCGCGGGCATAGAATGTTCTTGATACCTGGGCTCCACCAAAAGAACGGTTGTCAAGTAGCCCGCCATATTCACGAGCAAAAGGTACACCTTGCGCCACACATTGGTCTATAATATTAACGGATACTTGTGCAAGACGGTATACGTTACCCTCACGTGCACGGTAGTCGCCACCTTTTATAGTATCGTAAAAAAGACGGTACACGCTATCACCATCATTACGATAATTTTTTGCTGCATTTATACCACCCTGAGCGGCAATACTGTGTGCCCTTCTCGGGCTATCCTGAAAGCAGAATGCTTTTACGTTATAACCAAGTTCAGCCAATGATGCTGCTGCTGAAGAACCTGCCAGACCTGTTCCTACAACAATAATGTCGTATTTACGCTTGTTTGCAGGGTTAACGAGCTTAAGATTGAACTTATGCTTTTCCCATTTCTCGGCTAAAGGACCTTCAGGTATTTTTGAATCTAGTTTCATGTGCTACTATTTAACAGCGTTCAATTTCAATTGAGAAACATTACAATAGGAATAAGTGCAAATAATGCCGGAACGATAATGGCAAATGCAACACCTATAAACTTAATAACAGGATTGTACTTCACATGGTTTAACCCAAGGGTCTGAAAAGCACTGCCAAAGCCATGATAAAGGTGGAATGCCAGGATAGCCATACTGATAACATAAATGGCTGTATACCAAAGATGAGAATAGGCAAAATCGACTACTGCATACAAATTTCTATATTCTTCTCCATCATAAGATACCGTATCGATAGGGCCCCAATGCATTCTGTACCAGAAACCCTGCAAATGGAAAACAAGGAAGAGAAGAATAAGCGTTCCTAAAATTCCCATATTTCTTGAAGACCAGGTAGAAGAGTTTTTGCTTACTGCATAACCCACCGGACGCGAAGTTTTATTGGTTCTTGTTAACCATATCGCCCAAATCACGTGCAGTAAAATCATCGTATAGTTTACATACCCTACAATTTTTATGAAAATGTTAGACGTCATGGTATGCGCATAAATGTTGAATGCTTTCCCTCCGTCATTTAACAGCAATTGAAGGTTACCGGCGAGGTGAACAACTAAAAAAAGGATAAGAAAGAGACCTGTGAGCGCCATCACAAGCTTTCTCCCAATGCTACTGGAGAAAAAATTCGTAAACCAATTCATGTCTTATATAAGTTTTAAATAAGGCATATGGAATAACTATGCCCATAACCTGGCTTTTTATGCAGTTGAGGCACGTCCATTTCATATACGTTTCCTGGAAGTTTGAAGTGCGCCAAAAATACTTCCCGGTGATTTACCAAACAATGAACGGGGTTTATTTTAATAGTTTCTAAATAAGCCTGATGATAGATCTATTTTACTAAAGGAGATTAAACGCATTGAACAAGAGAATAATCGAAGTTATGATAAGCAGCATCACAAATAAAAACCACTCCTTTTTAAAAAAAGCAATGACTTGTTGGAAAACGGGTGACATAACAAATTGTTTATAAGCAACTATATTCAAGAACCTTGCCGGACTGTATATTGTTGACTGTTAATGAATTGATTGCATTGAAGATGAAGATCCAAAAGATTAACCGGGGAACCATTCCAAAACTGATAACAAAAGGTTTTAAATAAATCGGATTGACTTACAAAGGCTTGGCTTTTACTTTTACGCATCAACCACTACTCCATGTATTTAATTTTCGACACGGAAACCACGGGGATTCCGCATAATAAAACTGCACCTATCTCTGATCTTGACAACTGGCCGCGGGTAGTTCAAATCGCGTGGCAGCTTCATGATCACAAGGGTAAGCTTGTCTCGCAACACAACTACATCATCAAACCAGAAGGTTTTGATATTCCATATAAGGCAGAGCAGATACACGGTATTTCGACTAAAAGAGCACTAGCGGAAGGTCATGATCTAAAAAAGATATTGGAAATCTTTATTAAAGATCTGGGCCAGACCAAGCTGCTGATTGGTCATAACATAGAGTTTGATATTAGTATTCTGGGTGCCGAGTTTATCAGGCAGCAACTTGATACTGAGCACATTTTAAAACTCGACAAGATTGATACAGGTATTGCCTCTACGGAATTCTGTAAGCTTACGGGCGGTATTGGCGGAAAACTGAAAATGCCACGCCTTGTAGAACTTCACGAGAAGTTATTTGGTAAAGACTTTGGTGATGCGCACGATGCTTCTTATGATGTTGCTGCAACAGCCCGTTGTTACTTTGGCCTATTAAAGGAGAAAGTTGTTAATCCTTTTGATGCTACACCGGTCGATGAAATTGAGTATGAAGAGCCTAATCTTGACGCTGCAAACTTTGCAAAACGCGAAAAGAAAAAAGAAGCAGGCTACTCGTTAACCGAAGCACAGCACACACTTACTGACAAGCCTTTTGTTCACCTGCACGTACATTCTCAATATTCAGTTCTTCAGGCTACCCCTGATGTTAAGGCGCTGGTAAGCAAGGCTAAAAAACTAGAAATGTCTGCTATAGCTATTACCGACCTGGGCAACATGTATGGTGCCTTTAAGTTTGTGCGCGAAGCAATAGCACAGGATATAAAGCCAATTGTTGGATGCGAGTTCTATATTGCTGAAGAAAGGTTGAAATTAAAATTCACTAAAGACAACCCCGACAAGCGTTTCAATCAGGTTCTCATTGCCAAGAACAAAAACGGATATCATAACCTTGCGAAACTAAGCTCTCTTGCATTTACTGAAGGTCTTTACGGAATCTATCCGCGTATTGACAAAGAACTGGTTAAACAATACAAACAAGATTTGATTGCAACAACAGGGTCGCTGTCTAGTGAAGTTCCATATCTTATTCTACATGTTGGTGAGAAACAGGCAGAGGAAGCTTTTAAGTGGTGGCACGAGCAATTTGGTGACGACTTCTATGTAGAGCTCAATCGCCATGGTGTTGCTGAAGAAGACCACGTTAATGAAACTTTACTTCGCTTCGCAAACAAGTATGGTGTAAAATATTTTGCTGCAAATGAATCTTACTATCTAGACAAAGAAGAATCTAATGCACACGATGTACTTCTTTGTATTAAAGAAGGCGAATTTAAATCTACGCCAATTGGTCATGGTAGAGGTACCCGATATGGCTTGCCTAATGATCAATATTACCTGAAGTCGCAGGATGAGATGAAATCTTTATTCCGTGACCTTCCTGAAGCGATTGAGACGATCAGCGAAATCCTGGAGAAGATTGAAAAGTATACACTCGAAAGAAACGTTCTTCTTCCCAAGTTCGATATCCCTAAAGAGTTCAATACAGAAGATGAATACCTCCGACACCTCACTTATGAAGGTGCCAAAAGAAAATATACTGAGATTACTGATGAGATCAGAGACAGACTTGACTTTGAATTAGAAACGATCAAAAAAACAGGTTATCCCGGATACTTCCTTATCGTGCAGGACTTCACTTCCAAAGCAAGAGAGATGGGTGTGAGCGTTGGGCCAGGACGTGGTTCGGCTGCAGGATCAGCGGTAGCATATTGTATCGGTATTACCAATGTGGATCCTATTAAATACGATCTACTGTTCGAGCGTTTCTTAAACCCCGATCGTGTATCCCTACCCGATATTGATATTGACTTTGACGATGAAGGTCGTGATAAAGTATTAAAATATGTAATTGACAAGTATGGCAAGAGCCAGGTAGCGCAGATTATCACCTATGGTACTATGGCGGCGAAATCTTCTATACGCGACTGTGCCCGCGTAATGGAACTGCCATTATCGGAAGCTAATATTTTAGCTAAGCTGATTCCTGAAAAACCGGGAACTTCACTTGACGCCGCCTTTGAAGAAGTTAAAGAACTTGCTGATGCTAAAAAAGGTGATGACCTTAAAGCACAAGTTCTTAAACAAGCTGTTATTCTTGAAGGATCGGTAAGAAACACAGGTGTACATGCCTGCGGTGTTATTATTACACCTGACAAGCTTACCAACTTTGTACCTGTTGCCACAGCTAAGGATTCTGACATGCTGGTAACGCAGTTTGACAACAGTGTGGTGGAAAGCGCGGGGTTGCTTAAGATGGACTTCCTGGGGCTGACAACGCTATCTATTATAAGAACTGCGCTGAGGAACATCAAGAAAAGTAAAGGCATTGATATTAATATTGATGAAGTTCCTTTAGATGATCCGAAGACATACGCACTCTTTCAGCGAGGTGAAACAACCGGAACATTTCAGTTTGAAAGTCCAGGTATGCAGAAATATCTCCGTCAGTTAAAGCCAGACAAGTTTGAAGATCTTATTGCCATGAACGCCTTGTATCGTCCGGGGCCGATGGAATACATTCCTGCTTTCGTTAACCGTAAGCATGGTCGCGAGCCGATTACGTACGATCTTCCTGAAATGGCTGAGTTCCTTTCAGAGACGTATGGTATTACTGTTTACCAGGAGCAGGTAATGTTGCTGTCGCAGAAACTTGCAGGCTTTAGTAAAGGTGATGCCGACGTGCTGCGTAAGGCAATGGGTAAAAAGCAGAAAGCCGTTCTTGACAAGATGAAAGACAAGTTCATCGAAGGTTGTAAAAAGAACGGACACAAACAGGAGATCTGCGAAAAAGTATGGACTGACTGGGAAGCATTTGCACAGTATGCGTTCAACAAATCTCACTCTACCTGCTACTCGCTGGTTGCTTATCATACCGCATACCTAAAAGCGAATTATCCTGCAGAGTATATGGCTGCGGTGCTCACACACTCGCAAAACAACTTGGAGAACGTTACCTTCTTTATTGAAGAATGCCGCAACCTTGCTATTAAAGTGCTTGGCCCGCACGTAAACGAGTCTGGAATTTACTTTGAAGTAAATAAGGTCGGCGAAATACGCTTTGGACTTGGTGCTATTAAAGGAGCGGGAGATGCCGCTGTACAGGCAGTTATAGAAGAACGCGATGCTCGAGGTCCGTTCACAGATATTTTTGATTTTGCCAAACGCCTTAGCCAACGCAGTGTAAACAAGAAAACATTTGAATGCTTCGCCCTTTCGGGAGCCTTCGATTGTTTCAAAGATCTCCATAGAAGACAATATGTATACTCTAAAGATGGAGATATCAGCTTGATTGAAAAGGCAATTAAGTTTGCAGCAAAGAGTCAGCAAGAAGAGCAGAGTGCGCAGGCAAGTTTATTTGGAGGCCCATCGGGCACTGCCATGCCTAAACCTAGAATTGAACATGTTGAGCCATTCAGCGAGCTTGAGAAATTGAATCTTGAAAAAGAGGTGGTTGGCATTTACATCTCCGGCCATCCGCTGGATAATTTCAAGTTTGAAATGGAGACCTTCTGTACCGTCTCTTGCAATCAGTTTACTGAAATAGAAAAACTGGAAGGCAGAGAACTGAAGCTCGGTGGTATCGTAACCAACGTAGAACACAGAACAACAAAAACAGGTAAGCCTTTCGGAAAATTTTATATCGAAGACTATACAGGCAACACCTCGTTTATGCTCTTTGGTGAAGACTACCTCAAGTTTAAGAACTTCATGAACATAGGGTGGTTCTTGTTTATTGAAGGGTCTGTTATTAAGAACTCCTGGGGCCAACAAAATCTTGAATTCAAGATCAGGAACATCGATCTACTAAATGAAATTGGCATCAAACGAAGCAAAGGAGTTTCATTGCGAATAAATGCTAATGACATTACTGCTGATTTAATCGGAAAGATCGAAGATGTATGCCAGGAGTTTACAGGCAGTACTCCTTTATACCTTAAACTAAAGGATGAACAGGAAAATATCAGTTTGGAATTGATGTCGAGAAAGTTCAGGGTTAACCCGATCAATGACATGGTTAAGAAACTAAAGAAGGTAGCTGAAGTAGAAATAAACTTCTGACAAAGTAAGCTTTAAAACAGCACTTATATGGTAATCGGAGGCACCGACAATTATTTATTAACTTTGAACTATTGAAAGTATCTTTGCGTTCGATAAATAGAAACATAAAAACTTAAAAAAATGGGCAAAACACTCGTACTTAATGACGCCAACTTTGACGCTACAATCAATTCAGATAAACCTGTTTTAGTTGATTTTTGGGCTGAATGGTGTGGGCCTTGTAAAATGATCGGACCCGTAGTAGAAGAGCTTGCTAACGATTATGATGGCAAAGCTGTTATCGCTAAATTAAATGTTGATGAGAATCCTAATGTGACGGCACGTTTCGGAATCCGCAGTATCCCTACACTTCTTGTTTTTAAAGGAGGTCAGATTGTAGACAAGCAGGTTGGTGCAGTACCCAAGTCAGTGTTAGCGCAAAAGCTCGAAGCTCAAGTTGTTTAAGTAACAGCTTTTAAATAGATCTACCGAAAAGGCATCTCTCACGAGATGCCTTTTTTTATTCCTTCTTTAATGTATAGATACCAATCTTGCCGATAAACCAAGGATAAGTTTATTGTTTAAACATTAATCTCCCTCCTTTCACAATAATCTTAGTAATATTTAATAGCCGGTAATAACCAATATCGGGGGGATAAGCTTGGAAGTCTCCGATGCCAGCACCATGCCAGCACCGTGCGTACAGCATGTCTGCGAGAAACTACCCCTATTTCTCGCAGACATGGTGCCGGCATGGTGCTCGCACGGTGCTGGCACAAGTCATTACCAAGCCATAGCCTAGCTTACTGGTGACAAAATCGCTGCATCAAATTCAAACAAAATAACGAATTGCAATGCCATTGTTTAGTTCAGCCATCAGCTAAGCGGTGCAGGGTTTAATTCGGGTTTTTCCGCAATAGAGGATAAAACTAAAAGGAACTTAGAATTTGGCCATTTTTTTAAGGCGCTCTACCATTTCAAATACCGCAGGGCCAACCATGGTATTCTTAAAGGTAAGATCAGTTATTTGTACCATTTTCTTACGATCAGTATGGGGGTATTCGCGGCAGGCTTTAGGACGATCTTCATAAACGGAGCAATAGTTGTCGGCATCAAGGAATGGACAGGGAGAAGATTTTAGTACATAATCCTTGTCTTCATCAATACGAAGGTATTTTTCAATAAAGTCGCCCGGCTTCATGCGAAGTGCTTTTGCAACTCGCTCTATGTCATTCTGATAAAAGATAGGACTTGTTGTTTTGCAGCAGTTAGCGCAGGTAAGGCAATCCAGTTCTTCAAAAACCTCTTCGTGCGTAGCATGAAAGACATCATCCACTTTACGTGGATCTTTTTTCTTCAGGTTACTTAGGAATTTCTTATTCTCCGGCTCCTTATTTTTAGCCCGTAACGCAAATTGTTCCAGATTTAACTGCATTGCTAAAACTTTCAATTACAAATGTCGTAAAAAAGATTTTACCTCACACGCATGACAACCTCCACCCTATCTTCTCCGGCTGTTTCTGATGCTTTAACCGAAAAACCGCGAATCTCATCCATTGATCTGATGCGCGGAATTGTAATGGTGATTATGGCGCTTGACCATACAAGAGACTTCTTTCATAAAGACGCCCTAATGATTGATGCTACCAATCTGGAGCAAACCAATCCACTTCTCTTCTTTACAAGAATCATAACACATTATTGCGCGCCAACATTCGTTTTTCTTTCAGGAGCTGCAATTAAATTAAGTGAACAGCGCAAAAGCAAAAAAGATCTTTCCATATTCCTGCTTAGTCGTGGTTTGTGGCTGATACTTCTTGAAATAACCGTCATCCGGTTTAGCTTCTTCTTTCAATTGTACTATGACGTTACTATTTTTCAAGTGATCTGGGCAATTGGCTTTTGTATGATCCTGCTTTCTGCCGTTGTACATCTTCCTTTCAGGCTTATTCTTGCATTAGGAATAGTCATACTACTTGGGCATGATGCGCTTCACCTGATACGCCTTCAACCCCAGGATCCTTTCTATACACTCTGGACGTTCACGCACCAGGTTGGCGTTGCTGAATTCGCCCCCGGTAAATCTGCATTTGTTCCTTATCCATTTTTAGCATGGTTTGGCATTATGCTGCTCGGCTATGCTTTCGGCAGATGGTATACTTCCAGTTTTACCTCAGAAAGAAGACGCAAGCTATTGCTTGTTACAGGCTCTGGTGCGGTGTTTGCATTTGTTGTTCTTCGCTTCATTAATCTATACGGTGATCCTGCCCCATGGAGCGAACAAAAGAACGTGCTTTTCACCTTCATGAGCTTTATTAATGTAACAAAATATCCTCCGTCATTACTCTATACTTTAATGACGTTGGGGCCTGTGCTTATCCTTCTCGCCTTTATGGAACGTTGGCAATCTCCTACGCTTAAACCCTTTATTGTTTTTGGAAGAGTACCTCTATTCTATTATGTACTTCACTTCTACATAATTCATGCAACAGCCATAGTACTTTATATGATATTGCAGGATAAATCATTAGGCGAAATTGATTTACATTTTGATAAAGGATTTGGTGGTATCACACCTGGTGCTGGTGTTTCATTAGGTGTGGTATACGTGATTTGGATTAGTATTGTGGTGCTTCTGTACCCATTATGCAATTGGTACAACACGTATAAGAGTAAACACAAGAACTGGTGGCTTAGCTATCTTTAGTTATTTAAACTTGCCTCGTAGTGTTACTCCTCCCGGAAATGGAGATAATTGCCACTGGGTATTTTTATTTTTGTTTGGCCTTTTGTAACGATTTGCTTCTAATCGTTTAATTGCAGCTTCTGAACAGTACCAGGCAATAATTCCTCCGAAGGCTACATCAGAAACCCAGTGCGCATCGGAGTACATTCTGCAAACTGCTGTTGAGCCTGCAAGCGTATAAAAGAAAACTTTGACCGGAACACTCTCCGTTCGCTTAGCCAGCACAAATGAAATAGTAAAAGCCATAGAAGAATGACCTGAAGGAAAAGAATGAAGCGCTGCATCCTTATTAAAGAAATCAACCGAGTAATTACCAAGTTCATTTTGCGGGCGAGCTCTTCCAATAGAGGGCTTCAACACACTCTGAATAAGGCCAGCACTGAACAACGCAGTTGCTAATGCCAGTCCGGTCTCTTTAGCCCAGTTATTTTTAACGAGTAAACCTGCTGCGTAAAAGCCTCCTGAAAAGAGAAACGCACTGTAGGGTTTTCCATAATGATAACCCAAACGATTAACCCGGTCTAAAGCGACATCGTCCTGGTTACTCCAGAAATTCCTTACAGGTTTATCAGCCAGTGTAAGCGCTGCCGTTGCGCCTATTACACTTCCAAATTTCACCCAATCCTTTCCCTGCCACCTAGCTGGAGAACTTAGTGTATAGAACACACCATCAGGGAAACGTATTACATCTGGCCGCCTTGCAGAATCATATTGCCCGAAAGCAACACAAGGAAACATCAGTATGCAGAAAAGGATTTTAATCATTATACAATATACCCTTTTCCTTCTGCAACTTTATGAGGAAGTTACACCATTCCTTACACAGCTATAGTTTTAATTGTTCTTGTCAAAGCACGGCCGAGCCATCTTAAAATAACAGGCTCCTGTTGGTCATATTCAAAATAAACGACTTATTATACTTTTCTGCACCTTTAAGTTCAACAACCGATACATTGATAACGAATTTTTACGTGAATCAAAACACTTATGCTTCCAAACAAAAAAGCTCATTAAATATTTAATGAGCGTTGTCCATTCTTTCGATCATAAAAAATATTCTATTCCTTTAAATGATAATCAAACTCGTCCTGCACCCACTTCCCATCCTTGTCTTCGCGTTCAAGAAACACTTTCAAATTATCTTTTGCTACCCTGTGAAATGTTAATGCAGTTTTTTTATCAGGACGCTCAAATCTTGCTCTGTCAGGTTCCAAAAACATAAGTGGGTATTCGTAAGGTTTATCTTTGTCTTCCCAACCAATATTACCAGGGCTGAAATGTCGTAGTTTCATGACAATGCCTTTCTCCGTTTGCTCAATTACAATGAACTCGTAAAACACTACCTTTCCCTCCTTTACACAGCGGAAGGAACACATCATGTTGTTACCTAATGGTTCGCTCCAGTTTTCTTCCATGTTACCCCAACTACCTGTAGTAACCCATTTGCCGGACATGAATGAGAGATCCTTTATATTTCTAATAGGTTGCTGCGCAACCACTGTAGTAACTGCCAATATCAATGCTGTAACTAGTCCTATTCTCATTGGTTTGTATTTTTAATCAAAAATGATTTAAGGAAATAAAACTTTAACCTATGCCCTATTCAAATAAAAGGTCTTTGGAAAAGGCATACAATCTTAAATTAACAAACAGATTGCAGAAGAAAAAGATTTCTTTATAACTATGCCGGTTTTATACTTTAAAAATCAATAAATTTAAAATGCAGAAAAGAATAGTTGCCTTATCAGGAAGTTTAAAAGAACAATCTTCCAATGCAGCGATATTAAAAATTATAAGTGCTTTTGTTCCGCAGGAAATCGAATACAAAATTTATAACGGGATTGACAAGCTCCCATTTTTTAATCCTGATTTGGATAATGAAAATGTTGCAGAACACCTAACATCTTTTCGATCTGTTTTGGGATCAGCTCATGGAGTTATTATATGTACTCCGGAATATGCATTTGGGATTCCTGGTGTTTTGAAGAATGCACTTGAATGGCTAGTTTCATCTGCAACCTTGTATGAAAAACCAGTAGTTACGATAAGTGCTTCACCCAGTGCGCAAGGTGGTGATAAAGCGCATGAATCATTAAGGCTAGTATTAACAGCCCTTGGAGCCAGATTAACTGATGATGGACAATTAACTATTCCATCTTTACGCAATAAAATAGATCAGCAGGGAGTAGTAACAGATAAAAATCTCCTAGTCGATCTTGAAAATCTGCTTGCAATATTTATACAGAATCTTGCTAAAACAGAAAAGGCATGACTTACGGGTCTTGCCTTTTCTTTCTGTAACGTTATATATATAAATAGATCGTACTTAATCCATTAAAAAAGCTGTGCCAACAGGCTTAACATTTGCTTTCGTTTCTTACAGCAGCAAAATTATAAAGTCATTTACCAGAAAGTGGAGTAGATACTACACTTTCCGCATACTATCAATGCACATGATGTATAGGTGAGGTTAGTAATTTGGGAACACTGTTATCTCCTGCAAGTTGCTGAACAGTTCTTGCATTATGGATAGCATGCACGTCAATATCATTATTAAAATAGATATACACCTCCTCTACACCCCTTTGTCGTTTGATATCACTAATAATTGATGACAACTCTTCCTCGTTATAAGATGACAAGTAAAGTTGTGGTATACCGTGAAAGCGGTAATACATTACCGAGGCCGTTTTCAGAACATCGTCCGGTAAGCCAGGATAGCTTATACTGCAGAAGGTGACATTAGCCTTTTTTAGTTCTTTGTATACATGCGCACTCCACCATGAGGCGTGACGGAATTCTATCACATTGTTGTAAGACGGATCCATATGCTTCAGTAGAAGCTCAAGATTTGCCTCACTGTATTCAAATTTTGGATGTAGTTGAAAAAGGACGGTACCTAATTTATCTGCGAGACCTTCCCTTACCAAACCATAAAAATTCTGAACCTCTGAAGTAATATTTTTAAAGCGCTTGTAATGCGTTATAAGACGAGGCGCCTTTACCGTAAATCTGAAATCTTCGGGACTCCGCGTATACCAACTTTTAAAAGTCTCTAAGGTAGGCACACGATAAAAAGTTACATTAAGCTCTACGGTATTAAAGTTTTCGCAATAATATTCGAACCACTTTTTCTGCGGTACATTATCCGGATAGAACTTCCCTTTCCAGTGCTTATACGAAAATCCTGAACATCCAACCCACCATTTCTTCATGCTTTGAATATTAAAATAAGCATACCATTGAAGCGTTCGGCTGCTACTTTCTATATTACATAATGAAAACGCCAAGCTGCTTAATATTGACTTTGATACTAATTTTAATACTATGGGGATGCATCGAAAAAAGGGGTGATGAAAAGGATAATACTAAAGCAGAGATTGTTACGATCAATTATGCCGTTGTTAAAGTTTATCCACACGATACCACCTCGTTTACGGAGGGATTGCTTTTTCACAACAACCAGCTTTTTGAAAGTACCGGATCTCCTGAAGATTTGCCTTTCACAAGATCGGTGGTAGGTGCAGTTAACCTAAATACAGGTACGATTGACAAAAAAGTAGAGCTGGATCGCTCCAAATATTTCGGAGAGGGAATTTCATTTTATAATAACAAACTCTACTACCTTACTTACATTACCCGAGTGGGCTTTATCTACGACGAAAGTTTTAACCTAGCAGGGCAATTCACGTTACCTGTAAAACAAGGTTGGGGGCTTACAACAGATGGTAAACATCTAGTTATGAGCGATGGAACGCCCCGACTAACATTCTTCAATCCTGATTCTCTTAAAACTGTAAGAACACTTACAGTTAACGATCGACATGGCGCCATTACTAACCTTAATGAATTGGAATACATAAATGGATTTATTTATGCCAATGTCTACACAACCAGTGAAATTGTAAAAATACATCCTACCTCGGGTGAAGTAGTTGGCAGACTTGACCTCTCTTCTCTTACAAAAGACGCGCAACTTAAAAATAAAAATGCTCTTGAACTTAATGGAATTGCCTATGACAGGGTAAGCCATAACATTTTTGTAACAGGTAAACTATGGCCTAATATATATGAGCTAAGATTCTCACATTGATAGACTTTATACAACTGCGTTAATAGCACCATTGACATGACTTACTTACTGGATGGCGAAGAAACTGAAAGACTTAAATTCAGGGCACTTAATGAAGATGATTTCGACAGCTGGGTGAATTATTTTAATGATCCCCTTTCCAATAAATACTGGTTTCCTAAATACGGAAATGCTTTCGACGAATGCAGGCGCTGGTTTGACAACACCTTTTTTAGATACCAGCACAACCAGGGAGGCATGAATGTAATTCTTGAAAAATCTACGGGAGAAATTGTTGGACAATGTGGTCTACTAATACAAAATGTTGACGAGGTTGAAGAACTAGAGGTGGGGTACTCGTTGCTGCCCCAGTTCAGAGGAAAAGGTTTTGCACGTGAAGCAGCAAGTAAGTGTATCTGCTATGCTTTTAAAAATAATTTCAAAAACAGCGTTATATCAGTTATTCATGAAAAGAATGTTGAATCAGAAAGGGTAGCAGTAAAAAACAACATGTACTTAGATAAAAGAACGATCTACAAATCAAACCCAGTAAAAATTTACAGGATTAAAAATAGCTATTTGTGAACTCATGATTCCTTAAAGCAGCATAACTGATTGGAGCTGATTCTTGTTGTTATTGCATGCTTACCATAGAAAAAAATCTTCTAAACATTACTGATATTTACTATGAACCGGTAGTAAAAACGTTGCCCAGGGGTGTCGAGCTTCTAATGCAATTTCCTGATGCTACGTTACATGAAGTTGAAAGCCATTGGAAAATACCGCACCTGCATGGGTTTGAAGGATCCGCAGAGCATTGGAATCAAATTAAAAGGAATATTCTGATAATAGGTGTAAAGAAATCTGTGTCCACCAGACCTAATACGAGAAGCTCGAATTTTGTTGCTCCATCGCTTGCCAATGGATGCACAATGTCATGCATTTACTGTTACGTTCCCAGAAGGAAAGGCTATGCTAACCCTATTACTGTTTTTGCTAACATAGAACAGATTTTAAGACACATTGAACGTCATGCTGCTAAACAAGGCGTTAAGACAGAACCTGATCAAATAGATCCTGAATACTGGGTTTACGATATTGGTGAAAACAGTGATTGCTCCGTAGATGCGCTTCTATCAAATAATGTAAAAGACACCATCGAATTGTTTAAAAGACTGCCTAATGCCAAGGCTACCTTTGCTACAAAGTATGTTAACAACGACATGCTGTCGTATGATCCTAGAGGCAAGGCAAGAATCAGATTCAGTTTAATGCCAGCAGGGATATCCAAAATACTCGATGTTCGCACTTCACCAATTTCAGAACGAATCGCAGCTATCAATAATTTTGTAGACGCCGGCTGGGAAGTCCATATTAACTTTTCACCGGTAGTATTTTACGAAAACTGGATCAAGGATTACAAATTGTTATTGCAAGAGATAGATGACACGCTGCATGAAAAAGCAAAGCAACAATTGAAAAGTGAGGTAATTTTTCTAACCCATAATGACAAGCTTCATGAGGTCAACCTGCAGTGGCATCCTAAAGGAGAATCTTATATATGGCACCCAGAAATACAGGAGACGAAATATTCACAAACAGGCGGCCGTAATTTACGATACAAACGCAACCTAAAGGCAGAACTTGTAGACGCATTTAGGACGCTGCTTGCAGCTCAACTACCGTATTGTGAAATCCGCTACATATTCTAATGTATTCGACCATCGGTTGCTCCTGCTTATGGCAGGCATGATTTTAAAACCCTTGTAAGTTTTAAAATATATGCTTATGAAAGACGAGAAAAATAAAATTAAAGAACCGTTTCCTGCTGATCATACTCCAACACCTCCTGATCACAGCGTAAATCCATCAAAAGATATGGATCCGAATCAACAAAATCCACGAAGTGAGGTAAGGAGTAAACCAGACAGCGATACGGACAAGAAGAAAGAGACCAGTAGCCAGGATACTGGCAAGAGATTAGGTGATGAAACCGAAATAACTGACGAAACAACAATATGATTTTAAACTGTTTATCCGCCGTAAAACGCGGGTAAACAGTATTAGCTTTTACATTACACATTCAATCCGCACTCACCGCTGTATCTCATAATACTTTATCACGTTTCTTTATCGTTCTGTTCTCTTCTCAAGATTATTCATCAAGACTTTTAACATTATTAACAGGTAACAGAACAAAAATGCCGTTTAAATACAGGAATATAATTATTTAAATATTACGCTTCTTATATTGGCACTTCAATATGAAATTACTTATTAGTTTTCTCAGAAGGCCACTTTTGTTTTTAAAAGGCAAGTTAACAGAACGAAATTTCTTCATTGTCTCAAGCATCATTGTAGGCTTGATATCCGGTCTTGCTGCGATGGCGTTAAAGTATTTTGTGCATTCAATTGAAAACATTGTTAATTACTATTCTCATAACTACGAGGAATTTCTTCTATTCGCCTTATTCCCTTTGATCGGAATAGCCCTTACAGTGCTCTTCATTAAATATGTGTTAACTGACAAAATCAGAAAAGGCAGCGCTGAGATTGTGTTCAGCATTATTAAGCGATCGGCCGTAATACCTACACGTGAAATGTATGCGCACCTGGTGAGCAGTGGATTGACAGTAGGTTTTGGTGGGTCGGTAGGTCTTGAATCACCAATGGTTAGTACCGGATCTGCTATCGGTTCTAATTATGGTCGGGTGTATAAACTACGATATAAAGAACGAACAATCTTACTAGGTTGTGGGGCTGCCGCAGGAATAGCCGCGGCATTTAATGCACCAATTGCAGGGGTACTATTTGCTATTGAAGTACTCTTAACCGATGTTAGTGCTTCGGCGTTTATTCCTCTTATCATATCAGCTGCATGTGGTGCACTTATATCGAAGATGATTTTGCTTGAGGGCGTGATCCTGACTTTTTCTCTTCAACAACCATTTAACTATCATAATCTGCCTTTTTATGTCCTCCTCGGCATTTTAGCAGGCATTGTTTCGCTATGTTATGCCCGCATCTTTGAGGGTATAGAGCATTTCTATAAAAGGATACAAAGCAGATGGGTTAAAGTAGTTACAGGAGGTATTATTCTCTTCATTCTCATTATGCTCTTTCCTCCCTTATACGGCGAAGGATACAAAACGATTAAGGCGATAGCCGATATGAATGCAGAAGTATTAACACAAACAAGTTTATTAAAGAGCATTATTACGAATGAAACCCATCTATTAATTTTTCTTGCTTGTCTTATTTTTCTAAAGATAGTTGCCGCAGCAATAACACTAGGAAGCGGAGGCAATGGAGGCAGTTTTGGACCATCTCTTTTTGTTGGTGCATACCTGGGCTACGTCTTTTCAACGCTGGTAAACACGTTAAAAATAACCACTATCCCTGTAAGTAATTTTACCATCGTGGCCATGGCAGGTATTCTCAGTGGCGTATTCTACGCTCCCCTCACCGCCATATTCCTTATTGCTGAATTAACAGGTGGCTATGAATTGATGATTCCGCTGATGATTGTCTCATCGCTTAGCCTGGTAGTAACACACTTCTTCGAGCCTCTTTCCATGGAAGCGAAAAAACTCTCATTCAAATTAAATCAATCAATTGAAACAAGAGACAAATTGCTTTTGAGCCGGCTTGACCTAAGCACGTTGATAGAAACAAATTTTTCAGTAGTAAGTCCTAATCAAACATTGGCTAACCTTGTTAAAGTGATAGCATCGTCTTCCAGAAATATTTTCCCGGTAGTTGACGAAAACCAAAAACTAATAGGGCTCGTACACCTTGATAAGGTAAGGCAAGTGATCTTTGACCATTCGAAATACGATACAATAACCGTTCAACAATTAATGACACCTCCTGCAGCTGTAGTAGAGTTACGGGAGAATCTCCATCAGGCGCTGTCTAAATTTGACGCCACCAACCAATGGAATATTCCTGTAATTGACAATGGTATTTACAAGGGTTTCCTGTCTAAGTCTACCATTCTCACACGGTACAGACATGAACTGCTTGAGTCTGCCTAGTTAGGCAGTTCTACTGTTTCAAACCAATAATGAAAGAAGCTGCTAATCTTCTTGTCAGTGTCCAAGCTTGTGTCGGGCTTTTGGATAAACGAGCTTGCCCCAGCTTCGTAGCATTCCTGGACGATTTTATCATTTACCACCCCGCTTAATACAATAACAGGGATATGATTATAATGGGCTGATGCTTTTAATTTTGATAAAATTTCAACCGCATTTGAAGGCCCTGCATTGTAATTCAGCAGTATCAGTGATGGATATTTATTGGATTCCTTGCATTGCTGTAAATAAAGAAAAGCCTCATCGCTACTTGTTACAAAATTAAGACTTACCTGATAACTGTTTTCATTAAAAACTGCCTTAGTTATATAACGGTCATCCTCGTCATGCTCAAGCATTAAGATTGTACGGCTCATGAATATAAATTTGCCTACAATATAATATGAGGATAGCTAATAAAGAATACCTGTGTTAACAACTGAATTTGTAAGGGGTATTAAGACAGAGACATCTGTTTGATAGCATGAGATGTTGCTATCCTTGACAGACCGATTTCTGCAATTGCTGTGAGGAAGTCATTGACCTGAACGGGCTTTGCCAAATAACTATCTGCTTTAACCCCATGTAATTCAACGTAGCGTTGCCCATCTTTGGAAGACACAAAAACCACAACGGGGATATTTCTTTTAAGATGATCGGTTTTTAAATATTGCAATATTTGAATACCATCGACCTTGGGCATTCTTATATCGAGTAGAATTAATGAAATCTCACCTGGTCCTGTTTCAGACAAATAGTGCAATGCCTCTACCCCATCATTGATGTGTAATACATTTTCGATATGTAACTTTTTCAGGGTGTAAATAGTAAACTCTGCATCTTCGGCGTCGTCTTCTATTAATAAGATTCTAACACGGCTGCAATCCATAGTCGGTATCAGGTTATTTACCTATCGCTTTAAATAAGCAATAGTAATAGTCAGGTATACAATACTAACCAAATAAGGAGGAAGTACAAGCGACCTTCTTTATTGATATACTAATCTTCATGTTGGGGGCATGATTTTAGCACTACCATAACATTAAATAAAAGGAAGCGTCATGGAAAATGAAAAGAAGAAAACCCAAGAGGAATTGACTCCAATTATTGATGGAGATGCACGTCCTGATATTGACCTGGAAGCGAAAGGAGCAGATGATAAAGAAAGTAAAGATCAAGACAAAAAATTTACGTCTAACAGGGCTAGTGACGTAAATAAAATTGAAAATTATAAGGACGAGAAATAGTCCGGAGGAATAAGTTAAACACAAGGAGGGTATCTCTACCCTCCTTACCACTATACTGGCATAGTTTTTTACGGCTGATTTATGGCTATTTTTCTGTCACCCACTATGCTAACTCAAGAAGTAAGTAATTACTGTTGTAATCAAGAATTTACCTCAACCAAATCCGTCAGGACTTTAATTATGATGAGGAATAGACTCATCAATAAGGTCCGTAATGCCTTCACCTTTTCCCATGTTTATGGCATTCTCCCAACTTCAGCAAGCATACATGACTATAACATCTGTTTAAACGAGTTACCGTCATCCTTAAACAATAGGTTTCTTTAGCGAAAGAGGTGACAAAGACCGGTTGAAATATTTAAAATAAGTAATAAAATTATCGTTTTAATTTAAACGTGGCCAGCAGGGAATGACTACTTCGTCTTCTTCAGATCATTTCATAATAGGTATCGGAGCCTCTGCAGGAGGACTTGAACCTATTCATGAATTTTTCGACAATATGCCTGACAACACAAATTTTTCATTTGTGGTAGTCCAGCATCTTTCACCTGATCATAAAAGCTTAATGGGTGAGCTGCTTGCAAAACACACGCGCATGCAGATAAAGGAAGCTGAAGAAGATATGGTCCTGGAGAAGAACTGCGTTTACCTAATCCCGAGCAAAAAGGTAATGACCCTTTCCCGCAATACGCTGAAGCTTCACGACAAAGAACGCTACCAGGTACCTAACAATGCCATTGATACCTTTTTTGAATCATTGGCAAGGGAGAAGGGAAAAAATGCAGTAGGGGTTATACTTTCCGGCACAGGTACCGATGGGACAAAAGGGATTGAAGCAATAAAAAAACAAGGTGGTTTGGCCATAGTACAAGATCCTATTACAGCGGATTTTGACGGCATGCCCAACAGCGCCATAGCTACCGGACTTGTAGACCTTATCCTCTCCCCCGAGATGATAGCAGAGGAACTTGTCGAATACCTCCGAGATGCGCCCTATCTCAAAAACCTAGAACGTTTCAGTAAAGATGATGAAGCAGTTATAACTGACATTCTTCAATTAGTAAAAAACAACACGGGTCACGATTTCAGTTTATATAAAAAGCCCACCATAAACAGAAGGCTCGCAAAGAATTTAGCTGAAAAAGGATTTGAAAAGCTTACTGATTATTATAGCTACCTTAAAGAATATCCTGAAGAAGCAGCGAACTTAGGTAGAGAATTTTTAATAAACGTAACAAAATTCTTCCGAGATCCGGAAGCTTTCGAGGAGATAAAATCGAAAGTGATACCTGCCATTTTTGCAAATAAAAAACCTCATGATGTTATTAAAATATGGGTGGTAGCATGCAGTAGTGGCGAGGAGCCCTACTCTCTGGCAATGCTGCTCCATGAATACATGGACAACATAAGGTCTCATGACTACAATATAAAGATTTTTGCTACTGATATTGACAAGGAAGCACTGCAGCAGGCATCACTCGGTACTTACCCTGAATCCATTGCGAAAGATCTTACCCCGGAACGACTTAGCAAATTTTTCATCAGAGAAGGAAATAGTTACCGGATAATTCCTTCCTTGAGAAAGATGGTGGTTTTTGCTTACCACGATATTATTAAAGATCCTCCTTTCAGCAAACTTGACCTGGTTAGCTGCAGAAACATGCTCATTTATATGAATGTGAAACTACAGCGCCACGTTCTTAAATCTTTCCTGTTCGCCTTGAATCATGGAGCTTTTCTTTTACTGGGAGCAAGTGAGAATGTAAGCGTTCTCAAGGATTCGATGAAGGAAATTAGCAAGAAGTGGAAGATCTATAAATGCACGGGTAAATCAAGAGTAATGGATGCTGAAAGTCTGACTACACCAGTTCACGGCTCTAGCCTAGCTCACTTTACAGGGGCAAACAAACCCAAGAATGCAATAAACAACCTTGCTGAAATATTCAAGGAGACATTAATGGATGAGTATCGATACGCAGGGATACTCATTGACGAAAACATGGAGGTAAAGCATGCCATTGGCCATTTCAAAGAATATCTGAACTTCCCTGAAAACAACCTGACATTCAACCTCCTTAAACTTGTATCTGGAGACTTAGCTATTGCTCTCGGTATTTGCATTCGAAAAGCTATCCAGGAGCAGGAAAAGAACGTCATCCGAAATATCAAGTTACAAAATGACAAAGTCGAAAAAACGGTTAATATCATTGTAAAACCATATCTCCAACAACAAGACTATCAGCAATCGTTTATCTTTGTTATCATCCAGGAAGAGGAAGAAAAAAGAGTAAGAATTAAACGTTCATCCGCTAAAAGCAAAAACCTTGTTGACACCAAAAGACTTGAAGAGCTGGAAAGGGAGTTACGAGAGACAAAGGAAAACCTACAATCGGTAATTGAAGAACTGGAGTCATCGAATGAAGAACTGCTTACAAGCAACGAGGAGATGATTTCCGCGAATGAAGAGCTTCAAAGCACCAATGAAGAACTGCAATCTTTAAATGAAGAATTACACACGGTCAGTGCAGAACATCAATTGAAAATAAAGGAACTCATCGAATTAAATGATGATCTAAACAATTATTTCAATAATAGTGAAATAGGTCAGATTTTAGTTGATAAGCATTTGATTGTCCGGAGGTTTAGCCCTGCCGTTACCAGCCAGATCAATTTGATTGAAACAGATATAGGCCGCCCTATAAATGACATTACAAATAATATTAATGATATTGATCTTATCAGTGAAATCAGGAAGGTTATAATTACCAATGAGGTACAGAAAAAAGAAATAAGCATTAAAGACGGCAGAAGCTTCCTGATGAAGATCACCCCTTATGTAAGGCAGGACAGAACGATTGATGGTGTGGTTGTTAATTTTATTGACGTTTCAGAAATCAAAAATTTAAGTAGCATAATAGAAGGTGTCTTTAATGGATCCAAGAGCGGAATTAGCGCGAAGAGAGCTATCAGAAATGAGAAAGGAACCATAATTGATTTTGAATATATTACCGCTAATAAATCTGCCAAAAAAATTATAGGAAAGGACGATCTGGAAGGCAAGAAAACATCCGAGATACAAACCTCTCTTAATGATTACTTAGATAAATACGTTAAAGTTGTAGAGACAGGCAAAGACGAATACTTTGAGTTTTATAGTGATACGACACAATGTTGGTATGAAGTGTCAGCGGTTAAAATGCGCGACGGTGTTGTTACCACAATTACTGATGTAACACAGAAAAAGAAAGCTGCTGATCTTATTGCGCAAAGTTATAAAGATTTAAAAAATACCTCCTCCAAACTGCAGGAGACCAATTACAAACTCGAACAATCTAATCTTGATTTATTACAATTTGCGTCGGTAGCTTCACATGATCTGAAAGAACCGCTGCGCAAAATTCAAACTTTTGGTAACCTTCTGTATTCAAAAGTTGAAAACAAGTTAGAAACTAATGAAAAGAACTACCTTGATAAAATTGTTAATGCATCAAACCGGATGCAGGTACTAATTGAAGATGTACTAACATTATCAAAGCTAAGTAACACTGATATTCCATATTCATCAGTTGATTTAAAATCAGTTATTCAACATATAATAGACGACCTTGAAATAAGCATCAGGGAAAAAGGAACAGTAATCCATATCGGTAATCTTCCTCGTATTGATGCAGTACCTGGACAAATGCATCAACTCTTTCAAAACCTTATAAGTAATGCATTAAAGTTTAATAATAAGACTACTCCGATGGTGAAAATTGAAACAAGAGACCTTAACCCGAATGAGGCAACGGAGCATGACATTGATCCCGTATCTTATGTTGTAATTTGTGTTGAAGATAACGGCATAGGGTTTGAAGAAAAGTATAAAGAGAAGATTTTTGGCATCTTTCAAAGATTACACAGTAATAACCAGTACCAGGGAACTGGGATTGGTTTGGCAATCTGTAAAAAGATTGTAGATAACCATCATGGTTTTATTAAGGCAGAAAGCGAACCAGGAAAGGGAGCAAGGTTTCTGATCATTCTTCCCAAGAGACAAACAGCCTAGACCTTAATAAGGCTAAGACAAATTAAGCTATTACAAATAGTAACTCTTATAGGCTGTAATAGGTAAAATTTGATGTGCTTGAATTCAAGCACATCAAACTTTGCAGATTATTTTAAGCAAGAAGAATCAGCAGCAAAGCAATGAGTAAAATTGCGCCAACACTTAGGTAAACCCCGCCACTAACAACTTTCATCTCTTTTTTTATCTTCTTTACTTCCCCACGAAGGGCCTTCTTTTCTTCTTTAGAAAGCTTTTTGATATCCATTGCTTCTATCTCCTTTAGTCGCTCATTGAGCTTTTGGAGTTGTGCTTCCCGATGTTCAATTGGAAGACTATTAGGATCTGAAGCAAATGATGTTGTAGGGACAGACAATGCTATAATTGCAAGGACGAATAATACTCTAAATGCTTTTTTCATTTTAAATTACTTTTACAGATTGCACATAAGTGAAAATGTAAAGCAACTATTAAAATCCTATGCCTGCTCTTTACGAATAATAGGTACCACGGTTAAGGGCTATGCAGAGACGAGCTCCTCCAATAAAAGCTTTTTAAAATTCTTATACTCTCCTGTTCCCAACTTAATTGTATTCTTTCTCCCTTGTAGGAAATTTTGAAGTACTTCGGGTAAATGGATAGGTGCACCAATTACATGCTCAACAGTATCCTTAAACTTTCCCGGGTGGGCAGTCTCTAAAAATACACCTATAAAATCGCTCTTGTTCTCTTCCCTGTATTGGCGAAGTCCCAAATATCCAATGGCACCGTGAGGATCCATAAGATAACCTTTATTTGCATACACCTCCGCAAGTACCTTGGAAGTTTGAGAATCTGTAAAAGCATAACCTTTTATAAAATCTGTTATAGCGTTGTGATCTCCTCCAAAAATATCATTCAGACGCGCAAAATTACTTGGGTTACCTACATCCATAGCATTACTGATGGTCTGCTTACTTGGTCTTGGGGTAAATTCTTTTGTTTCCAAATAAACAGGTACGACATCATTGACATTAGTTGCTGCTATAAATTTGTATATCGGAAGGCCCATCTTAGAAGCTAACACACCTCCTGTTAAATTTCCGAAGTTACCACTTGGCACAGAAAAAATGACCGGTTTATTTTGCTTTACCAGCCTGCTATAGGCGTAAAAATAGTAGAAGGATTGAGGAACAAGTCGGGATATATTTATTGAATTAGCAGACGTTAAGAAAAACTTTTGCTTTAATTCCCCGTCAAGAAAAGCCTGCTTAACCAGCGATTGGCAATCGTCAAATGTTCCATCAACTTCAATAGCGGTAATGTTCTTACCAAGTGTTGTAAATTGCTTTTCCTGTATATCGCTTACCTTTCCTCCCGGGTATAGTACGATTACCCTTGTGCCTTCAACTCCGAGAAATCCATTGGCTACTGCACTACCCGTGTCGCCAGAAGTAGCTACTAAAACTGTAATTTCCTGCTTTTGTTCCTTCGCAAAGTAACCAAGCAGCTGAGACATGAAGCGCGCTCCAAAATCTTTAAACGCTAATGTAGGACCATGAAAGAGCTCAAGTGCAAAGGTATCCTTTTCTACCTCCACCAGAGGCGCATCAAATTGAATGGTATGATCAATTATCCTACCTAGTTCCGTTTTAGGAAGATCATCACCAATAAGTGACTGAGCAACTTCATAAGCTATTTCCTTAAATGTCCTTTCATGCAAGGTTTGGAAAAAACTAGGTGGTAAAACTGGAATTTGTTCTGGCATATATAAGCCGTTGTCCGGAGCTAGTCCTTCAATTACAGCTTCTCTTAGTGTAACCTTTCTGTTTTTATTATTTGTACTGTAGTATTTCATTTCAATGGGTAAGTTTTGTTTTATGCAGTGACCGCTTCTGCAATTACATACGCGCCTTTTCGATTTACTTCCGAAACATAGAATTCGCTATTTAGCTTATGTTTCAAAAATTGTAACTGCATAGCTCTTCCTACTCTATCAGCAGTTGAGTAGTTTTTAGAGAGCGCAAATAGCGTTGGCCCTGATCCCGAAATACCACAACCCAGTGCGCCCTCCTTCACAGCTGCATCTTTTATCTCGTTGAAGCCAGGAATTAATAAAGACCTTATTGGCTCTGCCACTACATCTTTGAGCGACCTTCCAATGAGATCGTAGTCAGGTTTCATTAAACCTGCTACAAGACCGGCGATGTTTCCCCATTGCGTTATAGCATCCTTTAAGGGAATGTTTTGACGAAGAACTTGTCTTGAATCTTCTGTCTTAAGTTCAATGTTAGGATGCGCAAGCGTACAATAGAGTTGCCCTGATAAAGGAATGTCGACGACATCGAGGGGATCGTACCCTCTTACAAGTACAACACCGCCCAATAGCGATGGTGCAACATTATCTGCGTGCGCCGCACCGCATGCAACACGCTCAGCCTCCATTGCAAACGGCAAAAGATCCTTTTTCTGAAAAGGTTCACCTAAAAGATAATTTATTCCTATCAACGCAGCTACTGCACTTGCTGCGCTTGATCCCATGCCACTACCCAGCGGAAGATTTTTATAGAGGGTGATTTCAACTCCCTGTTTAAGGCCAAGTGCGTTTAACAATGACATTACAGCAACACCTGCAGTGTTCTTATCTGCTTGCAAAGGAAGCCTCCCTTTGTCCCCTACTATAGATTTTATGACAACCTCTGCTGATGCATTTAAAGCTATTTCAACCTCATCGCCTGGCTGATCTACGGCAAAGCCTAATACATCAAAACCACAGGAAACATTGGCTACAGTTGCCGGTGCAAAGGCACGGATAATTTTCTTGTTATTTAGCATAGTGTCCTATTCTTATTATGTCAGCAAAAACTCCGGCGGCTGTAACCGTAGCGCCCGCACCCGGTCCTCTTATAACCATAGGTCTCTCATGATATCTTTCAGTAGTAAGGAGTATAATGTTATCACTTCCACTTAAAGAATAAAAAGGATGGTGACTATCAACCGAACCTAGCTCTACCTTAACCTTACCTTCACGCAGTACCGCTTTGTAACGCAGCTTTTCACCCTTAGCTTCTGCAGTTTTTAGAAGTTTTTCAAAAGAAGCATCGTGCCTTTCAAGCTTTTTAAAGAATTGTTCAACGCTCATGTCTCCCTGGCAATCTTCGGGAACAAGGTTCTGTACCGAAACTTGGTCGAGCTCTAATTGAAGACCTGCCTCTCTCGAAAGAATTAATATTTTTCTTGCTACATCTTTACCACTTAAATCATCACGTGGATCCGGCTCTGTGTAACCTTTTTCTTTCGCCTCTTTTACTACATCACTAAATTTTTTACCTGTTGTGTATGTGCTAAAGATATAGTTTAACGTTCCGCTTAAAACACCTTCTATACTTATTACCTTATCGCCACTTAAAAGAAGATCATTTAATGTATTAATTACCGGAAGACCCGCGCCTACGTTGGTTTCATATAGAAACTTTGCTCCTCTTTGAAATGCAACATTCTTGAGACTATAATACTTCTCATAAGAACCAGAATTTGCTTTCTTATTCGGAGTGACAATGGAGATATTAGATGCAAGAATACGCTCATAGCAATCAGTAACTTCTTCGCTTGAAGTACAATCAACAAATATACTATTGGTTTTATTCAAGGTTATCATTCGGTCAACAAAGCCCATCATGGACATTGCCTCTCCTTTAACCTTCATTTCTTCAATGCCGCGCTTCAAGGTTAAACCTTCTTCATTAAACAACATTCTCTTGCTGTTTGCTATTGCTATAACGTTAACCTCCAACAGGTTTTCTTTAGCAAGTTTCACGAACTGATCTTCAATCATCTGAAGAAGAGAATTACCAATAAGTCCGGTACCGACTAAAAAGACATTAAGCACTTTACGATCTGAAAGGAAAAAGGCCTCATGTAATGCATTTAATCCTTTGGCGACATCTGACTGGCGTATCACTACTGATATATTTCTTTCTGAAGATCCTTGCGCTATAGCTACAATATTAATCCCATTTTTACCCAGGGCAGAAAACATTCTACCACTTGTTCCTGGGCTGTGTTTCATGCCATCACCTACAACAGCAACAATGGATAAATCTCCTTCTATTTGTACTTCATCAATTTCTTCATTCCGTATCTCATTTTGAAATTCCTTTTCAATAGCACGCTTCGCATGGTTTGCAAGGGTGCTTTCGATAGCGATACAAATAGAATGTTCAGAAGAAGCCTGACTGATAAGAATCACATTGACTCTTTCTCTTGCTAATGTTGCAAACAAACGCATAGAGACACCCACAACACCTAATAAACCACTACCCTGCACGTTAAGCAGTGTGATACCATTCATAGACGAAATTCCTTTGATTAATTTTCCATTGGTGGATTCCGCGTGTATTACTGTTCCTTTGAATGTGGGATTAAAGGTATTTTTTATCCAGATAGGAATTTTGTTAACCATGGCAGGCTGCATGGTTGCAGGAAATATCACCTTTGCACCAAAGTGAGAAAGCTCCATTGCTTCCTCATAGCTCATCTGAGGAACGGTAAATGCCTTCTTTACCAACCTTGGATCTGCCGTCATCATACCGTCTACGTCAGTCCATATTTCCAGATCATGGGCCTGAAGCGCTGCAGCGAAAATTGCAGCCGTATAATCAGATCCGCTTCTACCCAATGTTGTGGTTTCCCCCGTTTCTGCTGTAGCTATAAATCCTGTGATAATCTGGACTTCTTTTTTATTTCTGAAATGTTCTCTGATGAGTTTATTTGTTACTTCGAAATCTACTTTTGCATAACCGAAATGATTATCAGTGCGTATTACATTACGCGCATCAAGATAAGAGGCTGAAATACCCTGGTCTTTCATTGCCTCTGAAATGATATACGCTGACAGCCTTTCTCCAAAACTCATAATGTAATCGAGGGTGCGTGGAGTCCTTTCCTTTACGAGATAGACGCCATGTAAAACATCCTCCAGCTCGTTGATCTTAATCTTTACCTGTGCGAGAATGCTACTTTGTTTTTGAATGCTAATAAGTTCGCGTACCGCATCGAGGTGGCGTTTTTCAATTTCTGTCAGCTTATCTTTGTAAGCCGCCTTTCCTTCTAATGCAAGGGTGCTAATTTGAATAAGCGTATCTGTAATGCCTCCAAAAGCTGAAAACACAACTGCGATTTCTTCCTTCAGATAAGGCTTTAAAACTTCTATAACATTTTGTATGCGCGGTGGAGTAGCTACTGAAGATCCTCCAAACTTGAGTACTTTCATTTATTTATTTGGCTAAGCTTTCTTGGGTAATGGCTTGACTTGAACGTTTGATTACTGCTCCAACTCCTTGAATTGGACATTAATCGACATGGGATGATATGGAGTATGATACGGGTTACCCCGTAATGATGGTAGTAATAGTTGAAATAATGGCAATAATGAAAGCACAAGCATCAATACCACAAACGGGTATCAGAGACGCATAGATGTTGTTTTTGCCTGCTTTCATTGTAATAGTTACCGAAATAATGAAATGATTGAATGGTTTGCAAAGTATTTTTTATGATTTTTGTGCGAACTAACATTTATTAGTACATCTCAAACGTTAGCATTTAATCTCTATATTCATAAACATGTCAAAAAAGAAGAAGTTTCCGCGCGAGTCATTTGTCAGCATGACGGAACTTGTACTACCAAACGATACAAATACTTTAAATAACCTAATGGGTGGGCGCCTGATGCACTGGATGGACATTGTTTCTGCCATTTCAGCACAGAAACACTCAAACAGGATTGTGGTTACGGCATCCGTAGATAACATTTCTTTTAAACATCCTATCCAATTGGGCAACGTGGTAACATTAAAAGCCAAGGTAACCCGTGCCTTTAATTCATCAATGGAAGTACGCATTGATGTTGAAGCTGAAGATGTACCTTCTTCCAAGAGGACAGAGAGCAACAGTGCATACTTTACATTTGTTGCAGTAGATCAATCAGGCAGACCAATAGATGTTCCGGAAATTGAACCAGAAACCGAAGAGGAAAAATCACTCTACGACGGAGCTTTGCGAAGAAGACAATTGCGTCTTATTCTCGCAAATAGAATGAATCCACAGGATGCAAAAGAGCTGAAATCTATTTTTGATATTAAAGAGACACAAAATTGAACGACATAATAGCGAAGAATCTCTACCAGGAAGAATTGTACAAAATCAACAGTTCGGTGATGATTGTACTTCCAACTCCGTGGCATAAGATTTTAGATGAAGAAAAGGCTCTGTTGACAAAAATTCTGAGCTCAGTTAAAACCAGTATTGATTCTGTTTTAATTGTTCAGGAGCCAAAACTCACGGAACAAGTTTTAGGGGTTTATAAACCTGGAAAAGTACTACTTTTCGGTTCATCTCTTGAAACCGACATCAAATCATATGAGAGACATGTTATAAATGGTGTTTCTGTGATTAAGGCAGATGAATTAGGGAAGTTGGATGATGTTAAAAAGAAAAATCTTTGGGTGGCCATGAAGCAGATGTTTGGTGTATGACTCCCGCTTAAACCCTTGATAATAAAGATGATTTTTTGGCCATTTTACTACTTATTCTATCTTTGCGCAAAATTTTTTAGAAGCCATCCCGATAAACCGGGGTGGTTTTTTTAACGCTTCAATAAACTATAACATATATCTGTAAACTTTATACCAATGAATAGTATCTTATATCTAATCCCTGCCTTTGGCGTAGTCGGGTTGATTGCAATGGCAATCAAATCGGCCTGGGTAACCAAGCAGGATGCCGGTGATGCAAAAATGCAGGAGTTGGCAGGTTACATCGCAAATGGTGCCATGGCTTTCCTGAGAGCAGAATGGAAAATTCTTGGCTATTTTGCTGTTATCGCCGCAATTCTTTTAGGATGGTCCGGCACACTGGTTGAAGATTCTCACCCTATTATCGCTATTTCCTTTCTTATCGGTGCAGTTCTTTCTGCTTTTGCAGGATATATCGGCATGAGGATAGCAACAAAATCAAATGTTCGTACTACTCAAGCTGCTCGTACAAGTTTAGCTAAAGCGTTAAAAGTATCTTTCACAGGCGGTTCTGTAATGGGTATTGGTGTGGCAGGGCTTGCCGTGCTGGGTTTAGGTGGACTTTTTATCGTATTCATTAAAGTTTTTGTTCCTGAAGGAGCTGCCATTACCGGTCTTGAAATGAAAAGAGCGATAGAAGTGCTCGCCGGATTTTCTCTCGGTGCTGAGTCTATTGCCCTCTTTGCTCGTGTAGGTGGCGGTATTTATACAAAAGCTGCTGACGTAGGCGCTGACCTTGTTGGAAAAGTAGAAGCAGGTATTCCTGAAGATGATGTTAGAAACCCTGCTACCATTGCAGACAACGTCGGTGATAACGTAGGTGATGTTGCTGGAATGGGTGCTGACCTTTTTGGATCTTACGTTGCAACCATCCTTGCGACAATGGTGTTAGGTCAGGAAATAGAATCGAACGATGCTTTCGGCGGTTTAGCTCCTATTCTCTTACCAATGCTTATAGCAGGTCTTGGTTTAATTTTCTCAATAGTAGGAACATGGTTTGTGAGAATTAAAAATGAAACAGACAGTGTGCAATCAGCACTAAACATTGGTAACTGGTCTTCTATTGTTCTCACTGCTATCGCTTCATACTTTGTAGTTTTATATCTATTACCGGAAAACTTAATACATCGTGGTGTGTCTTTCACCTCTATGGATGTGTATATCGCAATTATTATTGGTCTTGTGGTTGGTACGCTAATGAGTATGATTACTGAATACTATACGGCTATGGGTAAAAGACCAGTATTATCAATCATTAAACAATCGGGTACAGGACATGCCACAAATATCATTGGTGGTTTATCTGTAGGTATGGAGTCTACAGTGCTGCCAATTATAGTACTTGCAGGTGGTATCATTGGGTCTTACGCTTTCGCGGGATTATATGGTGTTGCCATTGCAGCGGCAGGTATGATGGCAACTACTGCTATGCAACTTGCGATAGACGCTTTCGGACCGATTGCGGACAACGCCGGAGGTATTGCAGAAATGAGTCAGTTGCCTGAAGAAGTACGTCACAGAACCGACAACCTTGATGCTGTTGGTAATACAACCGCTGCAACTGGTAAAGGTTTCGCTATTGCTTCTGCTGCGTTAACTTCTCTTGCTTTGTTTGCTGCATTTGTTGGTGTATCCGGAATTACGGCTATCGATATTTACAAAGCTCCTGTGCTTGCAGGCTTGTTTGTTGGTGGTATGATACCATTCATTTTCTCTTCATTGGCAATTGCTGCCGTGGGTCGCGCTGCGATGGATATGGTTAATGAAGTAAGACGCCAGTTCCGTGAAATTCCTGGTATTATGGAATATAAAGCCAAGCCTGAGTATGAAAAGTGCGTTGCGATCTCAACACAAGCTTCCATTCGTGAAATGATTGCTCCTGGTGCAATCGCTATTATCGTCCCTGTATTAGTAGGATTTATTTTCGGAGCAGAAGTTCTTGGTGGCCTTTTAGCAGGTGTAACAGTGTCAGGAGTTTTAATGGGTATGTTCCAATCAAATGCTGGTGGTGCCTGGGATAATGCTAAGAAGTCGTTCGAGAAAGGTGTTGAAATCAATGGCCAGACTTACTATAAGAAATCAGAGCCTCACAAAGCTTCTGTAACTGGCGATACCGTTGGAGACCCTTTTAAAGATACTTCAGGTCCTTCTATGAATATCCTTATTAAATTAACTTCAATTGTTGCGCTTATCATTGCTCCGCATATTTCTGAAAAACATCATGAAACTGCTGACAAAGAATTAACAAAGCCAACAACTGAAGTAGTTTCTAAAGTAGAAGACGCTTCAAAATTCTAATTGATTTTTGTTTTTTGTTTACTTAAAGAACCCTGACTTGTCAGGGTTCTTTATTTATTAATCATTTAAATCTCTCCTACCCTTCTATACCAGGCTTTCTTTAAACTCAGGAACAGCTCTTAACTTTGACGCTTGTTCAAAGGCGTAAGCAATACCGATTAACTGAGGCTCCTGGTAAGCGCTGGCTATAAATGTTAAACCGATAGGCAGTCCTTTTACCAGTCCCATAGGAACTGTGATATGAGGATACCCAGCCATTGCTGCAGCAGAGTACATTCCATAGCCAGTGAAATGATCACCATTTACAAGATCAATACACCATGATGGACCATTAGCAGGGCCACAAATAGCTTCTATTCCATGTTGCTTCAGCTCCTTGTCAATTAAACTCCGGGTTGAAATAACCTTGTTTAATGCTTCCTTGTAAGCCTTACTTTGCAAGTCTTCTCTTTCCTCCGACATTTCCAAAATCTCCTGTTTAAAGAAGGGCATTACCTTATCAGCGTGTCGATTATTAAAATCAATAAGTTCTTTTAATGATTTTACAGGAGTATGTGACTGAGAGAAGTACCGGTTTAGTCCATCTTTAAATTCAAATTGTAATAAATCGAACTCTGATTCTCCTACGTTAACTTTACTTCTAAAATCAACTTCAACTATTTCTGCTCCTTTGCTTTTCATGATATCAAGTGCTTCGCGAAGCAGTGCATCCACGGCCTCATGTTCTTTTAGAAAGGACTTCTCTACGCCAATTTTCTTTCCTTGCAACGCATTTGGATCAAGGTATTTCGTATAATCAGCATATGCCTTTCCTTTACTCTCTAGAGTCACTTTGTCGGCTTCATCAGCACCTGCTATTACCCCTAACAATATCGCTGCATCTGCTACGGTTCGTGTCATTGGCCCTGCAGTATCTTGCGTATGAGAAATAGGAATAATTCCACTTCTGCTTACAAGACCAACGGTAGGTTTTAGACCTACTACACCATTAATTGATGAAGGACAAGCAATTGATCCGTTGGTCTCCGTGCCTATTGCTATTGTACACAAGTTTGCAGAAACCGCAGTACCTGAACCAGAGCTAGAGCCACACGGGTTACGATTCAATACATAGGGGTTTTTAGTCTGCCCTCCTCTACTACTCCAGCCACTGCTCGAACGGGTTGATCTGAAATTGGCCCACTCACTTAAATTGGTTTTGCCTAAAATAACGGCACCGGCTTCCCTTAACTTTTTTACTAAAAAAGCATCATGCATTGCATGATGACCATTGAGAGCAAGTGATCCCGCTGTTGTCATCATCTTATCACCAGTATCTATATTATCTTTAATAAGAACAGGGATGCCATGAAGCGGGCCTCTTACTTTACCGCTTTTCCTTTCCTCATCGAGTTGTGTGGCAATTTGTATCGCCTCCGGATTAATTTCTATCACCGAATTTAATCTTGGCCCGTCCTTATCAACCTCCTGAATACGGCGGATGTAAAGTTCTGCAATTCGTTGGGCTGTATACTTTCCCTCCTCCATCATGCGCTGTAAGTCCATTACTGTAGCCTCACTTAACTCAAATTTCGCGATCGCGTTTTCCGTTTGCTTACCGTGTGGCTTTTCCTTGCTGTTGGAAGGTGAATTGCATGACAGTAAAAAAGCTTGTAATGTTAAAGCTGTATAAGAAGTCTGTTTAATAAAATCTCTCCGCTTCATTGAGGGTTGTTATCGTTAATCAAAAAACAAAAAAGGCTGTCTTTATTCTTAATTAAGACAGCCTTTCAAGAAGTGTTATTTACTATTCTTTTTCTCTTTCTTCTCAGCGCGCTTTTCTTTCAAAGTTTTAGCGGGCTTCTTCTTTTCTTCTTTGCGTTTGTCTTGTCCTTTTGCCATAACGATTTAGTTTTAACTATCAAATTTAACGAAGTTGTTATCAAAAAAAAGATATGGTTCTGAAGTTCTTTTTTATCTGTTGTTGATAAATTCAAAAGCTTTTACTTCCAAAAGCTGCCAGAAATTTGTATATTGATATTCCATCCTATAATCACACCTTATTGAATTTCAATAGAGGCCAGATCGGTCAGTAAAAGCAGGATAAAACAGGAAAGAGTGCAGGGAGACTGTAGAAAGAGTGCAGGGAGACTGTAAGCAGTAGCCATCATTAGTCTTAATAAGGCGTAACAAGCCTTGACATCACTACAGAAAAGCATCTGATTGAATCATGGTAAAGACCACCTTTTAGCAGCTTGATTTTTCATTATTTTTATCCTTCAGATATTCTCATACAATGAACTACTTCCTCAGAGCGTTAATTCTCTCATTTATAACCGTGCAATACACAACGTCAATAGCGCAAGTGACCCATCAAAATCTCTTTGATACTACTTCATTTATGCCCGAACACTACGCTCAACGCATTGCGCAATTTAAGAAAGAGCCAGTTATAACAGGGCAAATCGTGTTTCTGGGCAATAGTATTACTGAGGGTGCAAATTGGTCGGAGCTTTTGGAAAACAAGAGCGTCATAAACAGAGGCATTGGAGGAGACATTACCTATGGCGTACTAAAAAGACTGGATGATATTATTATTAGAAAGCCTTCCAAACTTTTTATTCTTATTGGAATAAATGACATCGCAAAGGATATTCCAGATGAGGTAATCGTGGATAATATAAGAAAGATCATTGAGCGCATTAGAAGCCAGACTCCTTCAACAAAGATTTACCTCCAAAGTATTTTACCTGTAAATCCTCTTCACGCACGATTTCCGCAACATTACGATAAGGAACACCATATCAAACACACAAACCAGCTCTTACAACAGCTAGCGCAACACTCAAATATCGATTTTTTGAACTTGTTTCCTCTATTTTTAAATAATCAGCAAAGGATGGATCAAAAATTCACTTACGATGGTTTACATCTGAATAACAATGGCTACAAAGTATGGGCAACCTTTCTAAAAGAGAGTGGTGCACTACAAAACTTGTAGAATTTAATCCCCACTAAAAATTGAATTTAAAATAACAGTGCAAATGCACAGGTTTATAGGATGTGCCTGGTTGGCATAATCTTTTTATACCATTATTCTTGCTTAAAATTCCGTTTGTGTAGATATTTTTCAACATGAAGCTTGCGGAATATAAGCAGATGATATACCTGAAGGGAGGACGCATATACAGCACTTCCCAGGTGATTAAATTTTAGAATTAGTATAATTCACATATAAGCCCACTATGAGAAAAAAACCAACGAAGCCCGCTTCTACACCTGGCAATGGCATTCACGGTAATGGAAATGGCAACGGGTCGCATAAACTTGACTTGCTGCCTGCCAAGAATTCTAAATCAAAAGCTAAAAAAGCCGATTTAATTCATCCGCAACTTGACCAATCTAATTATCAACAGTTCTCCGGAATGTTAGATCACCGTGAGCTTCTTAAAGTGCTTACGGATGTTAAGAACGGTAATTTCGCCGCCCGGATGCCTTTTGACCAGATTGGATTAAGTGGTAAAATTTGTGACACGTTGAATGACGTCATTTCGATGAATGAGAAGATGATGCACGAGTTTACAAGAGCCGGCCAAATTATCGGAAAACAAGGTAAACTTAACCAGCGGATTGAAGTACCTACAGCAAAAGGAAGCTGGAGTACGGGTATCGATTCGCTCAATGTCCTCATTTCCGATCTAGTTCATCCTACGATACAAATAGCAAACGTAATTTCTTCCGTAGCGAAAGGAAACCTTTCTCAGGAGATGCCGCTGGAAATTGGAGGACATCAGCTTCAAGGTGAATTCTCGCAAATTGCGAAGGAAGTAAACGCGATGGTAAAGCAGCTGAACCTCTTCTCTATGGAGGTAACGCGTGTTGCCCGCGAAGTGGGTTCTGAGGGTAAACTAGGTGGGCAGGCAAAAGTAAAAGGTGTAGCTGGTGTATGGAAAGACTTGACTGACTCCGTAAACCTTATGGCGGGTAACCTTACTGACCAGGTGCGTAACATCGCAGAAGTAACAACCGCGGTAGCGAAAGGTGACTTGTCGAAGAAGATTACGGTGGACGTAAAAGGTGAGATTCTTGAGTTGAAGAACACCATCAATACCATGGTGGATCAGCTGAACTCCTTCTCTTCCGAAGTAACACGTGTGGCGCTAGAAGTAGGTACTGAAGGTCGCCTTGGTGGTCAGGCTCAGGTAAAAGGTGTGGGTGGTGTATGGAAAGATCTGACTGACTCTGTAAATCAGATGGCATCTAACCTTACAGCTCAGGTACGTAACATTGCTGAAGTAACAACAGCGGTAGCGAAAGGTGATCTATCTCGTAAGATCACCGTGGATGTAAAAGGTGAAATTCTCGAATTAAAGAATACAATTAACACGATGGTGGATCAGCTGAATTCATTCTCAGCTGAGGTAACACGTGTGGCTCGTGAAGTAGGTTCTGAAGGTAAACTTGGTGGACAAGCAACTGTAAAAGGTGTTGGTGGTGTATGGAAAGATCTTACTGACTCTGTAAACCAGATGGCTTCTAACCTTACTGGTCAGGTACGTAACATTGCCCAGGTAACAACAGCGGTAGCCCGTGGCGACTTAAGCCGCAAGATTACGGTAGACGTAAAAGGAGAAATTGCTGAACTTAAAGATACCATTAACACCATGGTGGATCAGCTAAACTCTTTTGCATCAGAAGTAACACGCGTGGCAAAAGAAGTAGGTTCTGAAGGTAAACTTGGCGGACAAGCTACGGTAAAAGGAGTTGGTGGTGTATGGAAAGATCTGACTGACTCTGTGAACCAGATGGCTTCTAACCTTACAGCTCAGGTACGTAACATCGCCCAGGTAACAACAGCGGTGGCAAAGGGCGACTTAAGCCGTAAGATTACTGTGGATGTAAAAGGTGAGATTGCTGAACTAAAAGACACCATTAATACAATGGTGGATCAACTTAACTCTTTCGCTTCAGAAGTAACACGTGTGGCAAGGGAAGTTGGTTCTGAAGGTAAACTTGGTGGCCAGGCCGATGTACCAGGCGTTGGTGGTACATGGAAAGATTTGACTGACTCTGTAAATAAGATGGCAGGTAACCTGACATCACAGGTTCGTAACATCGCTGAGGTAACAACGGCGGTAGCGAACGGTGACTTATCTCGTAAGATCACAGTGGATGTACAAGGTGAGATTCTTGAATTAAAGAATACGATCAACACCATGGTGGATCAGCTGAACTCTTTCGCATCTGAGGTAACTCGTGTGGCAAGAGAAGTAGGTTCTGAAGGTAAACTTGGCGGACAGGCCACTGTGATTGGCGTTGGTGGTGTATGGAAAGACCTTACTGATTCAGTAAACCAGATGGCATCCAACCTTACAGGTCAGGTACGTAACATTGCCGAGGTAACAACGGCGGTGGCGAAGGGCGATTTGTCGCGTAAGATTACGGTGGATGTAAAAGGAGAAATCCTTGAACTGAAGAACACCATCAACACGATGGTGGACCAGCTGAATTCATTTGGTTCAGAAGTAACGCGCGTTGCCCGTGAAGTAGGTTCTGAAGGAAAATTAGGTGGTCAGGCTGATGTACCAGGCGTTGCAGGTACATGGAAAGACTTGACTGACTCTGTAAATAAGATGGCATCGAACCTGACGTCCCAGGTGCGTAACATCGCTGAGGTAACTACGGCGGTGGCGAATGGTGACTTATCGCGTAAAATCACGGTGGATGTACAGGGTGAAATCCTTGAGTTGAAGAATACAATTAACACCATGGTGGATCAGCTTCGTGGTTTTGCTTCTGAAGTAACACGCGTAGCTCGTGAAGTGGGTACCGAAGGTAAACTGGGAGGACAAGCTAACGTACCTGGTGTTGCTGGTACATGGAAAGATTTGACCGACTCTGTAAACCAGATGGCGGGTAACCTTACTGCGCAAGTGCGTAACATTGCAGATGTTGCTATTGCAGTGGCTAATGGTGACTTATCTAAGAAAATCACTGTTGACGTGCGCGGTGAAATCTTACAGTTAAAGGAAACACTGAATACCATGGTAGATCAGCTTCGGGCCTTTGCTTCTGAAGTAACACGTGTTGCGAGAGAAGTGGGTACTGATGGTCGTCTTGGGGGGCAGGCATTCGTACCCGGTGTTGCCGGTACATGGAAAGATTTGACTGACTCTGTAAACCAGATGACGGGTAACCTGACTGCTCAGGTACGTAACATCGCCCAGGTAACAAAAGCGGTGGCATCCGGAGACTTGTCTAAGACAGTAGCAATCGACGTTAAGGGAGAGATCCTTGACTTAAAAAACACCATCAACACGATGGTGGAACAGCTGAACTCTTTTGCTTTTGAGGTTACTCGTGTGGCAAGAGAAGTTGGTACTGAAGGTAAACTTGGTGGCCAGGCCGAAGTAAAAGGTGTTGCCGGAACATGGAAAGATTTGACTGATTCTGTAAACATGATGGCATCCAACCTTACATCACAGGTACGCGGTATTGCGAAAGTGGTAACAGCGGTGGCATCCGGTAACTTACGTCAGAAACTTGTGATCAATGCAAAAGGCGAAGTAGCACAGCTCACGGAGACAATCAATGAGATGATTGATACATTGGCTGTGTTTGCTGATCAGGTAACAACCGTTGCCCGCGAAGTAGGTGTTGAAGGCAAACTTGGTGGCCAGGCATCAGTACCAGGTGCATCTGGTATCTGGAAAAACCTTACTGAGAACGTAAACCAGTTAGCACAAAACTTAACTACGCAGGTACGATCAATTTCAGAAGTAGCGTCAGCGGTAACGAAAGGTGATTTAACCCGAATGATACGCGTTGAAGCCAAAGGTGAAGTGGAAGCTTTGAAAGACACCATTAACCAGATGATTGCTAACCTGAGAGCAACGACATTGCGTAACCAGGAACAAGACTGGCTGAAATCTAACCTTGCTAAGTTTACGCAAATGTTACAAGGTCAAAAAGACCTGAACACCGTAACAAAACGAATTCTTTCTGAACTTGCTCAGGTAGTTAATGCGCATTATGGAGCATTCTACATTCTCAAGGATGAAGATACCTCAACTAAACTGAAGCTCTTTGCCTCTTACGCATATAGAGAGGATAGGAATATTCCAAAAGAATTTGCCATTGGAGAAGGTCTTGTAGGTCAATGTGCATTTGAAAAAGAAAGAATACTTCTTACAAACATACCAAGCAATTATATCAAGGTGAGTTCGGCTTTAGGCAAAGCTAAGCCTACGAACCTCATTATCCTGCCTGTGTTGTTTGAAAATGATGTGAAAGCAGTTATTGAACTGGCTTCACTTGATTCATTAAGCCAAACACACCAGGACTTCCTAAGCCAGGTTACAGAATCGATTGGTATTGTACTAAATACGATCGAAACTAATACCCGTACAGAAGAACTGCTTGCACAGTCTCAATCGCTGGCAAGTGAGTTGAAAGTACAGCAGGAAGAATTGAGAAGAACAAATGATGAACTCCAGGATAAGGCACTCCTCCTTGTAAAACAGAAGGAAGAAGTGGAAGCTAAGAACAAGGAAGTTGAAGAAGCCAGAAGGTCACTTGAAGAAAAAGCGGAACAACTTCAGCTGACTTCTAAATATAAGTCAGAGTTCCTCGCAAATATGTCTCATGAGCTAAGGACTCCACTTAACTCACTCCTCATCCTTGCTCAGCAATTGTATGAGAACGTTGAGGGTAACCTTACTGAGAAACAAGTACGTTATGCTAAAACCATTCACTCTTGTGGTGATGACTTGATTAACCTGATCAATGATATCCTTGATCTTTCTAAAATTGAATCAGGGTTTATCTCTACTAACATTGCTCCTGTTCATATCTCTGAAATATCTTCGTTCGTTGAAACCACATTCAGGCCAATTTCTGAAGCAAGGAATTTGAGATTCCATATTGATATTCAGAATGACCTGCCTAATGCAATGGAAACTGATATTCAGCGTTTGAACCAGATCCTCAAGAACCTGTTGTCAAATGCGTTTAAATTCACTGAAAAAGGTGAAGTAAGTCTGCGAATCTTTGAAGCGAAGCGAAATAGCTGGAAACAAGGAACTGCAAGCCTTGACAATGCAAGAAAGGTAATTGCCTTCTCTATTAAAGATACCGGTATTGGTATCCCTCAGGATAAGCAAATGATCATCTTCGAAGCCTTCCAGCAGGCAGAAGGATCTACATCCCGTAAATATGGCGGAACGGGTCTCGGTCTTTCTATCAGCCGCGGTCTTGCGGAACTTCTTGGTGGTACTATTGAATTGGATAGCGCGCTGGGTAGAGGTAGTATTTTCACCCTATACCTGCCATTTGAGAGCCACCCGATAACAACAACAAAAGATAAGGCTCCTGAAGGAATTAAGGCCATTCAAGACCTTGCGTCTGACGATGATGACCTGAATTCATTACTTGGATCGCTCAAAATTACGAATGAGGGGGTTGAATCAAGAGGCAGTATGGAGATCGTAAGCGAGATGATTAATGAAACCGGCGACGATCGAAACAACATTCAACCTAATGACAAGGTAGTTCTTGTAGTAGAAGATGACATCCGCTTTGGTAAAATCATTGTTGAAAAAGCCAGACAGGTAAATCTGAAGGCTGTAGTTGCAATGAATTATCTGGAGGTGTTTGACTTCATTAACAGATTTAACCCAATAGCAATAACGTTAGACGTTAAGCTGCCAGATACCAGTGGCTGGAAGGTTATTGACTTGCTGAGAAACGATCTTAACTACCGTCATATTCCAATCCACGTTATTTCAGGTGAGGAGAACCGTGTATTAGCATTGAAACGAGGAGCGCGAAGCTTCTTGCTTAAACCGTTGGATAATGACTCACTTAATGAGTTGTTTACCGATATAATCTCATTCAATGAGAAAAAGGAAAAGCATGTATTAGTAGTCGAAGACAATGAAATCGACTCGTCGCAGATTGCCAAGATTTTAATGTCTGATGATCTGCATGTACATATTGCTACTACAGGTAAACAAGCCTTTGAGCAGATGGAACAAGTTGATTTTGACTGCATTATCCTGGATTACACGCTTCCTGATATATCTGGTCCTGACCTCGTACACAAGGTTGGCAAGACAAAGAAGAAGCTTACGCCGGTAATTGTCTATTCTGCTAAAGACTTTAACCGTCATGAATTGGCACAGATCAACCAAAATTCAAATTCAGTGCTATTGAAAGGAGTAAACTCCATTGAACATTTGCTGGAAGAAACAATTACTCATCTTCATATATCACATAAGGATCTGGCTCCAGAAAAACGCCGTGTGATAGAAAATATCCGCAGTAAAGAGGATATTCTAACCGGAAAAACGGTGCTTGTAGTAGATGATGACGTAAGGAATCTTTTTGCATTAACAACTGTATTTGAGCGTTATAATATTAATGTAATAACTGCCGAAAGTGGTAAAGAAGCAATTCAGACGCTTAACGATAACAGCAAGATAGAGATGGTACTCATGGATATTATGATGCCTGAAATGGACGGATATGAAACAACGCAAAAGATCAGAAGAGAACATAAAAACAGCACGTTGCCAATTATTGCCGTAACAGCTAAGGCGATGAAAGGCGACCGTCAGAAGTGTATAGATGCCGGCGCATCTGATTATATTACGAAACCAGTTAAAATAGACCAGCTATTATCTTTAATGAGACTTTGGTTCTGTAAATAATCCAATACATTTTTAAGTTTGTTGAAAATTTTAAGTACTGTAGAATCTGTTTTAAACAGCCTACAGGCTTCGGGTACTGGTAAAAAGAAATAAGTTAAAAAGCCGGTACCTGAAGCTTGCAGCTTGACGTTAGAAATTTGATATTAGCTCAAGCGGAAAGCACCAAAGAAGAAAATTGTAATGCAGCCGAAAATCTTACTTGTAGATGACCGTGAGGATAACCTTCTATCCATCGAGACTATCCTTGAACCTGATGGATACAAGTTTATAAAAGCAAACTCAGGAAGGCAGGCCTTAAAAATACTGCTTCAGGAATACGACTTCGCCATGATCCTCATGGACGTAAAGATGCCTAATCTCAATGGGTTTGAGACGGCTGCTTTAATCTATGAAAGGGAAAAACTGAAGCATATTCCGATCATATTCATTACTGCTAACAATTATGGGGATGATAACATATTTAAAGGATATCAGGCAGGTGCAGTAGATTACATTTACAAGCCGATTAACCCAGGGGTGCTAAGAGCAAAAGTATCAGTTCTTATTGACCTATATAAGAAGAACAGGCAATTACTGGCCCAGGAACAAAGACTTGTTGCCATTAACAAAAATTTGGAACTGGAGATTAAAGAGCGCAAGGCGTCTGAGGAAAAAATAAAACAACTCAACAGGCAGCTACTTGAGAATATTGCAAGTCTGGAGTCAGCAAATAAAGACCTTGACAGGTTTGCTTTCATGGCCTCTCATGATTTACAAGAGCCCTTGAGAAAAATCAGAATGTTCAGCGACAGGCTGTTCCTGAAATACCAGGACATGCTTGACGACGATGGTAAAACAAACATCACCCGAATTCAAAAGGCTGCAGAAAGAATGCAGAACCTTATCACAGACATACTTACCTTCTCTAAAATAACAGTTGATAAAGCCGCTTTTATTGAAACAGATATAAACAAACTTATTGATGAGGTGCTCGTTGACCTGGACGATGAGATCAAGTCTAAAGGTGCCCAGCTCTACATTGATAAATTGCCGATATTGTGTGTCAACCCGGGTTTAATAAAACCGCTTTTCCAGAATCTTATTGGCAATGCACTGAAATACAGCAAAAAAGACGTAGTGCCGATAATTAAAGTGCATTATGAAGAAAATACTGTATTAAATGGCAAGAATGGAAGAGATAATGTGAGCTATTGTAAGATTCTAATTCAAGATAACGGAATTGGTTTTGACCAGAAGTATGCTGAAGAGATCTTTGGTATGTTTAAAAGGCTTCACCATAATAGTGAGTTTCAGGGAACAGGGATTGGGTTAGCGCTTTGTAAGAAAATAGTTGAGCAGCATAAAGGCTACATATCAGCACGAAGCAAAATAAATGAAGGATCTACCTTTATAATCTCTCTCCCCCTAAATCTTGCCGAAAAGGAAGTTCCTGCGCATGTAATTAACGGTTAATTCCTCACACTGCTTAATTCTCTTTATTCCAGTCTAAAGCGAGTATCTGTTTAAGTGCGGAACACAAGTCATCAAACCTTGAAGGTTTTAAAAGATGATGTACTGCTCCTAACTGTCCTATTTCTTCTATATCCCTGGGAGCAAACGAGGTCGAATACATAATCACAGGGATATTCAATAACTTTGGATTCTTCTTAATTTCCTTTAGAACCTGCTTGCCATTAAGTTTTGGCATATTAAGATCCAGGAATATAAGATCAGGGAGTACGGTAAAATTAGTCTCTAATTGCCTAAATGCGTCTTCGCCGGTATTTGCACTATAACAAGAGATAGAGGCATTTACCTCTTTTAGAGCCTCCATAAATATTTCCTGGTCTTCTAAATCATCATCGATGATCAATAAGCGCTTATACAGATTAGTGGTTGAAGTGTTCATTTGACCTTAAGTGTTGACAAGGTACTACCGCAAATGTCAAATAATATTTTCAAAATCAAACTAATTATTACTTAAAACTTACTCTGGTTCATAAGCAGATTTCCCGAGATGATCCATCATGCTTTTGATTAAAAAATGGCTAAGGTTCACCACATTATTAAGAGTTATTTTTAAAAGTATGCCAGCGGCACTATTCTTTATTATAAAAAGTATATGCCTTCGATAAAGAAAAGAACAATTTTTATTACTGGTTTTCTCCTGCTATTCTCTGCTACTTTAGTAATAGTAGGAAGAGAGATATTATTTGATTACCTGAGAAATCGCATGGAAGATCAGCTATATGCGCTAAGAGATTCAGGTTACATTCTAAATTACGATTCTATAGGCGTAAACTGGCAAGCCAACGAGGTTGTTATCCATAACCTGAAAATAAAGAGAGAACTTGATACTGCTCTTTGTAAAAACACTGATTTTGTAAGTGCTAAGCTAATAAAAGCCTGTGGAATCAGAATTCTTCCCCTGCTATTAAAACGACACCTAAGTTTTGAAAAGATAGAGTTCGACTCCTCCCATGTAGTGTTGCATCGTAGTTTCTTAACAAAGTCTCAAAGTCCGTCAAAACCGCGAAGAGAGTTTACTATTAAAATAGATGAGTTAAAACTACCTAAGCTGCAACTCGAGTACTTTGATACTACAGGTTGTGAAGCAAACACCAAATACTCATCTAATGTAGATGTTAAAGAATTTGTCCTATCATTCTACGAGGACCAACCTGCATTTTTTAATCTCTCTTCTTTTAAAATTGATAGTGTTAAAATAGACTTGCCCTTTGATTTCTACACTTTTACAATCAAACAACTGAGTATAGATCAATCTGCAAAACTATTTAAACTAGATACATTAAAAATCATCCCCCAACTAGGAAAAATTGCTTTTGGCCGAAAGAAGGGGTTTGAAATTGACAGATTCGAAGGTGTCATACCCTACCTCAACCTTTACGATTTGGTAATAAATAGAAGCGACTCCCTTTCCATACAAGCCGAGAAGCTGACCGTACAATTCTTCTTAAAAGTCTTTAGAGACAAGCGGCTACTTTTTAAGAACACGTATAAACCACTACCTATAGAGATGTTAAAGAAATTGACTTTTGGGCTCAAGATACCATTGATGGTTGTAAACAAAAGCTATGTAAAATATGAAGAATTTGCTCTAGAGGCAGATTCAGCAGGCAGTCTCTATTTCGACGACCTTTATGCAACCATTAAAAATATTGACAATACGAAAAGCAACGCTAATAAAGAAATGGAGATGTATGCAGAAAGCGCTTTTTTAGGTCAGGGTGACCTAAAGGTGAGAGCAACATTCCCATGGCTTAACAGCAAGAGGTATTCGCTTAACGGATCACTAAAAAACATGGACATGAAGAGACTTAATGCGATGCTTGAACCTGCATTAAAAGTCCGCGCGGAGTCAGGGCGGTTACATCGCCTTTCATTCAACTTTACCTACGACAACGATATATCTAATGGAATGATAGACCTCTATTATAACGATTTTAAACTTCTCACTTACAAAAGCGGCGACAAAAGCAAGAATACTAAAGAAAGCAAAATTGCAGCCTTCAAAACATTTCTTCTTAACACTTTCATTATCAAGAAAAACATGGACGAACGTTTTCCGGATGAAGAGCGAAAAGGAGAAATTGACTTTGAAAGAGACAAGTCTAAGTCCATTTTCAACTATTGGGTGAAATCTCTTTTATCTGGAATCAAGTCAGCCTATAACATCGACAAGCTTGAAGACAGCCGTATAAAAAAAATATTAGAAAAGAAAGATAAAAAATAGTCCGGGGCATAAGAATTTACTTTTAAAGACCATAAGAACCGGAATGGATTATGCAGGGGAAGAAAAATCGCATCTTAAAAGTAGCCTTAACAATACTAGTGTTAGTGACAGCCTTTCGCCTCGCACTGCCTTTCATTGTAACACGTCATGTTAACAATATTCTTAACCAATTAGAAGGATACAATGGCTCTATTGGCAATGTCAATATTCAGCTTTTAAGAGGTGCGTATCAAATAGAAAACCTTAAAGTTTTTAAAGATCAGGGAAGTGAGGAAATCCCCTTTATAGATATACCTCTCACTGACTTTTCTATAGAATGGAATGCGGTTTTACACGGAGCATTAGCGGGAGAAGTTCGCTTTAAAAAACCTATTCTACACTTTATAGCAGAAAACAAAATTGCAAAAGACACAACAACAAGACTCTCAACACAGCCCGAAAAAAAGGTAAATTGGCCTGATCAAATCAAGAGGTTAATGCCATTAAAAATTAACCGTCTTACTGTCAATAACGGCGAGATTACATTTAGCGACTTCTCTACCAACCCTCAGGTAAATCTCTTTTTGCATAATGTTCAGTTAGACGCTACCAACCTTAGTAATACTAAAGATAATCCTGAAGAACTGCCTTCACGCGTTTACTTCCAGGCGCTATCAGCTGGTAATGGGCAACTGAATATCGCAATGAAAATTAACGTGCTTAAAGAAGTTCCAGATCTAGATATGGACCTTAGGTTAGAGAATGTCAATTTGAGTGAATTAAATAATTTTTTCAAAGCTTATGCTAAAGCAGATGTTGAACGAGGAGGTTTTAATTTATACGCTGAAGTTGAAGTTCATGACGGACAAATCAGTGGATATGTAAAGCCTCTTTTTAACGAAATACAAGTCGCTAATTGGAGTAACGATCAGGCACAGCCAACAACAATGGTATGGCAAAGCATGGTTGATTTCCTGACACAAACCTTTAAAAATCAGAGAAAGGATCAATTTGCGACACGCGTTTCTATGGAGGGAGAAATTACGCAGGTTGATACTCCTTTTTGGCCAGCACTATGGAATGTTTTTAGCAATTCATTTGTAAAAGCTTTCGAATCAACTGCTTCCAATACAGTCTCTTTAGCATCTGCCTCCCCAATGGCCAACAATACCGCTATAGCAGAAGAAAAGAAAAGTAAAAGAGAGTTAAGAAAAGAACGAAGAAAGGAAAAACGCGAACAAAAACGTAAACTAAAAAAGGAAAGAAAAGAAAAAGAAGAAATGGAAAAGGCAGACAAGAAAGAAACTAAAGATAATTCCTGATCTGCTGCTTATAAACTCATGTACCATTCTTTCTTTTACTACTTACTTCTTTAGCCCGGATTATAAATACTCTTTAAGCGACGTAAGCCTTAAAGGTTTCTCAATTACACTAACCCTATCGTTAGGCGCCTCATCCGATGCGAATTGATATGCACTAATTAAGTTAATTTTACAAAGCGGATGCTTCTGCCTGATATAATTCATCTTCTCCCACCCCAAACCATCAGGGAGATTATTATCAATAAAGAGAACATCAGGACACACTTCGTTCAGAAGAGCTAAGCCAGAGTTTAAGGTATAAGCTAAATAAACCTCGTAATTTAAATCCTTTAAATAAGTTTTCATCAAATGGCACAAATCCTCTTCATCATCGATGATGACTACTTTCTTTTTTATCATAGATCCCAGGCAATCAGTTTCCGTTTCCAATTACTAAAATTAACAAAAAAATAAAAAAACTTGTACCTATGAGTAAGCAGTAACATGTAAGTTAAAAGCCTAACAGGTATAATTTTTTAAGGATTAATTAAAACAACAAACCTAAAATTTAATCAATATGAACTCAACAGGCAAAGTACTCTTAGCTATCATCGGTGCAGCTGCTGCTGGCGCAATAATTGGAATGCTGGTGGCACCTGAAAAAGGAAGTGATCTGCGCAAAAAACTTACTGATACCGCAGGTGATTGGTCTTCACAATTAAGTCAGTTGCTTGCTTCTGGAAAAGCGCAATTGGATAACCTTAAACAGGCTGCAGCAAGTGAAGCTGAAAATTTAGCTGAAGAAGGTGGAGATGCTTTCAACAAAGTTAGAGAAAGAGTTTAATTCTAAGATGGCTGTCTTAATATAATGATAAGTTGTTCTTTTGAGACAGCCACTTATTGCTTTTACATGTTAACCTTCGTATGATTTCCTCTCCCGAACAAGATTCCCAGCGCAAAGAAAAAATAAGAGACATTCAACAACGCGCAAAAACACTTACTGACGACGTAAGTGAACTCCTGGAACTTTATTACCGCCTTGCGGTAGTATCTGCAACTGAAAAAGCTTCAAACGCTGCAGCGGTAAGTATTACGGTAATTGTAATTCTCTTTCTGTTAATGTTTATGCTCCTATTTGCAGGGCTCGGACTGGGTTGGTATATCGGGGAAAAATTAAACAATATGCTTGCAGGATATGGTATAATCGCGCTTATCTTTTTTGTTCTGATTGGTATTACCATTGCAATACGTAAAACAATCCTTCATAATTTTATTAGAAATACAATCATTAAGAAAATCTATGAGTGAAGAACTTAGCACAAAAAAGATTATACATTATGAGGACCTTCTCAACGAAAGAAAGCGATTAGAAATATTAATCGAAAATCAGAAAAATATTATCCGACATGATTTAGAGGAACTAAAAAATGAATTTAAAAAAGAGATAAGGCCAGCAGTTGAGGCGGCGTCTTTTGTTAAAAAGATAGCAAAACCAGAAACCCGAAACGGAACCTTATTAAAAGCTGGAGCAAGTCTGGCATTTGATTTCGCCTTGAAAAGGATGTTCAATAAATCGAATTTTGTAATTCAATGGATAGTACCTCGTTTATTGAAAAACTATACTTCTCACATCTTATACAAGTGGCAGGAAACTCCAACGCACAATGGTCGTGCTTTCCCGAATAAAAGCACTTCAGGAGTCATGTAAAGCAGGAATAGAAGCGGTAGCCAGCCAATAACTCTTAATTGATTCTACAACCTTACGAAGTGCTTCAAAAGTGATAGGTTTAACTATATAGGTGTTTGCACCTAATTCGTAACACTTCCTTACTTCTACTTCATTTTTCGTAGTTGTATATACTATTACCGGAATTTTTTTATAAACCGGATGCTGCTTAATTTCTAAAAGCACTTCTTTCCCATTTTTCTTGGGCATGTTCAAATCGAGCAGAATTATTTCGGGGTAAGAATTTCCACCTTCGTCTGATATGGCATTAAGGTAATCAATAAGCTCTACGCCATTTTCAACAAAATGAAGCAGTTCATGATCACCTCCTTCGTCAAAAGCAGTTTGAAGAAGAAAACGATCATCAACATCATCTTCTGCCACTAATATTAAAGCCTTTTTCACATCCTGAAGTTAATCAATTTTTATTTTAATTGTCTCTAAAACTGACGTCTGTAAATTTTAGTCGCTGTATTGCCGTTTAGAAAGACAAAACATTATTACTACCAAGTATGTGGTTATAAAGTCGGCACTGTTTTTTATCGAGCCGAGTAATATGAGACGTGATTTAAAAAATCGGCAGCCTGATCCAGACAAAAAGGATAGGACACCAGTAAAGAGAGCAACACAAAGAGAAAGGCTTAATGATTCTCTTAATAATGGTACCATGATAAGAGATTACCCTGATACAGATGATATATATAATGATGAAAACGACCCCTCCGGAGAATATAGGCGACCTCTAACAAATCACGATGAGCAGCACAAGGCTACCAATGCGGATATTAATCCTTTAGGAGAAGCAGAAGGTTTATGAGAGGATCTCTTTGATATACAAGTTGCCTCTTCCTTGCATTCCTATAGAACAAAGTCCCTCTAGTCTAATACTTTTGCAGTAATGGAGTTTCTACTGGTATTTTTTGTGATTCATTAAATGTGACTATAAATGTAGTGCCGGCTCCAACTTTAGACTTCACTTCTACCGTTGCACTATGAGATTGCAAAATATTGAGTGTAGAGGCGAGACCTAATCCTATACCATTTCTCTTAGAAGTAAAATAAGGTTCGAAAAGTTTAGACAAATTTTCCGCCGGTATACCACAGCCGTTATCTGTTATTTCAACTGCAAAGTTATCCTCGTTATGAGTAATCAAAATACCCAGCTCTCCTTTATTATGACCAATTGCTTCTATAGCATTAATGATAATGTTTAAAAAAGCAATCTTCAATTTTTCCTTATCTCCCTTTATGTAACAGGGGTATTCCGGATAATTAACCTTTAACCCTATTTGTTTTAAAGTAATACGATCTAGTGCAGCATTAATTGTTTCGTCTATTACTGTTTGCAATGCTAGATTTTCAAAAGCGATTTCTGTCGGTCTTGAGGAGGTAAGTAGCTCAGTAATTAAATCATTGATACGTTTACCATTTCTCTCGATAATGTCCAAGTAGATTTTGTCTTCAGGCTTAATAGAAGCAATAAGTTGCTCGAGGGACATATGGATATTACTGAGAGGATTTCTTACCTCATGGGCAAGGGTACGAACTAGTCGACCAGTAGCAGCGAGCTTTTCTGCCAAAAGGGTAGCACGTTCTGTTTTTTTCTGATTGGTAATGTCATGGAGAATACCTTGAAAATACCTATGATTATGGTTATCTTCTTCCTGCGATAGGAATAGAATGCAATTTCGTTTTTTACCCCGACTATTATAAAATTCTACCTCGAGGTCATTTACTTCACCTTTGGACGAAAGCTGTTCACGAATTGTTTGCCTTATACTTTCACCCTCTATCAACTGGTAAAGACTTACTTGAAAAAGTTGTTGCTTTTCATATCCAAACAAGTTAGACATCGCTTCATTAACATCTTTAAACATTAATGACTCATTTGTTGTAAATACAGCTTCTTTAGATTTCTCAAAAATGTTTCTGTATTTCCTTTCATTCGCCTTTAAAGCCTTAAGTGTAGCAGATCTTTCTAGTGAATAACGGATGCAACGTTCTAGTTTTTCGGTTGTAAGGTCTGATTTTACAAGGTAATCTACTGCACCCATCTGCATCGCTTGCTTATCGATCGCTGAGTTCCCTTTACCTGTAAGGAGAATAATCGGTTCTTCACAATTATTTTCACATGCTTCCCGCAGAAGATCTATACCTGTTTTTGCCCCTAACCTGTAGTCAACGAAATAGAGGTCAAATTGCTTTTGCGCTATGAGCTCAAGTGCTCTTTTATAATTATAGCACCATTGAATATCGAATTTACGGTCTTCAATGCTTTCTAAAAAAGTTCGAGTGAGGATAAAATCATCCTCATCATCATCAATGATCAAAATACGAACTTGCTGATCGTTGCTATACATGTTTAAAATTGCTTTTCCGGAAGAATCAGAGTAAAAGTAGATCCCTCTCCTGGTGAACTGTTTGCGTATATTATACCGCGATGATTATCTATAATTCTCTTGCAGATTGCGAGCCCTATTCCCGAACCAGGATATTCGGTTTTACCGTGTAGCCGCTGAAAAATAATAAATATTTTCTCTGCATACTCCTGCTCAAACCCAATGCCATTATCCCGTATATCGACAACGTAAAATGTCTCATCCTTCGCCAACAAATGCTTTTGCTTTTCTTGCAGCGTGGCCTTTCGGATATCAATTTTAATTATAGGAATGTCGTTCTCTTTCCGGAATTTAATAGCATTTGAAATTATATTTCTAAATACTTGCTCCATCTCAGATGAAACTATGTGAAGTGACGGCAAAGGTGTCACAAATTCAATACTCGCCTTCGTCTCCTCTATTTTCAGCTCCAGGTTACTGATTGCTTTGTCAAATATTTCTCTCAATGAAACCTTTTCAAATGCTTGAGAACTTCTGTTGGCTCTTGAAAATTCTAAAAGATTGTCAATAAGAATACGCATGTTGTCTGCAGAGACAAGTATGCGATCCATAAATAATTGGCCATCCTTATCAAGGGACGACTTATATTTGGCGCTCAAACGCTCAGTAAACATAGCTATTTTACGCAGCGGTTCCTGAAGGTCATGTGAAGCAACGTAAGCAAACTCTTCAAGCTCTTTATTCGAGCGATTTAACTCTCTTAAGCTACGCTCTTGCGCTCTTTCAGACTTTCTAAGTGCAGTAATATCTTTGGTTATACCATACACTCTCTCAATCTCGCCAGCATTATTTAAAATAATGCTGCTCTTTGTAGTAACCGTTTTAACTTCACCTGATTTTGTCCTAATCGAATATTCCTGAGTAAATCCTTTTTTATGATTAATACTTTCAAGAATAGCATGCTCCAATTCATTTACATATTCAGGTAAAACGTGACTTATATAAAACTCATTACTGATTTTATGTCTTACCTCTTCAACTTCATATCCCAGAAGGTGGTACATTCCTAAAGTCCAGGTAAACTGATTGGATTTGACATCCCAATTCCAACTACCAAACTGCAGAAGAGACTCTGTCTCTTCGAGCAATTGCTTTTTTATTTCTGCCTCTGCTTCTTTTTGAACTTGATCGTTTATATCCTGAGCAATAAATAAAATGAGAACCTTCCCTTGCCCATTTCTTTCAACACATTTAGTATTAATATCGAAGTAACGAAAACCATGTGCGTTCTGGAGTCGGCAAATGAACTTATGTGTCTCTTTTTCATCGCTCAGGGAATAGTTATTTAAAACCTGATTTAGAATAGCGCTATCCTCATCATGAATTAAATCACTTAAGATGCAATCTGAATAAAGTAGACTTGTTTCTGTTACCTGAAAATACTCGCCAAAATGTCGATTAGCATAATTAATTCTCTTTGTTTCGGTATCATAGAGAAATACTATTGCAGGAAAAAAATCTGCAATAGTCTCCGCAATCTTGGAATTTTCAGCGATCTTCCCAGACTCGAAGAAAAATTTCACAAAATTTATCTTCTCATTCATAAGCTGTTAAAGCTCCTGGTTATTCAGGTCTTTATATTGTTTTATCTTATTGTATAGCGTCTTTCTATCTATCTTTAACAACTTAGCTGCCTTGCTCTTATTGAAATCAACTTTCTTTAGAGTTTCAAGAATCCACTCATATTCCGCATCAATACTTACACTTTTTAATCCTGCTTCACGGACAGGAGGTTGTGTGGCTGTAACAGTAGTTTCCCTTGGTGCAGCAACTGCAGCAGCTTCCGCTGTATTATCAAACTGAAGCTTCTTATAGTTAACAAGCTCAAAAGGAATACTCTTAATGTCTATTACACTACTATCAGAAAGCAATGTAGCACGCTTCACTACGTTTTTGAGCTCACGCAGGTTTCCATGCCAAACGTATTTTTTGAAGACATCCTCAACTTCAGGAGAGAAGCGCTTCACGTTCTTACCCAACTCTTTATTTGTCTGAACAAGGAAATGGTTGGCGAAAACCATAATATCGTTTACACGTTCCCTTAACGGAGGGACATTAATTTGAAATTCATTGAACCTGTGGTATAAGTCTTCCCTGAACTGACCACTTCTTGCAGCATCCCAAAGTCTTCTGTTACTTGCAACAATAATACGCACGTCAAGGTCGATGTCTTTTGTGCCTCCTACCCTTCTCATTTTACGCTCTTGTGTAACGCGTAGTAACTGTACTTGTACATCATATGGAAGGTTAGCGATCTCATCAAGGAATATTGTTCCTCCGTTCGCGAGTTCAAAGCTTCCTATCTTTTGTCCAATTGCACCCGTAAATGAGCCTTTCTCATGACCGAATAACTCACTACCAGCTAACTCCCTGGATAACGTTCCACAATCTATGGCAATAAAAGGTTTGTGGTTTCTCTTACTACGTTTGTGTATTTCTTGTGCAATTACCTCTTTACCGCTACCACTCTCACCATAGATAATAATGCTGTAATTGGTAGGACCTACAAGGTCAATTTGATTAAGTATATTTTTAAAATCAGGGCTATCACCAAAAATGTAATTTCCTGACTCCGTATTTCTCTTCGCGTTAATAAGTGCTAACTTCTCCTGCTCTTTTACACTTTCACTTTCTTCGGCGTTTGCACTCTCATTACTTCCAACACCTACCTTCTCGTCAGATGTTTTGTTAGCTAATGCTTTGCGAATTGTTAGAAGAATTTCATCTGGCAACAATGGTTTTGTAACATAGTCCATTGCTCCAAGTTTCATAACCTCTACAGCAGTTTTAATATTACTGTAACCAGTAATGATGATAACAGGAACTGAAGGATTCTTTTCCTTAATTTTCTTTAAAATAGAACTTCCGCTCATATCCTCAAGACGGAAGTCGCAGAGAATAAGATCGGGTTCAACAGATTCTAAAATTTCTAAAGCAATTTTACCAGTAGTAGCTTCGAGTACTTCAAATCCATGTTTTGATAAAAAGCGCTTTAGAACGAAACATAAATCTTTGTCATCATCAATGATTAGTATTTTTTCCATGGGCCGTTAGTATGTTCTTTAATTAAATTTCAGGCTAAAAAGGCTCTCATCTGAGCTGCAGGAATATGAAGCTGCTCGCGGTATTTAGTAACAGTTCTTCGGGCAATTTCAAATCCCCGTTTAGCCAACACTTTTACAAGTTGTTGATCAGAATAAGGACATCTCTTATCTTCCGCCTGAATTACTTCCTGAATCGCCTGCTGAATAACCTTATTACTTACAACTTCGCCTTTGTGATTAGCAATACCTTCTGTAAACAAAGATTTTAACAATACATTACCAAAATGTGTCTGCACGTATTTATTACAAGTAATTCTCGATACTGTGCTAATATCAACACCTACCATATCAGCAACGTTTTTGAGAATCATCGGTTTTAATTTTGTAATATCACCTTCCTCAAAGTAATCCTGTTGGATACGTACAATCGCTTCCATCACTTTAAGCATGGTATTTTCCCGCTGACGTATTGCGTTAACAAACCACTCAGCTGCATTTAGTTTACTCTTTAAATACTGTTTAGAGCGATTATCTGTTCCGCTTTTTTCAGTATCGTAAACCATTTTCTTCCACGAAGAACTAATAGAAAGTTTGGAAGAACGTTCACGTGCCAACATCACCTGGAATTGATCATCCTCTTGTATCAATATAAAATCAGGAAGAATGGTTTCAGTTTGAGGCGAACTTGTTGCTGCGGTAACGGGCTTTAACTTTAGAGTCCCCAGCAAATGGAATGTATCTTTGAGATCTTCTTCATCAATCTTAAGCTCATTAATTATTCGCTCAAAATTCCGATGCATTAACTCGTTATAATAATTGTCAAGAATGCGAATTGCTAGCTTAACGTCAGGACTCTGTTGCATTCTCCTTAGCTGTAGTATCAGACACTCTTTAATATTTCCAGTAGCAACACCTACTGGCTCAAGTTGCTGAATAATCTTGATAAGCTTTTGAACAAGGTCCGGCTCAATCCATTTATTAAACTTCAATGAATAATCATCAGCTAAGCCTTCAATAGAGAATTCTAGAAAGCCTTCATCTGTCAGACTGTCAATAATGAAGTGTCCAATTTCTGTTTCCTGTTCATTTAGCGCATACAGCGCCAATTGATTTTTCAATTCGTGTCTGAAGTCCTCCATTTCAACAAGCGGCTTCTCTATTGGAGCCTGCGACTGGAAGTGCTGAGCATTTTCTAATTTATAATCTGGAGTATCATCATAGCAATACTCTTCATAATCCTTATAATCTTCAGCAGTGTCTTGGGAACCCGTTTCGAAAGCCGAATCCTCATCAGCCTTTTCCTCAATTAAGGGATTCTCCTCAAGCTCATTTTGAATACGTTGTTCTAATTCAATCGTATTCAAGTGCAATAACTGTAGCATTTGAAGATGTTGAGGATGTATCTTCAATTGCTGTTTCTGTGTCAGGTTCTGGTAAAGCATACGAATATAGGGTCGGTTTACACTAGCCTTCTTATTACAAGCATGGAACCAGTTTATATAGGATAAAACAAAAAGTTATAAATTGATTGATAATCAGCTATATAGAATTCGCATTACCTATTTAAGCGACCATTCTTATATAATCGGTGTGGAATATATTCCCATCAAACCAAAGGTAAATATAGCAATAATGTGGAAAAAGTTACTCGTCGTTTCTGTTGTTTTCGGGATGTCTGTCTTTATTTTAATAACACTTTCGATCTATTCTTTTCAACGGTTTGACACTTATGTAAGATATGCCGACGCGGTTGACCATCATCAAACTATGTTAACTGCACTTAATAAACTTCGGCAAGATTTAATAGAGGTAGAAACCAATCAGCGCGGTTTTTTACTTTTTAACGATACGTCTTTCCATATTAAATTCTTATCTCTCGTGAATGGTGTAAAATCTAAACTTTCAACTGTTTATGACCTTACAAAGAATAATACTGAACAATTAAACAGGGTGCGCTCTTTAAATATAGCGATTAGAAGCAGAATTGAGTCTCTGCAATCGGGAATTAACGTGGGTTATCCTCCTACCGATTATAAAGTAGGCGAAGAATACATGAATAAGTGCATATCAATAATAAATGATCTTGAAATATCAGAAACATATGATCTTCAGGAGAAACGTGACCGCAAAAAATTCTATGAGAATACAACTCCTCAACAATTTCGAATTGCATTTATCTTCGCTCTTCTGATATTTAGTGTTTCATTCGGACTTCTTCTCCAACAATACAAAGATAGACTTTCATATCAGCGGAGACTTGAGGAAAATCTAATTGAGTTAAATCAATCACATGAAGAATGGGAACAAATGGCTTACGTAGCATCACACGATCTTCAGGAGCCTTTACGGAAAATCAGGACATTCAGTGATATGCTTGTGTCTAAGCACAGTGAAAAATTACAGGATGATGCCAAAAATCTTATTACTCGAATTGATCATGCTTCTTCTCGTGCACAATCGCTTATGGCAGATATTGTGAATTACAATATGGTGGTATTCACAAAAGAGGACTTACAGCCAGTACCATTAGGAAAAACCTTAAAATATGTGCTTGAAGAATTACAAACCTCACTTACTCAAAAAAATACAGAAGTAAAAATATCTGAGTTGCCTACTCTAAAAGGTTATCCATCTCAAATTACTCTTCTATTCAAGTGTTTAATCGAGAATAGTTTAAAATTTATGAAAGACGATGTAACAGGAATAATTTCAATTTCGGCATCAGTTGTATCTAAAAATCAATTACCTTTTGATAGTCATCTCTCCTATTCTCACTATCACAAAATAAAAATAGAAGATAACGGTATTGGCTTTGACAACCAATTCAGCGATAAAATCTTTAAGATGTTTCAAAGACTCCATCCGCAAGATTCATTATATGAAGGAAGAGGTATCGGTTTAGCTATAGTAAAACGAATTATGACTAATCATATGGGATTTGTTGTAGGAAGAGGAAGGCTTAATAAAGGAGCGAAATTTACGTTATATTTTCCTGATCACTGATAACTCTATCAGTGTTGAATCTCTCAAAGACCTGAACCATATGTGATGAAAGTATCGGAAGAAACACTATTGGAAACATTGCAACACTTCGCTTTATTCCTCTAGAATAAAGCCAGATTATTTCTACTCCAACAGAAGTTCCGGGTAAAAGACAAAAATCTATAAGGCATTGAAGAGAAGCCTTTACAATAGTTCGTATTCGTTGCATTTTCTTTAATGCTTTACCTCTTTAAAAGAAAATGCCGCTGTGATTTTCTGGTATACTAGAAATAAATGAGCATTATCCTCCCCACTTGATTCACTTTTTCAATGCAGATTTTAAGGAAGATAACAAGCGGTCTAATTCCTATTGAGGATTGTCTCGGGCATATAATTAGTCGTTGGAAGAGAAAATAAACATTATGTTACGCTGGACTTTAACATTCCTCGTTATAGCGATCATAGCTGCTGTCTTCGGATTTACCGGTATTGCTGCCGGTGCAGCAGAAATTGCTAAAATAATATTTTACATCTTCCTTGTGTTCTTTGTTATTTCTCTAATTACTTCTTCTTTTAGAAGGGTAGATTAATAATAATCAGATAAGGGATGTAATGTTATGGCAGCGCACGCCTTAGTTCTTACGGTGTGTATGGAGTTCTTTTACCTCTTGTTTAATTATAAAAACAGCTGTTTCATTTGGCGTTATTCCCTTTCCCAGATTTAAAGTATAAACCTTTGTAAATTCCGCACCGAAATATAAGATAATGGAAGTGTAATAAACCCAAAGCAGAATAATAACTATAGAAGCTGCTGCTCCGTACGTTACGTCTACATCTGAAGATCCCAGATAGAAACTTATCAAAAACTTCCCTATCAAAAATAATACAGCAGTAAAAGCAGCTCCGATAAAAGCATCCTTCCATCTTATGGTTCCGTCTGGCAGTACTTTAAAAATAATTGCAAATAAGGTAGTGATTACAGCATACAATATGAGGTAATTTATTCCTTGGAATATGTACACAGTAGCGTCGTCGAAGAGTCTTTCCAACTTATCGTCTAGTAAGTCCATTAATGCATGAACCGCTAAGGACACCATTAGCAAAAAACCGAAGCTTACAATTAATGAAAAAGAAATGAATCTGTTCATTAAAAGCTTTAACCAGCCTTGCTTTGGTTTAGCTTTTAATGACCAGATGTAGTTTATTGAATCTTGTATCTCTGCAAAAACGCCTGTCGCTCCAATGACTAATGCAACTACTCCTAATACAGCACCACTCGTAGTAAATTGCGATTTTTCTATATTCTGAATGATCTGCTGAATCTGCAATGCAGCATCGTTACCTAGCAATCCATTTAACTGATAGTATAACTTGCCCTGGACAGCATCCCTACCAAAGAAAATGCCGGCAAGGGATATAATAATAATTAAAACAGGCCCTAAAGAAAAAACAGTATAATAAGAAAGTGATGCACTTAATTTCATCCCGTTGTCAGCCAGAAATTCTGTTCCGGCCTGCCGCAGGATCTGCAACCATTTACGCATTAGCCTGTGGTATTTCTTTTTGGATTTCTTTTACCTTAACAATGAATTTAGACACATCTTCTGAGGCATACGGACCATAACCATCTGACAGCGTTCCTTTAATTCCGTCATTTGTTTCAATGACATAGAGAACGGCCATGTCTCCAGGATCGGATACACCTTCGAATCTATAGAAATTAAGAATTTTAATTTCATTAGACTGGTATGCTTTATCAGAGTTACCATAGGTCTTTAAACCATCCTCATCAACACGGAAGTCCTCTTTATAGCCTCTCTCTTTTAATTCCTTAGTACATGCTGCGAGGTCTTTTAAAAAAGGAACATCTTGTCCTTCTCTTTTTTCTAAAATATCCGGAGTTTTCATATTATTCAATTTTTAATAAGGCTACTATAAAAAAAATGATTCCTGCCGTTCTTTGCAGCAGGAATCAACAGATAATATTCATTATGATATTAATGTTCTACAGCTACATGCATATCACGATACCGTTTTACCAGATCATGACCCGTTTGAATGTTAGATTGCTGATCCATTATCACTTGTCTCACTGAAGCAGGAATTTCTGCCTCTGATTCTAAAGCTGCGTTATAAGCTTTCAAAGCAGTATCTTCGCCAAATTCACACAATTCGAGGACGGACTTTCTATCATGGTCACTTACAGAAGCGCGAATGTCCATCCATAACCTGTAAATCTTACCAGATTGTGTAGTATCTTCAGCAGGTGATCCACCTAACTGAGCTACCTGAACTTTAAGTTCACTCGAAAAACGAGCACTGGTAGTAGCCATGTTGGTAAACATTGTCTTCAAATCTACGTCGGTAGGCTTTAATTCCTCTACCGCCTTTTCATAACCTTTAGTTCTATCGTGATTGATCCTTATCAAATCATTCAAAACACTTATTAACTCCTTATTCTCACTCATATCCATCTTCACGTTTAGTTGAAAATAACTTTATTACTTCTAATGCGTCAAGGTCTCCTAAAAGATCTCGAAAACAGTGAAATAACAAATAATACAAGAAATAAAAAGAAGATAAATTTAGCTATGGATGCAGCTCCCGCAGCAATTCCCCCAAACCCGAATATCGCAGCTACAATAGCTACTATAAGAAATATAACTGTCCAACGTAACATAATTTATACTTTTAATTAAACATACTTTTGCCTTACAAATCTTCATGCCATTTAGCATTTACTATTTTCAAAGCTTCAATCGAAACGGCTGTTATGAATAATCAATTCCCCATAATGGGGATAAAAATATACACTGCCGGTTCTGCTAAATGAAATATTTGAGGTTAAAAGCGATTTTTACCCTAATTGTTCATGTTGGCATGACCTTTTAAATACCAATTGTGTGTAATTGAAAAGCCATGATAATTCTGGATATCAAGAGCCGATGGAACGAGGTGAAGGGGCGACTGAAGCAGAGATATGGTGTGTTGTCAGATGAAGACTTAACATTATATCTGGGCAGGGAAGGCGACCTGATATGCAAACTTCAAAAGAAACTCGGAATGAGTAAGGCTGATGTTCTTAAAATTATCGGAGAGGCATAATGAGGGGCAGAAAACATGAAAACCGTACTTCGGATTATGGCTTTAGTTGCGTTAACATTTGTAATGATATCGCTAACAGATTGCAGTAATCGCAGAAATGATGTAGATAATAAGGAGGTGATTGCGGATCTAAACAAGCAGCGAGAAAAGCTGGGGACAGATCTTAAGGAACTCCAAAAAGATATAGACGGAGAGCTTTCTCAGGCAAACCGGAAAGTAGAACAAGCTACTGGTGAAACTCGAACTCAATTAGAGAACGCTATCCGTGATCTAAGAGACGAAAAAGAAAAGGTAAGCCAGTCTTTAGAAGAATTAGAAAATGCGAGTGAGGACACTTGGGCTGAAGTAAAAGTGGAAACACAGAAAACAGCAAAGGATGTTCGAGCTAGGTTTCAAAAAGTTGGAAATGAAATGGCTTCTTTATTCGATTCTAAAGAAGATTAAAAGTTCTATTAAAGATTTTAGCTAGTGGGGTTTAAAAGTCGTTACCATTCTTGGTAGCGGCTTTTTTTATTTTTAATTTATTAGGAGTTGGTGGAGTCAATAATATTGTTGATGACTTGTTAAATTTCGAATGCCTATTCAAAAAAAGAAGGTCAGAATACCTTCCGACCTCCACGATAAAATCAGTCCTATTATTAATTAATATTAATTCTCTTCTTCTACTTCTTCCTCATCTTCCATCGCTGCTACTTCATTGATATTATTTTCTGCCAGCTCTGTTAACAGTTCATCTGTCTCTTTTTCTTCTTCTAATGTTTCACCTAGTATTTCAGCAATTTCCTCCGTGCCTAAAGTTTTTGCTAACGTACATAATCCGCCATATGCTGCTATTTCATAATGCTCAATTTTTTGAGCAGAAATAATTAATGCGGCATCACGCGTTGATGTTCCTGCCTCAGTATCCTTAATTATTGATTCACCTTCTTTAACCAAGCCTTCCATTGCCTCACATTTCTTTCCACGAGGTTTTTCACCAAGAAGTTCGAATACCTGCTCAAGGCGGGCAACTTGCTCTTCTGTTACCGCTAGGTGCTCTTCAAAAGCACCTGCTAATTCTTCAGAAGTAGCTGCTTTTTGAAATTTTGGAAGTGATTTTACAAGATGTTTCTCAGCCCAATAAATGTCTCTCAATTCGTCAAGAAAGAACTCTTGAAGCATATTTTGATTCTCTTCTTTTGTATAAGATACTTCTTTCTTAGAAGCCGTTTTTTTGGTTGACTTTGCCATAAATGGTTTTCGTTTGTTTAAAGGTGTTAGTTGTTTTATAATCGCATTGAACCGTAGGATCTCAATGGTTGAACGATATGTATTTCTGGTTTAAATACAGCTCAGAAAATACTTACTATTCTTAAGTCTGCATCAAAAACCTTATGCCCAATAACCATTTTAATAACAAAGAATTAGTATTGTATTAGCAGCAACACAGAACTAGTAGCTGCTATATGAGGACTTCACTTATAAATTTTCTTCCAAAGTAAAGTTTATTACCTTTACTCACATATCAGGGGGTCGGCTTTGCAACAGCGATTACTTGCCTCTTAATAGCCAACATTAATTATTTTTTCTTTTATGCAAATCACAAAAAACAAAGTGGCAGCAATTCATTACACTCTACGTGATAATGAAGGAACAGTTATCGATTCTAGTGAAGGTCGTGAACCTTTGTACTACCTACATGGAGCAGGGAATCTTATTATAGGAATGGAAGAAGGACTTGAGGGAAAGTCAAAAGGAGATAAATTCGATTTGAAAATAGCACCTGGAAAGGGTTATGGTGAAAAGGACGACAATCTTGTACAGCAAGTTCCCCTTTCTGCCTTTGGTGGACAGGATGTAAAACCCGGGATGAAGTTCTCAACAAATCAAGGAGGTGTTGTAACTGTAACAGACGTAGGTGCAGATACTGTTACGGTCGACGCTAATCATCCGCTTGCAGGTATCGAGCTTAATTTCGCCGTTGAAGTTATGGAAGTTCGCAATGCGACAAATGAAGAACTTACTCATGGGCATGTTCATGGTCCAGGTGGACATCACCATTAATCATCTTATGGAAAGACCTAGTCATGCACTAGGTCTTCCCTTTTTGCTAATGTTCTATTGCCGGTAATATTGTTCCTCTACATTCACCAAAGCCAATTCTCACATTACCATTATTTGCATAAGCCTTAATAATTACAGTATCACCGTCGCATAAAAAGGTACGTTCTTCTGCATTATTGATTACTAAAGGCTTTTGTCCATTCGATGACAATTCCAACATTGACCCATAAGAATCAGAAGAAGAACCACTTATTGTTCCTGATGCGTAGATATCTCCTACCTGAATGTTGCACCCATTTACAGTGTGATGTGCAAGTTGTTGAAATATGTTCCAGTACATGTATTTGAAGTTCGTCCTGCTTATCACTACAGCTTCGCCTGCCCCAGTTGTAAGCAAAACTTCGAGCATAATATCATAATTATTTTTACCCGATATATTTAGATACGGTAATACAGGAGGCACTTGTTTTGGCCCTTCTACCCTAAAAGGCTCAAGTGCATCTAACGTGACTACCCACGGTGAAATAGTCGAAGCGAAATTCTTTCCAAGAAAAGGTCCTAACGGTACATATTCCCACTGTTGAATGTCTCGCGCAGACCAATCGTTGAATAAAACAAGTCCTATAATATGATTTGAAGCATCTTCAACAGCAATAGATTCTCCGAGCAGTGTTTCTGAACAAGTGATAAATGCTACCTCCAATTCAAAATCAAGTTTTCTTGATGCAGAAAACACGGGGGTATCGGTACCCGCTATTTTGATTTGTCCTTTAGGCCTGCGAATGGAAGTTCCAGATACAACAATAGAAGAAGCGCGTCCATGATATCCAACTGGCAAATGTTTCCAATTGGGTAACAACGCGTTTTTAGGATCACGAAACATTGAGCCTACATTCGTCGCATGTTCTTCACTACTATAAAAATCTGTATAATTAGAAACCTGGACAGGCATGAGCATTTGTACTTTGTACATTGATACTAATGCAACGTCTAAAGCTGTTGTAGCGGACTTTAGCTCATCATTTCCTATCTGCAATAACTCTGATATACGGTCGCGAACTTCTCTTACTTTCTTTCTCCCTAATCTAAAAAAATCATTTAGATATAATTGATTAAAAATTCCCGGCGTAAGCTCTAATCCGTGAAGCAACCCACGCTCATGTACATAAGCAAGGTTGAGTACGTAATTCCCTATTGCCACACCAGCAACAGGTGGCAGGTTATCCGTTTTAAAAATCCCGAAAGGAAGATTTTGTATAGGAAAATCAGAATCTCCTGGTACATCTACCCAACTTTTCAATGCAGGATCATTTACTTTAATCATCGTTTACAATAATAGTAAATTGATGCCTTAGCAGTCGGCATTTATCTTCTATTCTTCCCAGAATTTGTTGCCAAGAAGCCTGGCTTCCTCAATATAACCTAAACATTGTTGGTATTCATATTGAAGTTTGCTTGTTAAAGCTCGCTGAAGATTAGTTGATGCATTTAATAAGTCGAGATAGATTGCGACTCCTCTCTCATACCTTACCCGATTAAGGCGAAGCGCTTCGTTTGCTGTGGCAATCTGACTATCATACGATTCAATCTGCTTGCCATATGCCTGAATATCTGCTTGAACAGATTCAAGGTCTTTTTGTAGCGTTAAAGAAAGATTACTTTTGGAAATTTCATTCAACTCTACATTTTTCCTGGATAGCAAAATATTCTGTTTAAGTCTTCTACCTTGAAATATTGGAACAGTAAGATTCAGACCTGCCAAATAGTTAAATCTTATTTCTTCTATATCTGGCTGATATCCGTTTCTAAATCCTGCATTGGCCACAACATTTAATGAAGGGAGCTGCTGATGTTGAGCATATTTTAAATCTGCTTCAGCTGACAATACTCTCTGTGTCGCAGCAAGAACTTCCGGATTCGCCTGTAGTGAAGATTCATCATTGGCTATTCGTCTCAAGTGAAAGTCAGAAGTTGAAGGTACTTCATTACTATTGGCAGTGTATTTAAGTAGTGCTAATTGCCGGTTATATAAACGTTGCAGTTCTATCTTACGACTTTCCTCCTGCTGAATATTATTGTCTACGTTATTTAAGTCAATTTTAAGTGCATCGCCTTGTTTTATTTTACCTTCAACAATGTTCCTGTTAACAATATAGAAACTGATGATGGTATCCTGAAGTTGTATAGCTTCCTTTAAATAAATAATACCAAAGTAAATTGTTGCTACCTGAGAAGCTAGTTGCAATCGAGCGGCTTCACGGTTATACTGATTATTTTGTAAATCCGATTTCGCCTTATCAATTTGTGCTTGCGTTCTTCCGAAATCATACAAAACCTGATTAAGAGAGATATTTGCATTATAATTATTATGAGGCTGAAATTGAATTGTTCGCGTCTCTGTTGGCCCTACCGGAAAAGAAGCCTCTCCTACTGGATCAACATAATTGTAAGACGCATTACCATTGAATGAAGGTAGATAATTACTTCGTGCTATCCCTATTCGAACTTCTCCCATTTCGGTTGTCTTCTCTAGTTCCTTAAGCCTGGGAAAATATTCAAAGGACTGCTTGATAAGCTTACTTAATTCCGGATTAACCTGTGCATTTACGAGGTTAATCAAACTGGTCAGGACGAAAACTCCTATAATGTGTTTCATGTTGATGATTAATGACTTTCTTCCGAGATTTTTTGCATGGTGGCTTTATCCACCTTGTTTGTCTTTAACAGAAAAATGAATGGTATTGCAGCGATAAAGAATATGCTTATAAGCAGAAAACCATCCAGATAAGCAAGCAGAAAACCCTGTTTACTAAGAGCAGCATCAAGTATACGGTAACTTGCCTCGCCTGATTGTGCTGCGTCTACCCCTCTACTAATAACTCCAGCCTGATACATTGATAACCTTTCTGCTGTAGCAGGATCAAACACTTGTAAATTACTAACCAGGTCAGTACGATGTGCTACATACCGGTGGCTTACATAGGTATTCATAATTGCTATGCCTGTTGCTCCTCCTAGCTGGCGGATCATATTCGTCAATGCTATACCTGAAGGTAACTCCTGAGGTGTTAATCCCACTACTGCCTGATTAATAAGAGGAACTGTCAGGCATGCCGTGCCTACGCCTCTGAATACCTGTGGTAGTGTAAAAAACTCAAGGCCTGCATCAGGATTTGCCAAAGAAGAAGTGTAACCATGAAGGATGAACATCACACACCCTATAATAACGTAATAAAGTGGAGGTATGCCACTTTGCAGGGTTTTACCAATTACAGGCATGCAGAAGATCGCAACGATCGCTCCAGGAACAAGTCCAAACCCTGCATCTGTTGGCGTATAACCTAAAATGCGTTGTACAAGAACCGGAAAAATAAAAACTGAACCAAACAGTCCTACACCTAGGACAAAAGTAAGCACGTTACTGGCCACGAGGTTTCTGCTTTTAAACACGCGGAGATTAACCAGTGGCTGATCAATTTTAAGTTGCCTGTAAATAAAAGATGCTAATGAGACTACAGCTACCCCAGTTAATACTACTATCCAATTATCATTGAACCAATCCTCTGTTTCTCCTCGTTCCAAAACATATTGAAGACTACCGATGCCTATGGATAAAAAGAAAATTCCGAGGTAATCAATGTAGACACTTTTACGAGCATTGAGTTGAGCATCTGTATCATCTGGAACAAACCTGTAGGTTAATAACATCGCTACTATTCCAAAAGGAATGTTAATGTCAAATATTAAAGGCCATGAATAATTATCTACAATAATTCCTCCCAATGTAGGGCCGATTGTTGGACCAAGTACGATTCCCATTCCAAACATACCTGCTGCCATTGGACGCTTAGAAGGTTCGAAGGCATCGAACAATATCGCCTGTGAAGTCGATAATAAAGCCCCTCCTCCTATTCCCTGTATAAACCTCCAGATTACCAGTGTTACAAGGCTTCCTGAATTGCCACACATGTAGGACGCAACAGTAAACAAAATTATAGAAGCGAGATAATAATTCTTTCGCCCAAATAACCTGGCAAAAAAACCAGTAAGCGGAATTATAATTACGTTTGCTATTGCATAGGATGTAATCACCCAAGATGTATCTTCAATTGTTGCTCCAAGATTACCACTAATTTGAGCAAGCGCCACATTTACAATTGATGTATCAATCAATTCCATGATGGCCGCAGAAATAGTGGTGAGAACAATAATAATCCGGGCAAAACCTGTAACTGCCATCTTAATCAACGTTTACTTCAACTTCTGCGCTTAAACCGGCGCGCAATATATTCCTGAACTTATCTGCATTCACAAGATCAATTTTTACAGGTACACGTTGCGTTACCTTCACAAAATTTCCGGTGGCATTATCAGGAGGAAGAAGTGCAAACTTTGCTCCGGTTGCCTGACTAAAAGATGAGACCTTACCTTTAATCTCGGCATCCGGATATCCATCTAAAATGATATTTACCTCTTGCCCTTCTTTAATTTTTTCTAATTGTGTTTCCTTAAAGTTTGCAACTATCCAAAAGTTCTCGTCATTCACTATAGAAAATAACGGGGTCCCTGCCAGCACAAATTGACCTTTCTCAACTGGCCTTCTGCCTACTTTTCCTGAAACAGGTGCGGTTATATGACAGTATGTTAATCTTAGTTTTGCCTGATCGAGTGCTGCCTTTCTAGTTTCAATTAAGGCTTGTGCTTTTTTTACCTGAGCTTCTGCAGTAGTTACCTGAGAAGAAGCAAAATTAACTTGCTCCTGATTGGCAATATATTGTTTGTTAGTGGCATCTAAGTTAGAATGGCTATCGTCATATTGTTTTTGAGTGATAGCTCCGTCTTTTAATAGCGCTTCATCACGTGCAAGATCATTCTTTGCTTTTGTAAGTCTTGTTAATTGTACATCTGCATTGGCCGATGCGACCCTTTTATTTGCAATGCTGTTTCTATATGATGCTTCTGCATTGGCGAGATCAGCTTCAGCATTCATAAGATCAGCCTGCGCCTGAACTACGGCCAGCTTGTATTCCTGGTCATCAATTTTCACAAGAAGTTGTCCTTTGTCTACCTTGTTATAATCGTCAACTTGTATCGAATCTACATAGCCAGCAACTCTTGATATTACAGGTACAGAACGTGATTCAATTTGTGCATTATCTGTTGATTCATATTTCATACTGCGGATCAGAGACCTGATTCCAAAAAAAGCGACCAACAAAATAACAGCACCTACGATAAAAATCACGGGCTTTTTCTTTTTTGGGGTAGGATTGGTGTTTTCCATAAATTTCTAAGATGTGATACAAAAGTAAACTGGGTTGACTAAATAGTCAACTTGATTGACTAATATTTTTATATTAAGTTTACAGCTTAGAACAGTAAAAATGAGTTTAGACAAGAAATTAAAGGACACAGAGTTTATTAAACGGTGTAGTTGGGGGAAATTAATTAACTATCTAAAAAGGCAATTTGATCAGTGGGTTACAGAAGCTTTCCTGCAACGCGGCATTACTGATTTTAAAATTGCGTACTTGCCTTTCATAATGAATATCGATAATGAGGGTACAAATAACAATGACATGGCTAAAAGAGCTAAGGTAACAAAGCAAGCCATGAGTAAGGTAGCTAAAGAACTGCAGGAACTAGGATATATCCAGAGTAAAGTTGATGCAACAGACAAACGAAGTACTATATTTATATTAACAGATAAGGGTAAGAAATTTGTAGTGGAGGCGAGACTTTGCATGAAAGAACTGATGGACGAATACAGAAAAGTTATTGGCAAAGGTAAATTTGACGCCTTACTGGAAACGTTGCTTGAAATCATAGAATATAACGACAAGAAACTTTCAGGCAGGCATGAGTAATCTTAACTTTCCTGGTGCATTTGAAAAAAGAATGCTTTACAGGCTCGGAAGCGAATGGGATAATTTTAAACGTGCTCACGAGCAATCCTCTCCTGTGAGTATTCGCTTACATCCTTTAAAGAAGAGTAGCCTTATAAATAGCGAACAAGTACCGTGGGCTGAACAAGGGAGATATTTACCAGAACGTCCCAGCTTTACTTTAGATCCCTCATTTCACGGCGGCGCTTATTATGTACAAGAAGCAAGCTCTATGTTTCTCGAGCAAGCACTCAAGCAAAGTATAGATTTATCTGCTCCGCTTAATGTCCTTGATCTTTCTGCTGCTCCCGGTGGTAAGTCGACGCACTTGCTAAGCCTCATCAGCAATGAGAGTCTGCTTGTTTCTAACGAGGTCATAAGGTCAAGAGCGGCCATACTGGCAGAGAACATCCAGAAATGGGGATATGTAAACTGTCTTGTAACGAACAGCGATCCTAAGGACTTCAACAACATTGAAGGTTTCTTTGATGTGATTGTAGTTGACGCCCCATGTTCTGGTGAAGGCCTGTTTCGAAAAGATCCTCAAGCTATTAATGAATGGTCTGTAGAAAATGCATCGTTATGCTCTTCCAGGCAAAAACGAATCATACATGATGTGTGGCCGGCATTAAAAACAGATGGCATTCTCATCTACTGCACCTGCACCTACAACCCCGATGAAAATGAAGAGAATCTTTACTGGCTACAGCAGGAAAAGGAAATTGAATTTATTGAATTAAATACTAATTTCTCTTGGGGTATTGAAAAGGTGGTAAAAGACAAAGTTTCAGGATACCAGTTTTACCCTAATAAAGTAAAAGGTGAAGGCTTTTTTATTTCTGTAATACGAAAGAAGGAATACAGCGAAAGCGCAACCATTAAAAGTAAAAAGAAACTTGTCGCCCCTTCAAAGAGAGTAATTGAATCTTTGAACGCGTGGGTTTCACACCCTGAGAAACTACTTTTTAAACAACATAACGAACTTGTCTTCGCATTACGCGCTGAAAAAACTGATGAAATAGAATTTTTACTCCAACATCTTAAATTCGTTTATGGCGGAACAAACATCGCCACAGTGAAACACGACAAACTCATTCCCGAGCATTCGCTTGCCTTGTCCATAATCTTAAATCCTGACACATTTAATTCTATTGAAGTAGAACTGCCTGTAGCACTTCAATATCTTCGTAAAGAGACAATAGACATAAAAGACGTTGAAAAAGGATTTGCTTCACTTGCCTATGAAGGTACGCGGTTAGGATGGGTAAACGTGATCCAAAACCGTATAAACAATATGTATCCGTCTGAATGGAGAATAAGGATGACACGTTAAAGAATTCCTTTTCCTGATTCTTTGCTTTAAGCGGCTGATTCGCTTTATTTCAAAGCTCTAAAGTCTGCGCAATGTGCCCATTTTCCTTATTTTTGCGCCTCCTGATTGAGTAAACAGGTAGTCTAAAGAAATTTAAGCATGTCGTTATCAACCAAGTACAATCCTTCGGAAGTAGAATCTAAGTGGTATAGCTATTGGATGGAAAAGGGCTTCTTTCATTCAGAGCCCAATCCTGATAAAGAACCTTTCTGTATCGTCATCCCTCCGCCTAATGTTACCGGAGTGCTGCATATGGGCCACATGCTAAACAATACCATTCAGGATGTACTGGTGCGCAAGGCAAGAATGGAAGGCAAGGAAGCATGCTGGGTACCTGGTACCGATCATGCCTCTATCGCTACCGAAGCAAAGGTTGTTGCCATGCTGCGCGAACGTGGAATAAAGAAATCAGACCTCTCACGCGAAGAGTTCTTAAAATACGCTTGGGAATGGAAAGAGAAATACGGAGGCATTATCCTGGAGCAACTTAAAAAACTTGGCGCTTCCTGTGATTGGGATCGTACCAAGTTTACCATGGACCCCGATTACTATGAAGCCGTAATTGATGTGTTCGTTGATTTGTACGGCAAGGGCTACATCTACAGAGGTAAGCGAATGGTAAACTGGGACCCAGTAGGTAAAACTGCCCTGTCTGATGATGAAGTTCATCATAAGGAAGTACAATCGAAGTTATACTATATCAAATATCCGATTGAAGGAGCGAAGGATGAATTTGTAACTATTGCTACGGTTCGCCCTGAAACCATCATGGCCGACAGCGCTATATGTATAAATCCGAAAGACGAACGCTACCAACACCTTAAAGGAAAACGAGTTTACATCCCTTTGATCGACCGCGCTATTCCTATCATTGAAGATGAATATGTGGCGATAGACTTTGGTACAGGCTGCTTAAAAGTAACTCCGGCTCATGACATGAACGACTATGAGCTCGGCAAAAAACATAATCTAGAAGTAATTGATATTCTTAATGAAGACGGAACACTCAACGACAAGGCAACCATCTTTGTGGGTGAAGACCGCTTTATTGCAAGAAAAAAAATAGCCAAAGAACTGGAACAGAAAGGTTTTCTCCTTAAAGCAGAGGACTACACTAGTAGTGTTGGTTTCTCTGAACGAACCGATGCCGTTATAGAACCACGTTTGTCACTGCAGTGGTTTGTGAAAATGGATATCATTACCAAACCTGCGCATGAGCGTGTTATGGATGATACCGTTCAATTGATTCCGGCAAAGTTTAAGAATACCTATAATCACTGGATGTCCAACGTGCGCGACTGGTGTATCTCACGCCAGCTCTGGTGGGGCCATCGCATACCCGCGTGGTATGATGGCCAAGGCAATTATGTAGTCGCCAAAACGCATGAAGAAGCATTAGTAACATACAAACAGAAGTATGCAACAGAGATCAAAGAGCTTACGCAAGATCCGGATGTAATGGACACCTGGTTCTCGAGCTGGCTCTGGCCAATGGCTGTATTTGATACCAGCATCTTCAAAGATCCGAAGAGCAAAGGCAATGCTGATCTGAACTATTACTACCCTACCAACGATCTGGTTACTGCCCCTGAAATACTTTTCTTCTGGGTAGCCCGAATGATCATTGCCGGCTATGAATACCGCCAGGAAAAACCATTTAAAAATGTTTACCTCACCGGTATTGTTCGCGATAAGCTGGGAAGAAAAATGTCTAAATCACTCGGTAACTCACCCGATCCGTTAGACCTCATCAAACAGTATGGCGCTGATGCTATTCGCACGGGTATGCTGTTCAGTGCTCCCGCAGGTAACGACTTATTGTATGATGAAAAACTGGTAGAACAGGGAAGAAACTTTGCCAATAAGATCTGGAATGCCTTCCGTTTGGTGAAGGGATGGACAACTGTATCTGAGGCACAACCCGAAGAAAACAAAATTGCTATTGAATGGTTTGAATGCAGGCTGAACGAATCCTTAACGGAGCTTGAAGACCACTTCAATAAATTCCGTATCTCGGATGCACTACACGCCATCTATAAGCTGATCTGGGATGACTTCTGTTCGTGGTACCTTGAAATGATCAAACCTGAGTTTGGCAAGCCCATCGACGAAGTTACCTACAACAAAACAATCTCACTCTTTGAAACACTTCTGAAAGTACTTCATCCCTTTATGCCTTTCATCAGCGAAGAGTTATGGCATGAGCTAAAAGAGAGAAAAGAAGATGATTGTATCATTGTAGCACAGTGGCCAAAGCCAGGAGCATTTGATAAGAAACTCCTTACGGAAAGCACCCTTGCTTTTGACATCATTACTGAAATACGTAATAGCAGGAATGCCAAAAACATATCACCCAAAGAAGCCTTAAAGCTTCAGGTTAAAGATGGAGAGAACGCTCCGGTTAAAGCGTTCTGGCCCATCGTTAAAAAACTATCTAACCTTACGGATATCACGTTCGTCAAAGAAGCTCCTGACACAGGAAGCAGCACGTTTGTTATCCAATCAACGGAGTTCTATATACCACTAGAAGGTAAGGTAGACGTTGCCAAAGAAAGGGAGACAATTACCAAGGAGATTGAGTATCAGAAAGGCTTTCTTAATTCCATTGATAAGAAATTATCGAACGAGAAATTTGTTAACAGTGCCCCTCCGCAGGTTGTTGAAATGGAACGCAAGAAGAAAGCAGATGCAGAAGCTAAGATCAACGCTTTGGAAGAAAGCCTGAAGAAACTAGCCTAAAACACCCATATTTCAGCATTTGTAGTGCCGCTACAGTGTAGCGGCAGAGTGCCTACTGACTTTCCTCCCATAAAATACCCTTTTTATGGGAGGATATGGGAGAACAAATGGGAGATCATCTATACAACAATGGGAGATCATCTATAGCGCATCTGGACCTCATCTATAAGACATCCGATGCCACACTGATGCCACTCTATTGCTACATGGGAGAAATACCTGCCTGGATTTTAAAAAAAATCTGGATTAAAATCTGGCGGCGAGAAGAAGCTCTATGTTCTTATGCTTTAAACCAAATTTACGGGCTACGTGCTCGTTTGTCAATCCTCCTTTATAAGTATAAACGCCCTTCATAAACCATTTGTGAGAGAATATCATTTCCTCTATCCCTCCTTCTTCTGCGGCTCTTAAAATGGTTGGGGTAAATATATTACTCAAGGCAGTCGTCGCAGTATGTGCCACACGTGATGCCACGTTAGGAACACAATAATGGATAACACCATGTCTTCTGAAAACCGGTTTACTCAAAGTTGTAATTTCCGATGTTTCTATGCATCCCCCCTGATCAATACTTAAATCAATTATTAATGAGTCCGGTTTCATCTGGCTCACCATATCTTCGGTTACTACATGCCTCGCCCTGCCCTTTTCGGCGCGAAGGGCGCCAATAACTACATCGGCACCTTTTAAAGTCTCGCTGAGGGTTATAGTATCGATAGTGGAAGTATAAATTTGTTGACCCAGCAAATGCTTAATCCTTCTTAGTTTATAAAGATGGTTATCGAACACCTGTACTTCAGCACCTAGCCCCAGGGCAGCACGTGCGGCATATTCAGCTACTGTTCCCGCTCCTATTATAACTACTTTGGTGGGTGGTACACCGGTTATACCTCCCAGTATTACTCCCTTCCCGTTATTGGCAGTGCTTAGATATTCGGCAGCGATAAGCATTACTGTGCTTCCGGCGATCTCACTCATTGCTCTGATGATCGGCATACCGCCCACCTTATCCTCTATAAATTCATACGCTAATGCTGTTACCTTCTTTTTCAGAAGTGCATTCAGATTTTCGACTTTAAGATGACCAAGTTGTAATGCAGAGATCAGCGCTTGCCCTGGATGCATCAGCTCAATTTCTTCTAATGTAGGGGGCTCAATTTTAAGGATTACCTCTGCCTTGTAAACCTCTTCCTGGGAGTATACAATCTTAGCACCAGCATCGCTATACAGCTTATCGGTGAACTTTGATCCTAAGCCAGCCTTTGTTTCTACCCAAACTTCGTGTCCGTTGTTTACGAGCAGGGCTACTGCATCAGGAGTTAAACTTATTCGGTTTTCCTGTAATGAAACTTCGTTCGGTAATCCTATGAAAAAAGAGTTCTTCGCTTTCTTTACTTTTAAAAGCTGCTCCTGTGGTGCCAGGCTTGTTTTCGCTAGTGCTTCAAATCCTGTTTTTTTCTTGTCCGTCATGAACAGAAAGGGCTATGGTTCTTAAAGTTTCTGATTGAGTTGTAATATTTACTTCAACATGATTTTGGGGAATTAGAGAGGGTATCTTTTCAGGCCATTCAATGAAACAATAATTCCCGGAATCGAAATATTCTTCCGTTCCTATGTCATAAGCTTCCGCTTCATTCTTAATTCTATAAAAATCAAAGTGATAAATTGTTTCATGACTTAGCGTAGCATACTCATTAACAATAGAAAAAGTAGGGCTACTCATATTATCAACTACGCCCAGGGTGTTGCATAGCTCTTTTATGAGCGTGGTTTTACCAGCACCCATTTCGCCATTAAATAACCAAACCCTGCATCCCATTGCTTCCTTCAAAAGATCTTTGGCAACCTTTGGCAAATCCGATATCGCAACATTCTCAAATATCCGATCCTTGACATCATGAAACATTTTTCGAATTTAGGAAAATTATAGGAATGATCATCTCTTCCATGCTTATGCCACCGTGCTGAAATGTATCTTTATAGAAATTTACGTAGTAATTATAGTTGTTGGGGTATGCAAAGAATTGATCCTCAATGGCAAAAACATAAGTAGTAGACACATTCATTTTTGGAAGAAATAATCTTTCGGGCTTCGTTACGGTCATTACTTTATCCCCTTCATAACCAAGATTCTTTCCCTGCTTATATCTGAGGTTGGTGTTAACAGATCTATCACCAATAATTTTAAATGGTTTTTTTACCCTTATTGTACCATGGTCGGTAGTAAGTATAAGCTTTACATTCTTTTCACTTATTTTCTTAATTATTTCCAATAGCGGGGAATGCAGCAACCAGGACTTTGTAATAGAACGATATGCTGATTCATCAGGTGCGAGTTCCCGAACCATTGCCATATCTGTCCGGGCATGTGAAAGCATGTCTACGAAGTTATAGACAATTACATTCAAATCGTTACTAAACAGATTATTAACCGTATCAGCCAGACTCCTGCCTTCTTCAAGGTTTTTGATTTTGTGATAAGAGGTCTTTACCTGAAGGTTATTACGCCTTATTTGTTTTTGTAAAAATTCATCTTCAGAATTGTTCTTTCCCTCTTCCTCGTCTTCACCTACCCAAAGGTTTGGGTTAGTTTTAGCCATTTCACTGGGCAGCTGCCCTGAGAAAATCGAATTGCGTGCGTAGGCCGTTGTAGTAGGCAATATCGAATAGTAATGATCTTCTTTATCAATTGTAAAATATTCCGATAATACGGGCTCAATTACTTTCCACTGATCATAACGCAGGTTGTCTATCAGTAGGACAAAGACTGGCTTGCCTTTCCCCAATTCTGGAAAAACTTTACGTTTCATTAACTGGTGCGACAACAGCGGTTTATCAGATTTAGGATCGTTTAACCAGCCATCATAATTTCTGATAATGAATTTCGCAAAGTTGGCATTAGCCTCAATCTTTTGCATTTCAAGCACCTCACCCATGTCGTGGTTGCCCTCCATTTCTAGCTCCCAATAGATCAGCTTTTTATAGATTTCAGCCCATTGTTCATGGTTCATATTATCCATAAAAGCCATACTTATCTTCCTGAATTCCTGCTGATAACTCAGGTTAATCTTCTCAGTAATAAGCCGTTTATTGTCTAGTATCTTTTTTACAGACAACAGGATCTGGCTTGGGTTTAAGGGCTTGATAAGGTAGTCAGCTATTTTTGAGCCTATCGCCTCTTCCATAATATGCTCTTCTTCATTTTTGGTGATCATCACCACCGGCAAATTAGGCTTTGTATTTTTTATCTGACTTAATGCCTCCAGACCAGACATTCCGGGCATGTGCTCATCCAGAAAAACCACGTCAAAGCTTTTCTCATCGCACATCTCTACTGCATCAGCTGCATTATTTACTGGCGTTATATCATAACCCCTCTGCTCGAGGAACATAATATGCGGTTTCAGTAAATCTATTTCATCATCAGCCCAAAGAATGTTGTATCGTTGCATAAGCAGATTTTTTTGCGTCAAGTTAAAAATATCAATTTATAATACGGCTTTATTTCATAAAACCGTTAAAAACATGTGATTCTAGTATGTTGTTTGTTGGTGTGTTGACGAATCCATGTAATTTTACCGGCAATCATATCAAATATTAAGCCCGGTATAAGTTTGAACAAAAAGAAAATCATTAATGATCCAGTTTATGGATTCATAACTTTAAAAAGTGAGCTAATCTTTGATATTATCTCACATCCTTACTTTCAGCGGCTAAGGCACATCAAGCAGCTGGGTTTAACCGACTTAATTTATCCGGGAGCACTGCATACACGGTTTCAGCATGCACTTGGCGCAATGCACTTGATGGGGTTAGTATTGGATAACCTAAGGCAGAAGAAAGTTGAGATTTCAAATGAAGAGTATGAAGCAACGCAGATCGCTATTTTGTTACATGATCTGGGCCACGGCCCTTTTTCACATGCATTAGAAGATTCTTTGCTGCAGGGCATTAAGCATGAAAGCATTTCATACATGCTCATGTTAGAACTAAACGATCACTTTAATCAGGCACTATCGCTTGCGTTAAAAATCTTTAGGAATAGCTATTCCCGAAAATTCTTTCACCAGTTAGTTTCAAGTCAGCTGGACATAGACAGGCTCGATTATCTGAAACGAGATTGTTTCTTTACGGGCGTTCAGGAAGGAACAATAGGTGTCGACAGAATTATTTCGATGCTTCATGTTTATAAAGATCAGCTTGTTGTTGAAGAGAAGGGAATTTATAGCATTGAAAATTTTCTTACTGCCAGAAGGTTGATGTACTGGCAGGTCTATCTTCATAAAACAACGGTGAGCGCAGAAAGAATGTTGGTGAATATTATCAAAAGAGCTCAAACGCTTATGCGTGCGGAAGCAGACATTCCAGCAAGTGATGCATTGAAATTCTTTCTCGCAAATAATCTTTCTATATCAGACCTTAAGCAAGACAAAAAAGCATTACATGCTTTTGGGGTTTTAGATGACAACGACATTTGGGGAGCCATAAAATGCTGGATTAACAACAATGACAAGATCCTATCAACCTTATCACGAATGCTGCTTGAAAGAAGATTATTTAAAATCATTTTAAGTTCAGACCCTATTAAGAAAAACCTGATTGAACGCATTCGTACAGACGTATCAAAAAAATATAAAACACTTAGAGCCGAGTCTCAGTACCTTTTTTCTTATGGCACTGTAACGAATGAAGCTTATGCAGAAGGCCAGAAAATTAACATTCTCACCAAGAAGGGGGAATTACTTGACATTGCGCAGGCTTCTGATCTGCCTAATATTAAGGCATTTAGCCGTATTGTAAAGAAAAACTATTTATGCTGGCCGAAGGATATAACCGTGTGATAGATTATTTAGATTAGTTTAGTACTTTCTTACATACAAGTGCCTTGAAACTTCTTGGCCAGCTACTGGAAAAGCCATTTAACAAAACTATCTTTGCGCATTGTGGCAAGCAGGATAAACACCATCCTTCAGCTATCATTATAACTAAGCACTATGGAATTTACAATTAATCAAGTGGCAGCTCTGATCGGTGGTCAGGTTAAAGGAAATGGAGATGAGAAGATCAACATGCTTGCCAAAATACAAGAAGCAAAAAAAGGCCAGATCGCGTTTTTATCAAATCCAAAATACGAACCTTTCATCTATACAACGCAGGCATCAGCTGTAATTGTTAAAAAGGATTTTCAACCGAAAAAGGAAGTACAATCCACGTTGATTCTTGTTGATGACCCCTATGTAAGCTTCACTGCTTTGCTTGAGCAATATCATCAAATGATAACTTTTCAGAAAGTAGGAGTTGAACAGCCAAGTTACATAAGTGAAAATGCCGTTGTGGGTTCTAGTGTCTACAGAGGAGCTTTCTCTTACATCGGCAATAAAGTTAAGATAGGGAACAATGTAAAAATATATCCTAACGCGTATATTGGTGATGACGTAGTTATTGGTGACAATACTATTTTATATGCAGGAGTAAAAATTTATGCTGGTACACGCATTGGCGCTAATTGTACTGTACATTCTGGGGCGGTGATAGGAAGTGACGGTTTTGGATTTGCACCCCAGCAAGATGGCACGTACAAAACAATCCCTCAAATGGGCCATGTTGTTCTTGAAGATAATGTATCAATTGGTGCGAATACGGTTATTGACTGTGCTACGTTAATGGGCGATGCTACTACTATCCGTAAAGGCGTAAAACTCGATAATCTAATACAGGTAGCACACAACGTAGAAATAGGAAAAAATACAGTTATTGCTGCTCAGACAGGCATTTCAGGTTCTTCTCGAATTGGCGAGAATTGTATCATTGGAGGACAGGTAGGAGTTGCAGGCCACCTTAAAATAGCAAATAAAACCGGCATTGGCGCCCAAGCGGGTATTCTTAAATCCATTACTGAAGAAGGTGAGCGCATACTTGGTTCCCCTGCCTTCGACGCAAAACAGTACTTTCAGTCATACGCTGTTTTTAAGAAGCTACCAGAGCTGCACTCTGGACTTAGAGATCTTGAGAAGAAGGTTGATCAACTCGAAGGGGATAAAATAGACAAATAGTGGGATGGTTTTATCCTTCTTATTCAAACCGTTGCGTAATACAATTTTTAATTATTGGCTAATCTGAATAATTGGGGTTAAATTTGCCGACTTTTCATAGGTATGCTTAATATTAAACAGCAAACAATTCAAAAATCAGTCTCTCTTTCCGGAGTTGGGCTTCATACTGGTGTTCAAACCAATATGACATTTCTTCCTGCTAAACCTAACCACGGTATTAAATTTCAGAGAATAGATTTACCAGGTTCACCAATAATAGATGCTGACTGCGATAATGTTGTAGATGTTTCAAGAGGAACTACCATAGAACAAAGCGGTGCTCGTGTAAGCACAATTGAGCATACACTTGCTGCTTTGGTTGGTCTTGAAATAGACAATGTGCTTATTCAGCTGGATGGCCCTGAATGTCCTATAATGGATGGAAGTTCTATTCAATTTGTTGAGACATTAAAAGATGCAGGGACTGACGAACAAAACGCATTACGCGATTTTTTTGAGGTTCAGGATCCACTCTTCTACCGTGAAGCAGCCAGGAACGTAGAAATTGCAGCACTGCCGCTTGATGACTACAGGGTTACAGTAATGATAGATTACAACTCTCCTGTTTTAGGAAGCCAGCATGCATCTATTACCGATATACGCCAGTTTGAAAAGGAGATTGCAAGCTGCAGAACATTCTGCTTCCTCCACGAACTGGAAATGCTCTATAAAAATAACCTTATCAGGGGTGGCGACTTAAACAACGCAATAGTTATTGTGGATCGCATCGTTCAGGATAATGAACTCGATAATATTGCTAAAATGCTTGGCAAGCCTAAGGTGGCTGTTAAGCAGGAAGGCATCTTAAACAACATTGAGCTCAGATACAAAAACGAACCAGCCAGACACAAGCTTCTTGATATTGTAGGTGACCTCGCGTTAGCAGGCCGCCCGTTGAAAGCTCAGGTGCTTGCGGCAAGACCAGGACATGCAGCTAACGTAGCATTCGCAAAAAAACTTAAGCGTGCAATGCACGAAGCAGACAAACAGGGGCGTCCTAAGTACAACCCAAGCTTACCGCCTGTAATGGATATTAACAAAATTACAGCAACACTGCCGCATCGCTATCCATTCCTGTTGATAGACAAAATCATTTACCTTGATAATGAAAGCGTAGCGGGCGTGAAAAACGTTACTGCTAATGAATATTTCTTTCAAGGGCATTTCCCAGGCAACCCCGTGTTCCCGGGTGTGCTTCAAATAGAGGCCATGGCACAAATCGGAGGAATTTTAGTTCTTAATACAGTTCCGGATCCTGAGAATTACTGGACATACTTTTTGGGTGTCGAGAATATGAAGTTCAGAAAAATGGTTCTCCCAGGAGATACACTGGTTATTCAATGCGACCTTGTAGCACCTATTAAACGTGGCATTGCAAAAATGAACGGCAGGGCATTCGTTGGTAATACATTAGTAAGTGAAGGAACGATGACTGCCAGTATAGTTAGAAAAGATTCATGAGTCGATTTCCGTTAGCAAATGTTCATCCTGAGGCGAAAATAGGTAACAATGTTACCATTGAGCCATTCGCCACGGTTCAGCAAAATGTTGTAATTGGTGATGATTGTTGGATTGGTCCGAGTGCCGTAATAATGAGTGGCGCAAGAATAGGCAAAAATTGCAAGATATTCCCTGGCGCTGTTATTTCTGGTATTCCTCAGGATTTGAAATTTAAAGGTGAAGACACTACTACTGAGATCGGAGACAATACAACCATCCGGGAGTGTGTAACCATCAACAGAGGTACAATAGATAAATACAAAACAGTTATAGGTTCAAATTGCCTAATAATGGCTTATGCTCACGTAGGCCACGATTGTATTATTGGTAACTATTGTATTCTTGGTAATACTGTTCAGCTGGCTGGGCATGTACTAATTGACGATTATGCCATTTTTGGCGGTGCATGTGCGGTACAACAATTCTCAAAAGTTGGTGCTCATGCTTACATTGGTGGTGGTTCTCTTGTACGAAAAGATATTCCTCCTTATACAAAGGCAGCGCGCGAACCCATTTCTTATGCAGGTATAAACACAGTTGGCTTGCGCAGACGAGGTTTTACTTCAGAAAAAATCAACGACATCCAGGATATCTACAGGTATATATTTTTGAAGGGAATGAATATATCGAAAGCCATAGAAAAGGTAGAAGCTGAAATATCACAAAGCCCTGAAAGAGATTACATCCTTGATTTCATTAAAACTTCGGAAAGAGGTATAATGAAAGGCTATGGCAGTAATGATTAAGTCAGTGGGATAGAATTTCGCTACTTATGGTTACTGAAATACCATTGATAAAGATTAAAGATTTAAGCAAGCGATTTAATCGCGAATGGATTTTCAGAAACTTAACCTATCAATTTAACAGGGGCAGTATTTATGTCTTTACTGGACCAAATGGTTCGGGGAAATCAACTCTTCTTCAGGTAATAACCGGAGCAATTCCGCCTACGGATGGAAGTTTAACCTATTACAATGTCAATAACAGTGAGATTGCCATTGATAATATTTACAAAAAGATTGCTGTAGCAACCCCATATATGGATCTCATCGAGGAATTTACCCTCGATGAACATCTTAGCTTTCATTTTGGAATGAGGAATATCAGGTATGAACTGACCTTAGCGGAATTAAAAAATATCATGTACCTGGAAAATGCGGGATCTAAGCACATCCAGAACTTCTCATCAGGTATGAAACAAAGGCTAAAACTAGGGTTGGCCTTTTATACTGAAGCTGATATTGTTTTTTTAGATGAGCCAGGCACAAACCTAGATCAAACTGCATTTAACTGGTACTACAATCAGTTGTTGAAAGTGCCAAAGGAATGCACAGTTATAATTGCATCAAATAATCCACAGGAATATCCTGAAAACAGCAAGCGGATAGACATATTGAGTTATAAGTAAGTATGGCAAAAGCGGTTACTAAATAACGTCTGATTGTATTTAAGCAGGATAGCGGGTACAAAGTTTGAATATTGGTATTTAAAAGGCATATTCGCTATAACAAATTTGGGATAATGAAAATAACAGCAAAAATTCTAACATTATTAATGCTCGTTGCCATGGCTACTTTTAGTGTTAGCTGCGGCGGCGATGATGATGAAAAGTCTGATAGAGAAGTTCAAATTGATAAGTTAGTTGGAACCTGGAACGCCACAGAAGTTTTGTTCGAAGGGTCGACGCCTCCGCTTGATCATTCAAAATTTCAATTAGTAATAACAAAGGATGGTAAAACAAGAGCAAAGTATGAAGCCCTTGGAAGACCACAGGGCCCAAGTGCGTGGCCGGCGAGTGGCTCCTTTGAATTTGGATCAAATGCAAAAACGAACTTGATTCGTGATGATCAAACTAATATTCAATATTCTGTTACAGATACAGAACTGACAATGAGCTTTACCTTTACAGGAGAGCCGTATGCGGCATCGGGTGGCAGAGCCAAGAATGTTGAAGGCGGATGGGATTTTAAATTCACCAAGGTTCAATAGGAATCTTACTAAAATAATAAAAGCAAAAGGGGTTAATTGAATAACCCCTTTTGCTTTATTCAATACCATTTTATTTTAAAATCACTACCGTAATACCATCCCCGCCACGCTCAACATGTTCATCAGCAGCAGAAGCCGCTTCTTTATAATTCCTAAGATGATCCCGGATTACTTTGCGCAACACCCCTTCTCCTTTACCATGCAAAATTCTTAGTTCACCTTGCCCGAGAAGAATGGCTGTGTCCAGGAATTGATCCAACATTGGAATTACCTCATCTACACGTTTTCCCCTTACATCTAGTGTGCTACTGAAGTGCGCCTGTTTTTCATAGATATTTATTCCTACTGATCGCAGTTTAGCCGAAACTTCTTTCTCCATTCCGGCGCCCAACTTCTCAAGTTTAGAAACATTAACAAGGGATTTCAATTCTCCAAACTGAACGGTGGCGTTTTTACCTTTTAAAGACACTACGATACCGCTTCCCTCCTGCCCGTGGATACGCACGCGATCTCCTTCACCAATCGCTTCTTTTGCTTTTTCTTTTTTCTCCTGTGGCTGGGCAACACGCTGGTTGAGGGATTCAAGGTTCTTCCTCACTTTTTGTGTCTCTTTTCGCTCGGCCCTGTTTTCCCTTATATGGCGAATCGTCTTTTCGATTTCCCTGTTTGTGTTCTTTAATAATTCAGAGGCCTCTTCCTTAGCTTTAGAAATTATTTCTTTTTTCCTTATCTCTAGCTCGGTAGAAAGTGTCTGATATTTATTCAACGATTGCTTTAATTCTATCTCCTGCTTTTCGAGGCGTTTAATTTTCTCACTCAACTCCTGGCGTTCTTTCTCTAGACTCCTCACAAGTGTTTCAAAACCTGCCAAGTCTTTACCGACCAATTTCTCTGCTTCCTCCAAAGTCTCTTTTGGCAGACCTGTTTTCCGGGCTATTTCTAATGCAAAAGAACTTCCGGGCTTACCAATATCAAGAACGTACAGTGGCACCAGGTTCTTGTCATCAAATCGCATCGCTGCATTTCGAATGCCTTGTCTTTGTCCTGCGAATAACTTCAGGTTATAATAGTGCGTTGTTGCCAAACCCCATACCTTCTTCTTTACAAGTTCTTGCAATACGGCCTGGGCAATAGCTCCACCAAAGTTAGGATCAGTACCTGAACCAAGTTCATCCAACAAAACCAGGGATCTGTCATTAGCAGACTTAATAAAGACACTCATGTTTCGTAAGTGACTGCTGTAAGTACTTAAGTCATTTTCTATTGATTGTTGATCACCTATATCCAAAAAGATATCCTGAAATACACCAACTCTTGATCGTTCAGAAACAGGTATCAGCAGTCCGCACTGCACCATATATTGAAGCAGCCCAACCGTTTTTAACGTTACTGATTTACCACCCGCATTAGGTCCGGAGACGAGCAACATTCTGCCGATGGGATCGAGCTCTATGTTCAAAGGCACTACTTCTCTTTTACCCTTTAAGCTGAGATATAGAAGTGGATGCTTTGCGTTGTACCAGGTGAGTTCGGGACCCTTTTCGATTATAGGAAGCTCTGCCTCTGTTTCAACTGCGAACTTTGCCTTTGCACGGATAAAATCAATCTGAGAAAGAAATGTAAAGGCTTGCCGAAGAGAAGGAAGTTGTAACCTTAATGCATCCGTTATTTCTTTAAGAACTTTAACTACCTCTCTTTTTTCGGAATGTTCAAGATCTCTGATTTCATTATTTGTGTCTAACATTTCTGTGGGCTCCATGAAAACGGTCTGGCCGGTAGCTGACTCATCAAGAATAAAACCTTTAAGTTTTCTTTTGTGCTCCGCTAAAATTGGTATTACAACTCTTCCATCGCGTACTGTAGGCAGTGCACCTTCAGGTACCCATTTATGCTCCACTGCCTGTCGAAACAGCTGATCAGCAAGTCTTCTTAGCCGGCTCTGTTCTTCTCTTAACCGCTTGCGTATTTCCTTTAGCTCATTACTTGCGGAATCCCGCACCTGCGCTTTATCATCAATCTTTTGAATAATAAGCTGAGGTACCTGGCTTGTAATAGCCACCGGCTCTGATAGCTTGTGTAGCTGAGGATATATCTCCTTTGATTTTGCCAAGAAGCTTTGACAAGCAATAATAGTCTCAAGTGCATTGGCAAGTCTTAGAAAATCATCTGCATCGAGGTAGTTTCCTTCCAATGCTATCTTTTGAAGCCAGGCAGTTCCATCATAGAAGAAGCGCGAAGGAAAAGTTTCTCCCTTTTCGAGTATCTGCTTGAATTCAAGACTTTGGCGTAACAGTATTTTAATAAAATCTGCATCCTGACTAAAACGCATTTTATCAACGTACCCCGCACCAGTTTCTGAGAGGCAGTACGATTGTATGCGTTGCCGGATGGTATCGAAGCCTAACTTTTGTTCGAATGAATCGGGAAATATCATGTTTAATTCTGAGTGCTGGGAGCACGTTGCTCCATAAGCTGTAATGAATCAACCAAAGCTGTATAAATTTGTTCCATTTCTTTGGGTCTATCCATATAATAATCAAAGGAAGCATCAAAAACAGAATCAGGAACTCCGTATTTTTCATAAACCTTCCCTTCCATATAGTTAAAAACCTTCTCTGAGGTATCTCTGTTTAAGCCAAGCCGGTTAACCTTTTCTTCCGAAATATATACCTCTTTTAAAATCTTAATCATCTCTTCTTTTGCCAGAATACCCGCCGGCAATTTTTCACTCCGCGTGCAGGAGGAAACCGACAAGCTTGCCGCTAATATAATAATCAAATACCTGAAGCCGTTTACCATTCTTATTAACCTATTCTCTGTTTGGGTGACGCAAAATACTCATAATTGTTCTATTTTTGGCCGTTTTGCTTTTGGGAAGCAAAACGTATGCTAATAACATTACGAGCTTGAAAGAGATTCTTAAAAAATTAAGGAAATACGAGATTCAGATACGCAAGGCTATTAATAGTCAGATGCAGGGGGATTTCCATTCTATTTTTAAAGGTACCGGACTCGAGTTTGATGATGTGAGGCCTTATCAATACGGTGACGATATCCGAACTATTGATTGGAATGTATCAGCAAAAGGACATGGTACATTTGTGAAAACCTTTCGGGAAGAAAAAGAACAAACCGTATTCTTTATACTTGATGTAAGCGCATCTGAGGATATCGGAAGTAAGGGTAGAACAAAGGCAGATGTAGGGAAAGAAATTTGCGGTGTTCTAGCTCTTTCAGCCGCCAAAGAGTCCAGCCACGTTGGTTTAATCTGCTACTCTGATATAAAGGAAAAATATATTAAACCGCTGAAAGGGCCTTTACAGGCATATGAGATTATAAGTACACTTGCCAGACTAAAACCCAAATCATTAAAAACGAATTTAAGCAAGGCTATATCCTTTGCGTTAAACACGATTAAGAGAAGAAGCGTGATTATTCTTATATCCGATTTTATTGATGAGGATTCTTATTTTCATAATCTGAAATCGCTGGCAAGAATACACGACCTTGTAGTAATTCAAATCAGCGACAAGCGTGAAACCCGTTTGCCAAAACTCGGAATTATTCCTGTTTTAGATAAAGAGACAAAACAGACTCTTTGGATCAATACTTCCTTTGGCGACTTTCGGGAAAAGATAACTAAAAGGTTCCTTCAACGTAAAACCGAGTTAGATCAGTTCAGCAGAAAACATCAGATAAACTTTCTTTCACTGGATACAGATGAAGATTATGTACCACAACTACTCAGACTGTTTAAAGTGAGAAACAAATCATTAAAAACAACTTGAGGTTAGCAGAAATGATCAGGCGCAGATTTACATTTTTGAATAACACAAAAGGATTAATTCCGTCATTTACTTTCGGATTCATCTTTCTCCTCATACTAGTTCAAATAGAAACGCATGCTCAAAATATTAAGGTATCAGGGGGCTTTCTTTCTGATAGTTTAAAAGTGGGGGAGCAGACTGCCTTTTATCTTACTTCAAAACATCCAAGTAACATCAACGTTCTCTTTCCTGATTCTGCTTATAAATTTAACACCTTTGAATATCAAAAGCGCCGATACTTTGCAACAGAAACAACAGATAGCATCAGCGTAGATAGTGTGGTATATTATTTAACGACTTTTGAACTTGACGAATCACAAGCCCTCCAACTTCCTGTTTATGTAGTAAATGAACAAGATTGCACCTCCTACCTTTCACAAGCAGATACGATAAGGCTTACACTGCTTGTAAAAAACGTACCAGACAGTTTGAGTATTGACAAACTTCCGTTACGAGAGACTACTGCATACGTTGATGTAGGTTATCAATTCAATTATATTATACTCCTTATTGTAGTTGTTGTATTAATCATACTTGCAATTATTGTATGGATTATTTTTGGAAAGCGGATCTCCAGGTACTTTAAAGCGAAAAGATTACAGAGGAACCACAACCAATTTATTGAAGCTTATACGCGGATTGTAAATCAGCTTACTACAACTTTTTCTGCATCCCACGCAGAAACTGCATTAACATTATGGAAAAGGTATATGGAACAGCTCGAAGCAAGACCATATACGAAACTTACAACACGAGAAACAATTTTACTTCAAAATGATAGTGTTTTAGGTCAAAACCTTCAGTTGATAGACCGCGCTATCTATGGTCATAACACATCAGTTATTGACCCGTTAGAGCAATTGCGGAAGGTTGCGGATGACCACTTCAGAATAAAGATAAAGGAGGTAAAGGATGGAAAATGAGTTCATAGAACCATGGTATTCCTTAGATTGGTTTAACCCTGTTACATTACGATCTTTCACTTGGGAGAGAACGGAAATATTGTATGCGCTTTTTGCAGTGCCCATATTTTTTCTAATCAGGTGGCTGTTACGTCAGCGCTTTAATCAAAAACTTCCGGTAGCAGTAACATCCAAAGACCTTAAAAGTTCACCGCTTAACCTGATAAGGTTAATTCCTGAGTTTCTGCTGATGATTGTCCTGCTCCTCGTTTTAACAGCATTAGCAAGGCCACAGAAAACAAATGAAAAAGTAGAGCAGTGGACAGAAGGTATTGATATCATGATAGCACTTGATATTTCACAGTCCATGCAGATAGAAGACTTTCAGCCCAATCGTCTGGAAGCAGCAAAGCAAGTGGCTCTTAATTTTATTCAAGGTCGCATCCAGGATCGTATTGGCCTGGTGGTTTTCTCTGGCGATGCCTTTTCTCTGGCTCCGCTTACTACTGATTATGATCTGCTGCGTGCTTATATTAAAGACATTCATTTTGAGATGATTGAAAGCAGGGGAACAGCAATAGGCAGTGCGATGGCAGTGGTTACAAACCGGATGCGGGAGTCAACAACAAAATCCAAAGTATGTATACTATTAAGCGATGGGGATAATACTGCAGGTAATATAGATCCTATCACAGCAGCGGAGTTGGCATCAGCCTATGGAATTAAAATTTACACCATTGTAGTTGGCAAAGAGGGATTGGTGCCTTATGGTAAAGATTTTTTTGGTAGACCCAATATGATCGAAAATACCATCGATGAAACTACACTTCGGAAGATGGCAGATATCGGAGGAGGAGAATTTTTCAGAGCAACGGATAACCAGGCTTTGGCGCAAGTGTTTACTAAGATAGATCAGTTTGAGAAGGCTGAGATTAAAGAGACAAGGTTTAAGGACACATCAGACTATTACTTCATCTACCTTCAATGGGCAATTGCATTTTTCCTTTTATGGCTTCTTTTGAAATCGACGTTCCTGTCAAACGTTTTGCAGGATTAGGTAGCATCTAATTTTAAACAAAGAAACGGAAGCTAAAACGTTGAGAAGTTATCTGCCATTGCTATTAATCTGCCACCAAAGATTACCATTACTATACCAACTACAATGTTTAAGGTTTTGATGAACTTTGGTGTTAAAGCAGAGCGGAGTTTATCAGCAAGTTTAGCCTTTAAAATATCTGTAATAAACACAGTTCCTACAATAGCCGCAAAGTATGGAATAGCTTTGCCAGGTGTAGCATAACCAAATTTTGTAGTTGCCACCCCTACGGTTCCTAACCAAAAAATCAACACCATTGGACTAAGTCCGTTTATGATGAAACCTTTTAAAAATAAACGAACTGGTTTTTGTGTCTTTATTCTTTCAGGGTCATATTTTGAAAGCTTCCGGCTCTTTATAAGAAGATAGTAGAGGCCAAATAACAATAGTACAATACCGCCAAAGTACGCCAGATATTCACGGAAATTCCCCTTATCAAAAACCTGGTAAACCCCGAGGTAACATAGGAAAATGTAGATGGCATCACTTAACGAAACACCAACAGCTACAGAGAAACCACTCCAAAATCCCCGTTCAACACTTGTTTGTAGAATGGTGAAGAAAACAGGCCCGATAAGAAATGCCAGTACAATACCAGAGAATATGCCATTAAGAATTATGTCCATTAACTTGTGTTTGAAGAAAAGCTTTCCATTCATCCAGCTGCGCCTTTTTCATAACCCTAGGAAATTTATTCTGCCCCCCTACTTTACCTTTATGTTCCATCCAGTTATAAAATGTTTTTACAGGAAGAACGTTAACAAATACTTCTTTCAATGCTGCGCTTCGTTCAACAGCATAATCGTCGTTCAAAACTTTCAAATGCGCATCTAGTTTCTCCTTAACAATTTTTGGATCTACGTTTCCATCCGTGCCTACATACCACTGGTGTGCAAAAAGAGACTCATGCGGAATGCCCGCGACAGTAAATTCAGGAATAGTTATATTAAGATCATTGGCAACAAGCTCTATTGCCTTATTCATATTATCTACTGAAAGATGTTCGCCACACAAGCTAAGAAAATGTTTTGTTCTTCCTGTGATAACAATTTCAGACTCTTCGAGTGAAGTGAATTTAATAACATCACCAATCAGATAACGCCATGCACCAGCGCAGCTGGAAAGCAAAAGCGCATACTCTTTTCCTTCTTCAACTTCATCTATCAACAAAGTTTCCGCATCAGGTTTTACTTCACCATTGGCATCAAAGTTCTTATCTTCAAATGGCACAAATTCATAAAAGATGCCATTGTTAAGTACCAACCGCATTGTTTTCCGGTTAGGAAATGCCTGGAAAGCAATAAAACCTTCTGAGGCAAGGTAAGTTTCTATGTAATAAATCGGACGACCTAACAGCTTTTCAAATCCTTTTCTATAGGGGTCAAACGAAACACCGCCGTGCACATACACCATTAAGTTCGGCCAGATTTCATGAATGTTCTGAAGCTTGTGGTACTTCAAAATCTTTTCTATAAGAATTTGTATCCAGGCAGGAACTCCCACAATGATACCAATATTCCAGTCCTTAGCCTTGCTTGCAATTTCATCGAGCTTTGCATCCCAGCTTCTGGTCTTCGCTATTTTTTTACCAGGCTTGTAGAAGTGCTGAAACCAGAAAGGAAGTCTTGCGGCCTGAATACCACTTAAATCACCCTCAAAAAAGCTACCCTTCTTATTTAGGTGCGTACTCCCGCCGAGCATTAAAATTCCGGCTTCAAAAACCTCCGGTTGTAAGTCATACTTTGATAACGTAAGTATCTGGCGAACACTTGTCTTTTGAATGGCCTTCGTCATTTCCTTGGTAACAGGAATATATTTTGACGAAGCTTCTGAAGTACCGGAACTTAAAGCAAAATATTTTACCCGTCCTGGCCAGCAGACATTCTTCACACCCTTTTGTGCAAGTTTCCACCAGTCACTGTATATTTTGTTGTATGTATGAACAGGAACGTTGGTTTTAAACTTATTGTAAAACTCCTTATTCCCTTTTCTAAAGCCATTAAGGATCTCCGAGAAATTATAGTACTTCCCAAATTCTGTCTGGCTTGCGGCCATCAGCAATTCCTTTAACTCCTTCTTCTGCAGGTCGAAAGGCGAAGTATATTCCTGCTCAAGCATTTCACGGATCCTGATCCCCTTTTTCAGCAAGGTGCCAATTATCGCCATAGGTAATAAATTAGTCGCTCGTTTAAGGGGTTAAAAATAGGCACTTATGATACTACGAGCAACTATTATTGTTGGTGGTGTAAGATTATGAACAATTGTGATTCTATAATAACATTGCAGTATGAGCATCAGAACAAACTTAGAGCACATTAAGCAGCTCTTGCCCGCCGACATCAAACTAATTGCTGTAACCAAAACTCATCCGGTAGAAAAGGTCAGGGAGGTATATGAGGCCGGCCATAAAATAATGGGAGAAAATAAAGTTCAGGAACTGACGGACAAGTACGAGAATCTCCCGAAGGATATTGAATGGCATCTTATCGGCCATTTACAGTCAAACAAAGTAAAATACATTGCCCCCTTTGTTTCTCTTATCCATGCGGTTGATAGTGTAAAACTTCTTGAAGAGATTAATAAGCAAGCAAAAAAGAACGACCGCGTAATCCCATGTTTGTTTCAAATCCACATTGCTGAAGAAGAAACAAAATTTGGACTTTCTGAAGAAGAGGTAACCAATCTTATCTCCTCCTCAATAAGTGAACTCGGCAATGTTTCAATAGTAGGACTGATGGGGATGGCGACGTTTACGGATAATAAGGATCAGATTAGAAAAGAGTTTAAAGGATTAAGAACTCTTTTTGAACGACTTCGGCAATCACCGTTACCCGCTAATGTTCAAATGAAGGAACTCTCTATGGGCATGAGCGGTGATTTTAAAATTGCGATCGAAGAAGGAAGCACAATGGTACGGGTGGGTTCAGCTATATTTGGAGAACGAAATTACTTAAATAAGCAATAGAAAAATGACAGGAAGATCAGCTTTACTTACCGGAAGTTTGTTTGCCGGACTAGCAGTAGTACTAGGGGCTTTTGGAGCACATGCACTGAAAGACATGTTGGCTAGTTCCGGAAGAACGGATACTTATGAACTTGCTGTCCGTTATCAATTCTACCATGCTTTCGCACTTCTTGTAGCTGGTTTGCTAAATACAAAATTTGCATTGAAGCATTTTAATTATGCTGCCACATGTTTCTCTATCGGCATTGTCTTCTTTTGTGGCAGCCTATATATACTATGTTTTTCTGGTATTAAATTTCTCGGTGCCATTACTCCTATAGGTGGGTTATTCTTTATCGCCGGTTGGATATTTAACTTCTTTGGAATACTAACAAGTGCGAGATTGGAAAAATAAAAAAGCCACTTAAAAAGCGGCTTTTTTTAGCGCATTACTGCAAACTCCTTATTGAGGTTTTTTATCTAATACGTTAGTAGTAAAAGTAACCTGAGAACCTTCTGCGTTAACTGCATTTGAAACAATGGTAATAGGTTTATTTTGCTTACCCATTTTACCAGCACTGTTGAAAGAAATGCTTAGCTCTCCTTTTGCCCCTGGAGGAATTGGATCGCGAGGCCACCCCTTTGGGGTAGTGCAACCACAACTAACCTGAACATTTGTAATAATTAAAGGTTCATTACCGGTATTTGTGAAGTAATAAGTGTGCTCAACTTTATCACCTTGGTTAATATCACCAAAATCATGAGTTTTCTTATCCCAGGTAATGACAGGTCCCTGAGTTGCCTTAGACTCCTGTCCAAACACCTGGACAGCGAAACCAAGTACAACGATTAAAAACAAAAACTTCTTCATATTTTATTTTTTTTCAAATTTAACGATCAAACTTGATTCCAAAAACTTGATTTCGCTGTAAAACATATCATTAACACTTCTTTAACACTTAAATTTTTATGACTTTGGCATTCCACTTTATACCTGTAAATCTGAGTTTTTAATATGGATGCAGAGGTAGCAAAAGTATACGGCAACAAAGTACGCGTTCGTGCGTGCGGCATTTGCCGAAAAGGTGATAGCATTCTCATGGTGAATCACATGGGAATTACAGATACTAACTTCTGGGCTCCCCCAGGAGGTGGTGTCGAATTTGGTGACTCTATAATTGAAACTATTGAGAAGGAGTTTTGTGAAGAGACGGGACTTACCGTAAGCGTTGAGAGCTTTCTTTTTGGTTGTGAATACATTCAAGATCCCATTCATTCCATTGAAGTATTCTATAGTGTTAGCTCACAAAACGGAAAGGTTAAAAAAGGAAGTGACCCGGAAATTCAAATAATAGAAGCGGTACGCTTTATGTCATTTAATGAAATTAAGAGATTACCGAAAGTTGAAGTACATGGAATCTTTCATTTGGTTGAAACAGTGGCGGATTTAGAGAATTTGAAGGGTTTTTATCGTATTTAATTAAATTTTCATCATTAACTACTATTTATATTACATCATAAAATCTCTATTATTGTAGGAGAATGTAAAGACACATTAAACGACACGATTTGCACACAGCCGCGCTTAATTTTAAGCTAATCAAGAAAATTAAAGATGAACGTTTTGATGAAGATCAGATTCATCTTTACTATTTGCTGATTCATATGGGCACACGTGATTTGCAGGTGGGTGTCATTAATTCTGAAGATGACCGGATGTTACTGTTGGAAGATTACGTATTCCCTTCCCTTAACTCCCATCAGGACCTCCTTAGAATCCTGGAAAGTTTATTTGACTCACACGCTTTTCTTAAGGCTGCTTTCTGGCACCAGATAAAAATCTGTATTAAACACAACAAGTTTGTTCAGGTGCCTGAAGTTTTATTTTTGGAGGAGGCTAGCTATGATTATCTAAAGTATAATGCTGCCGTTGACCCTGATGAAGAAGATATCGTTTATATCACCAATCCTAGATCTAAGGCTGTAACAATTTTCTCCATACAGAAGGACCTCAAAAATTGGCTCGATAGTCTTTATCCCAATAATCCTCCTGTGTACCTGCATCAGTCTGCTTCCCTTATTGAGGGGGTAACACAATTTGCACTCAACAGGAAAGAGCAGTTTCTATACATTTATGTAGATCGCTTCAAGCTCCATATTATTTCCTGCTCTAAAGGAAAACTACTTTACTACAATCAGTTTGTTATAAAACAGTTTTCGGATTACATTAAATTTATCATGCTTGTAATAAAGTCGTTAAACTTTAATCAACGTACCAGCCAGGTAATGCTTTGGGGTTATATAGGAAAAACCTCTCCGCATTACCATGAATTTTACAAGTATGTAAACAACGTAGTATTTGGTCACCGACCTTCCTTCATCAGCTATGGCTATATGTTTGATGAAATACAGGACCATCATTTCTTTGATTTATACAGCATGCATTTATTGGGAAGTAAAAAGAAATAGCTCCGATAGATTTAACAAAATGGCAGAAAAGAAGATTGCACTTTTTCCAGGTTCGTTCGATCCCTTCACAAAAGGTCATGAAGATATCGTAAAGCGTGGACTTCAACTATTTGACGAAATTATTATTGCTATCGGCTATAACAGTCAGAAAAGCAACAGGTACTTTCCTATAGATGAAATGGTGAAGTACATCCAGCTGACTTTTAAAAATTATCCAAATATACAGGTTTATACCTATGCAGAGCTCACTGCTGAGTTTGCAAGAAGACATAAAGCAAAGTTTCTTTTAAGGGGAATAAGAAATACTACAGATTACGAGTACGAAAACAGTATTTCTCAAATTAACCGAAAACTTTATCACGACCTGGAGTCAGTCTTTCTTATAACTTCCCCTCAATTCGCCTGGATAAGTTCGTCTATTATTAGAGAGGTTCACAAGTATGGAGGTGATGTGTCTGACTTTTTACCTTTCGAGCTTAATGCAACCAAGTAATTTCAATCGCCGCTTTTTTAGGCTTCTACCTTACTGTAGTACTGCTCAAAAACGTAGCTGATTGATTTATACGAGTGCTCGAGGGCGTGGTACACTTCCTTCTGGCTCATCCACCTTGTCTCTTCTATGTCTTCTGCAAGTTGTGGTTTCATTCTGCTGTCATCTGTGCAATCCATTACATACCATCGTGTCTTTTTAAGCATGGCATGTTTGTTCATTGTATAGGTATGCCATGTGGTACATATCTTTCGACCAAGTTTCACAGAAACATTGCACTCTTCTTCAACCTCTCTTACAGCAGTTTGCTTATATTTTTCGTTTTTCTCCTTCTTGCCTTTGGGTAAGTCCCATTTTTTCATGCGGTAGATCATTAGAAATTTCTCTTTCTTCCTGATAAGGCCGCCCGCAGCTTTAACTATTTTAAATTTTGTTCTCAGGTAATTTTTAACAGAGGCGTCGCTTTCTAAAGTGATATACAGTGAAAGGAGATTAGTGGGAACTTTTGAATCAAGGAAACCGAAAATCAAATCAAAATCGGCGGTGTCGACGTTTTTGATCCAGACATGGTTTATGAACTTCGCTTGCGTTATTTCCTCGCTGGCTGCATCAATTACATTATTAATGCGACCTGGATCCGGCTCTTCTTTCGATTTAAAAATCCTTACCGGAATGTCGTTTATAAAAATGATCATCCGTTTACGTTCATAATTACCATCATCGCAAAAGAATAAATATTTCTCAACCCGGCAAATCTCATAGAAAAATAAATTCTTCCTTTTTATAAAACACGTTTGCAATTCATATGTGAGCGATGTGGCTTAGAAATAAAATCTACTCAAAATAAATTGAAAGGTTGCCGGTTAGCCTGATTTAGTCCTATTTTTGGCCCATGTCACTCATTAAAGTACAGGCGGAAACTGCTGGCCCGATTGCAAAAATGTTATTGCAAATAGAAGCCATTAAGCTAAACACTGAAAGACCTTTTACCTGGAGTTCGGGATGGAAGTCCCCTATTTACTGCGATAACAGACTTTCTCTCTCCTATCCTTCAGTAAGAACATCTATAAAGGAAGGGCTTGCTTCAGCGATTCGGCAAAATTTTCCAGGAGCTGAATCTATAGCTGGTGTTGCTACAGCAGGAATTGCACAGGGAGCTTTAGTAGCAGAAGCTTTAGACCTTGGTTTTCTTTATGTGAGACCTAAGCCAAAGGATCATGGCATGGAAAATCTCATTGAAGGCAAAGTTACTAAAGGTCAAAAGGTTGTCGTAATAGAAGACCTTGTTTCAACAGGAGGTAGTTCGCTTAAGGCAGTTGCTGCATTACGTGAAGCCGGCTTTGTTGTATTAGGTATGGTATCTATTTTTAATTACGGTTTTGCCGTTGCAACTGAAAACTTTAAAGAGGCTGAAGTGCCTTTAATAAGCTTAAGTGATTATGCGCACCTTATACAGTTTGCTTTAGATCAAAAATATATAAACGAAGATCAACTAATTTCCTTAAAGGCGTGGAGAGTTGACCCTGCCAACTGGAAAAGAAGTTGATGCAATTAAACAGCCAATAACGAAGGCAAAAGCATGTTATTTGGATGCATACATCCGATTTAATACATTTACACGCAATAGACCATTGCTATGCATGATATCCCTAAAAAGGTAACTGAGATATTAATAGATAAACTTGGTATCGCAGAATCTGAAATTACACCCGACGCAAATTTTGTTAAAGACCTTGGAATAGACTCTCTTGATTACGCTGAAATCGTAATGGAGTTTGAGCAGGCATTTGATATCCGTATTCCTGATGATGATGCAGAGAAATTACAAACTTTTGGCCAGGCTGTGAAGTACATTGAAGCTAAAGTAAAGTAGTAATTAAACACTTTAATTGGATTTTCTGCTGCTCCTTCATTGCTACAATGCTTAACACAGTTCATAAATTTCTCCTGCCTGTTCCCGCAGATTTAAGTTATTCATAAGTGCAGTCAGCTATGAATAAAAACGATCTGTTGACGTGGATAAAAAATCGTAATGTTGAGCCGTGAACGAAAGTAAGAAGGTATTATTCATTGTTAATAAGTATTCAGGAACAGAGTATCGCCCTGAAGTAGAAGGTAGAATTATTGAAGCTTGTGAAAAACAAGATATAGAATGTACTATTGAATTTACGCAAGGCCCTGGACATGCAACAGAATTAGCGCAACAGGTTGTCGATCACAAAATGTATGACATGGTGGTTGCAGTTGGTGGTGACGGCACAGTAAACGAGGTAGCAAAAGGTCTTCTACATTCCTCCATACCTATGGGAATAATCCCCAAAGGGTCAGGAAATGGATTAGCCCGGCACCTTGGCATTTCTACAAAAATACCTTTGGCTATTAATTACCTATTTAATAGTCAAACCATCGCTATGGATACCTTTAAGGTGAATGGAAAACTCTCATTAAATGTATCAGGGATAGGCTTTGATGGCCATATTGCAAATCTCTTCGGCAAGGATAAAAAAAGAGGGCTCCAGGGGTACGCAAAATTAACGATAAGCGAATTTATTCGTTTCAAGGAATTTGAAGCAGAAATAACAACAGAAAATGCCTCCATAAAAAGAAAGGCTTTTATCATTGCTTTTGCAAATTCTTCACAATATGGTAACAACGCCCGTATTGCGCCAGCTGCCTCTGTGTGTGATGAAATACTCCACGTTTGCTACCTTCAAAAAGTACCTGCCTACAGACTTGATTTTGTTTATAACTTCTTTAACGGAACAATCGAACAATCATCGTTCTGCGAAATTCATACAGCAAAAAAAGTGAATATTAAATTGAATACACCTATGGCCTTTCACATTGATGGTGAACCCTGCGGAGTTGATGATCATTTTCAAATTGAAATTGTTCCTCATTCATTACGGATCAATGTCCCTAAACATAGCTTGAAGTTTTAATTCTCCTGGGCACATCAAAGATTGGAATAAGATGTTCTTTTAGTTTCTTTTATTGTCTTCTAGACTTGTGCGCCTGTCATGTAAAATCTACGACAGAACAAAATACCACATGGTGGGTTAGATCTATCCACGCTGTATTGCGTTAAATTCCTCTATAACAAACCTTATCCAATATGAAAATAATTCTATCCGTTTATTTAACGATGCTTGTTGGTTTTAGTTCAATAGCGCAAGGCCTTACTCAACCACCTAGCGGAGGAAATCAAAAGGCAAGTGTAACACAATGGATTGGCCCCGTAAGTGTAACTATTAATTATAGCAGTCCGGATGTACATGCTCCTAATGGAGATGATCGTAAAGGACACATTTGGGGAGAACTCGTCCATTATGGTTTTATCGATCAGGGTTTTGGACCTTCTAAAGCTGCACCCTGGAGAGCTGGTGCCAATGAAAACACAACCATAACTTTTTCTCATGATGTTAAAATAAATGGTAAAGATCTTAAGGCAGGCACGTATGGATTATTTCTAGATGTTGAAAAAGACAATCCTTGGACGTGGATCTTTTCAAACAACTTCAATAGTTGGGGAAGCTATTATTATGACCCTAAAGAGGATGCTTTACGGGTAGAGACAAACACTGAAGAAGCACCTTATACTGAATTTTTAACGTATGGCTTTGATACACGAGCCTTAACCAAGGCTACTGCATTCCTTCAATGGGAGAACAAGCGTGTGCCTATGACGATTGAAGTGCCTCACATAAACGAGATTTACGTGAGTACTATGCGTAATGAATTACGTGGCAACTTAGGCTTCGATTACAGAAACTTAATGACGGCAGCACAATTCTGCGTGCAAAATAACATCAATCTTGAAGAAGCACTCCTTTGGGCAAACAAAGCAATAAGTGAGCCCTTTATCGGACAGGAAGAATTCAATACCCTTCAAACCAAAGCAATGGTGCTTGACGCAATGAACAGAACGGCAGAGGCAGAAGCTACAATGAAGCAAGCAGTTAACCACCCCACAGCTTCAGTACAAGCCGTTCATCAATATGGTCGCATGCTTCTTACCCAGGGAAAGAACGAAAAAGCTATGGAAGTTTTTAAGTTAAACCGCCAGCGACATCCGGAAGATAAATTCACCACGTTTGTGGGTTTGGCTCGAGGATACACCGCAGTGGGAGACAAGAGAAATGCTATCAAGAATTGGGAGCTTGCTATAAAAAATCTTCCTGAAGACCAGAAGCCAAACTTAAGACTGTATGAAGGAGAACTTAAAAAGTTAAAAGGTTAAATTTTGTTCTACGTAAAGAAGAGATGGTCGTTTCTCTTCTTTACTTCATTCGAACTTCTCTGTTAGCTTAAGAATACTAAAACGCGCGTTATGATCTTTTGTTTTCGAGCCATGAAGAGGTAATGTCATTCAATACCTTTACCTTGTCAGCAAAGTCACCCTTTATCTTTTCACGTATCGCGTGCAGATTATTTAGTAGCTGTTCTGTCTCTTCGGGAAGCGCTTCTTCAAGATATTCTCTTATACGTTTAGCCATTGTAGGAGATTTTCCATTGGTTGAAATCCCAATCTTGATATCTCCTTTGGTAACTACCGAACCGAGGTAAAAGTCGCACAATGACGGTGTATCGGCAACGTTAATCAACACTCTTCTCTTCCTTGCCTCATTGCGAATTGTTTCATGAAGGATACGATCATCAGTGGCCAGAATTACAAGGTCCTTGTCTTCAATGTCACTGTTCTCATAATGTTTTTCGATTAATTTTATATTCTTGTTTTGAGCTGCTATTTGCTTAACCTGATCGTTTATTGTTTTGGCAATAACAGTAACAATTGCGCCTGGACTACTTTTCAATAACGCGGTTAGTTTCTCTAGTCCTACATTTCCACCTCCAACAATAAGTGTATGAAGCTCTTCAAGTTTAAGAAAAACTGGAAATAAATTGTTGCGCTCTACCATCAAGAATCTGTATCAAAACTACTTTGAAACTATATGGTTTGCTACAATTTTCTGCAGTTCCTTTCCTAGGCGTACCACCTCCCCCACCACAATAATTGCAGGGGAAGCAATTCCTTCTTCCCTTACAATTTCTGCAATTGTTGATGCCATACCAGAAACAAATTGCTGGTCTGGTAACGTCCCGTTTCTGATAACTGCTACGGGCGTATCGCTTTTTCCGTAGGATACAAAGACCTGCATGATTTCTTCAATCTTATGTAGTCCCATAAGAATAATAACCGTGGCTGTTGACTGCGCGGCGAGTGATATGTCTTTTGACATCTCTCCACTTTTGGTAGTACCAGTAACAACCCAAAAGCTTTCACTTATGCCACGTGATGTAACAGGGATATCAGCAGACGCAGGCACAGCTATAGCACTCGACACACCTGGTACTACTTGTGTTTCTATTCCATGTTGATGCGCAAACTGTATTTCTTCAGTTGCACGACCAAACACAAACGGATCCCCTCCCTTTAGCCTTACTACGTGGCCATACAAGTAAGCAAACTCTACTATAAGTTCGTTGATTTCATCCTGTTTATAAGAATGTTCTCCTGCTCTTTTCCCTACGCAAATACCAGGCGTAGAAGAAGGTATATATGAAAGAATTTCTTCTGATATCAGAGCATCATACAAAACAATATCTGCCACCTTTAATGCATTAATTGCTTTTAATGTAATCAGCTCAGGATCTCCGGGCCCTGCACCTACAAGCGTCAACCTCGGTTGTTTTTCAAATGCCAAAACTGATCTCATTTTAATACTATCGTTTCCTTCTCTAATCCCCTGAACGCAAACACGTCTTCCATAAATCTTGAAGCATCGGAGAGATAAGCAATAGCAAAAGATTCAGAAGGTTCGTTCTTATTAATGCGCAATACAAAGTCCTTAAAATTGCTCTCAAACGAGAAGAGTCCAGTATCTACAAAATGAGTTTGGAAATCATTCAAGGTTTGAATGTGGGTGCTTGGCTTTATATCCTTTGTTAATAACAAAGCTTTTGCAGTATTAACAAGTGCGCTGTAACTGTGATATATACTATCAGCGTATAGGTTATTAACTATCGCTTCTTTAGACCATGCTAATTTTTCTTCTGTTTCAAATAATAAAGTAGCAACAAGATCAATCATCACACCGGCACATTCACCTACTGAGGTATGAAGTTCAAAGTTATTCTCCTGCCCCCAGTCGATATAATCCAAAGGAGTTGTGGTACTTGTATCACCCAGCGGTTTTAGCAAAGCATAGAAATGGTTTTTTCCCTGGCGTTTGTAATAGTCGTGGTAATATTCTCCATCTTTCGCATTTGTTTCGTAATCTGTTAAAAGAATACGCAATGCATCTGGTCCTCTTCTGCTGGGAATTTTAATACCTATTTTATCAGCAATGATTCCATTTCCATCATTCAATTTTCCACCTCCAAGTAGAACAACCAATGCTGGAAGTATTTTACCTTGTTTGTCTTTAATTGAACTACCGTGAAAGCCTATGCCAGCTAGTCCATGCTGCCCGCATGAATTAGGGCAACCACTGATTTTAATTTTTATATCGTTATTATAAATGAGGTCAGGAAATTCCGTTTTAATTACTCGTTCAAATTCAGCAGAAATATTTGTGCTATCTGAAATTCCAAGCGCGCATGAATCCGTTCCAGGGCATGCCGTAACATCAGCAACACTGTCAAATCCAGGTTCCGCAAGACCAATCCTATCCAACTCGATGAAGAGATGAGTTAGAGCTTCAGAACGAACAAATCGCAATAGATACCCTTGGTTTACTGTAACTCTCATTTCATCAGATGCATACTTATCAATCACATCAGCAAATTGACGAGCAAGATCCGAGGGAAGATTTCCTAGAAGAACTTTAACGTATACACCGTAAAATCCCTTTTGCTTTTGCTCAAATACGTTCGTATCCAACCACCGTTTATATTTTTTTTCATCCTCAATTGCAGGAGAAGGTGCTGAAACTACAGGCCCAGGTTGGGATTCGGACCATGTACTTACATCAACTTTAAAAGTTTTATTCTTAAGGGCTAATCGCTCCTCCTCAACAAGTGCCATCAGCTTTTCTATGCCTATGTCATCTAACAGGAATTTAAGGCGTGCCTTCATCCTCCTGTTACGTTCACCGTATCTGTCGAAAACCCGGATCACTGCTTCCGTGAAAGGAATCATAAGGTCTTCTTCCAAAAACTCATAAGCTGTAGCTGCCAGATAAGGATTTGCACCAAGACCCCCTCCTATCAAAACCTTAAAACCTCTCTTCCCATCTCTGACTTTAGGAATAAAACCTAGATCGTGTATAAATGTATAGGCAGTATCTTCTTCGCTGGATGAAAATGCAATCTTAAACTTCCGTCCCATTTCTTGGCAAATAGGATTCCGAAGAAAGTAACGAAAGGCAGCATCTGCATAAGGTGCTACATCAAATAACTCTTTAGGATCAACACCTGCAGTAGCAGATGCGGTAATATTCCTAACCGTATTGCCACACGCCTCTCGTATTGTAATATCATCCTGCTCAAGCTTAGTCCAAAGTTCAGGCGTTCTGTCAAGGCTAACAAAGTGTATTTGAATGTCTTGCCTGGTTGTGGCATGCAGATTACTACTTGCGTACTCATCAGATATGTCTGCAATTTTTCGCAACTGTTTTGTGGTAACGCGACCATAAGGAAGCTTAATCCTTATCATCTGAACACCTGGCTGTCGCTGCCCGTAAATACCACGAACAAGACGTAAGCTCCTGAACTTGTCCGCATCTATTTTCCCCTCGCGAAACAGACGTATTCTTTTTTCCAGGTCAATGATATCCCTGGAGACAATTGGATTTGACAAATCCTCTAATTCAGACCTAAAACTCAGCATTATAACAATTCGTTTTTACCTAAAGCGAACTCTAATGTATAGTGTTTTAGTGGATTTTCAAGTTAAAATTTAAGGAAGCAGTCAAACTTTTAAAAATTTTACTTAAATGGCTCCTTCAATCGATTGAAACAGTCGTTCAATTTCTTAGATAACTAAATTATCTAAAGAATATTAGTTACGGGAAAGATTAAATTGCCAGAAAGCGACGTTTTTAACGACTTTCACTTCTGACATAGGATCAGGGGCAATTGTATTATTTTCGAAACTTGGGCTGTGATTAGGCAACTTAAAAGGCGTCCCTTTAATAAGATCATTTGCATATTGCTTTATTTGCAGACGCTCTTCATCCAACAAACCATTAAATCCTGGCAACACGCCATGGTTGGAATTATTGTGAGAATACGTTTTGAGAAAGGCTGAGAGAACCGGAGATAATGCTATTCTACGCAGTGTATGAACAAATCTCTTTGCTTCACGCATTACCAGGTTCCATGATTCGCTCAATGTTAAATAACTATCAACCAGATTTCGGCTCCCTATTTCTATAGCTCTTATTATTGCGTTGTGTAGTATTCCTTTTATGGTACATTTTTCGGCAGCCGATTTATGAGCGCGTTTTAAATCTAACAATAACTTAGTCCTATCATTTCGTGCCGATAATAATCCGCATGCCGTGGCAAACAGGTGTGTAATAGAATCAGAGGTATTGTAAAATATTTGAATATGTTCTTTTGGTATGGGTCTGCTGACAAAGCATTGCTGTAAATGTGTGATCGTGTCGCCTACTACATAAACTATAAACCGGGTATCAGAAGAAAGAATAAAAACCTCCTCATATTTTTGCTGCAGCTGGGTAAGTAGTTTGGAAACTGTTTCATTGCTCAAAGCAAACTTTTCAAGAATGGTTATGGGCGCATTTCCATAAGTGATTTCAACGGCGAAGATAGGATTAAGCATAGTGGGTACCTTACAAGTAAAGCTATATTTCCCTTGCAGATATTTCAATAAGCAAAAATTTGTATTTACAATACAAGCACCTACGTAAGTAGCGCTGATCTTTTTGATATCGATCAAGGTATCTCGACCCTGTTGAGAGATATACCGCAATAAATGAGATTAATACATTCAATAGACAATTAAAATTGAATGTACTATGCTTTATTAGGAATAACCAAGCGAAAAATAGTCCCGAACCCCAACTCAGACTCTACTGAAACATTTCCGTTTAATGTATTCACCGTCTCCTTTACAATATAAAGACCTAATCCAGCACCTTTAGAATGGATGGAGGCTTTATAAAACATATCAAATACTTTTTCCAGGTGTTGCGAAGGTATTCCCACGCCATTGTCCATTATTTCAATGGTAACATTTTCTTTACTGCTCGCCGCTGAAATTCTTACAAAGGATGTTGCTTTGTTGGGGTCGAAAAAATGAATAGCGTTTCTTATCAGGTTATCCAGTATAACCCCCAATCGTTCCGGATCAGAAAAGACTGCCTCATTACATTGTGTAATAATTTCAAATTCTATTGTACCAAATGAAGCATTATCCTTGTAACTATTTAGATATTTCTCGATTAAACTGCGCACATCCACCTTATCATATTTTACGGTTTGATAAGTAGTTTTAGAAAAGGAAATTATATCGCGGATGAGATTGTCAAGTCGCATTGCACTTGACTCTATACGCGAGAAGTAATCCTGTATTACAGGCTCTTTACTTTCGAGGCGCGCCAGGTTGACAAGACCAAAAATTGACGTTAAAGGTGAACGGAGATCATGCGAGGTGCTATAGAGAAATTTTTCCATTTGACTATTTACCTTTTCCAGTTGGATATTGTTCATTCGTAGGCTTTCTTGATAGAGGATGCGCTCCGAAATATCTAAAACTGTCCATGCAAGAACAGGATTATTCTCACCTCCATCAAAGTAATGACAGTTAACAAGACCAATCCATTTCTCTCCGCCTAATGTACGAAAGGTTACTACTTCATTTTGAACGTGACCAGATACTGCTACTTTTTGTTTGATACGATTAATAACATCAGCATCACATAGCTCTGTAATTTTATAGCCTTCAGGTTGTTTAGAAGAAGCAAAACCAAAAGTTTTAACTAGAAGCCGGTTATAAAAAACCAATTGGTCAGTGACCGAAGTTCTAAACACTACTTCAAAACCAGCATTATTAAAAGTATAATATATGTGCTTTATTGCAGCAATATATTTTCTGGTGTCTTCATCAACTTCCTTAAAAGCAATCCAAAGGACAAATTCATTTTCTACCTCCTGCAAGTAGTCTTGCTGTAGAGTTAAAATACCGGCCTGTGATTTAAATACGATATGAGGTGAGCGTAGGTGTTCTTGTAAAGAATTTATTTGAAATTGAACAAGCAGGTTATCGAACAACGAAGTGCTATACAGCACTTCGCCCGCACAATCAGTAATTGCTACTCCAACCTTGTCATTATCTGCAACAGGGTTAATTAATTCATCATAGATGAAAGAAGGCAAGGTATCTACACGATGATCTGACACAGTTATTCAATACAAATTATGAGATAAAAATCAGTAATTCATCACACAGAAGAAATACCACTTATTGCCTGTTTGGCCATCGTAATACTACAGAAATTGCCTACGTGTTTGTACTAATCTATATTAATTCAAGTTGTTGTGCTTTTTTAATCAGCTCCACTGCGTTCTTAACAGAAAGCTTTTTCATCAGGTTTGCTCTGTGTGTTTCTACGGTGCGCGGACTAATAAACAACTTATCGGCCATTTGCTGGCTGGTAAGCCCATCAGCAATTAATTTAACAATCTCTATCTCACGCTGCGTAAGTTTCACCAGATCATCCTTTGGCTTTTTCTTTGAAACACTTTCTGTATATTTCCTGAATATAACGTCCTGCACGTGGCGACTAAAATAATTTTTGCCCTGTAAAACAGAGTTAATGGCATAGTCAAGTTCACTCCCACTCTCATTTTTTATAACATAGCCCTTTACACCGTACTCGATACAACGGCTTATGTAATCTCCGTCCTCGTACATGGAAAGCACTACAATGTTTGCCCCCGGATTTTTGGCAAGTATTTCTTTAGAAACCTCCATTCCATTCATATCCGGCATAGAGATATCCAGAATCATCAAGTCAGGTTGCAGGGTATCGAACAGCTCAATCGCCTGCTTTCCATTTTCCGCCTCTCCTACAACTTGTAATTCAGCATTTTTACTAACAAGATTTTTAACACCATCGCGCACCATTGCGTGATCATCAGCAATTAAGATTTTATACTTCGACATTAGATGAAGTTTTTTTGTTTATTGGGGTTTCTACAATAACAAGCGTACCGCGTTTCCCATCCGACTCTATAGTAAGTTTACCTCCCATAGTTTCAGCACGCTCTCTCATATTTATTAATCCATGATGAACGGATTGATCATAATCTGAACTTAATTCAATGCCCTTTCCATCATCTTCGATCATCATTTGTACTATACCATCATCTTCACTTAACTGCACGTTTATTGTACGTGCGTCTGCGTGCTTTACTGCATTATTGATTGCTTCCTGCGCAATTCGATAATAGTTAATTTTAAATTCCTGCGGCAACTCTTCAACAACACCAAGACACTCAAAGGTAACTGTAAAGCCGGCACTAATTTCCATTTGCCTGCATAACGATTCAATGCACGTGGCTAAATCGAAGTCTTTTAATTTAGCAGGTATCAGGTTATCTGATATGCGAATCGATTCCTGAATTGCCTCATCAATCAATTTGTAGAGGTTGTCAATTTTTGCATCTTCACGGCCTAACAAGGTAACGTTCATTTTAATTGCGTTGAGCATCTGCCCTAATCCATCATGAAGGTCTCTTGCAATCCTGCTTCGCTCCTGCTCTTGCCCTTGAAGAAGGGCCGAAAGTTTCTTTATCTCAAACTCCTTCAACAGCTTCTGGTGCTCCAGCTTTTCGGTGATGTCTTTAAAAATAAGTACTACACCAAGTGACTTACCTTTACTATTTAGTACCGGACTTACACTTCCCTCACCGACAGGCTTCTTTACCCTATTCCTGGAATATAATATCAAATGTTCAGGGAGACTATTTCGATTCTTATTTCCCAGAACACACTGAAATGGATTAACAGGATATTCATTTGTTAGAGAATCGCCAAACTGGAGAACATGCAAAATATTTTGGCTTTGCAAATCTTTTAATGACCGCTCCGTAATTGCTTCTGCGCTTGGATTTACATACACAACATTATATTGGTCATCCATTACTATTACAGCATCACTGATAGAACGAACTGTAGAGAAAAATTTCTCTTCACTTTGTTTCAGGCGTAATTCTATTTCGTGCTTATATAAAGCCATCTCTATGACCGTGAAGATTTCACGATCCTCAAAAGGCTTTGTTAAATAACCAAAAGGTTCTGTGATCTTTGCCCGCTGAACTGTTTCTTTATCTGAAAGGGCTGTTATGTATATAATTGGAAGATTGTACTTTGACTTGATTACTCTTGCTGTTTCGATACCATCTAACGGTCCGTTTAGCATGATATCCATTAACACCAAATCTGGTTTACTCTGCTCGATAAGTTGTAAAGCTCTTTCACCTGAAGCCTCTGTTCCAATAACCTTATAGCCTTCATTCTCCAGCGTCTTTTTCAGGTGGAAAGCAACAATGAACGAATCTTCAACAATGAGTATACCGGCCTTATTCATCAAAATGTAATTTGAAACCTGGTACCATTACCGCGAATAATATTAAGGCTGCCGTTTAACTGTTTCACAAAGACGTCTATAAGCTGCATACCAAACGAACTATCTGTTTCAGGAGAAATATGAGCAGGCAATGTTACTCCATTATCAGCTATGGTTAACGTATAATGTTTGGGCAATTCAGTTTTATGTAATGCAACATGAATTAAACCCTGAGAACGTCCCGCGAATGCATGCTTCATTGCGTTGGTTACAATTTCATTAACTATTAAACCACAAATAATTGCAGTATCAAGACTCATTGTGTTCTCTTCTATCTCCGCCTGAACTTCTACGTCCTGATCCTGACGGAAGTAAGTTACTTGTATATCTTTGATCAATTTGCCCAAATAATCTGATATTTCTACTTTATCTAGTGTTTCAGACTGAAGCAGCCTTTCGTGAATGAGTGAAATAGACCTTATTTTTTGCCTGATATTTTCAAGGAACCCTCTCACCTCGGTGTGCTCGAGCGTAATCATCTTTAAGTACAATAATGACGAAATCAGCTGAAGATTGTTCTTCACGCGGTGATGTATCTCCTTTATCAGAACTTCCTTCTCTGCAATTGTATCCAGCAGCTTCTTTTCTGTTATTAGTTTAGCGGTAATATCTGATGCGATAAAAACAAACGAATGGCCTTTCTCTAATATTTGAATGAGTACTTCTACATTGTAGCTGCTTCCATCTTTTCTCTTTAATTTTAATTGCAGCTGTAGTCTGTCTGTTTCAGGGTTATCAAGACCTTTCAATAAAACGCGCACAGCCATTTCATCAGGAAACGTAAAGAGATCATATAGCTTCAGCTGTTTAAATTCTTCAAGTGAAAATCCAAGATTTCTTAATACGGAAGAATTGCCGTATTCAAGCGCGAGCGATTCAGCATTAAAGATGAAAATTTCATTATGACTTTCCCTTACAATCTTATCCAACCGCGCCTGCTCAAATTCCAGCTTCTTATGTTTTGTAATATCCTGGCCGATAGACTGAACTTCATATACGTTACCTTCTTCGTTTTTTAGCGGTAAAGAAAACCATCGATGCCACCTGATCTCTCCTTTTATTCGAACCCTATTTTCAATTGGCAAATCGATATTTTTACCATTGAATAGATCCTGTATATATGTTTTAATAGCGGGGATCTGTTCGGCAGGAATAAATTCCCAAAAGAATTTATCCGAAAACTTATCGACTATCCCGAAAATCTGTTTAAATGATTTATTGGCAAAAGTTAAAGTACCATCTTCCCTATATCGACAAATCATCTCCAACTGGTTGTCAACAATAGACCGGTATCTTGCTTCGGACTCCCGCAACTCAATTTCCATTTTTTTGCGATCCGTTATTTGTAAAGAAACGCCTCCAACTGCATAAACTTTTTCCTCTATATCACACATGGGAAATTTAACCGTATAGTAAGTATCGGTATTCTCAGCAATCTCCTCGTCGTGCTCTATTCTTAATGGCTTTTTTGATCTAATAACATCTTCATCCCCTTGCAATGAAATATGAGCATACCCTCGTGAAAAGACATCGACGTCTGTAAACCCTGGGCTTGGTTTTAATCCGTCTTTAAAATGCCTCTCAAAAGTTTTATTATAGAATAGATAACGCCCTTTTAAGTCCTTGATAAAAACATCCATAGGAATATTATTAACAATTGTCTGCAATTCTTCCTGACTTTTAATCATTTCAGCTACAGCACTTTTTAATTGCGTAATATCCATTTCTATGGAAATGTATCCTGTAATCTCCCCGCTCTTGTTACGCAGAGGTATTGCTTCTACATCAAACCAAATAGGCTTCCCCTGTTTTGAATATTTTAAGATTTCAATTTTATAACCCTCTTGAAATGAAAGCGATCTCTTGATACGATCAATAGCCTGTGGGTTAGTTTCATTACCATATAAAAAGTCAGAAGTTCTTTTCCCTAACACTTCTTCTTGAACATACCCCGTTAATTGTTCAAATCCCCTATTGACCCACGTAATACATCCATCTTTATCAAATATAATTACTGAATTTCGGGTATGATTTGCAATAATTGCAAGACGCTCTACTTCTTCCTCCTGCTTTTTTTTCCTGCTTACATCGCGGAAGTAAACCAGCAAGCCGTCGGTATTTGGGTATACATTAATTTCGTATATAACACCCGGACGATGAATACTTACGTATTCAACAACTTTTGATTCTCCTGTAGAAAAGGCTTCTTTGTAAATTTTACTTAAAGGAGAGTCACGCAGGAAAGGAAATACTTCCCATAAATTTTTACCTAGAAGTCCACCCGTTTCAACACCTGACATCTTTTCAAAGATCACATTGGCCAGGATAAAACACCAGTTCGCATCAAGGGCAAAAAAGCCGTCCGTAATACTATTAAGAATGCCTTCTAATTGTCGTGACTTTCTGATGTATTCCCTTTCTATCGTTCTTTCTTCGGTAACATCATGAAAAATCCCCAGTGCACTATCCCGGCGAAAAAAAGCTTTTCCTTCAATAGACTTCCGTCTGCCTTTTGATGTTACTATACTGAACGCTATGGGCACTTCTTTCTTCGAGATTTCCCCAACGGCTAAGCCTTCCTTGATGTTGTCGTAAATCAGATGACGTTCTTCCTCAACTACGAAAGCCTGTACGAAATCACGAAGACTAGCTGAAGATGGGTGGTCGTCCGCTTCAACAATCCTAAGAAATTCCGGGCTTATGGTCAATTGAAATGTGGTTAGATCCATTTCAATGCCACCCATTTTTGCAAAATTTAAGGTATCACTAAGCCTTTCGTTTACCTTTTGAAGAGATTCTTTTGTTTCAATAATTCGCTTCCGCTTTATAGTATGAATTTTATCCGCATAAAGAATAGCATAAGTGCTTCTTTCAAGACTAAGGGTTTTAAACCAGCACCGGACCTTTATTTTTTTGTTCTTATTCGTTGTAATAGTAGCCTTTGTCTCCGTGTCAAATGAAGCGTTCTTCAAAGTAATAAAATCATCAATGCGTAGGTTAGCATATTCTTCGAGAGAAAACCTGGTGATAGACAAAGCTGCGTCGTTCGCAAAAAGGATTCTCTTTGTTCTTTTATCAAAACACCATCCAGCGAACGGGAGAGAGTTGAGAAATAAGGAAAGTTGCGGGCTTACAGGACTAGGCATAGAATAAAAGACAAAAACAAAAATATCGAAGAATAAGCGGAAAAATTACAGTATAACTACTTACGTATATTCGCCCAATCTAATAAAAAAAGCAGCTTATTAAAGCTGCTTTTAACCAAACACTATGGCAATAGTTACTGGTTACAATAATTTTAATTCCGGGACTTCCAGCGATTTAATTTCCTGGACTGCACCTCCTGCAATGCCTCTTACATCTCCATACAGTGATACAAGGTTTTCCATCGCTTTAAGTAATCTCTTTTCGCGCTTTGCCCACTGTGACATCAGTAGGGCTTTCTCTTTTATTAAATCTTCCTGCATCTCATTATATGATTCAAAGGCTGCCTCCAGTTTCTGCTTAAATTCATTTCCTGTTACGTAGCTATATATCATCTGCATTTTATCGCCCTTATTCTCCTGTGATGCGAGAATTTCACCAATACGCGCAAGATTATAGCGAAACAAAAATGCTAATGCTTTGAATTCACTAAACGTGCAAATCCATATTCCATCTTTTTCGCCAAACCTGGTCATACCCTCAGGTAACGCCTCCGTTACGATTACCCCAAGATCAGCTTGTTTTAGAATAAGGTCCGACTTCATTTTGGAAATCCATTCATAGCTGAAATGTTTTGTTCGTTTACTTTCATACAGAATGCGACCGCTGATTCTATCAAACTGGTCCTTTACAATATGAACACAATCCCCACCCCGTTTTCCTTTTGAAATTTCCTCTATGACATCGCGGGGAAATGCAGTCTCTAAAAAATCTTCGATTGCAAGTTCCTGAACTTCGCCCTGCATTTGCATGCTACCCTGCTCCGATTTTCTCTTCATCTCATTGATCAGCTTATTCTGGTCATCGAGCTTCTTTTGTAATTC
>NZ_JAHESD010000060.1 GCF_018598585.1 Chryseosolibacter indicum
TCTCAGGGTACTTTAATATTATCGTATCGCTGACTGCAAGTACTTTCTTGCCTGCCTCACCACGTGTGATGTTGATCAGCGGGCGAATGATCGATTGGCTTACGAAGTCTTTGTCGAAAAAAGTGATGCCCCTTGCTGTAGCGGCCCACACGTGCTTTTCTGTTGTGGTGGTTTGGTTCACGTCATTCGAGATGAGCCCATCTTCTTCCGTAATATCCGAAATAGAAAGTTTAAGTTTAGAACCTTTCCATTGGTAGTCGATACGACAGATGCCCATGTTCGTTGATACCCAGGCAGTGTTTCGATCAAAACAAATATGCTTGCATGTATTGCTTGGAAGCCCCAGTTCCTTTCCTATCATGGTAACAATACCATCTTTCAATACTGCGACGCCATCTTGTGTTGATACCCAGAGGGACGAGTCAGGAGCAAAGGCAAGGTGATTTATAATGCCTCGAAGTTCCTTGTGCTTGTCGCCTAAATTCATGGGGCTACCATTGACTATCGTATATACACCCTGTTGCGTACCCCAGTAGCATTTTGTTCCTATGCCATTTACGCAAGTTACACGCCCGGAAAATATTTTGCCTTCCTTCGGACGAGTAGAGACCATACCCAAAGTCAATGCGATGCGGATGCTGGAGTCAGGCAGAACAAAAACATCTTTTGCTGCGTTTAACAGGTTTGTTATCTTTTGATATTGGCCTGTTCGGGTCAATTTAAATAGTCCGGCATCACCTGCCACAAGAAAGTGATCATTTAAATAAGGGGCAATATTTAATATTCGATTATTTCGGTTGAGCGTGTACCAATCGCCAAAGAGACTGGTACGTAGCGTTTTTAGGTTAACGAGCATAACATTGCCGTCGTCGAAGCCGGCCGCTGCGGTATGTTGATCCAAAACAGTAATACACTTCACATTTTTTGGTTCGATGTCTCCACTGACACGGAGCGAACGAAAATTCAGGTTGGGAAGATAATAGACGCCGTCGCTGTGCGTAGTGATCCAATAACCGCCTTCATGATCTTTCATGATGGAAGTGCAGAAACTTTTTTCAAAGAAAGATGTGAAGTGTTTTTGTGGTGTTAGAAAGTTTTCGATCCGGAGAATTCCTTGCTTGCGCGTGCAAACCCACAATGTTGAATCATTCTCACAAAACACTGACGGGATTCCAGTTTCCATATTCAAGTCTTTGACGGGAAGTAGAGCAAGTTTTTTATTACCCTTTATATAATAAAGTGAGTCGAAGGTATGGAAGACAAGTCCGGCCTTGTCAGGCGTCAGGCAAAAAAATGACGCTGGGTCAAAAGCGCGCTGAATGCCGTTGATACTGCAGCTGAACGAGTGCGAGGTGGTCCATGATGAAGATTTCATTAAAAGCACAGGACCTTGTCCTTCTTTTTCAAGAAAATAAAAATTGATTCCTTTATCCGGGGAAGACGCCCTCAGCACGGGCCATTCCTGATAGTGATCTCTAACCCTTCCGGAAAAATTCCATTTGTCTGGTTTGTTTAAAGAAGCATAAACTGCATAGTATTTACCATTGTTATTGTCTCCTTTACAAATAAAGTAAACGGAATCAGTAAGCACATCTTCAGCTACGGCAATGACGCCAGGAAACTTGGTGAATTGTGTAACCGAGTCGTTATGAATGACAGACGCAATTCCTAATGCTGAAACTAACCACACATTGTTACTGCGGTCGACGAATAATTTAAGTACCTCGTCGTCTGGAAGCCCGTCTTTCTTCGAATAGTTTTTAAAAGCTTTTCCGTCAAAACGGCTCACGCCTTGATTTGTAGCAAACCACATAAATCCGTTTTGGTCCTGGAGTGCATGGTAAACGGTTGATCCGGGCAACCCATCCTTTACTGTGTACTGCCTGTATGAAAGGTCCTGTCCATTTGCAGGGTGCAGAGATAGGATTAATATTATCATCGCTATTTCTCCCACGCGCATCCATAGGTCGTAATCCCATCGTTTTAAATCATCGTATTTCATGGAACTTAAAGGCAATTAAATATAGCGATGTTACGTGTTATTTGTTTGTGTATTAAATGATTCTTCCGAAGCTACCCTCTAGCGTAGTCCGCTTACTTTCGGGCCATCAAGTAGCTGTGCCTTTCGTAAGGCTTTCCAGCTGGTAGGATTTTAATCGAATTCATATGGGCTGAGATTATTAACTTCTCCATTACAAATGCACTTAATCTCTAATCACATACACTGTTACTGGTATTTGTTGCAGTTGTTAAACAGTGATTGCATGAACATGTCGGTATAGCCGAACTTGATTAACCGTTCAGGCTGTGGGAGGAAGTAGTAATAGGGTTGTGGACGAGGTGTTTTTACAAATCAGGCTGTTAATCTTATATCTATAGTTAAAGCAGAGGATGTTGAAATACCAGTTTACTATAAGGATTGCCAGCCGCAAGATAATCTGTCCACTTTACGAGGTGGATAGCGTTCAAGTTGAATGGATTGACAGACAGTTTTATTGGCTATTGCATGTTTAATTTATAATTCAAATCATCAAACTTTATGAAATTTCCTGATTTAATGTTGCGCAGCTGGCATACGCGGTTGCTGCTCGTGTTGCTTGTGCTACACGCTTGTTCTGAGGACGATCTTCAAACAGTGCATAAAGGTATCGACAATTATAATGTTGAGCGGTTTCTAGGGCTTCCATCAATTTCCCCCACTCCGTTAAAAAAAATTTCAGAAACGATAAGCGATCAAGACGCGAAATCACCGTTTTTGAAAGCGCTTATTGCTACTGATGGATATCCTGTTTGGGAGAAATCAATAGTCAAGTCGCATGGAAGTGACACATCTTTAGCTATGGTGCTGGTGCCATTGGTTTTACCGGATGGTGAATTGGTGAATTCATTCCTGGCCTGTCAAGTCTCGAAAGAGGACGTTATTATAAAATTGTATAGATTGGGCGATTATCGCTCGTATAAATTTTCAAACTCGCTGGACAACATAAGCGCCGAGTCACTTGCATCAAGTTTCATGATTTTGAATTATGCTGTTTTTGGCGTCAGTACCTATGAAATTACAGATGGTCGTTTGTTTCATCATTCAAATGGCAAAGGCACGCAGCGAATCGGAATTCGTAATGTGCAGGAAGGTTCGAACGAAAGAATTTATGCAATGCAAGATTGCTGGGTGGTAACGCATGACGGAGATCAGGGTCAGTTAGTAGGAGTTCCTCCGGGAGGAAGTAATGACTATTACTATTCAGATGAAGTTATATGTGTTACTACTATTATCGTGCAAGATAGTCCTCCTGTCTTCGGATCAGGTGGTGGTTCTGGTGGATCAGGTAATGGAGGAAACAATGGAGGTAGTAACTCAGGTGGTGGAGGGTCTGGCGGTGGGGGAGGTGGCTGGTATACCCCACCTTGTACAAACAATCCTCCTCCGGTGAGAAATCCATCAAGCTCACAGCTACCACCTATGCAGTGCCCGGACTTTCACCCAGGGTGGAATCCAATACCAATAACGCCCCCTCGGCAAGGTATAACGCTAACACCTGACACTGCACCTGTTGACATTATCATTGATCTGGACGATCACCCTTGCCTGGCAGAAATAGCATCTAAATTTGCCAAGTCCAATTCTTTGGTGCGCTTTATGTTTGAGCAAGGGCATTACTCGAATCCTTTAGATTATTCAATTCATGCGGGTAGTTTAAACCAGGTAACTACGTTAGCGAATACGGGGACACAAGGGGGAGCTAATGGCTACACCAAAATAGTGACCACTCTTAATACACAAATCATTTACCATCTATCTAAAGAAAATATAATGTCTACACTTATTCATGAGATGGTACATGCCTATCGCATTTTGTATTTCGGCAACACTACGGAAGCAGAGGATCATGAATTCATGGCGGACCCGGAAATCATCAACAGTATGGTTAATATGTTATTGGATATATACCCGACTATGGACCCTTCCATTGCTGAAGCGCTTATTTGGGGAGGTCTTGAAAGTACGAATGGATTTCAGGCATTACCTAATGACAAAAAGCAAAGTATTTTGAATATACTGAGGGATCACCGAAACGCGCCTGAAGGAAGCAGATGTCCTTCCTGAATAAATGGTGGAGGATGGCAAAAATTTTAGCATGCTGATTTATTAGTAGTTTGCAAAAATTACCATAGATCAGCATCCTAATTCGTACTTATTCCCTTCTAAAATTGTCAGCAGTGAAAAGTATATTTATGTGATTGATGAAATGATCCATGGGGACTCGTGTCCGGTCATTAAAGTCTTTGACGTCAGTAACGACCTTAGTACAGACTTGTACAATGGCTGCATCCAAGGTAAGCAATGTCATGGTTACCTGTTAAAAGATGTACGCTGTCAAAGTTCTTCCGTTTGAACTTAATCAAGGCTTCGAGATTTGATCGATGATGTGGCTCATTAAAGATACATCATTTAGCGTTGATATAATCGCCGAGAAATACGATCTGATCAACAGTAATATTGTTAACTGCCTCTTGCCATCTCTTTTTACCATGAATATCTCCGATTGCGAGTATCTTCATTTGAGTAACTATTTAAAAACTATTGCTTAATTAATGGAAGTCTGGTTTGGCAGTTGCTTTTTAAAGGAGGCAGATTAAATTTCTGTTAATTCTTGTTACTTCAAAACATCAGTTTTCATTGACCGCAACATTATATTGGCGCTTTTCATCCCTGATGTCATCATTAACAAAACAATTTATTAATATTAAAAAAGAAGTCGGCCCTGAATTTTCATTTGATTATTTTATGGATTTATTTTCATCATACTGGGTGTGCTGGGCGGCTTGTCACTGTTTCTCTATGGTGTCACAAGATTATCAATAAGTCTTAAAAAGCTTGCGGGCAAGCGCATGAAGCGTATTCTGGAAAGATTCACCAGTAACATAGTTATGGCAGTCCTTTTAGGCATCCTTGTTACTGTTGCTCTTGATTCATCATCTGTGACCATCATATTAGTTATTGCACTGGTAAATGCACAGGTTATGGCTTTGCAGCGTGCGCTGGCGGTTATCCTGGGTGCAAACATAGGCACAACGGTATCAAGTCAGATTATTGCATTTCAGGTTGAAGTGTATGCGTCACTTCTGCTGGTTGTCGGCTTTGTCATTTACTTTGCTGGTAATCATAAGAAGACTACCAAGTACCTGGGTCTGGTGCTATTTGCCTTTGGTTTGATTTTCTTCGGATTAGGAATGATGTCGCACGCAGTGGAGCCTCTCAAAGAACATCATGGTTTTACAAGCTGGATCAGATATCTTGAATCACCACCGAAAGGTGTTTTGGTAGGTGCGCTGATTACTGCAATTATACAGTCCTCCTCTGCAACAATGGGCATTGTGATAACGATGGCTTCGCAAAAATTGATTTCACTGGGCATTGGAATCACAGTTATGTTAGGTGCTGAAGTAGGGACTTGTGCAGATACGTTATTAGCGAGCATCGGCAGAAGCAGGGAAGCTATTAAGGCAGGTATTTTTCACTTTGGATTTAATGTAGTGTGTGTCTTGATAGGATTGTTATTTACTGATACCATTGCAAACGTTGCAGCAACAATTTCTCCGAGTAATGTTGCCCGACAGATTGCCAATGCTCATATGATTTTTAATATTGGTGGTGTGTTGCTATTTGTTGCGTTTATTCCAAAGATTGACTGGCTACTCGATAAAGTAGTTCCTCAAGCAAATAAGAAGGTAATCATGGCGGAAAATTAAGTAGTTGCAAGGTTAGTCGCGACTACGGTATCACCAATTTGTACTCTGAAATTATCGATATCACCTGGTTGTCCTCACTATAACCCGTAGAATTTAACAATAGCAATACCACAACCAAAATATAATTACTAGTAAAGGGGTTTTAGGTCATCATCAGGCTTGTAAAATCTCATAAGCAGAGGTAGACTTTCAATATAAGTTTTTTCTATTGGGGCGATAAAAAGTTAGGTTGAACAATTCTATGCTCTCACCGATATAGTTGGGATCCTGGTAGTGAGGAAAAATATAAACTATTGATAACATTCAATATCTTTGTTGTGCTCTCATTCTGCCTATATTTCTTGATTAATTAATTTTTTCTTTACTCTGGTCCTTTTAATTCATGTGGAATATTTTTTCTAAGGATTCAATCAAGAATAGAATTCTTTCCGGCTTTCTTTTTCTAATTATCTTCTTTTTGCTCTTGATTTCAATAGCATTATACTTTCTAAACAGGTCTGTAAGTATTGCTAATATAGACCGAAACATAAGCAAGTTGCAGATTTTTACACTCTCATTGTTTAAGAACGACAACGATTTTTTTGATCTGGAGACGATAAACGAAAATTATTTCCGGACAGCACAGAGTAACTATCTTTTACGTAGAGATAGCATCAATAAGATAATTAAAAGTGAAATTGAAGCATTGTTACTTGAAAATAGATTAGCTGATTCTGAAGTACACACGAGCCTCATGTCAATTGACAGTGCGGTGAAAATCTATAATGCAAGATTCTCGAAGCTTGAGGAGCTAATATGGAGAAAGGGCTTTAAGGATTTTGGGGTGGAAGGCCAAATGCGATTTCACGCCCATGAACTGGAGAAGCGTGAGATGCAGGTTGACTATGTAGATCTGTTGCTACTTCGAAGGAACGAAAAGGATTTTCTGCTCAGACTTGATAAGCAGTACTTAACAAATTTTGACGTTAGCGCTCTTCGATTGCTTAAAAAAATTGAGAAACAAAGTGTCAAGAACGTTGCCGCAGCTGAACATTTAAAACATTACCATGATAATTTTAAAGAGCTAGCATGGATTATTAAGCAAATTGGCCTTAATAGTAATGAAGGTTTACGAAATGACCTTAATCTTTTAACAGAATATATCAGCAGTGAATACCTTATATTATCACAACATTCCTATCAGCTTTCGCTAAGGGCACAAAACCAGGCGAGGGTATTGTTCGCTATGCTATTTGTAACCGCTTTTGTTTTTTCAATAATTTCGGCAGTGTGAATTGCAAGGAAAATATCTGCGCCTATTGCTGAACTATCGATTACGATTAAAAAATTAGCTGATTTTAATGGTTATTCTAAACTAAAAAATCAGCAAGTGATGCAAACGGCGAGGTCGAAGGGCACTGCCGAAATTAAGGCGCTTACTTCAACCTTCGAGGTGTTAATGAAGAAACTCGACATGCAGATGAGCGAAATTCAGGAGAAATCAAAACAAGTTGAAAACAAAAATAAGTTATTGAACAAGCTTAACCGAGAGCTTGATAATTTCCTTTATAGTACCGCACACGATCTCCGTTCACCATTAACCTCACTGCTGGGACTGCTAAATCTTTTAAAGCACGAGAATAAGCAAAACGAGCTTGATACTTATTTTCATCATATGAAAGACAGTGTGTTGAGAATGGAAGGTTTTATCAGCCAGGTGGTGAATTATTCCAAAAATAAAAAGCTGGAAATAGACATACAGGAGGTTGATGTCAAAAATATTATCGATGAAGTTTTTTTGGATCACCAGTTTGTTGAAGGTTGTGATAAGATCAGAAAAGATATCGTTACAGAGAATTATTACCCATTCTACTCAGATGGGGGAAGAATTCGAATTATCATCAATAATTTGATTTCAAATGCAATCAGGTATTGTGACAAAGACAAAGATGCCTTCATAAGAATAGAGGTGAAGGTGACTAAAGATAAACTGATTCTTAAATTTGAGGATAATGGGATTGGGATAGCCCAAGAGCATTTAAACAAAATCTTTTCCATGTTCTACCGCGCCCATGACCATTCGAAAGGATCAGGACTAGGATTGTTTATCTTAAGCGAAACAATCAAGAAACTCGGTGGAAAGGTTTCAGTGCAGTCACAAGTAGGAGTGGGAACTATATTTAACATTACAGTGCCCAACAAGTACACTAGAGCAAAGGTGCCAACTTATAGTGAATAACGTTCTGTAAAGAATATTGTTGAAAGTGACCAAGCGCTGAAGAGAAAAGAATCACCTTACACAGGTGATTCCTAGTAATATTAACCCCAAAGAGGAAGATTCTTTACATGCAAAAGTGGTATTATTGAACTTAAGCGTATGGTATTTACTTTAAACTGTAAGTATTTCTATCGCGTAATAGTAATCGTTTTCTTCGTTGTAACAGCTGTATTTTTTGTGGCAAGGGTGCTGACGTATTTCCATTCTGCCTGTACCTCTGCCTTCGTAAATGTAGCTAATACAAATCCACGCTCAGAAGCATTTAAATATTCAAGATCGTCAACCAGAACTGCATTAGCCTGTTCGAAGCCCTGTATTGCTGTAGGATCTGCGCCAAAAATCGCCTCAAAGCCAGGAGAGGAAACTGATGGTGTTGCAATTTCAGCCCCCACAACTTGTTTTGATGCTGTTGAAAGCTTTGAATACCATGCATTGTGCGTATCACCAGCAAGGGAGACTAAATTCTTTTCCAGTACTGATGCAAGTATTGCCTCACGTTCAGCAGGATAACCATCCCAAGCATCGAGGTTATAGGGTAGCACAGTTTCAACACGTGCTTTTTCTTCATTACTGACAGGCTGTCCCATCGCCATTTTTGTTTTAATAGTTACTAACTCGCTTACTGTTTTGTTGTATTGAGCGAAGAGTTCTGGGGTCACGGCACCCGCAGCAATCTGAGCAGTAAGTAATAACATTTCAGCGGGGATTAATATTTTTCCCATCAACACCTGACTTCCTAATACTTGCCAGCTTGCATTGCTTGAACTTAAAGTTGACAAAAGCCAATTACGCTGTTCTACACCTAAAATAGTTCGGTTGGGATTTTGCCAATCAGCTAAGAAAGCCGGGACGTTCAAGCCGACCTCGCTTACATAATTATTGTAGTCAAGTTGCTGATCTCTTCCGATGATGCGCGTATCCAGCATCATCAAGTTAAGTATTCCACCGAAGTCAAAAGCTCTATAGATTCTTGCGTGTTCTAGGACACGTGCGGGCAGGTATTCATGCCACACCTGCAATGCATTTGCCTTTCTTGTAGCAAAATCACCCTCGTTGGACTGATGGTTTTCTGCGCCGTTTTTATATGCATCATTTGCAATTTCATGATCATCCCAAACACAAATAAATGGTTTGTGTTGATGTGCCTTTTGCAGCTGCTCATCGCCTCTATACTGGCGATACCTGGTTCGGTAGTCATCAATTGAAACAATTTCTCCTTCAGGTTTGTGTACCCGATTAAGTTGTCCAGTATTTCCATTTGATCCATATCCGCCTGCGGCATATTCATAGATATAGTCCCCTAAGTGAATGACAACGTCTGCATCTGATTCTGCCACTGCTCCATAAACATTAAATAATCCAGCCTGAAAGTTGGAGCACGAGACAACAGCTAGCTTGATCTGCGACACTTCGTTGCTTTTAGGAAGTGTTTTAGTTTCACCTGTTATTGAAGTGGATCCACTGCGGTCATTTCTAAACCGGTAAAAATATTTTGTATTAGACTGCAAGTTGCTTATATCAACATGTATGGTATTGTCATTTGCAGTGTCTATTTCTACTGATTCACTTACAAGAACTTGCTTAAAGTCACTTTCCTTGCTTACATCAAGAATAATAGTAGGCTTAGCTGTTTCATTTGCTGCAGGTGTATAACGTGTCCATAATATGACTTTATCTTGTGATGGATCAAAGCTTGCTACTCCTTCAAAAAAATCCAAATTGCCCCTCTGGTTTAAAGTTGTTGTCATCGTCTTCACAACTTATCATCATGGAGGGTAATAATGCGCTGCCGGCAGCTGCAACTACTGAATTTCTAATAAAAGTTCTCCTGCTAAGTTACTGCAGTATTTTTTCTTTCGACATATTTATTAATTAAGCTGGAAAAATATTTCGTTGCCGTATTGTAAATATGTAGTTATTGTAACCATAATATTAATATTTATAAGGTGAGGATATTAGATGTAATTCTCTTATAACTTCTCACGCGTATTATGATAATATTTATTAGGGAAACAAGGAATGGTAAAGTAAGTTACCTTCGATGTTTTAAAAAAGGTAAGCAAGACACAGCTGAGGCTTATTAATGAGGGTTAAACTTTTAGGTAAGGGAATCTAAGAGACAGGATGACTTCTGACATTTGATGACAAAGGAATTGTGAAGGAAATGCCAGGTGTGGTCTTGCTAACTTTTACTGTATAACAAGAATTATGTCCTGATCATAGCCCTGTACAGATTTCTTGTAAGACAACTGAATAACTGACTATGTAAAAATGAAATGCTTATGGTATTGGAGGAAGTGCTCGAAATAGCAAGATAGTGGCTTTCGCCACTATCTTTAAGAGAAGAATTACTTTTATTAAGATCGCTAATTAATCCAATGCCAGCTATACGCGTTTTCCAAAAAAATGATTTTGTTGGTGCTCTGTTCACTTAACTCTTCGTTTAACCTACTTGTATCAAATGTTACATTATACACTTCTTCCGTTGATGCATTGTCATATAACGCATTTGTAATTCCGTCTGTCGTTTTCGTGGACATAGAGCCGCTAAGTTCAACAGTATACAAAGATCCGGTACTAATACTTAGATTACTGATTTCACTTGTTCCTATATATAATCCAAAACTCTCTGCATTACTTCTCACATCGATGTTCTCGATATTGCATCCCTCCAGCCTTACTACCTGCAAAACCGAATAGTTAGGCAAAGCAACATCTTTAAAATCAGACCCTTCAAGGGTTAAGTATTCAAGTTTTAAATTTTCGGTAAGGTCTAGTACACTCGAACTTGCGGAAAATCCCCTGAGAGTTAACATTTCCAAACCTGTCAATTGAGATACATCAACGCCCGCCGCGTATACAGCATGGTTTTCGAATAACCTGATTTTATGAAGGTCTCCCGTAATAGATATTATATTTTCATATGATTCATATTCATGTGATAAGTTAGCCGACGGCAACCAGTCTTCAGAGTCAAAATTTACTGTTTCAATTGTCCCATCTCCCCAGTTGACGTATATAGTACCTGCTTCGGAAAATTGAAGTGAAAAGTCAAATACGCCGAGTGAATTAGGAGGAGTAATCGTAAATGCATCATCTTTTGATACAAGTACCACTTTAATGCTACCTTGATCAATGCCTTCCATCAGTTCCTTATAGGAAAAGGTCTTAACAAAGTCTATAAAGTTCTCTTTCTTTACTACCAATTTATAGGATCCATCTTGTTGTCCGTCAAGAGGAATGTAATTAACCTTAGCACCTAGGGCGAATTCACCTACGAGTATACCATTACTATATAAGGATGCTTTAGCATCGGTAAACTCGAGATTTTCCGATTGTCCCATCCTTGTCGCTATAAATACTGAGATTGGTAGTGTATCAATAACCTTTAAGTTGAAAGATGCATAACCAAAAGCATCCGGGTTATTTTTAACTGCATCAATTACTTCAATTTCAAAAGTTGAAATCTTTCCCTTTTCTACGGTAAGTGTATAAGGTAAGGAATGAGATACCGCTGTGGCCAAAGGAGATCCTTGTTTCGGAGTAGCAAAAAGAATTTTATCGTCATTGTTGACAATAAGAAAATCTATTATAGAATACTGACCTGTGTTTAATTGTATAGGCTCTGTAATATAGCTGTCTCCAAGTTTAAGAATAGAAACCGGATGGCGTGTAAGAACGGTGCCCGACGCATTGGAAAGGCTTATCAATATCTTTACCCCTGAAGGTAAATGGGCCGCACTTCTACCTCCTGGATTTTCTGAAGATGGAATGCGTAACGTAAACTGTACCTGTTCTTTTTGAACTAATGGCTCTTCTTCAGAGCAGGCAAACATCAACAATGCAACTGCGAATGCAGTTAAGAGGGTTATTTTTTTCATAAATTATAAAAAAGTTTTATCGCCCTCTTCCTGTCAAATTTATGCCAAGGGAAAACATCATCCATTTATCCGCTCAATGAGACGTTTTATCTACGTTATAAGAATTTCATCTGTAGAATTATTATAATCTTTGTAACGGCTATTGAACCAGACGGCCAGATTGCTACTGTTAATCCTTGACAAGGTGCGGACATTAAAGAGATCGTTAAACACTACCGAACGATCACACTCTTCGACGTTATGCAGACAACAAATTGTACACTTCTTCATGCCCATAACCACTATTTGGGCCTGTAGTGAACTGATGATTGATTCATGTTGTGTTATGCTAATCTTGCCTTCATTCCTTACTAATCGCAGCCAATCAATGCTGCAAATCTTAATTTATTTGCTTGCCCGTTTTACAAAACAAGTAGCTGCAGTGAGCATGAACTATAGTGAAACAGTTGAGCAATATAAAGGTTGATAAAACCAAGGAACGATTGATGAAAGGTGGAAAACATTGTACCACAAGGGCAACCTATAATTAAAAAGAAAGGCAAAGCTTGGCCAAAGAATTAGCGTAAGGTTTTAAGTCATTGTCAGTATTATTACCAAACTAAATATTACCCATTGTACTGTAGTATCGTGTATCTTTTAAAAGTAATTGTATAATTAATACTTTTCATGTTTTTGCTGAACATCTCCATAACGTTTCATAACTTGACCGACTAAATTGTCCCAGTCGATGAAACGATCGCTTTTATACATCAAGGTTAAAGCAAGAACCTTTAACAGGCTTCTTTTTATTTTGATTTGCTCTTCTTTTTTGGTTATAAGCTGTGATAAGAAAGAAGAGGTGGATTTGCGCATCAAACAAATGGACCCGACGCGAACTGCGGAAATGGCGAAATCAATTGAAGCAACAGTGACCCCTCAACTTGCAGAAGGTCTTATTTTAAAATTGTGGGGTGTCGACTCTCTGGTTGCAGACCCGGTCTCGCTTGATATTGATGATGAAGGTAGATTGTACTATACAAGAACAAACAGGCAAAAGAATTCTGAATTTGATATCAGGAGTCACCAAGACTGGGAGATTGAATCCATTAGCCTGCAAACAATTGACGACAAACGCGCCTTCCTTCGAAAAACTTTGTCACCAGAGAATAGCGCAAAAAACGAATGGCTAGCCGATTTGAATAAAGACGGCTCTCACGATTGGAAAGATATGACTATTCAAAAAGAACATGTCTACCGCCTTGAAGATACATCAGGGGATGGTATTGCCGATCTTTCACAATTAATGGTTGATGATTTTAATGATGAAGAGACAGATGTTGCAGGAGCTATTTTGAAGCATGGAGATGATTTATTTATTGGCGTTGGGCCTGACCTGTGGCGGTTAAAGGATAAAAACGGTGATGGCATCATGGATGAGAAAAACTCGATTTCACATGGTTACGGTGTGCATATAGGTTTTGGTGGCCATGGTATGTCTGGGCTTGAGGTAGGACCGGAGGGAAAAATCTATTGGCAAATTGGTGACATTGGTTTTACCGGAATTGACAAGAGCGGGCAGAAATGGGAACATCCGAACAGCGGAGTTATCGTACGATCAAATCCTGACGGAAGCGATTTCGAAGTATTTGCGTATGGCAACAGAAACACGCACGAATTTGTATTTGATGAATATGGCAACCTGATTAGTGAAGATAATGATGGAGATCACCCTGGTGAGCGCGAAAGACTTGTCTACGTTGTCAACGGAGGAGATATTGGTTGGCGTACAAACTGGCAATTTGGAAAATACAGAGATCCTGACAACAACACATATAAAGTTTGGATGGATGAGAAAATGTACTTACCAAGATTTGAAGGTCAGGCTGCCCATATTATTCCAACCCTAGCAAATTTTATAAGCGGCCCAACTGGAATGCTTTATAATCCTGGTACAGCGCTGAACGATGAATACAAAAACACTTTTTTTGTTGGGGAATTTGTTGGTAATCCATCCAAGTCAGGTATCCATGCCTTTAAATTAAAACCTAAAGGTGCAGGCTTCGAGCTAGGTGATAGTAAAATGATTTTGAGCGGTGTCTTAGCAACTGGTGTGGATTGGGGACCTGACTGTGCCATGTATATGTCTGACTGGATTCAAGGCTGGGACACAAAAGAATTTGGCCGTATATGGAAGCTTGATGTTGCAGCGGGGCAAGATAGCGAAGTTCGAAAGCAGACGAAGGTACTGCTAGCCGCAAACTTTAACGATTATAAAGCTGAACAATTGAGCGATCTTTTAAAACATGCTGATATGCGTGTTCGTCAAAAAGCGCAATTCGAGTTGGCGACACGAGAAGATGAGGGACTTGAAGTGTTGAAGCAAAACATCAACCAGAAGGAACATCAGCTTGCACGTGTGCATGGCATTTTGGGAATTAGCCAGTTCGCAAGAAAAAATATCAAACATGCAGCATTATTGCTCCCATTGTTAAAAGATAATGATCCAGAAATAAGAGCACAGGCCTGTAAATGGATAGGAGATGTGCGGTACAAAGAAGCTGGTAATGCTTTGATACCACTATTGAAAGATAACTATGCAAGAGCCCGCTTCTTTGCTGCAGAAGCACTTGGCAGAATTACACATGATTCTGCCATTCAACCAATCATCCAAATGCTGCGTGAAAATAATGACGAAGATGTCTATTTAAGGCATGCTGGCAGCCTGGCTTTAGCAAGAATAGGAAAGGCGGACCCAATCATTGCGCTCGCACAAGATCAGTCTCGTGCGCTTCGCATTGCTGCGGTAGTAGCCCTAAGAAGATTAAAACATCCGGAGATTAGTGTATTTTTAAAAGACCAGGACGAGTTCATTGTAACAGAAACTGCAAGAGCCATTAACGATGACTTGTCAATTCCAGAAGCTTTGCCTGCACTAGGTAATGTTCTGCAGGATAAGCGATTTAGTAATGAGCCTTTAATCAGAAGGGCGATTAATGCCAACCTTCGTGTAGGAAATGATGCCGCCATGCAAAATCTAATAGATTATTCTCTCAGAGAAGGGGTTCCTACGGCAATGCGGGTGGAAGCTATTGATGCCTTAAGCACATGGGCCAAACCGTCTGTAGTAGATCGAGTGGATGGGCGTTACAGAGGTGTAGTCAGAAGAGATTTGAAGCATGTGCAGACTAAATCAACTCAAAGTCTAATTCAATTAACCGCAAATACGAATGCGTCTATACGTCTGCATGCGGTAACTGCGCTTGGTAAATTGCTGGTAGCTGAGGCTTCATCTGATCTCGTTTCAAGACTTAAATCAGATTCTGCCCCGGAAGTTCGCATTGCTTCTCTTCGCGCTTTAGCAAATCTTCCCGGTAACAAGATGGATGGCGCCATAAAACAGGCGTTGGCAGATAAAGACAAGCGTGTCCGTATTGTTGGGTTGGAATTGCTTTCGAAGATGGACATTCCCGAATCACTCGCAGTCTCACTCTTAGCAGATGCTATCAATACAAAAACAACGGAAGAAAAACAGGCGGCCTTGCTTACTCTTGGAAACATACCTGTTCAGCATTCACAGAAAGTTTTTGATCAGCTTCTGACCAAACTTGAAGAAGGACAACTTCCTGCAGAAATTCAGCTTGACCTGTCAGAGGCAATTGACCTAACCAAGTCTGCGGAATTGAAAACAAGATTTAAACAGGCTACTTCAAAGGCATCCAATTCTGCTGACTCGTTAAAAGTAAATTATGCGGGTGCATTAATGGGTGGCAATCCTGAGAGAGGACGAAGTATTTTCTTCAGGCATCAAACCGCACAATGTATGCGTTGCCATTCTTTTGATGATTTTGGTGGAAATGCTGGGCCACGACTCAATGGAGTGGCTGCAAGACTTACCAGGGAACAAATACTGGAGGCATTGGTAAATCCAAGTGCACGCATTGCTCCGGGCTTTGGTATTGTGAGGCTGGAGCTAAAAGATGGAAGATCAGTAAACGGCATTCTGCAAGAAGAAAGAACAAAAGAATATGTACTTAAGTCAGGTGACAAACCCGATACAGTAATTAATAAAACTGATGTCGTAAATAGAACAAATTCAGCTTCAAGCATGCCTCCAATGAATATGCTCTTAACAAAGAAAGAAATCAGGGATCTTGTCAGTTTCCTTTCTACATTAAAGGGAGAGGATTAATAAAACGGAAAGAGCTGCGTTCCGAGAAATAGATTGCACAGAGCATAAGTATCAATGGTAAGATCACTTGCCAGTTCTGTTACCCGCTATAAACGGAAGATTATCAGTCCAAAGATTGAGATGGAGTTTAAGAAAAGCCTAGAAGCAGTACGACTTTCAAACTTCATTAGTATGATCAGGTTTAGTTGAATAACATGAATGAAGATGAAGAAAACTTGCTGCGCAATTGAATTGAACTTCATTTACCAAGTGAGAGCAATTCTCTTCATTAATTGTGGCTTGAGTTACGAAAACTCCCTGACCGGATCCAAGAAACTAATCAAAAGAGACTATCCTTTGTAGTCTCTCTTGTGTTGTTTAGGCCTTGTTTTTAGTAGTCTTGGTCAAACATGCTATGCAAGCGCTGTTGCGGTTATTTGCATCACTCAACCCTGAGATTATCCACAGGATTTGTATTAGCAGCCTTTAAAGTCTGTGAGAAAATGGTTGTCAGCCCAAGGGCTAACACCACCGCCAGGCTTACAACGACTTCAAAAACTCCGATCGGTGCATGATAATACTGTGCTTCTTGCAGCGTGAACTCCATTAAAAAGTAAACGCCAGGAATGGTGACAATACCCGCGATGGCCAGCAGTACAATAAAGTCTCTCGATAACAGGTACACCAGACTTTCGGAGGAAGCACCCATCACTTTCCGGATGCTCACTTCTTTCACCCGGTTTTTAACCGTAAACACGACTGTGCCTAATAAACCGAGGCAAGCTATGGTGATGGCCAACAATCCCATGAATCCCCACATCTTCACAATGTTGTCGTAAAAAGCGTATACACCGCTGATCTGATCGGCGAGGAATTCGGCTTTGAACCTGTTGCCATTGCCGACAGGTTTCCAGGCTTCTTCCATTTCCGAAAAAGCCTGGCGCTCGTTGGTTGATTGAAGGTGAAAATTAGCATAGCGGAAATTCCCAGGCACATATTCGAAGAAGAAGTTTCCAATAGGGGATTGCAGGCTTGCGTAGTGAAAATCTTTCAAAATGCCCACAACTCTCACTTCTCTTTTATCGGGCAGGATGATCACCTGATCGATGGCCCCGGAAGGATCGTTTGGGCTCAGACTTTCTGCAAATACTTCATTGATGATGATAGAACGTGAGTTTTCGCCGGCGTCGATGGTAAAGTTCTTTCCCAACACAATATGAAGACCCATGTTTGTTATAAAGTTTTCATCAACGGACATCATGCTCGCGGCTATGGAATCTGAACTGTCAATCCGCTTCACATACAACCCTGGAACGTCTCCGGTTCCCACTGAGTGCGACGACATAGACATCAGAGAAACGAAGGAGAGCTTTTCAAATTCATTTTTGACCAATTGCGGGTCTGCCTGTTGAAGATCAACATTAAGTATTTTCTCCTGTTCGAATCCAAAATCATAGTTTATCGAGTACCGATACTGCTGCACCATGATCACCATGGCCATGGTAAAACCCAATGATAGGATAAATTGAGAGGTAATCACGATTTTGCGCAGCGTAAACTGGCTTCCCTTTTTTGTTTGCAACTCCTTTCCTTTTAAGGCATGAATTGGACCGATTTTCGAAAAATGGAGCGCGGGTACAACGCCCGCAACAAAGCCGACCAGGAGCGCGAAGAATAAGAAACCGGTAAAAGTTCCAAATGTTGGATTCAAATCTACTGTATCAAGTTCGCCGGTAATTGACAGGGTTTCATCTCGAATGATCTCGAAGAAAAAATACGACATCGTCACCGCCAGTAGCATAATGATCGTGCTTTCCATCACAAACTGCATAAAGATCTGCCCCTTCTGTCCGCCCATCACCTTACGCACACCGATCTCTTTCATCCGTCTGAGTGATTGAGAGACAGCTAGACTTACGTAGTTGCTGCATGCCGCTAAGAGTATTAGCATGGGTATAACTCCCATGAGCAACATTTCCTGGTAACTCCATTCGTTACCAAGGTCATTGTCAAGCTCTGGCCCGGGAACAATCTTATTGAGCGGTTGAAGCTCGAACGAAGCCTGCAATTCAGGTGTTTTGTATTTTTCCTTTGCAACGTCATTGAGGAAGGCTTCAATGGCAGAGGGACTTGAATTGTCAGAGAGCTGCAGGTAAGTGTATGAGTTGTAGAAGTTATTCCAATTCTTTTCTTCGTCTGTAAAAGACGCACCATGATAAGAAGTGAGCGTGGCGAACGAGATCAAAGCCTCGACCTTCAGGTGTGTGTTCTTCGGCATGTCGTTCGCAACACCTGTTACCATTACTTCACCAAACGGCTCAATGAATACAAGTTCGCCCATCGGATCTTTGTCCCCGAAGATTCTGGCAGCTGCGGATTCGGTAATAACCATCGTATTAGGCTTTGCAAGCGATGTAGCGGTGTTGCCCTGCAGCAGGGGAAAGTTGAACATCGAAAGATACTCTGCGTCCACAAAGTGTTTTTTAAGAGTAAATTTGGTGTCTCCATAACGAATATCCTGGTACGCTGTTCGGTGAATGCGAACAACCTTTTCCAAACCGGAGAAATTGTCTTTCAAAAGTTGAGCAGTACCGAAAGGCGCGGATGCGAACGAAGGATTCTCTTGCCGATCCCGAACGTGAGTAATTACCCTGTATATGTGCTCCTTATTTGAATGAAAGTTATCGAATTGAAAAATGAATACGACCATGGCAACGTAGAGCAGGTTGAGCGACATACCCAGTGCCAGGCCAAATACATTTAAAGTTGTAAAGAATTTATTCTTCGATAGGTTACGTGTGGCAGTCTTAAAATAATTTTTGAACATGGCGGGGTTGAACTGACCAGATTGATTTTTCATAGCAGATAGTTTGATTAAGTTTCCCAGGCGCGGCGTGTTGCAAAACAGTCGTGCGAGCAAAACTAATTTAAAAGAAATAATCACAATCACAAAATAACAGTATTGTCATTATGAAGCGCTTCGATTGTCTTCGTGCGATCGAATCCGTTGGACATGGGGTATCTTACTGGAAAAAGAGCATCAACAACCAATTTCTCTGAGGGTGATTTTTTGGGGGATGTTTCCACGATTTACACGTGAGCAATGAAGGCGAATTGGCCTGTTATAGCGTTGTTTACAAGAATAGAGAATGAGTAGAATTCAACGCCTCGGTAAGTATCCGTTGACATGGAACCACAAATCTAAATTATTAAAGGAAGCTCTGGGGCCTAGGATTGGACGAGCGAGGTTCGCAGGGGTTGTGTTCAATGATTCTTTGAGTAATCAAACTATGAACGTTGGAAGCGATCTTTCATAATAATTTTGTATCGAATTGATCTGTACTACCTCCAAGATTATTTCCTTCTTGTTAGATCAGCTTCGATATCTATTGCACTGCTTTTTCGCTTTACTTCAAGTTGTTGTTACATCACTAAGTCTTTTAATAACCACGATGCTGCGCTTGGCAGCTTAAATCGCTTATGCATAAGATAATCGTTAATCACCCCTCAGTCTAGGCATTTGTTTGAAGTCCAGACGCTCATAGTTACATGGCATTTTGCCGTTCAGGCGTCAGGCCACTTCATCCGGTAGATCGCGTAAGGAGTTGTCCGTTTATTCTCACCATCATTATAATCGGGTTGCCTATTGATCTGAGAGCAACTGATGTATAAATAGCCATCATCGGTGATTGCGTAACTATCCGGCCAAATCAACCTTTCGTCTTCCACTAAATCTTCCTTCCTATGATCGGGCGTTACTTTTACCATTTTGTAATTCTGATAATCTCCCAGGTAAAGGTTTCCGTTTTTGTCGAAGATCATTCCATCAGTTACTGAAAAACTTCCCAGGTCTTCTGCCAGCGCCTCGCATTTTTCTTCGTCTAATTCTTCATCGCGCAAGTATTCAGTTTTGATTCGGTACAGTTTGTTGTCGGTGAGTGGTTTGTAATACAGCCATTCACCATCGCGAGTTAAGGCAATGCCATCGGATTGAAGATGTACAGGTTCTCCGTTCTTTTTGAATTCTTTCCCGTCCACGATCAATTTGAAAGAAGAATCATGTCTTACGGAATAATGATGACTAAGTAATTCCCTGATCGTTCCCGATTCAAGATCGATGACTACAATTCCACCTTCATTTGAGTTGGTTAAATAAGCAAAATTTCGTTGCGTATCGACGCGCACATCGTTGATATAACTTTTGTTGCTGAGTATTCCATCGAACCGGTACACTTCTTCTATGCTATTAGTTTTCAAGTTAAATTTTACAAGCTTAAAACTACTGTCATATACTTCTTCCATGTTCGGACAGGCCGGATCAACTACCCAAAGATTGTTCTGATCATCCACATATACAGCCTGCACGCACACCCATTTATTTTTTCCGTCATCCCCATGCTTCCAACTGTTCCACTGTTCGTCCGGGTAAGGGTTGCATGCGTCGGGTCCGACAATTTCAACAACTCCCCATTTGTGCGGACCGGGCCATAGCGGATAGCAGGTAAACACACGGCCGTCTTTTGATACGGCCACACCGGTGAGCTGATAAGTATCGTCTGAAAACACGTGTTCTAATTCAATATTGTTTAAAGTTGTAGTCGGTTCGGATTGATAATTTTTTGTATTCATGATTGGCTTGTTTAAAGTTAAAAATCGAGCAGCGCTAGGTCAGGCTTTTTCTTCATAGAACTGCTCGTGTAGTCTTTTTCGCTTTTCATTTTATTGCGAGAGTAACATTATCGTTCCTATGTCATGACTTACGCATTTCATCCAGCCGGAGCAAAGACAGAACGCATGTTATGCCCACGCTCATATACTTTTAGATCAGGAGGAGGGAAGGTGTCAAATGCATAAGCCTTAGTTTAATTTTTAATTGATTTGATATTGGTCGGATGATTTGAAAAACGGGAATCTAATAATCCATTCATGCAATGTTCAATTTCTCCTCGGGGAAGGTTTTCGTTCTTAGGTACGCTCGGGCATACAAATGATTAAGGCGGCTGAGGTCTTTTCACAATGCGTTGCTATCACATCTTCATTTGCAATCAATAAGATATCAGCCAAAAACATTTTTCAGGTGCGTTTGGGTTGATGCAACAATCTATGCTAGCTTTCGCGAGCGTTCGCTTATTCTTGCTTTTTCCTTGACATCAGTATAATCCCAGCTGTGATCACTACTGCCGTAACTGCCATCCTGCCAACAAAGGCTGATCGATTATGCTTCCATTCCGCTCTCCATCCGCGCTCAATCCATGGGTTAGGAAGAATACCATGTCTCAAGTCATTGAGTTTTCCCTGAATAACATCTACGCGATCTGCCAGTATGAGTGTCATCCAGCGCGTCGCGGTTGCTTCACTAAACTTATATGCATATCTTCGGATGGCTCCGCTCAGACCCGATGGAGGCGTAGACGTTCCAAATACCCGTGTAATATTAGGGCGTTCGATGGAACGAAAAATCTCCATGTCCTGACGCTGCTGAGGTGCCTTTACATAATTGAGACGCTCATGGTCCGCACCATTCGAACGTTTCATCGGATAGGTGGGATCGTTGTCAGGATCTGCGTCCATACCCCAGCCCGGAATATTCTGGACATGATTATCCATATTTCGATTTGCAATTTCCCGATCCAGTGGCGGTTCAATGATATCTTCTAATACATTTTTCATAACTAGGAATTTAAGCTGCGTATGCTCTTGGTGGAATTAACAATGGTTTGATAATGTTGTCCAGCTTTTTGGAAAACATGCGATAAGCATCTGACACTTCTTCGAGAGGAATACGGTGTGAGATGATACCTTTGGGATTCAGCCTTCCACTCATAACATGGTCTATGAGTTTAGGCAAGAGGCGCTTGACCGAAGCCTGATTGGCGCGCACCGTAATACCTTTGTTCATTAGGCTGCCAATAGGAGCAAGGTTCCATGGTGGACCGTATACGCCTATAATCGATAAGATGCCACCTTTCTTCAGTGAATTGATTGCCCAGTGCAAAGCGGTGGCACTGCCGGCCTGCATCAACAGTCCTTTACCTGTGATGTCTTGCAATGCATCACCTTGAGCATCGCATCCTACTGCATCAATACACACATGGGCGCCATACCAATCGGTGAGTTTCTTTACAAACACCACAGGATCCTTCATTTCGTTGAAATTGTAGGCCTCGCAGTAAGAATACTTTTTTGCGAACTCGAGGCGGTAATCAATGTGATCAATGATGATGACGCGGCCGGCTCCAAAGAACCATGCGCACCGTGCTGCCATGATACCAACCGGACCTGCCCCGAATACTACTACGGTGTCACCTTTTTGGATGCCAGCCTGTTCAGCTGCCTGATAGCCCGTCGGTACGACGTCAGTCAGCAACACGGCGTCTTCGATGTCCATGCCTTCGGGAATTTTTGTCGGGCTTACGTCTGCATACGGCACACGTACGTATTCAGCCTGACCTCCATCATAACCTCCGCCCGTATGAGCATAGCCGAAAAAGCCGCCCACTGCTGTAGCTTCCGGGTTTGCCTCGTGACAATTTCCATAGAGTTCCTGCTTACAAAAAGGACAGGTACCGCAGGCGATGTTAAACGGCACCAGTACATGATCGCCAACTTTCAGGTTCTGTACACCTGATCCAATTTCTTCTACTATACCAGTAAATTCATGACCGAAGGTCATGCCTACACGAGTATCTGGCACCAACCCATGGTATAGGTGCAGGTCTGAGCCACAAACAAGTGACCGGGTGACGCGGACAATTGCATCGTAGGGATGCTCGATCTCCGGTTCAGGCCTGTTGCGGTCGGGCCGGATTTGATACGGCCCTCGGAAATTCATAGCTAACATAAACGAGTTATTAAGTGAAACATTAAACCAGGTCCAGGATTGTCGCACCACTGAAAAAATGCAGACCTCATTTCGAAAAAAAAAGTAGACGTTACTTAAAAAAAACTCGGGGTCCTGACTATCTGCTCTGTTATGATTGTAAAGTGCCTGAGATTCGCCTAGACAATTTCATGCCAATCGTGGTTTAATTTCTATAGCTTTTTCGAGTAGCGGTCATGCGAGAGCAGGAGTTTGACTTTTAAGGAGCAACTTTAGTCTCAACTCTGTTGAGGTTGTTGACCAGTACCATGTTTATCGACATGAATTTCCATTCATGCCAACTATAGAATGCAAGATGCTATGCCTATGCCAGCTGTTAGCTTTATTAACTAATTACGCGATGAATCATAATTGAATGGATTGAAGAAGACACAATAACAACTTATACCTGTCTTAGTTGTTTCATGTGGCTTTTGGAGCTTCACCCATATTCGCATTAGCTTATTGTCTGATCGCACGTATTCGCCAATGAACGGCAAGTTAAAAGTACAGATAGGCAGAGTGCGACAAAACTGGTAATACCTTAGAGAAATCACACGATGCACTCAATTAGATATCATAGAATATTTTTTTGACAAGCAGAACTTCAGATATTCATCAGTTAGATATTTGCTATATTTCATTTCCGATGCAAAATGTGAACTCCATTATTAGTCAGCGTGTTAACTGACTCGAGTAACGAAATGATAACAAGTATTACCTGACCATCACTCAACAACTCTAAAGATCCCCAAATGAGTTTGAGCTTTTTGTTACTTCTGTTACTCCAAGCAAAGTTAAGTAGGCCACTCAGACGATCAAAGACATTCCAAATGATGGAAAGATGATTTTCCGATTCAAAGTTGTTTGGCATGATGGCATGTGGCAGATAATTGCAAGGCGCGTCAGCACGACGATCAATGAATGTTAACAAACTTGAATTCCTCAAAACTTTGACGCAAGTTTATAGCAGGTACGTGCGACTAGATTCATTGCATAATTAATCTAGATATCTATGGCGAGGTGTGCATTGGGTGATTTGCAAGTCAACTATTTGGTGAAGTGTCGCCCATAGTTCTTTAGACAGTTTGATATGACCAACAATGAACTAGTTCTCTACAAGGTCGTGCCATCCAGACTGGAACTCTTGCATTTCAGTTCAACAATTTCACAAAGTATATTTGTTTTCCTGTTAATCTACGGCATTTATCTATACATATTTAAAAGGTCATATTCCCGTTCTCCCTTGCAATAGATGTTGAGGTACAATGTGATATTTCCGTTTGCCAACTCCTTCCGCCGAATTTTGATAGGTTCCTTCCTCTGCTTTTCCTTTCTCTTCATGACCGTATTTTATTGTTTGGCGAAAAATGATTTGATGTCGTCTTTTCATAATCACTGTCCTTGATAGAAGCTTTCTATTCTTTAGCTTCTTTTATTCAATGAGACGAAAAAAGTGTGCGGACACTGATCCGCATTAGTTCCGGCGCATCGCTTCGAAATATTCCTAAGCGGTGTTCGCTAAGGTTTTAGAAGGCGAAGTAACAGTTGACTAATTTGTGCATTAAGAAGCTTAGCTTTTTTCTTCTTTGGCAAGTCGCTTATACTGGTAGCTGTTACACACTTAGAGCAAGAACCTTGTGAACAAGGTTTTGGCCGTGAATTTCTGCCCGCAAAATTCACAAACTTTTTTGAACTGTGATGTTTTGAGCTCATATGTCAGAAATGTCCGATTTACTTCATAAGACATGCCTTGGACTACTCTTGTCTATTTAAGACCCATCGCGTAACGTGTACGTTCCATCTGTAATACTTTATTTTTAATATATAACTGGAATACCTTTGCTGTTCGACTTGACTCATAATTAATTCAAGATTACATTCTATGAATGCATCTTTAGGAACTGTTTTGTTTTTTGCAAAAGAATAGAAGAGCGAGGACTCTATTATAGCTTAGTTAATATGATATAAGTTTCTCAGCAACATTAGTTTTATAACAAAAACCAAATCTAAGTACTTTTACTGATTAATAGAAACTACATTAGTTATTACACTATGAGATTAAGTTAACATTGTTTTTGCATTTAAGTATTTTTATGCCTCCATTTTAGTTTGTGGTTTTTTCGATTTATCTTTGATCTCACGTTTTGCCCCACAAAATGAATAAAGTTCCCTATCTCTCACTCCATCAGCGTGTAAAAGCATTCACGTTAACTGAGCTCTTAGTTGTTTTAGTGATCATCGGTATTTTAGTATTAATGTCTCTACCGGTATTAATGCCGCTTATTTCGAGAACAAGAAGTGTGGAGGCAAAGCAAGGCTTAAAGCATATCTATACCCTAGAAAAAACACATTTCTACGAATTTTCCAAGTATTCTTCTGACCTAGAAAGAATTGGTTTTGAGCAAGAAAAACTTGTCTCTGAAGGAGAGGACGGTAAAGCAAACTACACATTTGAAGTAATCTCAGCAGATTCTAAAAACTTCCTGGCACGTGCTACTGCTGTCGTCGATTTTGATGGAGATGGTCAATTTAATGTATGGGAGATTGATGATAAAAACAATCTTCTGGAGGTTGTTAAAGATTAGAATTCATTTTTATGCTTTGCCTTTTTTCAACAGTAGTGGTGTTGTTATTAATTTTTTACGAGGATATGAAAAGTCGAACTGTTAGACTTTTTCTATTTGTACTCTTATCCATATTGTTATTCTATTCAAGTTATAACGGTAAGAATTTATATACGCTTCTCATAAATATTATTTTTAACGTATTATATATAATCCTAATTACGTCCTTTGGTTATCTGTATACCGTATTAAAGAAGTCCGGTGTGTCTTTTTTTTCCTCTATAGGGCTCGGGGATATCTTGTTACTACTCTGCTTATCAGTTTGGTTCGAACCAATTACTTTTATTGTATTCAATACTGTTTCTCTTATTCTTGCCCTTGTTATTCATCTTTCTTTAAAGCAGGCAATAGCCTCATATTCACAGTTTGAAACCGTTCCTTTGGCCGGATACCAAAGCCTATGTTTTTCTTTTTTACTAGTCTTCACTTTTTTCAATAGTTAGATCATGATTGAGTTAGAGATAGATATAAGTGGAAAAAAAATTGTCTCAAGTGATCTTGCGTGGGCTTACAGAATAATTCCATTTAATATTTCTGACGACGAATACCAAATGTATGTGGATGAAAACCTTGGAGACGGGCAAATACAAGAACTCGAGGTGATCTTCGGTAGGAAAATTATACTTATTCCTGTTGCGTGTGCTGCCATTGAAAAAGCGCTGTCTAAATTTTATATACGAGAAGGAAGTAAGCCTGTTTCAAGAACATCGTTAGACTCATCTCATAAGGAATTTCTTCAATTGTTGTTGCAAGATGCGCGCGCTCTGAAGAGTAGCGACATTCATATAGAGATCTACGATAGTAAAGCAAGGATCAGGCTTCGTATGGACGGGAAACTAGTTGATCGGGTACAATTGAATAAGAGCGAATATCCGGCCCTTGTAAACAAAGTTAAAATTATGGCTGGATTGGATATTTCCGAAAAAAGGCTTCCCCAGGACGGTCGGATTTTCTTTAATAAAGACGGGTTAAAATTTGATATTCGTGTTTCGGTACTTCCTACATTATATGGTGAGAAGATCGTGCTTAGACTTTTGGGTAGCAGTGCGACAAGTGTAGACATTGAGAACCTCGGTTTTTCAGTTCTTGATCTTTCAAGATATAAGGATGCTATTAAAAAAACTAATGGCATTGTCCTTATAAGTGGTCCCACAGGTTCAGGTAAGACAACAACCTTATATGGGACGTTAAAATTATTGAATAGAGACACCGATAATATATTGACGGTAGAGGATCCAATAGAATATACATTAGAGGGAGTAAATCAGGTACAAGTAAAGGAAGATATTGGACTCACGTTTTCGAGTGCATTAAGAAGTTTTCTTCGTCAAGATCCAGACATTATAATGGTAGGAGAGATACGGGACGTAGAAACAGCAAGTCTTGCAATCCGAGCGGCCCTTACAGGACATCTAGTTCTCTCGACTATTCATACTAACTCTGCGTGGGGCACAGTCTCTAGACTAATAGATATGGATGTTCCTCCATTTCTTCTTGCTAACACATTAAATATTTCGGTGGCGCAGCGCCTTGTAAGATTACTCTGTCCTTCTTGTAAAGAAAGGATGCCTTTTGTGACGAGTATTTTGCCGAAAACTTTTACTCCCGAGGAAGTTCCTCAATGGCATTTTTCAGCACGAGGTTGCAATGAATGTTTTTTTACTGGATATAAAGGAAGGAAGGCGATATATGAAGTAATTCCGGTCGATAGTACTGTATGTGATTTTATTACAAACAATGAAAAAAATGTAAGTGAATACTTTAAAGCAGAAGGAATAAAGACACTTCAAATGAGCGCATTTGATGTTTTGGCTCAAGGACAAACAAGTATTGAAGAAATCTATTCTCTTCTACTCAATGATCAGTATTAAAAGACTTTTCTTAGTATTGTCGGTATTAGTGCTACCGATTGGAGTAGTTGCACAAGACCACTTCAATAATAGATTAATTGATATTCAAAATCAATTAAATATTCTATCTGATTCGGTTGCTCCGGGCTTAAATGAACTAGCAAATCTTTCCGTGTCGAATTTGCCGATACAATCTTTTTTAAGAACAGTTGCAGAAGGACATAATCTTAATATCCAGATAGATCCGTCCTTGAACATTATGTTGTCGAACAACTTTACCAATGTTCAGGTTAAGGACCTCTTATATTTCCTGTGCCAGGAGTACAAGTTAGACATCCGGTTTGTTAATAGCATTTTATCTTTCGTTCGTTACATTCAACCTCAAAAAGTAGAGCTTCCCCTGTCACCAAAAAGGCTAAACATTGCCTATGATCCATTATCAGGCAAACTTTCTTATGATTTGGCAAATGATAGCTTAAGGAGTTTTGTTAAACAGATTACAGGCATAACCAACAGGAATGTGATTACTAGTGGTGGTCCTGAACTGGAGCATAAAATAGTTAGAGGCTATATAAAGGACCTTCCTCTTGAAAATGCACTTGATAAGCTTGCATATATTAATGGGTTGAAGTTTTCTAAAACCAAGGATGGTGTATACGTATTCGAAAGCGCCACGCCGCCAGTGCAGCAATATAGTAATAACGCAACTTCCAATTATAATAATGTTTCTCGTGCTATTCCGAGCGGAGATATAACGGTCAGGGATTCTCTAATTGATTTGGATGTAGTTAATTTTCCTTTATTGGAAGTCATTCAACAAGTGTCGCCGCAATTAAACAAGAGCTATATTCTCTTTTCTGATTTAACTGGAAATACTACCGCAAAAATCAAGGGTGTGTCATATACTGAACTTTTGTCTTTCCTCTTTCAAGGAACGAATTTTACATACAAGAGACATGGACAGGTGTTTCTTATAGGACAGCGTAATGTAGAAGGATTTAAGTCGACTGAAATATACAAGCTTGATTTTCGCCCTGTGGAAGGAGTAGATAAAGAATTACCTGCTGAGTTAATTAAAGAGATTGAGATACGTCCTGTAAGAGAGCTTAATGCATTAATACTTAACGGAAATAAGCATAGAGTTGATGAATTAATATCCTTTTTAAAGTTAATTGATCAACCAGTTCCTAATATCCTCATTGAAGTGATTGTTGCAGATGCAAAAAAAGGATTTAGTCTGCAAACAGGTTTAAAAGCCTTTCTTTCTGATAGTGTACCTAAGACTAGCGGGCAATTATTTCCTGGAATAGACTTAACCTTAAGCTCACGGTCCGTAAATAGTGTGCTTGATAAACTTGACTCAAGAGGTCTTGTTAATCTTGGTCGTGTGTCTCCTAAATTTTATACGACACTTCAGGCGATGGAGAAAAATAACAATATACAGCTACGATCTACTCCTAAACTTTCAACAATTAACGGTAGCAAAGCAAATCTCACAATAGGTGAATCTGTTTACTATGTTGAGCAGACGCAAAATATTACAGGTGGTGTTAACCCAATAACAACCACTGCTCAACGATTTAATAAGGTAGAGGCCAATTTATCTATTACAATTAGTCCTGTGGTATCGGGAAATGAGCATATTACACTTGATATTGTTGCTGAGTTTTCCGATTTTATTCCTCCTACAATACAAAATGCCCCTCCTGGGAACACCACAAGGAAATTTGAATCAAAGATTAGAATAAGGAACGAAGAAATGATCATTCTCGGAGGTTTAGAAGAACTGTCTAAGTCCGAAACCGGTTCAGGAACACCTATTTTGTCACGCATCCCAGTTCTTAAATGGATTTTTAGCTCCAAAACAAGAGAGAATTCTGATAATCGATTGATTGTATTTATAAAACCAACAATTGTTTATTGATATGATCAGGTCGATTGTAAATATAGGGGAAGTACTTGATTTGTATCTTGGTATTGATATAACTATAGATGTGGAGGGAACTCGAAGGATTGCTTATTGCTTATTGAAAAAGGAAAATGAAAGATTAATAATAAAATATTGTAAGGGTGATTTGGATGTTAATGATACAGACGAACAAGTTTCTTTTTTGATTAAGAAAGGAATTCCTATCCACGTTAACATTAATGGCAGACCTGTATTAACAAAAACGGTATCATCATCAGAACAGCCAGTAGGGGATGTGAATAGGTACTTTCCAGGACTTAGAAAAGAGGATTTTGTTATTCAGCTGTATGAAAACAAGAAAAATACATCTGTTACAATTATTCGAAAGGATGATGTTTTGAGTAATTTTTTGCCTGGTATTAGGGTGCATACCGTTTCATTCGGTGTTTTGATTGTCGAAACGTTAATACCTGTTCTTAACGCTAATGCTATCACTATTAACAATCAGAGAATAGTTTTTGCAGATGGAGTAATTGACCACATTGAAAAGGGCGAGACTAAGTACGGAGACATTCTTAATATCGGTGGTGATTACATTCCACCGGAATGCCTGCTAGCGTATGCAGGGGCGATAAGTTTGTTTTTGCAGCGGATGCATATTACCATTGATGGTCTTCCCGACAGCCTTTTATTGGAAGCGAAACTTTTTCAAGTTAAACGGGAACTATTTTCAATAGGAAGATATGTTTTGTTATCTCTGTTGATTTTTCTTGTGATTAATTCTGTCGTGTTTTTTTGGCTTCAGAGAAAAGTCACCGTAGCAGAAGAAGACCTTCTATTGTTAGAGGGAAGGAGTAAGAGAAAGCGGATCAACTCAATACGCAATTCTACGATGTCTGCTGCATACGATAAGATAGGCTGGGAGCTCAATAGAATTCCGTTGTTTTATGCAGATCAACTTGCATCCCATGTACCGGTAGAGATTCAGCTAAATATACTCGAGTTGGGCACTATCAATGAGAATGCATTTAAACAAAACAAAAAGGCATCTTTTAATCCCTTTGAGTTAAGAGTGCACGGGGTAACAGCAGATCCTGTAGTCCTTAGTGATTGGATTGTTGAAGTTGAGAAAGTAGACTGGGTAAAGGGAGTAACCGATCAGCGGTACCAATACGACCAGCGATTGAAAAGCGGTGTGTTTGAATTTAAAATTTTGGTAAAATAATGGAGGGCCAACTGTTAATATATAAAAATAGAAGGCTAATTAAATGGCTTATTATTGCCATCGCTGCTCTTGTTTGTTTTGCGTCCGGCCGACACACCTTTAGTTTGTTCCAGCGATATATAACGCTTAGTAATAACGATGGACTAGCAGAGCAACTTAATGTCACAGCCTCTAAATATCCGTCGGAGGCTTTTAACGGTGGCAGGAGAAGTGACGTTATTTTTGACGCTATTAGTACGGCGGCTAGAAATAATCAGGTTACAATAAAAAAGATCAATAGCCCTGTTCTGTTTGAGGAATCAACTTATGAATTATTAACAGAAGAGGTTGTGTTGGAAGGCGATTTTGTTAAAATTATTTCCTGTATTAACGAAGCAGAATCGAAAATGGATTTCATAAAAATTGCTTCTATGAAATTCGAACGGGAACAGCAATCTGCAAAAAGTGAAACATTATTGTTGAAAATCTATTTTCAATGGATAAAGGAGCAAGAAAATGAGTGATAAGATAAGAAGACTGGTTGGCATTATATTGATTTCAGCCATTGTTTTGGTTTCATGTGAGGATATTATTGTAGAAGATATTTCTAGCGATACAGTTTTGCTTCGAGCTCCTGCTGATAATATAGTTACAAATACAAAGAAACATCTTTTGTGGTGGGATGAGCTGCCAGGAGTGAGTCAGTACAAACTTATCGTGGTGTCTCCGGATTATGAATCACCTAGTATTATGTTATTAGATACTCTTGTAACAGATAATACCTTTGAAGTGGAGTTAAACGCAGGTAAGTATCAATGGTGTGTGAGCGGCCAGAATACAGGATACAAGACATCATACAATTGCAGGACCATGGAAATTACAAATGAATGAAAAATTCAAAAGTTACATGGTTGATTATTCTTGTTATTGGTGTTTGGGGTACCATCGGCTTCAAAATCTACCGCAGCCTTAATAGTGACGAGCAGATTTTAACACCTACACTTCCAAAAAAGATGACGCAAGTTACGACAAAGGAAAATTATCCTTTGTTATTGAACTATAATGATCCATTCCTAAAAAAAAACCAGTTGAAAAAGGCGTCTGAAATTCAGTTAAAAACTATTGCTGTAAGCAGAAGTGTTAAACGAGAGGATCAAAATCGCAATGTTATTATTACATGGGATAAAATTGTATATATGGGGCTAATGCACAACGCGTCTAAAAATATCGTTGTAGCCTCTCTTAAAATAGATGGAAACGATTATATAGGGCAACAAGGTCAGTTAGTTAATGGTTTTAAAATAGAGTCTATATTTAAAGATTCTCTTCAATTATCATTTGGCAATCAGTTTAAGTTTATTAAGAAACAATAATATGCAACGTTCATTTATATTTATTACAGTACTTGTTTTGTCATGCTCAGTGGCGGTGAACATTTACCTTTATTTATCCAGACCTACAATTGCTTATGTGCGATCACGTGATTTAATTGAAAAATATTCAGGTACTATTGAGGCACGAGCTGCATTTGAAAGGAAGAAGTCAGCAATGCTGGCAAATGTTGATTCTTTAGAGGTGACACTTAATAAGGCGAGAGAAGCATTTGTTGAAGAACAAACATCGTTAAGTTCAAGACAACAGGTGCAAAGGCAATCGGAGTTAGAGCAACAACGAACTCGACTTTATCAATATGAAGAAGCAATAGATCAGAAGATTGATGAAGAAGATAATAAAATGATGAGTGCCGTTCTCAACCAGATCAATAGTTTTGTGGAAGAATATGCCAAAGAAAATAACATCGATATTATTTTAGGAACAACATTGTCAGGCAGTTTACTTTATGGAGAGCAGTCTATGGATATTACTGAGCAAGTTTTGAGTTCTATTAACAATAAATACAAAGGTAATGATTAGGAATAGTCTCAACTCTCTTTTACTTTTTATTGTGGCGATTCTGATATTATCGTGTAATAATAAAAGACCTGCTTCACTCGGTGCTGAAAGCTATCTAAGATGGATTTCATCAACAGAAAGCAATTTCGTCAAAGTAAAAACAATTAATAATTTCAATATTCAAGTAAAGTATTTGCCGTCACAATATCTTGCGTATCGAGAATTTATGAATTCCGATTCTTTAAGTTATGATTCATTATTAAAATCCTATGCATGTGGATTGAGTTTCCAAATTTTGCTTCATGCTGATAAAAATGACAAGCACTATTATAACCTTCAATACTACGGTTTGACCAGCGAGGAGGAGCTTGCTGCGCGTATTCGTTATCTTAGCTTTGGAATTGAGAACTTCATTAGTATCAAGCACAATGAAAATTTATACTTGCCAATACTATCAAACTTTGAGGGATTCGATTTTATAGGAAATCGCTTGAGCTTTCAGGTAGTATTTGTAATTCCTGAATACAATTGTGGTCGGGGAAGTACTCTTAATGACCTCATATTATCGTTTGAAGATCCATATTGGAGTACAGGGAAGAGTAACTTCGAGTTCAAAGGTGTTGATATTCTTAGAGCTCCACAGTTAGATTTGTAAGATGTCACCAAGCCTCATAGAGGTTCGTAGAAAAAATAATTATTTAAAAATTTTCATTTTAACGCTACATAGCCGATCTTCGTCCTAGTTAAATCCCACTATGAAAATAAGAACCTCTTCACCTGAAATGGGACCTCTCCATTTTGTAATTCCTTCCCGAAAAGAAATACTAATCACTAAAAAGTGCCTGCCCGAACCACAGGTATATGCTCTGTTGATTTTCTAATATTAGCTTAATAATATTTATGATTAGAAACCCCAAGATTATCAGGGCTATTGCTCTGTGTCTTCTCTTGCAATTCACTTTAAATGTGTTGGTTCCCAGTGTATGTTATGCACTTACTTCGGGTCCTACACAACCTGAATTCTCCAGTTTTGAACCAGTGTCAAGTTCAAACATGGTTGATGAGTTTACAGGTGACTTCACCTATAATTTGCCATTACTTGAAGTTCCAGGGCCACAAGGTAGTGGTTATCCAATTTCGCTTTCTTACCATAGTGGCGTAACACCAGAAGAAGAAGCATCATGGGTAGGATATGGCTGGACATTGAATGCAGGTGCCATCAATAGAAGTACGAGAGGTATACCAGATGACTACAATGGAAGACCTATTACCTATAGCAATGAGATGCCCAGAAATTGGACTGCAACGGCAGGAGGTGCGGCGACTTTTGGTGAAGCATTTAGTGTCGATCTAAAGCTTGGCTTTAATACTTCTATTCGTTATAACAACTATCGTGGCTTTGGTTATAATGGTGGAGCAGGCATTTCACTTGGAAAAGGTGTAGTTGCGCTGGGTTATGGAGTTTCAGATGGAGAAGGAAGTTTTTCTCTTAATGTTAATCCAACAGCAGCTCTAAATGCCTATACGGCTCAGCATGCAAATACGGCTTACAATGTTGAGACATATGAAA
>NZ_JAHESD010000061.1 GCF_018598585.1 Chryseosolibacter indicum
CATCTTCTTTTGTTACCCACTCGTGATATTCATTCTTTCCAAAATCCCAAAGATTGGTATGACAACCAATGCTTGTAATTTCAGACACGGCCTGGTTAGTAAAAACAAAATTGAGAAACTGAGGAAGATGAAGCGCCTTTGCTATCTTTTCAAAGATAGCACGCTTCTGATGTTTTAGACGATAAAGTTGCATACCGGCATTGAGACTACCAAGCACTGGTGAAGCTGTTCTCGCCGAAAAGATCAATTCTCCATTATACGTATCATAAAACTTCTTCTGTAGTTCCTCAGGAAAAGGTTTAAGGTAATTGTATAAAGGGCAGAGCACTTTTCCAACCTCATCAATATAAACAAGGCTGGCGCCATATGCAGTGAAATTAACGGCTACAATTTTATAATATTTATAACGCATAACTTCTTCCATCGCTTCATGCATGAACCGGGTCAGCGCTTTAATATCTTCACACGGAAAACCCTCTTCGTCTGTTGTTTCCGGTAGCCGTTCTGTCTTTTCAAAAATTACTGTGTACGACTCGTCAAGGAGTAGTAACTTTTTATTGGTTTTGCCAATGTCAAAAACTGCAATAACCGGTTTGAACATAATTTTCCTTTTATAACCCTGTTGCTATTTTTACACTACCGCGTTGTCTTATTAGCTCATCACGTACCTTCAATTCACGAAACAGAAGAAGAGGATCGATCGCCGCATGTGCGCGTAACCTTGCTTCCGTCAGTAGCGGACGTGTATCTGTGCGAAACGCGTTTTGTAATACCTCCTGTGCCATAACCACATCATTCTCCTGTTGTGCCGCCTTAAGCTTCTCTTTGTCTACAAGCAATGCCTGTGCGTAGGCAATCTTAATGGCTTCTACTGATTGCAGGAGATCTTCAAGCGGGTCTTTTACATTATGAGAAGCATCGATCATCCAACCCAGATCAGTAGCATGATTCATGTTTCTTTCATCCATACCTTCCACGAGCTCATAAAAAATTAAGAAGAGTTGATAAGGGTTAATAGACCCTACGGTAAGATCGTCATCACCATATTTGGAATCATTGAAATGAAAACCGCCGAGCTTTCCCTCCATGAGTAACAGGGAAACAATTTGTTCAATATTCGCATTGGGAAGGTGATGACCCAAATCAACCAATGTATATGCTTTCTCACCAAGTTTTGAAGCATAGAGTAACGATTGCCCCCAGTCACCCACGGTCATGGAGTAAAAGTTGGGTTCAAATGCTTTGTATTCGATAAACATCTTCCAGTCAGAAGGCAATCTTCTATAAATTTCTTCAAAACTTTCAAGCGTGTTCTGGAATGCTTTTCTGAAATTCAGTTGGCCAGGAAACGAAGAACCGTCTGATAGCCATACGGTGATGGCATTGGAGCCAAGTGCTTTGCCATATTCGATTACTTCAAGGTTGTGTTCAATCGCTTGTTGTCTTACTTTTTTGTCAACGTGGTGAAGCGAGCCAAACTTATAACTCCAAGACTGATCTTTCTGGTCCTGAAATGTATTTGAATTCACCGCATCAAATCTTATCCCAAGTTGTGCTGCAAGTGCTTTGATAGACTGTGTGTTTCTTGGAATATCCCAGGGAATGTGAAGGGATATGGCTCCGCTGGAGCGATTAAGTGCATGAAGTAAACCTATGTCTTCTATTTTCTCTTCCAAGGTTCCTGGTTCTCCTTTTCCTGAAAATCTTCCGAACCTTGTTCCTCCGGTACCCAATGCCCAGCTGGGAATTGCAACCTGGAATTGCATCAGTTTTTCTATAATGTTTTCTGCATTACGAATCTCCTCTGACACCATTTTCAGCTTTCGCTGATGTGCTTTCAGAAGCTTGTCGTTGTGATCATCTATTTTGAAACCGGGAATAAACATAATTTCTTCTTTTAACTATTAAACACTCAGCGAACGAAACCTGCGGCTACACCACCATCAACATTCAGTACATTGCCAGTTGATTTGTTCATCAATCCGGATACGATGACGTAACATGCGTTGGCAATATCTTCAGGAAGGATAATTTCGTTAAGCAACGTGCGCTTAGCGTAGAAGGCAGGCAATTCCTCAACCTTAACACCATACGCTTTAGCCCTTCCTTCTGCCCATGCACCTGCCCAGATCTTGCTATCTGCTATTACTGCATCCGGATTGACTGCATTAACGCGAATCTTATCCTTGCCTAGCTCTGCAGCATTTAAACGACTCAGGTGTAGTTGTGCTGCTTTTGCAGAGCCGTAACCTGCATTGTTAGGACCGGATACCAACGCATTTTTACTGACGATATTGATAACATCTCCTCCCATTGCCTGTTTACGCATGATGTCAACGCAAGCCTGTGTAACGAAGAACTGTCCTTTTACAAGTACGTCATAGAGCAGGTCCCAGTCTTTCTCTGTATGTTCTTCCAAAGGTTTGGAAATGGAAAGACCAGCGTTGTTAACGATAATATCTACGCCTCCAAATGCAATGGATGATGTACGTACCGTTGTTGAAATCTGGTCTCCATTGGTTACATCCATTATCGCACTTGTAAATACATCATTGCCGTATTGCCTGCTGAATTCGCTTTCGGCTTCTTTTAGTCGTTGAGGATCATTATCACTGAGAATTACACAAGCACCTTCATCTGCAAACTTTTTGGCTATTGCTTTTCCTATGCCGCCGGCGCTTCCTGTTACCAATGCTATTCTGCCTGATAAAGCTTTCGGCTTCGGCATTCTTTGAAGTTTAGCTTCTTCCAGAAGCCAGTATTCGATGTTAAATGCTTCCTGCTGAGAAAGGGATGTATATGATGAAATGGCTTCCGCGCCTTTCATCACATTAATAGCATTAATATAGAACTCTGAGGCTACACGTGCTGTTTGTTTATCTTTGGCGAACGTAAATATTCCGATGCCCGGATAGACTATTACTACCGGATTGGCATCGCGTATAGGGGGACTGTCCTGGTGTTTACAAGTATTGTAATACATTTTGTACATCTCTCTGTATGCGCTAAAAGCAGGACGAAGTTTCTCCTTAACCTTTTCGCTATCTGTAAGGTCTTCATCTGGTTTTAGGTCTAAGACTAGGGGCCTGATCTTGGTTCTGAGAAAATGGTCAGGACAACTCGTTCCCATCGGTGCAAGTCTTTCCAGGTCCTTGCTGTTGATAAACTCAAGAACACGATCGTCGTCAGTAAAATGACCGATCATCCTGGTCTCACTTGAGCAAAAGCCTCTCAGTAAGGGAGCAAGGGATGCCGCCTGTTGAGCTCGGTTTTCTTTTGCAGGAGAATTTAATTTAGCTCCTCCAAAAACTTTGCCTCGCTTTCCATAATTCTCTTCTAGAAAGGCAGCACATCTTTCTACTACCTCAAGTGTATTGATATAACTTTCGTAGGCTGTATTTCCCCAGGTAAATAAGCCGTGAGACCCGAGCATGATGCCTCTTACTTCCGGATTCTGTTCTATGCATTCCCGCATTTTAAGACCAAGGTCGAAACCTGGCCTTTGCCATTCTACCCAGCCTACGCTTCCTCCGAATAATTCTTGTGTTATCCTTTTTCCGTCTTTAGCTGCGGCGATAGCAATTGCGGCATCTGGATGTAGATGATCAATATGTTTGTAAGGAAGAAACCCATGCAGCGGAGTATCAATTGATGGTGCTTTTGAATTGAAGTCGTAAATGCAGTGGTTAAAGAGCGCTACCATCTCATCTTCAAATTCAATTCCTCGATAAATGTTTTGCAAGCCCCTGAGTCTGTCAACATACAATGCTGCAAGGCCACTCTTCTTAAGCGTGCCCAGATCGCCTCCCGATCCCTTCACCCACATCACTTCAACTTCTTTTCCATTCAGGGGATCTTTGGAAATAACTTTACAGGAGGTATTGCCCCCTCCATAGTTTGTTAACCGAAGATCGGTACCTAGTAAATTCGATCTGTAAATTAGTAATCCAACCTCATCGCCCTGGAGTGACGCTGCCTTTTTTTCATCCCACAGGTAGCTTACATGTTTGAACTGAGTCACAATTGATGTTGACATATTAGTAATTGTATATTTCTTTATCACTCAAGTGAGTTACCATAACCCACCAAAAATACCGAGATCAGTATCGTTACAATTCCGGCAATTATTGTATACCTGGTTTTTGAAGCAACACCCTTCCATTCTTTTAAATAGATACCCCACAAGTTCGAGATAAGAATAATGAATGCCATATGGAGAATCCACGAGCTGGCACCGTTACCCAGTTTACTTTCTCCCATTCCGTAAAAGAAGAACTGCATAAACCACGTTGTCCCTGCAAGGGCTGAGAAAAAGTAATTGGAAAGCAAAGGTGTTTTGCTGTTTATATAATCACCAAAAGTTTTGTTACGTGCATTCAGTAGAAAACACCAGATAAAGTTAGTAGTGAGCCCACCCCAGAGGAGAACAACATAGGTCACGTTATTTTGAAACAACGGGTTATACCCAAGGGTAACAGCGCTTTCGGCCATGGGTTTGCCGGCTTCAATACCGAAGTTAAAGCATGCACTAAGTATACCTGATACAGTTGCTACGATGAGCCCTTTTACCAGGTTAAATTCCGCAATGCTCCTTCGCTTATATTCTTCAGGTAAGTCTTTTTCTTTCATCATACCTGCACAGCCACAGATGGCAATGCCTGCAAGACAAACGAGAACACCCAGTAAAACCCATCGCCCTCCCGTTGATGACATCATGTCGTTAAAGGATATTTTTCTGCCATCGGGAAAAAGGTTGTAATAAAGCGGGGGGATCAGCGAACCAAAAGCTGCGCAATATCCAAGAATAACGGAGTTACCCAATGACATGCCCAAGTATCTAATACCCAAACCGTATGTAAGTCCGCCTACCCCCCATAGTAAACCCATTACATAAGTTATTGTAATCACAGTAGAGTCTGTTTGTTGTATGATCGCTGCAAATCCAGGTATGGTGATCCACGCTGCAAGCGGAGGAATAACTAACCATGAGAAGATGCCTCCAATAACCCAGTATGTTTCCCATGACCATCCACTTACTCTTTTGAAGGCCATGTAAAAACTACCTGAAGCAAAACCTCCTAAGAAATGGAAGAGTACACCTAGAATAATTCCCATGAATCGTTAGTAATGAAATTTACAGAACAATTTCGGTAACTGCAGGTTTTTGTCTGTCATGTACTGTCATGCTCCGATACCCGTATACTACAGGATAGTAAAACAGGCACCTATTACCATTTTACATCTTCTATTATACATTATTAACGTAGTATGCGTGTTGCATTTAAAATGAAGCTGAAGCCCGAAATGGCGCTAGAATACCGGGGCGCGTCATAATAATATATGGCCGGAGTTAGTCGAGCTAATTAACAATGCAGGAATAACAGATTATTCAATTTTTCTCGATAAGGAAACCAATACCTTGTTTGCCGTACAAGAGGTTAGTGGCAATGCCGGTTCCCAAGATTTAGGCAAGTATGAAATAGTACAGAAATGGTGGAGCTATATGGCTGATCTGATGGAGACCAATGCTGATGCTTCTCCTGTAAGTATTCCGTTAGAGGAGGTTTTTCATATGCATTAGCAGAGGCAACGAGGTAGCTACAGTAATCGTAAAAATTAATCAACGGATGATGCGTGTTTTTGTCTTTCTTCTTTTTCTGTTTATCAGCACTTCTTTTGGTTATGGTCAGGCAAAAGTAGTTGAACCAGGCTGGCCTGAAATACGAAGGGAAACAAAACCATGGACACGGTGGTGGTGGCAGGGAAGCGCTGTTACCAAAGAAGGACTTACCGCAGAATTAGAATCGTTCAGCAAGGCCGGATTAGGTGGTGTTGAAATTACTCCAATTTATGGTGTATGGGCCCACGAAAAAGAGTTTGTTGATTACCTATCTCCTGAATGGATGAAATTATTTCTTCATGTTCTTAAAGAATGCGAACGCCTGAATTTGGGTGTAGATATGGCAACGGGGACTGGCTGGCCCTTTGGTGGCCCTTGGGTTAGGGCTGAAGATGCCTGCAAAAATTTACAGCACAAAGTGTATGAACTAAAAGGAGGATCTTCTTTAAAGGAAAAAATTGAGTTTGTCCAGCAGCCTTATATCCGGGCAATAGGCAATCTTATCTATGAGGTAAATGCTAAAGATAACTTAAGGTTAAAAGACGGGCTAACAGAGTTTAACGGGAAGGCAATTGATATCAAAAACATTAAAGAACCAGTAGAGACAAATGAAAATCTTCAATCTTATGCTTTTGACCAGGTGCAGTTTCAGAAGTCACTTCAATTACAGGTTCTGATCGCGTATAGTGTGAACGGTAAAGTTATTGATCTGACATCTAAAGTAGATAGGTATGGCTATTTGAAATGGCAGGCGCCTGGGGGTGATTGGAAGCTCTACGCAATATTTGAAGGATGGCATGGGAAGATGGTAGAACGTGCAGCACCGGGAGGGGAGGGAAATGTAATTGATCATTTTTCATCAAGGGCTTTGCAACACTACCTCGCCTACTTCGATAAGGCTTTTAAGAATTACAACATTACTACGTTGCGTGCTTTCTTTAACGACTCTTATGAAGTTGATGATGCAAAAGGATCTGCGGATTGGACGCCTACGTTATTTGAGGAGTTTATAAAAAGGCGTGGATATGATCTGCGTCAGCATCTGCCCGCCTTATTCAGTAATGACACGGATGAAAAGAACAAACGTATACTTAGTGACTACAGGCAAACCATTGGTGAGATGCTGCGCGACAACTTCACTAAGCAATGGAAGGCCTGGGCAGCAAAGCATTCAGCAATAATCCGTAATCAGGCACATGGGTCACCAGCCAATATTCTTGACTTGTATGGTATTGTTGATATTCCGGAAATAGAAGGAACAGAACCACTGCGTATGAAGATGGCATCTTCTGCGGGCAACGTACTGGGTAAGCAACTTGTCTCGTCAGAATCAGCCACGTGGCTTAACGAACATTTTGAGTCTGCTCTTCATGATGTTAAAGATGCCGTTGATCTGTTTATGTTGCAGGGTGTGAATCACATATTCTACCATGGCACAGCATACTCACCCCATGGAGAACCGTGGCCTGGATGGCTATTCTACGCGGCAGTGCATCTTAATTCTAGAAATCCCCAATGGAAAGATTTTGGTACCCTTAACGCATACATAGCGCGATGTCAGTCATTTCTTCAGAATACAAAATCAGATAATGAAGTACTATTGTATTACCCTATATATGACCGCTTTGCCGTACGTGGTACTAAAATGCTGGAGCATTTTGACGGTATAGGCAAACAGTTTGAAGGTTCAAGTTTTGAAGAGACAGCAGAAGCACTGTATAAACAAGGCGTTGGTTTTGATTACATCTCGGATCTTCAGATTGCTAATTCAAGTGCTTTAAATGGTCTGATCACAACAGAAGGTAAAAGCAAATTTAAAGTTCTTGTTATCCCTCAATGTGAATTCATGCCGGTATCTACGTTAGAAAAGCTTCGAGATTTGATCAATGCAGGTATTAAAGTTATTTTCATAAACGATCTTCCAAAATCCTTTTCTGGTTATGAACGTTATGATTCATCCGCGAAAGCATTTCAGCAACTTACATCTGATATAAAGAATTCTGTTAAAGAAAAAACTGCAGGTGTCCGCATTGTAAACACTGATCTGCTTGAAGAGGCACTTGGAGTATCGGGCATACAGAGGGAAACAGTAGGTGATCAGCAATTATCATGCATTAGAAAGGTGCAACATGATGGAACAAAAGTATACTTCATCAATAATCCAAATTCTAAAAGTTTTAATGGATGGGTTACACTGCAGACAGGAGGAAAGATAGTAGTGATCTATAATTCGTTGACGGGCGAGTACGGCAAAGCAAAGATCAGGAATGTGAATGATAAGCAATGTGATGTGTATCTTCAGCTTGAAAGCAAGCAAAGTCTGATATTGCAGTTCTATGACAGAGCTGTCGCTGCCGGTGATTATTTCTATCTTGAATCTGGCGAACCGATTACTTTGCAAGGAACGTGGCATCTTAAATTTATATCCGGTGGTCCGGTAATTCCTCCATCGGTAACACAGGAAGGTGTACAGCCATGGACTATGTTAAAAGGAGATGCGTATCAGGATTTTTCAGGAACATGTTCGTACCAGGTGAGCTTTCCCAAACCTCAAATCAATGCAATAAAATACCTGCTTGACCTTGGCACGGTAAAAGAAAGTGCTTCCGTGTTTTTGAATGGCAGTTACCTTAGAACTTTAATTGGCCCTGAGTATAAAGTTCTTATCGACGCATGCCTACTTAAAGACAATAATGTACTTGAGGTACAAGTATCTAATCTTATGGCGAACCGTATTGCGTATATGGATAGAAACAATATCTTCTGGAAGAAGTTCTATAATGTGAATTTCCCGTCGCGCAAGCCAGAGAATAGTTTAAACAACCTCTTCGATGCTTCCCAATGGAAAGTTTATCCTTCCGGGCTAATCGGACCCGTTCAAATATATCCCGTTAAGGAGAAAGCGGTGTATTAAAATAATTACAATTCTATTAAGGTACTTGTCTCGCTTAATTAATTGTTCGTTCTATTCTGTCCATAAAATTATCTTCAATAGTTGCCTTTATCCTTGTATCTGCAGTTAATAAAAGTGCTTTACTAATAGGTAACACGAAATCGGTTCTGTCTTTCTTTATCGCAAAATCAGAAAAAACCGAAGTACCCTCTTTATCATAAATTGTAACTCTTACCTTATTAACGGCAAAGTCTTTCTTGTACACATTTATGTTTATGCTATCGCCCGATTTGCTGTTTGTATTAATTTTTATTTGTTTGATTTCACCTTTACGCATGTAATCTGAGAGCGCTGCGGTGTAAGCATTTGGCATTTTAAGTTTTCGGGCTTTTTGTTGATAATACGCCTTCTTCTGTTCGTCTTTTAATATATGCTTGGCGTAATTGCTTGCACATTTAAACCTGTAGCGGTTGGCCCGTTGTTGTTCGCTTTGCTTTTTAGGTGAAGAAGGTTTAGCGGAGAGTATAGTTCTTTTACCCACCTGTCTGAACATAATGCCTCGAAGAGCGCCTCGCACTCCTTTAATCATGGGATTACCTTGTATTGTAGCCATATTATTTATTTTTAAGGCAAGCTATTGCTATGTTTTGACAAATAGTGTCAAAAATATCTTTTGCAATAAATTTTTGATTTTATTCTCTCGAAGGTGCAAATAGGACACTGCTTATCCTGGTGTGCCTTAACGCTATTCCAGGGCTGTTCTAAGTCTGCTCTAAGTCTTCTCTAAAGCATTCTCCACTCTCTGTGCACTTTCTTTGCACACTTTGTCCAGTCTTAAATGAGCTTTTATGAATTAATGTAGATTGGGAAGGAGTACTTGATTCTCTACGAGTTTAAAGATACAAAAAACGAGGAATACAAGGAAGGGATTAAGGGCCAGGTAAAAAAAGTAAGTTCTCCGCTTATTTTTTGCGGAGAACTTAGGTGTGCGTGGGATTACCACCCTGGGTTTTGTTCCGCCTGTTTTTCTTCGGGGGTCAACGCCCTTCCGTTTCTAAGATTGGTATCCAGGTAAGACTGCGGTATAGGTCTGAGAATATGTTTTTCAGCAATGTTAGGCGCTGCATCCGGATTAAAAGCGCGCACTCGAGTGAGAAGTGTTCTTGTTCTTGAAAGATCTTCCCAGCGGTGAAATTCTCCCATTAACTCACGTGCTCGTTCATTTAAAATGAAGTGAATAAAAAGTTGTTTTTTGTCGCCGCCAATTGTGGTCGGGTAAAGTTCTTTTGCTGCTTCCGGTGTTCCATCGGTAAAAGAAGCTTCGGTTACAACCATGGCACTTTCTGTACTACTTACATCATTTGCAGGAATGTTTTCTGCCAGATAAAGCACAGGATTTCTGACCTCTCCTGATTTATAAGCCGCACGCTGACGAAGTGTGTTAATGAGAGCTAAAGCTTCTGTATAAGAATCCTTCCTTCCGTATGCTTCTGCTGCGATAAGATAAGTTTCTGCAAGTCTTGCCAGGATTCCATCTCGTGTGCCGAGTTCTGAATCAAAATTCTGGCGGAATGGATCGATATATTTAGACAGGGAGAGGTAGCTACTCAAACTCCAATCACTTACTTGTTCATTCTTGTCATTAATTGAATAGCGTGCCAGAATGGCTGGAGCTGAAGTGTTTTTATATGCAGGCGTAAATCGCGTGTCGCCCTTTGAATTTGGCACATAAATAATAGCAGGCTCGCCTATCTGGAATTTCGGTTTCTTAGCAAGCTCAGGGCTAGGAGCATTGGCATCTGTCCATGTAGGAAGCGTAGAGGCATTGTTGGCTAGGTACGTAGTTTTGAAGCTCTTATAAAAACGCGAGTCATTTTTTCTATCAAAGATATCCAATGCATAATCTGTGGGTCTGAGCCGTTGGAATTCTCTTCCGTTTACAAGATCGCGTGTCATACCGGGGAATGTTCTGTAAACAGATAAAAAATATAAGTGCGTTCTGTTTCCAAACCTGCCGAGCAATGCTTGTGTTCCTTCAAATTGCGCTGCAAGGATTATTTCTGTATTCTGTTCATTAGGTCCATTAGGGGCAGTGTAATTAAACAGGTCAGTATAATTGGTTGCCAGCTTCCGGGTTGAATTCTTGATAATTTCTTCTGCATAATAGATGGTACTATCCAGGTCAGTTGCAACTGTGATGTCAGCATTGCGCTCACTTGCTCTTGCCAGGTAGGCCTTTGCAAGAAAATGTTGTGCTGCATATTTCGCAATGCGTCCATTTTGTGCGGGAGCAGGAGGGAGCAAATCGATTGCTCTTCTGAAATCACTGATAATAAGCTTGAAAACGTCTTCTGTAGAAGCCTTGTTAAATTCCGTATCTAATCCTACCGTTGGCTGCAAGCGAATAGGAACACCGCCAAACTGATTAACTAATTTAAGGTAGTTGAACGCTCTGATAAAGTACAGTTCGCCCAACCTGGTATTCCTTAAATCGCCCGATAGTACTTGTGGTATATCGCGGATGCCTGTATTGCATAAGTTAATCTGCGAATACATGTTATTCCAGAACGGACCAAGAATATTATTTTCAGCAGGGTCTAGCGTTGCCACGTACGAGTTCCACATCACACGGTCAAGCCCGCCGCCGTTGGTAAATTCATCCGTTCCGTAATTTGTTATTGCATAAGACCATTCATTGTTAAAGTGAAATCGTAAACCTTCATAAGCTCCATTTACCAATGCCTCTATACCATCAGGTGTTTTGTAGTAGTCTTGCGTGAGTGTTGCAACCAGTTCTTCTTCAAGAAAGTTTGAACAGGAGTAGAACCCGGTGCAAAGAGCGAATATTAATATTATCTTTTTCATAATTCAGCTTTTAGATTTTGTGCTACCAAGAGTTGTTAAAGTTTACAAACTTAGAATGTAGCATTAAGACCAAATACAAGGCTTCTCGAAGAAATTGCCGAGCCACTGGTGTTTGTTGATCCGCTGGTGTTGGGTTGGATATTTTGAAAGTTAACATCCGGATCAAAGAAGTCGACCTTTGCGTAAAGAAATGGATTGAGCACCTGTGTATAGATTCTTAAGTTGCTCATACCTGCTCGGCTTGCAATTGCATCGGGGAAACGATAGCCTAGGGTGATGTATCTTACCTTAATGAAAGATCCATCTATATAATTCATTGCCGTATAATGCACGGGTTGTCCTCCGTTGAGGAAATCAGCCCGGGGATATGCATTGGTTGGATTGGTCGGGGTCCAATAATCTACTTTTCTCGAGGCATATCTGCCTTGCATATCAACGGCACCACCCTCCATCATTTGTCCCCAGCGTGAGTATATAAAGAAGGACAAGTCAATATTTTTGTAGGAGAAAGTATTGGTAATACCACCGTTCCATTTTGGATTTGATGTTCCCAGGATCTGTCTGTCGTTATTTTGATCTATCCTGTAATCGTTATTAACATCTTCAACACGTATGTCACCAGCTGCATATTTTGCACCGTTGTCATTGAATTTCTTCATCTCTTCGGCATCAGCAGCCTGCCAGATGCCGATCTTTTTATAATCATAATATACCTGAAGTGGTTGTCCGATAAACCATGCTTTGTTTATATCACTTACGCCATTGCCATACAGTTCAACAATCTTTCCTCTGTTTCTTGAAAAGATAATATCGGTAGTCCATCTAAAGCCTCCATGATCGATATTGATAGAACTAAGCATAAGATCGATGCCTCTGTTTTCCGTTTCGCCGATATTTACAGTTATGTTGGAATACCCTGTAACAGAATTTGGCGTTCTGTTCAGAATCATATCGTAAGTGTTTGCGATGTAATAATCCAACGAGCCTGTGATACGGTTGTTCACAAATCCAAAATCGACACCGAAGTTCCATTGGCTCGTTTTTTCCCAGCCCAGCTGTGGATTTGGTATTGAACCCTGTTCATTTGCAGCTCCTTTTGGATTTGATGGGACAAACCCAATAGCGGGAGTTGAACCAAAAACGTATGGAAGCTGAACCAGGCCACCTGCCGTGCTGTAAGGATCAACTGATTGGTTGCCTACAGTGCCAAGTCCTATTCTTGGTTTCAGTTCTGAAATCCATCGGATTCCACTCATGAAAGGCTCTTCATTTATTTTCCATGCTATTGCCATGGATGGAAAGAAATCCCACTTGTTGCCAGGTGCCAGCACTGAAGCTCCATCATAACGTCCTGCTGCTGTGAGTAAGTAACGATCTTTAAAGGCGTAATTAACACGCGCCATGTATGACATCAGGTTTCTCTTTGAAAAACCCGAACCCCAGTCATTTAATGAACCGGTAGAGGTAGACTTTAAGTTATACCATAACTGGCTGTTATAAGGAACGGCGGTGGCTGTCATATCGGAGCTTTCGGTTCTATAGAGAGAAGAACTCTGAAGTAAGGTTATACCAATATGATGATCAGTTGCAAAAGTCTTATCGTAGAACAAGAGGTTTTCTAACGTCCATGATATTTGCTGGTTTTGCTGATAACGTGCGTAGGTAGTTGATGAAGAACTTCCGCCACCTCTCAACGCTGATTCTTTATACTGAAATTCGCCATTCCTATAGTTTCTGAAATCTGGTCCGAAGTTTACACGAAACTTTAGGCCTTCCGTTATTTTTGCTTCCCCGTAAAAGCTTCCCATCAATCTTAAGGTTCGCCTTTCGTTGATAACATAATCATCTTCCCGGATAGGGTTGATAATGCCTACGTCCCCTCCTGGATTAAAAATGTAATTTCCAGCAGGATCATAGGGCACTGCAAATGGCAGCATACCCTTGGCAGCTTCATAAATCGTACGCGAGCCTCTTGTGCCTGAGCCTGCATATCCAAAGTTTTGAATGCCATAGCTTGCCATCATCGAACCTCCCATGGAGAGCCACTTAAGCGGAGTGAAGTCAAGATTTAACCTTGATGAATAGCGCTTGTAGTCCTGGCCGTTACTTGTTCCCTTTTGATCGAGATATCCGGCAGAAAAGAATGTCTTAAGCTTCTCGGTACCCATGCTTACGCTTACGTTGTGATCTTGTGTTATACCGGTACGTTCAACATAGTCTGTCCAGTTGGTTGTAGGAACTCTACTTGCATCATATACCGGAACTTCAGCTACACCCCAAAGCGCCTGCTCTTCCGGTGTTGTTGGTCGCATTGCAGGAACGAGGTTGTCTTTGTCTAACCATGTATATCCTGCGGCGACGGACTCCCATGCATAAGGATCTACACCAAGAATGCGCTTGTCGTCAGCCGGATTAGGAAAAGGCGTAGGATAACGCGCGGTATTATTTGAAGGCATGGCGCGATATGCGTTTCTTCTGTACTCAGCATACTCGCCTGCATTAAACATCTCCATTCTGTCGTTGATCTTTTCGAAGTATACGGAGCCTGTATAATTCACCTGCGCCTTGCCATCTTTCCCTTTTTTTGTTGTGATAAGTATAACTCCGTTTGCAGCACGTGAACCATAAATTGCAGATGCAGATGCGTCTTTCAGTACTTCAATTGATTCTATGTCGTTAGGGTTAAAGGCTTCAATACCTCCGGACTGTAATGGAATTCCATCAACGACATAGAGCGGATCGTTTCCTGCTGAGAGCGATCTTGTTCCTCTGATTCTGATCGTACCAATTTCACCAGGTCTTGCGTTGGATGTTACATCCAGTCCTGCAGCACGGCCTTGTAATGCCTGCAGCGTATTTTGAACTGGTAATGCCGTAATTTTATCCGAGGACATTTTTACAACGGCACCAGTAACATCACTCTTTTTAACGGCTCCATATCCTACAATAACAATCTCAGATAACTCCGCGACATTCAGTTGCATGGATACGTCAATCCGCGTCTGCCCATTCAAGGGCACTTCTTCTGTTATGTAACCAATAAAGCTGAAAACAAGGACTGCATCGGCAGGAATATCGCCCAAGCGATAGTCTCCATTGGCATCTGAAACTATGCCCTGTGAAGTACCTTTTATAACAATACTTACGCCTGGCAATGCCTGGTTATCCATCTGGCTGGTGACCTTGCCAGACACCTGGTTTTGTGCCTTGGCAAAGCCCAGGCAAAACATGTGCAGTGTAAAAAGAAGAAACAGTTTTCTGATCACACTCCTGGTACGTATAGGTTTAAGCATATTCTGTGAGTTAATTTGTATTGGAACTGTAGACGGAATTTACCCTCATTATCAGCCAAGGGCATCCTGTACTATCCAGTTTGCAATTGTGGTATCGGCTCACTAGTGCTTTTTAACCTTACTTGCCTTGCATCCTGATTACTTCAGTGCCAGCAAGAAGAAAACATCCCGTGCCATAGTCTTCGAAATTTGGAACAGAGTCGTAAGTAACAGGTTGTCCATCTTTAGGTTCTTTTCCGGTGCCTTGAACATAACCAAGAAAACCATTATCATGTATGGCGTCGTTTACCAACGCATTCCATGCCAGGGTTGCTGCTGATTTATATTTCTTTGCTTTCAAGTACCCGTTGTTGATTCCCCAGGCCAGCCCATAGACAAAAAGTGATGTTCCCGTTGTTTCTTTACCGCCATAGTTTTTAGCGTCGTGAAGACTAACATTCCAGAATCCGTCTTTGCGTTGCACCTTGAGCAGTGCATCAGCCATAACCATAAGGTCATCTTCATATTGTTTACGATGAGGTGCATCTTTCGGGAGGATGTCAAGCACTCTCACCAAAGCAGCGAGGACCCAGCCATTTCCCCTCGCCCAATAGCAATCTTCTCCATTTGGTTCTTTGTAAGGAGGATCGAAGTCTTTATCACGCCACCATAGATTGTCTTGTGAATTAAACAAACCCTTGTCGCCGTGGTTATTCCTTGTATACATATACATCTTATGCATTCTCTCCCAGTAGGAGGGGTCGTTGTAAATAACTCCCAGCTGCGCAAATACAGGCATAGCCATTTGTATGGCATCAATCCAATTCCAGTCGTCAATTTTAGGGGTACGCATCATGCTATCAATAGAAGCTTTGATCTTCTCAATCTTGTAAGGCTGTGGATCCAACAAGTATAGTTCAATATAGGTTTGCCCTGCACATTGGTTGTCTGCATTTCGCGTATAAGTTTCTCCGTCTCGTAAATCCCATTTATGAAAATCAGCCCAGCGAACGGCGTAATCAAGATATTCGGACCTCTTGTCTAATTTGTACAAAGCCATTAGTCCTTCGTAGTAAACACCGCGTGTCCAGATGTTGCTCGCCCGTGATCTTTCATGTACAATGCGCTTTCCTACATCAGGCCACTTATCCATAAAGTATTTATTAGCGATGGTCATGGCGTGCATCGATTTTTCTTTAGAAACGAGTTTTTTTTGTGCGCGTAGTGTTGGAGTGAATTGTATGCAGAATATGATTGCCAGTATGAAACGAGATAAGTTTGTTTTTAAAGCCATGGTATTTCGGTTAATGGAGAACAAATTAATTGTATTCCGCTAATTAACTTTCACGTACTATCCGGCATGGAAGAGTTACGGTTCTATTTTTACAGCAGTTGCTTGTACATCTTAATCTGTTAAAATGTTTATGGAAGGCATAACGAACTGCCTGTTCTCGCCGGAGGTTTTTGGTGTTCCGAAATAAAAATAAAGCGTACGCTTAATGTTTGAGTGAACGTGGTTAGGTTCACTGGCAGGGCCAAGAGAACTTGTATTTGTATTTATATTTAACGCGAGTTTGGTACCAATAGGAGGGATATTATCAAGAAAAGAGATATCGCCATGAGGAAGTTCAGGATGAGGTTGCTTTCCCGAGAGCGCATAGAAATTAAAGAGTCGTAGAAAGAGATTATCTCCCTTGGTTGCTACTGTAAATTTACCTTCTACCGTATTGAATTCTACCCATGATATATCTGCGTAGTAGCCTTTAAACTCAGGATATATCCATGGGCCGCTGCCGGTATGGGCATTATTGTTCATCTTTTGCCATACGTTGTAAGTTGTGCCTTGCATCCGGTTCTTCCAAACCCTGTATGGACCTTTGCCAAGGTATTTAATACCCAGCATAAAATTCTCAGGGTAACTGAAGGTAACACCTGTAAAAGGAAAGGAACCGTTGAGTTGATATTCGTATTCCATTTCAAGCCAGCCCGAGGGTTGCATTCGCCATAAGATGTACTTCAAATCTCCTTCGTATGAAACTTTAACACAATAGGTTGTATCATCCTTATAGTGTGTTAATGATTTGAATCGACTTTTTCCCTGAACCAATGAGGGACCATTTTTAAAAGAAAGCTTTGTGCTGAAATCATTGGTTAAATGTGTCAACAAGCCATTCTTTTTGCTAATGCTCACTGTGATGCCACTTGCTTTCATAGAAACGGTAGTGTCTGTCTCTGTTGCTTCTACTTTGCTAACAGCATCGTAAGTGAGAATGGTTGAAATAAGTTTTTCATTGGGCTTGATTTTCCAAGTCCAGGTATAAATTTCAGAACCAGATTGATCGTATGCGGAAAGCATTAAAGCATCGTAGTTCTTCCATTCAGGAGGAAGTGGTAATTTGAGTTTACCGCTGTCTAAAGGCTTTATTGAAGGTGCACTAACAATGCCGTTTTGAAGCGTATCGTAGCCGGAAAGAAATTCGACTGACTTTCGAAAGTTTATTAAAGACCAATTAAACGTGCATTGATTTAGGTTGGTAAAGTGGTACCTGTTCTCTAATATAATCTCACCATTGAAGGTGTCTGAAATTTTATTCATTTTGATTTTAACCGGAGCGTAAATTTCTCTAATTGAATAGAAGCTTCCTTCTTTCTCCCGGTGTGGCCCAAGTAGACCATCAGGTGCATTAACACCATTCACATCAATTGCTCCATCGAAATCGGTACGTACAACGCCTTCATCTACAAGTGCCCATAAAAAGCCTCCTGCACCTTTCTTCTCTTTCCAATGCAATTCCCAGAAATCAGAAAGCGCTGCGGCGCCCCCTCCATCGTCCTGCGCATGTAGAAATTCTGTCGGCATGTAGATCAATGAATCAGCAAGTATCTTTTTTGTGCTGTAGTAATCTTCATAATGATTGCAATCTATGCCATTAAAATGATTGCCAGGTCGATGGTGCGCGTGAATTACTGGTCTGTTAGACAAGTCATACTTCGCGTAATCATCGTCCAGGTCTTTGTTGTGTCCTCCTTCATTGCCATTGCTCCAGAAAATAATGGAAGGATGGTTTACGTCTCGCTTTACCATTTCTTTTACCAATCTTTCTCCTGTTTCTGTGCTATAGGCTTTTTGCCATCCTGCCAATTCGTTGAGAACATATAATCCTAAAGAATCACAGATTTGTAGAAAGGCCTTATCAGGAGGGTAATGAGAGCACCGTACCGCATTCATGTTCATCTCTTTGATGAGCTTAGCATCCATGAGGTCAATGTCGCTGTTCACACAGCGACCCGTTTCTGGCCACCATACGTGGCGGTTAACGCCTTTCATTTTTATTTTTGTTCCATTGAGATACACGCCATCACCTTTTCTTATTTCGATCGTTCTGAAACCAAATTTTTCTGTTGTTTGGTGCAGAATCTTAGATCCCTTTTTAAGCGCAATTTTTGCTGTGTACAGATGCGGGGTCTCGGCCGTCCAAAGCAACGGATGCATTATCTGCCCGTTTACTTTTGCAACTGTGTCAGTCTTTGATGCGGACTGTAGGGTTGAAATTGTTTTTCCGTTGTTATCCACGATGTCAACAACAAGCTGACGTTGTGAAGACGTGTTCTTCAGGGATGCATTCATGGAAAATGTACCATCTGCCTTTGCATCAATAGCACACCACACAATATGTTCTTTGGGATGAGCTTCAAGATATACAGGCCGGAATATGCCACCAAAGATCCAATAATCAGCAAGTCTTTCGGCGTTGTTAACCGAACCATCAGATGACATCTTGCTTACAGTTACTTCAAGTAAATTCGGTTCAGAGAAGTTAAGCTTGTTTGTGATATCATAAGAAAATCTGTAGAAGGACCCGCGATGGATATCACCCGCAACTTTGCCATTGATCTTCACTTCAGTGTCAGTCATTGATCCTTCAAATACAATGTTGATGGTTTTGTTTTTCCAATGCTTCGGAATAGTAAAGTTGTATCGGTAAAGCCCCTTCTCTTCTTCAAAGCGGAAGTTCTTACCATACGTAACATAATCGCGACCGTAGTTATAACCACCAAAGCCTTGCTGCTCCCAATGTGATGGAACTTCTATTGTTGTCCAATAGCCACTCTTACGCCCACCTGTACACCAGAAGTCCCACGTTACCGTATGGCTGTTGTCTGTTCCTGAAAGATATTTGATTTCTGTTTGGTAGGACTTCTTTTGCGAGTATGCCGGAATGCCTGCCGTAATTACTACTACCGATATGAACGTGAATCTTAAAAGCATACAAACGAACAAGGTTAAACACAGTAAGGAAAATTAATGACCGCGTTTTTATTCTGTGTCATGTACTATCATGAGGCGAGGAGAAAGCTGCTTTAAGTGTTGTAGATATATCAGTTAAGGTAATGACCTTTTAAACAAAGTAAAGTTGGTCTTTTAAACAAAGCCAAAGGTTTCGAGGTCCCATACCTTTGTTCTATAACAAAGAAAACATTATGAAAACAGTATTGGAAGTCAATAATTACAATGGCGCACTACAAAAACCACTAGGATCAGGATTTAATGGGAAGTCCACCGCTACTGAAGTAATCAAAGGTATTGACCTTAGCGGAAAAATAGCCATTGTTACAGGAGGAAATACAGGCATCGGTCTTGAAACTACCAAGGTTCTCGCAGCAGCAGGAGCAACTGTAATCGTTCCTGCCCGCGATACAGAGAAGGCAAAGCAAAATTTGGCGGGCATCAATAATGTAGAGCTGGAGGAAATGGATTTAATAGACCCAAAATCTATCGATGCATTTGCTTCAAAGTTTATTAAGTCCGGCAGGCCGCTTCATCTGCTTATCAACAATGCCGGTATTATGTGGGTGCCTCTCCGAAGAGATAGTCGTGGTGTCGAGTCACAACTTGCTACAAATTATCTGGGGCAATTTCAACTGGTGACAAGGTTATGGCCTGCACTAAAAATGGCGAATGGCGCGAGGGTTATTAACGTATCCTCTCAAGGTCATCAGTTTTCATCTTTTGATTTTGATGATCCTAATTTTCGTCATAGGGAATATGAAACGCTTAAAGCCTACGGACAGTCGAAGACAGCAAGCAATCTTTTTACCGTTGAACTTGATATTCGCAGCAGAGCATTTAACGTAAGAGCTTATTCTTTACATCCTGGCTCAATCTATGGGACTGAACTAGGCAGGGAAGCATCACCTGAACTATTCAAAAAAATGGGCTTCATTAATGAAGATGGTAATATCCCACCGGAGATAATGGTATCATTGAAAACGATCCCTCAGGGAGCAGCAACAACTGTTTGGTGTGCCACTACGCCAATGCTTAACAATATTGGTGGTGTATATTGTGAAGATACAGATATTGCTACGCTGGCTACAGGCGCACCAGGACTTGGTGATGGAGTAATGCCTTATTCCTTGAATAAAGAAAACGCAAAACGCCTATGGACATTGAGTGAAGAAATGACAGGCCTTCAATTTCTTGTTGGGTAATGTTTCAGTATCTAGAATTATTTCTTAGCAGTGTCCCAAACTGAAAGACTTGTATTGAAGGATGGAGCAAACTGCTTTGATTCTGAAATTGTTATTTTTGATTAAAGATTCCGTAGTTCAAAAATAAAAGTATGGAGCACATCTCGAAGTATCTAACTCCCGAAATAAAATTATCCTGTTATGAGGATAAGTTCTTTAAATCGGAGGTAGTCTTTGATCAGCACATGTTAATCTGGTTTATTTCGGGAGAAACTAAGATTGTACAAGCGGACGCAACCCATACGTTTAGAAAAGGAGATATCTTTTTAATTCCAAGAAACAAGCCTGCTACTGTTATCAACTATCCAAAAGATGGTTTACCCCATAAAACGGTTGTGATGCTCTTGACTACAGAAATTCTGAGAGACTTTTATAGTCGTGTAGACGTTAAAGCAAAGATAACACCGGTGCCAGGCATTCGCAGCTTTAACAACCACCCATTGTTGGAAAGCTGCCTTGCTTCACTGATACCTTATTTTGATGTTAAAGAGCCTTTTCCGGAAGGTCTGGCATTACTGAAGATTACAGAAGCGATCAGTATTCTGAGAACAATTGACCCTGGCATTGATGGTGTACTTGCTAACTTTGACGATCCGCATAAAGTAGAGCTAGTCAGTTTTATGGAAAAGAACTACATGTTCAATATGCCGATGGAGAAGTTTGGCTATCTGACAGGTCGGAGCCTTACAACCTTTAAAAGAGATTTTAAAAAAGCATTTAATACTACTCCGCAGAAGTGGCTCACGCAAAAACGATTGGAGTTAGCCCATTACGAACTCGCCGAGAAAAAGCGTAAACCAGTTGAAGTATGTTATGAAGCTGGTTTTGAAAACCTTTCACACTTTTCTTATGCTTTTAAAAAACATTTCGGTTATGCTCCTACAAGCCTTGTTGGTTGAGGTTTAAAGATTAAAATACAATCTTTATAAACTTTATCTTGGTATCCATGCCTTATCCTGATGCTTCTTTTTGTGAAAGAAGGATGGGATTTTTTTTCATCCTGATCTGCTTAAAACTTACGAACTCGGTCATAAAATTTGAACACCCATACACTTTACAAAGATTTTTAAATTAAAAACGGGAAGTCACACCCAGGGAGTTCACAAACTTAAACTAGCTATTGCGTTAAGAATACTCTCAACTATAACCAGTATAACGTTACAGCCTTATTATTTTCCACGAATGAATGTAATATTGAATTAAATAATATAAGTGTATTCACGAATCAGACGTTTAGATACAACAATCCGACCTTTGAAAACTTTTTAATTCACGCTCTGTACGAATTTTGTGTTAATAAAATAAAGAGAATATGAATGTAACATTAATTACAGGTGCCTCTGGTGGGATTGGTGAAGCCCTTGCTACTAAATTTGCAGAAAGAAAACACAATCTATTACTGATAGCACGAAGCGCTGATAAATTGGAAAAACAATGTGTGCAGCTTGAAACAAGCTTTGGCATTAAGGCGCAATACATTGCAGTAGACTTAAATGAAACAGGTGCAGCAAACTTGGTTTTTGAAGAATGTCAAAAAAGAAAACTTTATGTAAGGGTGCTGGTGAATAACGCCGGTGTTGGTTCCAGTGGTGAGTTCTTTAAGAATGATCTGGAGTCGGAACTGAAAATAATTCAGCTTAATAATGTTGCACTTGTATCTCTTTGTAGACTGTTTCTACCTGGAATGATACAAAGAGGAAACGGAAGTATAATTAACGTTGCCTCAGTAGCGGCGTTCTTTCCCAGCCCTTATATGACCGTATATTCTGCATCTAAATTCTTTGTGCGTTCTTTTACCCAAGCGCTTACAGAAGAATGTCGGCCTTATGGCGTTCATGTATTATTGGTTAGTCCTGGTCTGACAGAAACGAACTTTATGGAGACGCCAGCGAACGCCAACCAATGGGGTAAGGTGCTGGTTGAAGGGGCGAATATGCAGACATCGGAGCAAGTTGCAGAAGAAACGATCAGAGCCTGGGAAAAAGGGAAGACGTTTCATGTTGCAGGTCGTTTAAACCGGATAGGGACAAAAGTTGGGGCATTAATGCCTTATGCTACCATTGCAAAACTTTTTGCTCAGCATAAAAGAAAGAAAATGAATTTGTAATTTGAGCAACGCGCCAAGCAGTTATGGAAAAAGACAATATACAAACGATCAGGATAGAAACAGTTGCTCAAAGTCATCAGATATTAGGACTTGAGAAGCCGAAGCACCCTCTTTTTAGTATTCTTCGTTTCGAGGATATGAAACAGGTTACTAATCCTGGTCGTGTACGTCTGATTTTCGGTTTCTACCAGATTGTATTAAAGAAGGAATGCCCGGGAAAACTTAGATACGGACAAACACCATACGATTTTGATGAAGGTGTGATGTCTTTTTTTGCCCCAAGGCAAGTTAACATTTTGGAAGCTGGAGATGTGTTGCCTAAATCAGGTTGGCTATTAAATATTCATCCTGATTTTCTGAGAACATCTACTTTAAGTAATAAGATAAAAGATTATGGATTTTTTGAATATGCTGTTAGTGAAGCACTAATATTATCCGAGGAAGAAGAAAGATCAATTGAACTTATCTTCAAGCAAATTGACCGAGAATACCATTTACCAATTGATAACTTTAGCCAGGACGTAATCATTTCCAATGTTGAATTACTCTTAACATACTGTAATCGCTATTATAACAGACAATTCATTACGCGAAAGCCCGATAACAGCAAGTTGTTAAATAAGTTAGAGATAGTTTTAAATAGGTATTTTGAAACTGGTGGCGAACACGGTTTGCCTACCGTAGGTTTTCTAGCGTCCCAAATGAACTTATCGCCTAAATACCTCAGCGATTGCATTAAACAGCTTACAGGACAAACAGCTCAGCAGTTTATACATGACAGACTAATTGAGCGCGCCAAAGAAATTTTATCAACCACAGAATTGTCAGTAAGTGAGATTGCGTATCAACTGGGTTTTGAATACCCACAATCCTTTAGTAAGCTATTCAGAAGTAAGACTAGTTACACTCCGCTGGAATACAGGCAGTCGTTTAATTGAGGAGCAATGTATATGCCGTATAGGCAGACTCCTTTTATCCTAATCCTTTATATAATCTGGATGTTCAAAAGGCATGAAGTTTTATTGCTAAATATATTAACCGTAGCAAATACAATATGTTGAATGGACGTTTAGTGATGCTCGCAGTAATATGTTTTTTTGTTTTAGGCTCGTGTGGCAACACTATTCCTGAGGGCGCCAGCGCTGTCAGTCCTTTTGATGTAAAACGTTATGTCGGCAAATGGTACGAGATTGCACGCCTTGATTTTAAACAGGAAAGAGGACTAAACAATACAACTGCTGACTACTCACTCAATGAAGATGGAACTATAACGGTTCTAAACCGGGGTTATAATAAAACCAAAGGTGAGTGGAAAGAAGCAACAGGAAAGGCAAAGTTTGTCGATGGCCAAAATGAAGCACGGCTTAAAGTTTCTTTTTTCGGACCATTTTATTCAGGGTATAATGTTATCGCCATAGATCCCGAATATCAGTATGCCTTGGTTGCAGGCGAAAGTCTTAAATATCTGTGGTTGCTCTCTCGTAAAACTACTATGCCTGAAAAGGTAAAACAGGAGTATCTTAAGAAGGCGAAATCACTTGGCTACAATACCGAGGAGCTTGTATGGGTTGAGCATGATAAGAATTAATTTGCTCGTTGCGCGAAGTCGGAATCTGTCATAGAGTATAACTCATCGCATTATCGGCGTATAAACTTTTTTACCACGCTCACAATTGCAACTGCAATTAATCCAAATACCAAGCCAAGTAAAAATTCTTTAAGAATCATTGGCAGTTGCGGAAGACTGTGGTGTAAGTATTCGATGTTATGAATGAAGATGCCTCCGGAAACCAGAAGCAGAGCGATAGTGCCCACAACTCCTAAGACCTTAATAACAAGAGGAAGCGATTTCACTAATATGGAACCGAGTGCCGATAATGGTCCTTGTCCATGTGATCGCTTTATAAGTTTATACCCGAGGTCATCCATTCGTACAATTAGTGCTACCAGACCATACACGCCTATTGTTGCAAGCAGCGAAACCACTGAAACTGTTATGATCTGTATTGCTAATTTTTCTTCAAGTACAGTGCCTAGTGCTATGATTACAATTTCTACAGATAGAATGAAGTCCGTGGTAATAGCGGATTTGATTTTAGTTTTTTCAGATTCACTCTTTTCTTCCTTCGCTTGTTCAAGTACCTCATGACCTTTTTTCGGTCGATGAAAAAGGAATTCAACGATTTTTTCCGCGCCTTCATAAGCAAGGAAGAGACCTCCTAATATCAGGATTACTTTTATTGCTACCGGAAAAAACGCAGTGAGAAGTAAGGCTATAGGGACAATGATAACTTTATTGAGAAAAGAACCTTTTGTGATGGCCCATAGTACCGGCAATTCCCGTGAAGCGAGGAATCCTGTAGCCTTTTCAGCATTTACAGCTAAGTCGTCGCCTAAAATTCCAGCAGTTTTGCGTGTTGCAATTTTACTTGTAACAGCAATATCATCCATTAAAGCAGCAACATCATCGAGAATAGAAAAGATACCAGAGGCCATATTTATTATTTGTAAAAACAGGTGCAAAATATAATTTAAAATGATCCAGAAATGGCACGATTAGAGAATACCTATCAGCTTTTAACTTTTTCAATTGTAGACGATTAATGACGAAATACGCTTTAATCGAAGAATTATAAAGACAGCAGTTGGTGAGGAAGGTCTTAAGCAGGAAATGCGGTTTTATTGCACGTTTAAAATTTCAGTAGTTTTGGCGATGCGCGCATCCGCATTTGTTTACATACTTACGGATAAAACAAGAACCAACTTGTATGTTGGAGTTACAGCTGATCTTCCTGCCAAATTGTGGGAACACCGAACAAAGCGATGGCCAAGTTCTTTTACTGCACGTAACAATATTTTCATTCTCGTTTATTATGAACCTTACGCTTACATGGCGAATGCAATAAAGCGCGAGAAGTTTGTTAAGGGTAAGGTTAGACAATGGAAGGAAGAGCTCATCAGTATGAAAAATCCTACATGGCGTGATTTAACCGATGATGTCTGCTCATAAAATCGTTTAGTTAGTACGCTCCTCCGGCAGGATTGTTTAAATTTTAGAAGAGTCTAGTTTATGTGTCTTCATCCTTTTTTTGGCAAAGCAGATCAGCTTGCGTTTTAGGCTTGATAAATCAGATACCATAGCTTCCGTGTGATAAGCCTTGTTTAAACTTTTTCAGGTAAAAGTTCACTTGACTATAAGTACTTAGATTTCGCCCCTATTCATACAAGCCTTCTAAAGTATTCGCAATATGGACGTGACCGGGAGGACGACATGCCCAACAACCGATCATATGCCGGTTAATTCATAGTACTTTTTACTCGTTTGGTTTTGATACCTGATTTTGGATCAAAAATTTCTGTTTCGACAGTATGCGTTTTTAGCCTGCTTTTAAAGGATTATTAAGTTTTTTCGGGTTATTAACCCGGTTTTAACCCATTATTTAACCAGCTACTGATAACGTTTGCAATAGGATTTGCAATCGAAAGCTGCCGGTTCAGAGTCTGCCTCTGATAGCAGCTACTGATGGAGATGTTAAAACCCTAAACTATTTAAACTATGATTAGAACTCTACGAATGTTTTTGTACTTCGTTTTGCTGGGGACGTTCATTTTATCGGTGAGTTCCTGTGACAAAGACGATGATCCCGTCAACAGTGGATTCGGGACAATAACCGGCGTTGTAACTGACGAAAACGGGCAACCCATTCCTGATGTTACGGTTACCGTTTCTGGCGTTAAAGAGGCGGATATTGCCGTCACAACAGGAGCGGATGGCCGGTATACAGCTGAGAACGTATCATTAAAATTACATGCTGTTACTTTCTCTAAACCCGAATGGTTGACAATAAGCAAAAGTGTTAGACCTGAAGATTTTACCACTGAAAAAGTAGCAACTGTAAATGCCTCTTTGGTAACAGCTATCGCCAAGATCACCGGTATCATTACTGATGCAAAAGGAGGTGGCGGACCACTAAGTGATGTAACGGTGACGGTAGGTGTTGCAGGCACGGTGAAGAGCGGTGCTGATGGAGCCTATACTATTGAAAACCTTGTTGTCGATAACTACACGGTAACATTTAGCAAAACTAACTATGTCTCTATTACCCGCCAGGTAACGCCAGCTGACTTTGTTAATGACGTGGTAACGTTGAACGTGACGATGGGAGCTAATGAGCTTCTGCGTGGTTTAACAGCTGACAATCTTAAAACTGCTGATAAGTGGTATTACAATGAATACAGGGGGGGACGCAATAGCGATGGTGGTGTTCATTGGGACTGGTCAGTTGATTACATGAGTACGCTCGATTTCCGCGGCGCATGGGAGGAACAAAATGAAGGTACAACGCTCCAAATCAGGAATAATGAAGGTAGTGATCGCTCTAATCCGGCCGACCTTAATGTATTCGATTCATTCGTATTTGGAAGTAAAGCAATTACGGCAGATAACAAAATCATGTCGTTAAGAGTCCGTACACACAGTGCTAGTGCCTCAAGTCCCGCGTATTGGGGTGTGCAGGTGGTCGATCTTTCAGCACCTGAGCCGATTGCAGTAAAAATTGGTGATAATAAAACACTGGCATCAGAAAATTACACAGATTTTGAATTTGACCTTAGTGCTTATGTTGGCAAAGAGATAATTATTGCCATAGGTACCTACCGTCAGGCCACTGGCGACTATTGGAAACAACTTGTTCTTCGTGCCATTCGCTTTGCCGACAGAAAAGTATCCAATACCGATTGGCTTCCCGGTACTGAGGTTGTTGCAGGCTGGAAATTGACCACGGAAACAGTACGCTCTACCATGGTGCACACAAAAAAATCCTTCACCGGTATTAGTCCGGTAGGTGGCAACCGTGATAATTATGTAGATGGTTATCGTTCATGGCGAGGAATTTCACATATCGCAAAAGAATGGACACTTGTTCCGGTGAGTAAGGATACCGAACCATTTGCGGGGGAGGGGTACCTGATCAAAACACAGAGTAGTACTCCAGTAAATACCACCATACCTCAAGCATACTTGTATGCAAAGTTTGCCATAGCCGCAGGTAGTAATCAACTCACATTCCGCGCGCGCAATTTTGGTAGCAATTATACTTACTTCAAGCTTTCAGCGATAGAAGATAACGGAACGGTTACGCACGTTCAGCCTCAATCGAATACAGCGCAAGACGCTAGTGCTGCCGCCGACGGCTGCTGGAGATTTAAACATGGTAGCGGGGATCGTAATAACCCTAATGATTATGCGTCGTTTGTCTATGATCTGTCACAATTTAATGGCAAAAATGTAACACTTGTTCTCGGAGTGTACAAAGGCGGTGCTGATACAGACGAAAATAAGCTGGTATTCTACAGTGTTGATTTGAACTAAAAGAAATGATTATACAATGAAAAAATTTCAAAATATGATTTCTGTCTTCAGTCTTGCTTTGTTAATGACTGTAGCATCTTGTAGTGACTCAGGCTCTGAACCTGGTCCTGACGGGCCTCCTGCTGAGGTAAATCTTTCCGAACAGAATCTTCTCCGTGCGATGGAAATAACAGACAAGGCTGTTGAGGCTCATTTTACTGGAGACGGCATGGCAATGGCCAGATATTATAATCCTTATACGAAAATACGCTCACAAGAAAAAGGCAGCGTTTGGATGTATACCAGTGCTATTGAAGCGGTAAATGCTATTCTTCATGCGCTTAAAACACAGCAAGAACATGGTAACGCCGCACTTTACAACGAGCATTTCAATAAATATTCAGATTTGCTACAAAGATTGTATGATAATGCAGATTATTATCTGGGAACTTTCGAACTAACCTCTTACACCCAAACCAAGCAATGGACAGTATACGGTGTGAATAGAGGCGGTTCAAAGGGCGGAGCGCAAGTCGCCGGCATCGAGAATGTGTATGACGATCAGATGTGGCTTACACGCGAATTACTGGAGTCTTATAAGATCACTGGTAATAATGCATACTTGCAAAAAGCTGAGTACCTAACGGAGTATGTGTTGGACGGATGGGATTGTACACGCGATGCTAATGGTGAAGAACGTGGTGGTATCACTTGGGGACCTGGTTATGTAACCAAACATTCATGCAGCAATGGGCCTATAGTAAGTCCGTTAGTATGGTTGCATGAGTTGTACAAAGACAAAGGTGATGAGGTAACGCATCGTTACATAGATCTAACGGATAAACAAACACGTTTAACAGCTCAGGTAAAGAAAAGTGACTACTACCTTGATTTCGCTAAGAAAATATATGCGTGGCAGAAAAATCAATTACTGCGTGGTGATGGTGTTTATGATGATATGCGCGGTGGCTGTTCTCCTGGTCAACCTCAAACGGAAACTGTTAACGGAACTGCATACCGCATTGGAACAAACTGTCAGGACCGTGTTGGGCCAGCCATCAGTTATAACAGTGGTTCAATGCTGTCAGGTGGTGCAGACTTATATCGTGTAACAGGCGATAACCTTTACCTGGAAGATTCAAGAAACTTATCAGATGCAAGCTTCCAATACTTTGCCAAGCTCGGCAGGAATAAAGCTGATTATTACACTTATGACATCAGTGGTTTCAATAACTGGTTCAATGGTGTGTTAATGCGGGGTTACGTAGATGTATATCCTGCTTACGGTAAGGCTTCTGATTATATCAGTTCTTTCCAAAAGAACCTTGACTATGCTTATGATAACTTTCTTTATGAAGGTTTCCTTCCCACTAATCTACTGGTAGGATGGAACCGTGATAAAGGTAAGAATAACGCAGAAGGTATGTTCAGCTTTGCTTTCGCTGCGGAATATGCAGTACTATCCAGATACGAACTTCAAAAATAATTAAAGCATTTAGCATCATGCAGAATAAATACAAACAACTATTAAAGACGCTGATGATGTATTCCTTGATTGGAGTCATTATCCAGTGCGTTGTTTTGGCTTCCGCTTTTGCTTCGGGAGCGATACAACAACAAGACATTACCGTTACAGGTACTGTTAGAGATGCAGACGATCAATCAGGTAATCTGCCTGGTGTGAACGTTTTGGTAAAAGGAACTACTCGGGGAACAACAACCGATGCAGACGGGAGATATACCATTCAGGTAGACGACCCAAACGCCACTCTGGTTTTTTCTTTTATCGGTTACTCCACGCAGGAAGTGGCAGTTGCTGCACGGTCTGTCGTTGACGTAGTCCTTGCTCCCGATATTCAACAACTTGGTGAAGTGGTAGTAGTTGGTTATGGTACACAGGAGAAGGTTACTTTGACTGGGGCTGTTTCTAACATTAGAACAGAGGAGTTACTTCGGACCAAAAATGAAAACCCTCAAAATATGCTTACCGGTAAAATTGCTGGTGTTCGTGTATGGCAGAAAAGTGCTGAGCCTGGTACCTTTAACAACAACTTTGATATCCGTGGTTTTGAAGGTACTCCCTTGGTTGTTATCGATGGTATTCCACGTACCATGGCTGATTTTCAACGCTTGAATCCGAGTGATATCGATGATGTATCTGTGTTAAAAGATGCTTCAGCCTCTATTTATGGGGTTCGTGGAGCCAGTGGTGTAATGCTTGTAACCACAAAAAAAGGTACAAGAGGAAAACCTACTATTACGTATAACGGCTCATATACGCTTCAGCAGCCAGTTGGATTTCCTAGACTGGCTGACCCCTACCAAACCATGACACTGTACAATGAGAAAGCAATGAACAAAGTGGAAGGCGGAAGTATTATTTATGGACCCGATAAATTTGAAGAATTTCGTAGTGGTGCTCGACCCACTACGGACTGGAATTCATTATTGATCTCGGATTTCTCGCCGCAAACGCAGCATGATATCAGCATTAGCGGAGGAACGGACAAAACTCAATATTACATAGCAGGAGGGTATCTTTTCCAGGAAGGCATTTTCAAGTCCGGAGATTTGAATTATAACAAATTCAACCTGCGTTCCAACATCACTACAGAAATTGCGAAAGGGTTAAAGCTTAACCTTAATCTGAGTGGTTTTGCTGATACACGTAATACACCGTATGCAGGTGCAACGGACATCATTCGCAATTACTGGCGTCAAGGAGTATTGTTTCCGGCATATGCAGATGCTGACAACACGATGCTGAGTTACGAAGGCCTGGATCTGGAGGAGAATACTGTAGCAAAAATGCGGTCGGATATATCGGGCTATCGTAAGTATCAACAAAAAAACTTTCAGTCTTCTGCATCCCTTGATTTTGACTTTGGAACGGTGTTACCAGAATTAGAAGGTTTATCTGCAAAAGCCTTGATTAGCTTTGATTATCGCAATGATGATAATAAGATTTATCGGAGGGAGTACTACCAATATGCACTTGATCCATTAACAAATACGTATACTGCAAAATTGTACAACAATAGTTCACCCAATCAGATGCGGCGTGAATTGTATAGCAAGCAGCAAGTGCTGGGACAGTTCCTGCTAAATTATAATCGCACGTTTGGCAATGATCACAAAGTGACGGGTTTGTTAGGGGTTGAAAGTCAAAAGCGCACGGGTGATAATTTTTATGCACAACGCGATCTTGCATTTGCGATGGAGTACTTGTTGGGTGGCGTAGATGAGAACCAGGTTAGTGGAATGTCGGGCAATATGAATGACCTGTATGCAATTAACTATAACGCGGTGCTCGGAAGATTAAATTATACTTTTGCTGACCGTTATATTGTTGAAGGGCAGTTTCGCTATGATGGTTCCTCAAAGTTCATTGAAGATGACCAGTGGGGATTCTTCCCTTCGGGATCAATAGGTTGGCGTTTATCTGAAGAATCTTTTTTCAAATCTTCTTCTACCTTGTCATTTGTTGATCAGTTGAAACTACGTGCTAGTTATGGTGTGCTTGCAAATGACGAAGGCATGGCATACGACTGGGCAACAGGTTATACTTATCCTGCCGTAGGAAACAATGCGGAAAAAGGATATTATAATGAATACGCTCCTGGGTACATGTTTGGCGGTAAGTTTGTATATGGTGTAGATAATATCGTGTCTAACAAACAGCTAACCTGGTGGACAGCTAAGATGTTCGATGTGGGTGTAGACTTTGAGGCATGGAATGGTCTGTTTGGATTTTCAGTAGATTACTTTGATCGCCGCAGGGAGGGACTTTTTGAAAGCCGTAAATCGGAAATTCCTACGGTGGTAGGTACCAAGGCACCTAAGGAAAACGTTAACAGCGATCGTCAGTTCGGTATTGACATGACGCTTTCACACCGTAATACCTTGGGCCAACTTGCTTATGGAGTAAAAGTCATAGGTACAGTTACACGTAGACAGTGGTTAACTGCCGTGCAGAATGGCCCATATGGAAACTCGTATGATCGCTGGCGCCACGATAACCTAAATGACCGTTATCAAGGAATTCAATTTGGGTACGAAAAAGCAGGACGTTATGAGAATTGGGAAGACATCTGGTCATATCCTATCTACAAAGACCGCGTCGTACTACCAGGGGATTATAAATACGAAGATTGGAATGGCGATGGCGAGATTAACGCAGAGGATGAGCATCCTTTTGCATTCGATCAAACACCCTGGGTAAACTTCAGCTTGGCCTATAATGCTTCATATAAGAATTTTGATCTGAACTTTCTCTTTCAGGGTACAGCGCTTGGCTCAATGCAATATAAAGAACCATTGTACTCCATATGGGGATCCAATGGAGGTGGTACCCTGGAGCAATACTTAGACCGTTGGCACCCTGTTGATCCGCTGGCAGATCCATACAACGTTGAAACTGAATGGGTGAGTGGCTACTATGGTTACACAGGAAGTTACCCCCGCGATAACTCGCAATTTAACCGTGTAAGTACAGCGTATCTCCGTCTTAAGAGTATCGAATTTGGTTATACTTTGCCGAAGAAGATCCGCGCATTTTCTTCAATGGATGTGCGCGTGTTTGCCAATGCCTACAACATATTTACAATTACAGGTGTGAAGTTTGTGGACCCTGAGCATCCTGAAGATGATAACGGAAGATTGTATCCGCTCAATAAAACGTATACAGTTGGCGTTTCGGCGAGGTTTTAAGCTTTATGTTAAAAATTGATTATACTATGAAGAGGATACATATATTATTCCTGATAAGCTTATTCTATTTATCTGCTTGTGCGGATCTTGACGTTGCCCCTCCAAATGTTGTTGGGGACCAAACGCTTTTAACAAGTGAATCGGGTATGAAAGTTTATCTTGCCCGCATGTATAGCAGGATGCCATTTGAGGATTTTAAATACCTAGCACAGCGGGGAATAGAGTATGACTCATGGTTAGGCTCGATGGGAATTGAAGGTACAGGAGAGGCTGTGAACCGCGATGGGATAACTACCGCATTTACGAAAGAAAATACTCCTTACTGGACTGATGCATTTGTTTTGCTACGCGATGCCAACTACCTAATTGAAACATTGCCAGAATATAAAGGCTCTTTTGCTGAAGTTACCTACAATCATTATTTAGGAGAAGCTTACTTTGTACGTGCCTTTGTATTCTCTGCTATGGCACGACGTTTTGGTGGTGTTCCCTTGGTTACAAAGGTTATACGTTATCCTGGAGATGAAGAGCTAGAAGTACCTCGTGCTTCCGAGGAGGAAACCTGGAACCAGGTGCTTGCGGACTACGATCAGGCCATCGCCTTATTGCGACCAACTAGTATGGAAAGAGGAATGTCTAACAAGTATGTAGCGTTGTCCTTCAAATCGGAAGCGATGCTGTATGCAGGAAGCGTTGCAAAATATAACGAGACTGTTAACGGACGTCTTACAGGGTTAGGACAAAAAACAGGTGTACGTGTAATGGGTTTTGCTCCAGAGTCGGCGCAAACTGCTTCCAGGAAATATTTTAGAGAGGCCTACCTGGCTGCCAGGGAAGTAATGAATAAAGGTGGATATTCCCTTTACAAGAAAAGATGGGCGGCGAATGATCGTGAAGCGCAATACCAAAACATGGTAGACATGTTTAGCGATTTGACAAGTACTGAAAACATTTTAGTAAGAGAGTATGGCTATCCAACGTTCACACATGGCTATGATGCATACAGTGCCCCGTTTATATTTAAATCGCCACTGGCATCAGGCACATGCCCCACACTTGATTTTCTAGAGTTATATGAAGGCTTTGATCGTTATCCCGACGGGACAATAAAGGTAACTACAGGTTCATCTAACGAACAAGGACAATACCTGATGTTCGATTCGCCAATGGACTTTTTCAAAAACGCCGAACCCCGCCTCCGTGCGTACGTCATCTTCCCAGGTGACCAGTTTAAGGGTAGAGAAATTGAAATACGTGCAGGTGTATATACTGGTCCTACACCCATAAGTCCGTTATTTAATAATTACTCTTATGGTGATGCTGAAACGCGTTATCAAGGCTTATCCGCTTATAAAGGTGGTTCGAAAACACTTTTTCTACGCCCACGGGAAGGAAACGGTCAGGAACTCATA
>NZ_JAHESD010000062.1 GCF_018598585.1 Chryseosolibacter indicum
TGTGTAGATATATTCATTCAGACCTTTTCCTGCAGCATAGTTGAACCCTTTTTCATCTGTCAAAGAGGTGATAGCTCCGTTTTGAGGATCAACTGTTACTGAAATGATTCCGTTTGAAATTGTGTTTTCTTTGAAGACAAACGTGCGCTGAGATGTGGCCCTCTTCGGTGTTATGATGCGATACACTTTAGAGGATAAAGGCTGCACCTCCGATGCGATAAACGACCACGTATGCTCTCCCGTCTTCTGAATATTTACCTCATGATTGTTTTCATCCACAAGCATCTTTCCATTAAGACCTTGCGAGGTTGAAAAGGTTACTACTTCTGTTCGGGGCCAGAGGTTTGTGTTAAAGACCTGAATGAATTGGCCCTGCTCATTTGCTTTGATGCTTTTATTAAACGCTTGAGTAATCTGTTTTGTAATAGAATCAGCGCGAAGAGCGAAAGCTTGCTTCTGTTTCCATAAAGCACGGGTGAATTCCGAATCAGGATCAGGACCGCTGGCTGAAGCGCCCCAGGTATGCTCTGAGAATAACGCTACATTACGCCAGGCTTTGTAGAAACTTTCTGCTGCATATCCTTTCGGATTTACGATCGACCACAACACCTCAAGTTGGTTGAGACGCTCGGCATTGTACCGGTTCATTGATAACTCCTCTGCACTTGATGCAGCACCGTCTTCCCAGTATGGCGTGAAGTCGCCTTTGAATGTGGGGAGTTTGTCTCCGTACGTTTGTTCAAAACGTGTGAACAATTCTTCTGTTGTACCTATGTAAAACTTCGGATATTCATATTCTTGGTTCCACTTGCGGATCATGTCGGGCATATCTGTATCCGGAGGACCGTTGTCACCATTGACCGTGTAGCGTAAATAAGAGAAGTTGTAAGGAAATTCTTTTACCTCCAGTGTATTCAGATATTCCCAGATCGGATCAAGACCACTTGATGAAAGTTTCCCCGCGAGCCAATCGTGAAAATATGAGTAGCCTCTTCCGGTTGACCAACACAATACTTTCTCTTCGCCTGATGGCGATGCCCAGTAGAACGGATAGTCGCCCCACTCCTTATTTGCCAAACCGACACGACTGCCGCCAGTCTCCAGATGCGGAACGTAGTTGGGCGCTAGAGACAAATACTTCATCCCATTTTCGGCCATCGCTGTTACCATTCCCCAGGATACACCGGGAACATCAGAAAGCATGACGGAACGAATGTCTACTCCTAATTCATTACCAACGCGGTGCGCATCATCAAACAAATGCGTGATCTCTTCCTGCTTGCAAAGTCCCGTAAGAATATTTCCGATAGAAGCGTTTAACGAAATCCGGCCATCTTTCACTGCTGCCTTAAATGCTTCGACTTGTGCTGAGTTTTTGTAACGTTCAAGGTATTCATTCACCGGCCACATGGTTTCCACGTTCCACTTAAACTTCGCTCCTTCCGGATAGTCTTTCGTACGCTCTGCCAGCATTAAAGCTCTATCGATGTTTCTCAATTGAAGATTCATTACATCTTCGTGGCGATGCGTGTAGCCAATGTCGAGATGTGAATGCGGAAGGAAGTACACTTCCCACTTTCGTGCACCTTCCATCACCAAATTCTTATTCACCGTTCCCTGACGACTTTTGAATACTATGTCCACTTGCACTGCTTCTTCCACCAGGCCTGGCGGAAATAGTGCAGTGAATTCGTACAAGCCCATTTTGGAGGCTGGAATCTTTTCCGTTATTTTTTTGCCATTAAAACTCAGCTCAATGGTGCCTCCATCAAACAGCGGATTTCCAAATTTTAATTTATACTCTCTTCGCGGTCCTTCCGATGTCTTACGATAACCTTGTGTTGGGATGAACGAAACATCATCAATCTTGGCTATGTTGCTCAATTTACGTTTCGTCTTTTCGTAAAACCGGATCTCACTCAATCCATAGTAATTGATGTTCTGATTTTTCCATTTGGCGTCTTCTACTACATGAGGCGAGCCATCGTGATAATAATTTCCTTCCTCTTTATCTGCGGTAATACAGAAATATTTGAAGCTTATTCCGGAAAGATCAAGATGAAAATCTGCGGGCTCTTCTTTTTTTCCTTTTGATTCCGGAAGGATAAAGTAATCCCGATCACCATCTTTTAAAGTCTGCCATGTCTGACCATCTCGGGAATACTGCAGATAAACTTTCCGCAGACCACGTTTCGTATGATCATGCTGATTGTGATTCCAAATCTCAACAAAGTCGGGTTTTCTCTCTCTGTCGAAAGAACACAAGAGCCACACGACACCTTCACGGGTTTGCGGGCGAGCTTGGACTGACGTTTCTGACACCTGTGAAAGCCACATTGTTTTTCCGAGGTTGTGAGCAATGTGGCCATGACCTTTCATACCGCTTCCGTTGATGGTCTCCTCATCTGCAAAGCCAGGATACTCGCTACTTGATTCGACTTTAATTGTCTCTGCCGGAATAGGTGTATACACCTCAATCTGCTGCGCGGATGCTGTGACTAGCGGAACCAGCACAGATACGATGATGCATGCAACTGTCAAAATCCTCCTGATCACCACGCTCTTTCTATTTCTTCTCTGTGTTACTTTTAATACCCCACTGAATATTTGGCTTGTCGCCCATCACGAGCGTGAGTTTGCCACCTTTCAACAGTTCGCTAGCAGGAAATTTGAAAGAATTTAATGTCTTGCCATTGAGTGTTGCTGACTGTACATACTTATTATTGCGTGAGGCATTCTTTGCTTCAATCACGAATTGTTTGCCCCTGCCATAACGACCACCAAGATCAATAACTATCTCCTGATATAACGGACTCGCTATTTCATACACAGGATTAACACTGCATCCACCGTCAGTCTGAAAGAGACCAATGGATGCCATAACAAACCAAGAACTCATCTGGCCCTGATCTTCATCACCAAGATATGCGTTAGCTGACCCTCCGCCATAATATTCTTCAAGGATGGAACGGCTCCACTTCTGGGTGAGCCACGGATGATCGACCCAGTTAAACAAGAACGCGAAATGCATGGACTGTTGATTGCCCTGTACAACAGGATAGTCCCAGTACTGATCGTTTGGAGCGTTGTAACGCCAAGGCTCGCTGGCAACAAAGCCCCAGTTAAGGCGATCAATAAAAGTCTTGCGGCCAATCATGTCGGCCATTGCCGGAACATCTTGCGGAACAAAGAAGCTAAGCTGCCATGAGTTACCTTCAACATACTCTTCATTGCGACCGGATTGGAATGGATCAAATGGTTCGGTAAATTCTCCTTTGCTATCGCGGAGTTGTGCATAACCATTTTTTGGATTGAAGGCGTTGCGCCACCATTCACCACGTTCGGCAAACACCTTGTAGTCATCTTCCTTGCCAATTGCTTTCGCGAACTGCGAAAGCGTCCAGTCATCATAAGAATATTCAAGTGTGTTCGAGAATCGGCCAAGATCATGGGGCACATATTTGTACTTCATGTACGGTACCAAATCACGGTTACCAGCAAAGCCACCTGCTACAGGGCCTGCAGGTGTAGTTTGCATTTTCTTCATTGCCTGAAAGGCTTTCTCTTTGTCGAAATCACGGATACCCATTTGATATGCCGATACGATGAGCGGTATTTCATGCTCGGCCACCATTACGGGAATGTACTCCATGCCAGCAGGACCTTTTGCCAACCATCCATTCACATCATACATGGCAAGCTGAGAGTTCACCCACTTCGATGACCACTCCGGTGTAACGAGATTCCAGAATTGATTCAGGTTCCAGAATGTATTCCAAAATGCATCACAACCTAATGCAAGATGATCGGGGTTAGTAAACTTGTGCTTTGTTTCATCAGCTGCGATCCATTCGCCATTCACATCACTCCATGTGTTGCGACAGAGTGAACGGAAAAAGTTTGTATAGAAACGCACCTTCTCAAGGCGGTTATCAGATGTGATATTGATGCGCGATAAGTAGTTGTTCCATACTTTCTTTTGATTAACCACCACTGCATCATAACTCCATCCAAAAGGCTTCGAAATTTCTTTCTCGAGATTTTCTCCTGCATTCACTATGCTAATTAAAGAGATACCTGAGCGTGCCTGCACAACCGCAGACTTTTTTGTGTCAAACTCAACAAATGCGCCAGCCTCTTTCAAGTTTTTACCTTGAAGTTTACCGATGTCCACAATTTCACCATTCAGCCAGCCTCCGATCTTCTTAATAGGTTGATCAAACTCGATCACAAAGTGTACAGTGTATTCCTGGTCCGCATCATTACTCCATACTGTAGGCCGTGGTGAGATTTGGTGACTTCTTCCTTCGATGCGATAGTCATTTACTTTTTTGATCTCAACATCCAACAACTTGTAGTCGTATTCCGCCTGCACATGCAAGTCGATCATCACACGACCATCCTGATCTTTTGGAAATGTGTATCGTTGAAAGCCTGCTCGCTCTGTTGCCGTAACTTCTGCCCAGATACGCGTGTCTGTCATGTATACTTTGTAGTAACCCAGCGGTGCTTCTTCTGTTGACTTATCGATCCGTGACCGATAACCTGAATGCGGATTAAACTCATCTCCTACTTTGGTTTGCAATTCGCCATTGGTTGGCATCATACCAAGACCGGCCATAGTCCATTCGTGAATGTGACTGAAAGTACCGATCGTCTCGAAGGTAGGCTGGTATCCTGCCTGCCAACCCATGTTCTGATTGTCAGGACTGAGTTTCACCATACTGAACGGCATCCATGGGCCAGGCGCGATCATCCAACGAGAGTGCGCTGTACCGATTCGCGTATCTACATAGTCCGCGAGTAATTGCAATGGCGCGGGTGATCTTTTGATTGTTCCAGCTTGCAGCTCTTTGTCGTTTACAATGATGCGATAGTTACTGTTCTTAGCTTTTGCAACCGCTGGCATTGGAACTTCCAGTTGATATCGGGCAGAGTCAAGTGTGGTTTGATAGATAGACTTACCGTCTAATTGGACTTCAATCTTCGGGTTTCCGCTCAGGTGCTCAGCATCTACGAGCAATGGTTGGACGTTTTTCTTTCCTGACTTAAGTTCATAAGCAGCAGGTTTAACACTGCGGATGAATACCTCATTATCCAGTGCCAATGTGGCTCCAGCAGGACCTTCGAGGCGTACGTGATCAAATACAACCCATGAACCTTCAAGCACAGTAATGTTAATGGCATTACCATCTTTCAGAATAACGCCATCACGTAATGGTATTTCCAGAATCTTTTCTCCTTTAGCAGAACCACCATTGGTCAATGATTCATCTGAAACTCCTTTTAGTAAGAATTTTTCATACTGCTGGTCATTGATACCAACTTTCATCACTGATCTTGTAGGGCGACTATCAATGAGATCAATAACAAGCTTCCATTTACCATTTGCAGGCAAAGACTTTAACGCAAACAGGATGTTGATTTCATGCGTGCGCCAACCGGACGTGCCCCACGTTCCTCCCCAGGTATCATCAGGGCCTGGCAAAACATAAGGAAAATCAGAGGCGGCATTAGATCGACCAACCAAGAAGAATCGATCTTCGAAGCCGAAATCTTTGCTTAGAAACTTTTTGTACTCTGCCGGTCCCAAAGCCAGGTCAGCAGATGAATTATCATTCTTACCTATACTCCAGATATCCTGGGCCGATATTCGGTCAATTGCTAAAACGGATAAAAATAAAAAAAGGAGTCTGTTCATAGGCTTAAATTATTTAACCTCTAGGCATTTCGCTGCTAAGAAGTATAGTTACGGTCAATCAATGAGTTTACTCTTAAGGACCTTGGCCGGTTTAACCATCCCGGATTACACGTCGGACGATTAGTGGTTTTTATCCAATCTGCTGCCTCAATCCCATATTTTCGTCAATTATATGAAAATGTTCATATAAAATGAAATATGTTCATACTTATTACGATATTTATACATACTTATTTTATAATTTCAAGATTAAGAAATTGTAGTAAGTAAAAAATCAATCGTTTGAATTATGTTTTATAAGACTAAATCGATTATTTTATATATTGCCACATGTATGAACATATATCAAGATATCACACATACTTAGTATATATTAAGGAGAGATACCAGACACAGATGTATGAAAAATGAAAGAGGGAGATGGTGCTTTAACACACCCATCTCCTGTTTTCAGATGTTGATAGGCTGTAAGCGATAGCAGAAATGCGGTGTCTTTAACTGAATAGTCTAGTTGAATAATTGAATCGATACTTAAACAAAACCAAACGCCTATGAGAAAAAACGATAATCAAAAAAACCATTCGCTGGTGCGCCAACACGCCAAAGCATTAAAAACTACATGCTTAACGGAAACAAAGACACAAGCTTTCTCTAACCATTAATGATATGCCACACCAACACAACCCATTGTTAAAAGAACTAATAAAGCATTCCATATGGGGAATGATTATTCAATGCTTTCTTGTCGCGCCAACCTTTGGAAGCGAGGTTAATAAGAAAATCGTTGCACATGAATTTCTTCCGATCGCAGACATAAACCCGCAGGAAATTACAATAACCGGAACAGTGACATCAGCTGATGATGGATCTGGATTACCGGGCGTGAGCGTAGTAATTAAGGGATCAAGCCGTGGAACCACTACTGACGCAGACGGCAGATATACATTACCACTCCCCCAACCTGATGCGGTGCTGGTTTTTTCCTTCATTGGTTATACATCTCAGGAGGTTCAGGTGAATGCAAGATCGGTGATTGATATTGCTATGACTGCAGATATCCAACAACTCGGAGAGGTGGTTGTTGTAGCTTATGGTACGCAAGCGAGGGAAAATGTGACAGGAGCGGTAACCCAGGTACAGAGCAAGGAAATTGTAACCACGAAAAATGAAAACGTGCAGAACATGCTCACGGGCAAGGTCGCTGGTCTTCGCGTTCGTCAGAACAACGCCGAACCTGGTCAGTTTAATAGCAGCATTGATATTCGTGGGTTCGGGAATCCGCTTGTTGTGATAGATGGAATACCACGCGATAATATGCAGCGTTTGGATCCGGAAGATATCGAGAGTATCTCGGTGGTAAAAGATGCTACAGCAGCCACTTTCGGGGCACGTGCTGCGAACGGTGTGATCCTGATCACAACCAAAAAAGGAACAAGGACAGGCGAGCCTAGCATTACCTATTCTGGCAACATGGGTTGGCAACGACCTTCTAATTATCCCAATCTTGTAGATGCTGCGCAATGGATGACTCTCTATAATGAAAGGGACAGGCATAACGTCGACAACAGCAATCCATTGTTGAAGTATACTCCAGAGCAAATTGAAGAATATCGGAACGGAACAAAAGTATCAACCGATTGGAGAGACGCTGTCCTTCGTGCAAGTGCTCCCCAGACGCAGCATAATTTAAGTGCTACTGGTGGTAATGATAAGATCACCTATTATACCAGTGTTGGTTACCAATATCAGGGCAGCTTCCTTCAGACGGACGCCATCAATTATAAAAAATATAATTTCCGTAGTAACATCTCCGCGAAAGTGAGAAAGGACTTGACGTTTGACCTGAACCTTGCAGGGCTTTCGGATGAACGGCAACAGGCACCTTATGGCTCAAACGACATCGTAAGGGCCATGTGGCTTCATCGCCCAATTGATCAGATCTATTACAACGAGAGTGAAAGTAAGTATGGCATGATGGACTGGAATGTAATCTTAAATCCTGTTGCCATGATGGATAAGCACCTGGTTGGTGAGAATAAGTACCAAAGCAGATGGTTGCAATCCAATATCAGTCTTAAGTACGACGCTCCGTTTTTGAATGGCCTTTCCTTGAGCGGACTGTTTAGCTATGATTATACAATGAACGATAACAAAGAGTATACGAAAGCTTTCACGCTCTATAAACCGAATGGCGATCTTCAAATGGCGAATACACAGGCGGCAGGCAACAGCAGGATATCCCGCTTTTTCTATTCAAAAAATTCAAGCTTGTGGCGCTTGCAGATTGCATTTGAGCGTCAGTTCGGCGATCACTACATCAACGTGATGAACCTTTTGGAAAACGCACATTATCAGGGTGACAACTTTTATGGTCGTCGTTTTGCAGTACTTCCCTTGCCTCAAATATTTGCGGGGATCACCGACAGGCAGGAAATGCTCCAATCTACTGACAGAGGAGCACTATATGACTATGCGAATCGCGCGTCGGTAGGCCGCGCAATGTATAACTTCAAGGGAAAATACTTGGCTGAATTCTCTTACCGTTATGAAGGGAATTCAAGATATCCGGAAGCCAATCGCTGGGGTTTTTTCCCAGCTGTGTCCACAGGTTGGAGAATTTCAGAAGAGAACTTCTGGACAAATTCTTCTCTCAGTTTCATCAATAACATGAAACTCCGCGCATCTTATGGTATCACCGGCGATGACAGCGGCCTGACATATCAGTTTGCTACAGGTTTCCAATATCCTGCTCCTGGGGGGAGCCGCACTGGCCTTCCTGCAGGTTACATCTTCGGAAGCTCATTCGTTCCTTCATCGAGCAGCACTGGCTTGCCTAATACCGCCATCACATGGCTTGAATCAAAAACTACAAATATTGGGATAGATGCAGATGCATGGAATGGCCTCTTAGGCATTTCGTTCGAGTATTTCAATAGAGATAGAGAGGGCCTTTATGCAACACGTGCTGAAAGCTTACCCGGCATAGTCGGAGCAGTGCTACCACAAGAAAATCTTGAAAGCGACCAAAACCGTGGTTTTGAAATAGAATTACGTCATGAAAATCGTGTCGGAGAAATTACTTACCAGGTCAGAGGTAACATTTCTTATACGCGTGTCAAAACAATATACGCTGAAATGGCCAGGCCAGGTAACTCCTACCAAAACTGGCGCAATGGCCGCAATCAGCGATTCAATAACATCTGGTGGGGCTATGCGGGTAACGGTCGTATAACAAGCTGGGACGAGATCTATTATAATCCAATTTATATCGCTCGAAACTCAATACTCGGTGATTATGAATATCAGGATTGGAACGGTGATGGCTACATCAGCGATCTTGACGTTCACCCCCTGGCGACCAATGGGCATCTTCCATTGATCAATTATGGTGTCACCCTCAGTGCACAATGGAAAGGTATCGATCTCAACATGCTTTGGCAGGGTGCCGGCAAAAGGTATATGATTGCGAGAGAATTTTTGTATCAACCGCTTTGGTCTAACAGCAACGCACTTGCTGACTTCTACAACCGCTGGCATCCTACAGATGTGAATGCAGATCCCTATGATCCGGCGACACAATGGACATCCGGCGCATATGCATTCACAGGAACATCGCCCGACCAAACTTCTGATTTTAATATCCAGAACGCAGCTTACCTCCGCCTCAAGAGCATAGAGATTGGTTACACGCTACCGAATAAGATCCTTAGCAGCATTGGCCTGCAGAACGTGAGGATCTACGGAAATTCCTATAATCTGCTTACGTTCACGAAGCTGCGCTATTTAGACCCTGAGTTCTACACGAACAACGATACCTCTAAATCAGGTCTTACCGATCTGGGATATAATTACCCCCTTAACAAATCGTATTCAATTGGTATAAACGCGAAATTTTAAATCTCACGATTTATGAAACTGAGAAAAATATTATTAGCTATAAGTTTGACCGCTACTTTTTCGGCTTGTACAGATCTCGACATTCCACCTGTAAACGTGGTGGGCGAAGCCGATATCTACGGCAGCAACGATGGCGTACTCAGTAATATGGCCAGAATCTATAGTAGGCTTCCCATAGAGGATTTTAAATATTACTATGCTCAACCGTCGGGATCCGTTTTTAATGTTGGAGGCGCTTTATACAAACAATTCTCTGCGCTTACCGGTGAAGCCGTGGGCCGTGATACACAAGGCGCCGACAATGAGGGAGCTCCTTATTGGGATGAGGCCTATGCTCAAATCAGGGACATCAACATGATGCTTGAAAAACTTCCTGACTATGCCGTTCAACTGGGTGAACCATCCATGAAGACATTCCTTGGTGAAGCGCGTTTTTGCAGGGCCTTTACTTATTATGCGCTGGTGAAACGATATGGAGGCGTGCCGCTGATAACAACCACCATCGATTATCCCGCATCAGTTGACATGGCGGGAACGCGTCTTTTCCGTTCGTCAGAAGAATCAATATGGGATCAAATTGCATCGGATCTCGACTATGCGATCGAGAACCTGCCCGAAAATTCTCCGCAAAGAGGACGTGTCAATAAATATGTTGCCGCAGCATTCAAATCGAGAGCTATGCTTCACGCCGGAAGTATTGCAAAATACAATACCATAACACTATCGCAGAATCAGAACGGAACAGATGTACAAGTTGTAGGCGTGCCTGCAGGTCGGGCGAATGATTATTTTAAAGCAGGCTTCGATGCAGCGAAAATGGTGGTCCAATCAGGCAAATATGCACTTTACAAAGCGCAGTGGGTAGCCGGCGATAAAGCAGCTCAAGCCAGAAACTTCAGGGCGCTGTTCCTCACAGAGTCAAATGAGAACATCTTCGTAAAGTACTACGACGGAATTAACAGCGCCCACAACTTTGACGAGTCGGCACAACCATACCAAACCAAAACAGGTGGCAATGACTCTGAGATTAGCCCTTCTATGGATTTTATCGAAATGTTTGACGGCATTGCCAAAGATGAGAACGGGCGCTTTGACAACATTGATAACAACGGGCACTATTACTTGTTCAACTCTCCTCTTGACGCTTTTGCTAACGCAGAACCACGCTTACGTGGAACAGTGATCTTCCCAATGGACGTATACCGAGGTCAGGTCATCGAGATTCGTCGTGGGATCTATACAGGAGATGCAAGTGGAGGCATTGCACAATTAAAAAGTGAAGGGAATGTTGGGAATGTGGCAGACCTTGGAGAGACTAGCCTTACCCTTGCAACATCGTTAAGCAACAATCCTACTGTAAACTTAAAGCCAGACGATCCTAATGGCGCAACAATGAAAGCAGCCGGCAAGAACGGGCCCGTAACCCAATGGGACTTTGGAAATACCGGCGGCACTTATCTTGCCAAATATTTAAGAGAGAGTGGTCCCACAGATGGAAGCAACTCCACACAAGCATGGATTGAGATTCGTTATGCCGAAGTGCTGTTGAATCAGGCAGAAGCTGCGTTTGAATTATTTCTGGCAGGAGAATCGGGAGACAGCTATCTCAACATAGCGTACACAAACATCAATAGTATCCGCGAACGTGCCGGAGCTGACTTACTTATCGGCGAAGCAGATCTGAATAATATTGATATCGTTCGCCGGGAGCGACGCAAGGAGCTTGCCTTTGAAAACAAAACTTATTGGGACCTAAAACGCTGGAGAATACTTGACGACGAACAGAATAACAGGCGTTGGAGAATTCTCAATACGTTCTATTCATCTGAGGCAAAGAAATATTTCCTGTCGGTTAAATTCCAGGAACCACGCGGTGGATTCCAGTACCTGTTCACATTCGATACACGGTACTACTACCAACCAATCCCTCCTGCAGAACGAAATAAGAACCCAAACATGATACCAAACCCTGGCTTTTAATCAATTGCAAACATTCATTAAATATGAAAAGCATTAAACATATAGTAATTTCATTTTTGCTCATTGCAGGTTTCGCTGCATGCGAAGAAGATAATTATCCCGGTCCCGATGCAACCTTTAAAGGTGCTATCATAGATGCAGAAACCGGCGAGCCATTCCAAACGGCAATTGGTGGCACTGGTGTTCGTATCAGGATGATGGAATACAGTTGGAGTGAAACTCCAGCGCCATACGACTTGTATGTGATGATGGATGGCCGGTTTAATAACAATAAAGTTTTCAAAGGCAACTACGGTGTTACACCTTCAGGAGCTTTTGTAGCATTGCCTGAGGAAGTTATTGAGATTTCAGGCACAGTTGAGAAAAACTATGAAGTTGATCCCTTTCTGCGTGTAGAATGGGTTGGCGAACCCGTGATTAATAACGACGGCACAGCAACCATCCAGGTTCAAATCAGTCGCGGCACGAACCACCCTGACTATCAACAAGCACTGGCCGAAGTCTGGTTATTTGTCAGCGAAACACAATACGTGGGCGATTTCAGCTATAGCCCCAATTACTCTACCAGGTTAACTGGTGCAACTTTACCGGCATTGGGTGGTACTGTTTCCATTACCACTGGGTGGCCTGGTGGAATTGGCACCGGCTCACAAAGAACCTTCCCTGATTACGCAAGAAAGTATTTTCTGAGAGTGGGCGCCAGAATTGATAAACAGGTAAACAGTACTAATGTGTACAATTATTCCACCGTTAAGGAGATAACTACAAATTAAAGTAAATGCATTTAATATATTCCCGAAGTATCAGAAGATCTTCGGGAATATCCTTATTGTTAAATAACGTAATCTTACAACTGACTCCTATTTAAACCTTGTATTCGGCAAACGCTTCAGTTTGCTTTACCCTTGTTCTTTCCGTGGACATTTGAATAAATATCTAACTGAAACATTTTTGTAACTTTGGCCATTCAAATCGTTAAAATTGGCTTAAATCTTTCAAATTCTTTGTTACATAGTGAAAATACAAATAGATCACAATAGCTCAACTCCACTGCACATACAAGCAGAAATGCTTTTAAGAGAGCTCATTAAGAAAAAAGAATATCAGGAAGGGAAACTGCTACCAAACGAAGTTGAACTTTCAGCACAACTTCGCATCTCCAGAAATACACTTCGGCATGCCATTGCTAAACTAGTGAACGAAGGTATTTTGTCTCGAAAAAAGGGCTTTGGAACTACTGTTTCGACAAAGGGCGTATTTGGAAGAGCAAAGAACTGGTTGAGCTTTTCGCAGGAGATGAAGGCCCTGGGGATTTCTGTTCATAATTTCGAATTGCACCTTAGTTGGGTCGTTCCCGAAAAAGCAGTGCTTTCTTTTTTTGATTTAAAACCGGAAAGTCGGGTTTTATGCCTTGAAAGGTTGCGAGGTAAAGAGAATTTTCCGTTTGTCTACTTTATTTCCTATTTCAACCCCTCAATTGGGATGAGTGGAAACGAGGATTTCAGTAAACCACTTTATGAAATTCTTGACGAAAAGTACAGTGTTAAAGCATCGCTCTCATATGAGGAGTTGACTGCAATAAAAGCGCCATCACATATTTGCAAAAAATTGAACATTGCATCGGATGACCCTGTATTGTTTAGGAAGCGCTTGGTATACGATGAGAATAAACATCCTATAGAGTTCAATTATGGCTACTATCGCGGAGACAGTTTTGTGTATACCGTCGAAAGCGAAAGAAAGTCAACTTAGTTATTGAATCCGTTCTATCAATTCACTACTCATCCGAAGTTTCTTTATTTGGTGTTGTAATAGACAAGGGAATGAGCTATGAATCTACATCGATACTCGAATTCGCTTTCAGCGCTGAGTAAACCTAAGAGGTGGCGGTCTAAAAATTACCGCCAGCCTAATCCAGGTGCTACATAGTTCAGGATTGAAGAAAGTACGTGGACATTGTAATCAACACCTAGGGTATTCGGTATGGTTAAAAGAAGTGTGTCTGCTTCCTGAATCGCTTCGTCTGCTGCCAATTCCTTAATGAGTTGATCTGGTTCCGCAGCATAGCTTCTTCCGAAAATAGCACGCTTGTCGCTCTCAATAAAACCGATTTGATCTCTCCTATTGGTTTCCTGTCCAAAGAGATACCTGTCTTGATCATTCACCAACGCAAAAATAGAACGACTAACTGAAACTCTCGGCTCACGCTGATGGCCTGCCTTTTTCCATGCTTCTTTGTACAACCTGATTTGCTCGGCCTGCTGCACGTGGAAAGGTTTACCACTTTCATCATACTTCAATGTTGAGCTTTGAAGATTCATTCCATTTTCTGCGGCCCAGACCGCTGTTGCATTTGAGGCTGCGCCCCACCAGATTCGTTCAAGCAATCCTTCTGAATGAGGTTCTAATCGTAATAAACCCGGAGGGTTGGGGAACATAGGAAATGGGTTGGGCTTTGCAAATCCAACGCCTTTTAACTTCTCCAAAAACTCCAATGCTTTACGACGTCCCATGTCTGCATCAGTTTCCCCTTTAGCAGGTTCATAACCGAAGTAACGCCATCCATCGATTACCTGTTCTGGCGAGCCTCTGCTAATCCCCAATTGCAGTCTACCTCCTGATATCAAATCAGCCGCTCCTGCTTCTTCTACCATATAAAGCGGATTTTCATAGCGCATATCGATCACCCCGGTGCCGATCTCTATTTTTTTTGTTTTTGCTCCGATGGCTGACAATAAAGGAAATGGGGATGCTAACTGTGCTGCAAAATGATGCACACGAAAATATGCCCCGTCTAACCCCATCTCTTCGCAGGCAACGGCCAGATCAATAGATTGAAGTAATGTATCACTTGCTGTACGGGCTTGATAGCCTGGGCGATTAGCCCAATGTCCAAAAGACAAAAATCCGATTTTCTTCATAACTCCCCTCCCGGGTTAGTAGCCATGCAAAGATAAAACCTTCCGGCACACAATAAGTTCCCTCATGCGGCAGATGTTCGCATTTGTGCTTAAAAGGTGGTTGGTATTCTCCACTCCTGCTGCACTCGTTCTGCACTCGTGATACTTTTTTTGATGTTTGGGGCTGACCGGATGGTTTTGACACTATTTGTCAAAAGTCGGGTTTACCTTTCCCAAAAAAACTATCACTATGGCACATGTAAGGGAAAATGATCTTACTGAAGGTTTGAGTGGAAAGTTTGGTCGAAAATTCGTTTTTAAGCAATTAAGGGGAAAAACGATTGTAGCCCGAACGTCGAAGCCGACTACGAAAGAAAGTGCATTGCAACGCGAGAACCGGAACCGCTTTAAAAAGGCTTCCGCCTATGCAAAGGCTATGATGCTGATTCCTGAAAAGAAGACATATTACTGGGTGATGGCAAAGGAACTGAAGTTTCCCAATGCTTATACTGCAGCGCTTTCTGATTATATGCGGAAGCCGGTAATTGAAGAAACAAATGTTGTTACTGAAGATTCAACTTTAGTTGTAAAGGTGCGTGCTATAAAGAAAGATTATCGGATGAAAGCGATAAAGGTGGTTGCTCTAGGACAAGATAACGCAATTATAGAAGAAGCGGAAACTGTTAAGGATTGTGGATGGTGGCATTACAGGTTTAGAAAGGAGAAGGAAACGATTCACAGAATCAATGTGGTTGTACAGGATGAGGTGGGAAATGTTTTGAGCAGGGAAATAGTGGTGTAATTGATGCTTATGACTTAATCTGTATGAGCGTTCCGGGGAATAGCGACTCCTGATAGAGGGTGAGATAAATACTTCGTTATAATCATTGGTCGTTGTTGGATCTTACTTATAGTATAATAGTGGCACACGCCAAAGGCGTGCGCCAGCAGTGAGATTAAGTTTTATCCGATTCTATGGATTGCAATTTTAACGTAGCTGGACTTTCTATGTCGCATTGTTGATGATGCAACCCCAAAATCTTGAGGGAGACTCAAAGCAGAAACTGCCTGCACCCCAATTCTCAGGATTGCCATATGATGTACAACGTGTTCCAGGTTATGAACTAGCTCACGCGTGTAATTTGTTGCTACATTATGCGGTTGTTCCATTTCATCATTGAAGTTTGCAACAAGCCATAACGGTTTGTCAGCTTTGTTTAAACCTGTGGCGATATGAGTTAGTGAGGCAATTGCAAACATACGATCTGCCTCGATGCGTTTGTTCCGTTTTCGCAGGTCATAATTAACATATCCGCCTTCATACCCATGTTCGAGCGCTGTAAAGAATTCAATGATATGCCGAACATGCTGCCCAATGGATGCGTTGGAAAGTACAGAAACGGGACTTCGGTATGCAGCGTCGTCAAGACAAGATAAGAGTTGCTGTAACTGGTCAAGCAATCTCATTAGTGGATAGACAATACGATCATTCATTGTGGGATCGTTTGGATTTGATGAATGGAAGTTGCCACTTGTGCACGTAAAGCAGAATCAGGCAACTGGTGAAGACAAGGCATGCATAAAGGAACAACTGGCCATGATCATCCTGAACTACGATACCTAATATTGTAAGATGCGAAAATATTGCTCCGACCATCAGTCCGACTCCCAGCAAGGAACCGAAAGCTGTGGTGGCAGGTATGAGGATCAGAATAGAGGCAACCAATTCCAATAAGCCTGTGACGATACGTCCCCAAGGTTCTACGCCCAGTGTTGAAAAAATGTAGATTGACTCTGGCGCTCCACTGAATTTGAAAAACAAAGTTTGAAGCATAATAGCAGAGGCTATCAGCCTTAAGCCCCAATATACGATGTTCTTTTGTTTGCGTATCATTAGTTCCGATCTTTTATAAGAGGCCATTGTTCATCTGCTTTTTGTATGAGTTGTGATTGCTCTTTCATCCATAGGCCCTTTACTTTTTGATTATAATTGAAATACAGCTTACCGTCGACAACCGTCCAGGTATCTGTTTCAGTGGGAGCTTTATGGCCATTAGCTGTACCGTAAGCACAGTATCCACCATATTGAGGTGTGTATTGTTCAGCATTGGCCTTGAATGCATCCATATTTTTGCGCGATGAGAAGAGCCATCGGGTGCCCTTGTAGAAGTGAGCAAGCGAGTCAACCCCAGGGATCGCTTTTCCTTCAGTAAAAAAGGCAACGGCATCATAACCTTTAATGGCTTTACCTTCGGTTGAGAATATCTCAGCACGTTGTGCCTGTGTATTATAAGCGGCTGCGATGCATAGCGCCGCGAGTATGATAATATGTTTCATAATCAGTAAATGTTAAGAAATCAGCGAATGAATTTTGCCCAGTTTTGATCTGCATTTGTTTTCAGGTGATTCTCATTCTTATTCCAACTGTCTAGCGTGTTGTTAAAGAATTTGTTGTAGAACAGGTAGAGCTTTCCATCGATTATCTTGAACGTTTCCGGATCTACATCTACCTTTTCGCCTTTAGCACCCATCGCATAAGCACACCAGCCACCATACTGAGGCTCATATTTCGCTGGATCGGCTTTGAATTTATCTCGGTTCTGCACAGACGCAAACCGATATGATACACCGTTGTACATTTCTACTATGTCGCTCTTACCTTTTACAGCATCATTGGATGTAAAATAGGCGACCGGGTCATACCCCTGAATAGCAAGTCCTTTTTCGATATTGAATTGCTTTTGACGTACCCCAACAGATTGTGCGGCAAGGTTACCCGCTACCAATGTGATTGAGGCTACCAAGATCACTAGAGTTTTCATATGTTCTGTTATCTTATTCGTAAATGGTTTGTATTTTGAAATCGACCAAGGAGAATTAATGGAAATTCCCCTTGCTCTTCTTATTAATGCAGCGTCACTTTAATGATGTTACTCGCAGATGGCAGCGTTGTAAACTCATTTGCACTGGGCACTGCTTCAATGACCTTGCTTTCGTCCAACGGTGTACCGGCCAGATTGAATTGCGTAATACCAGCGCCGGGATATTGGTTAACAGCAGTACCATTATCATACAGGCCTATCATCGCAGAAACGTCGCCCTTCTGCGTTGCGTCAAGATCCTGGCCGCTGGTGGCAAAGAACCAATCGTTGGAGAAACCATACATCGTGGCCAATGCGACGCGATCACCATGCGCCACAGTAAGTTGCTGAGACACCTTGCCTCCTGCAGCCCCATCGATCCTGGGCAATAACACGGTATTGCTCATATCTTTCAGAACGTATACAGCTTTCACGCCTGCTGCGGTTTTCAAGGCTGCAGCAAGCACATCGGCATTGCCCTGTTGCGCGAGTTCTTTAAGTCCCATACCGCGGTCTTTCTCTCCGGTTCTAAAGAAGGGATTTTCAGACCCTCTGTATACTACTACGAGTACCGGTGAGAGCGGTGTAAATGTGCCAGTAATTCCTGTAAGGTATGCATTCAACGCCGCGTTATCGCCGGCTTCAGCGATATCAGTCAGGCCATTGGCAGATGGTTTGTCTTTTGAATATATAGGCTCTGGCAACAGCAAGTTGCCTCCCGCTACGTACGAGATGGCCCAAACTCCTGGGCTGAATGGTGTTTCATTATTGGTTCCGCCGGAGTTATTCATGATCGTGAGCGTGAACGTAGAGTTTCCATTATATACCAAAGACAGTTTCATGAGCTGAGATGCTGGTAAATAGGTGTTTCCGTAGTCATCGGTGCCACTTACTTCTTTGATGTTCTTCGCCGGAGCCTCTGCAGCGCCTGGATGCATTACATCGGCGCTTGGAATTTGGTTGACACGCGTGCCGTTGTCCCACAGCTTTACCTGTGATGATACATCGCCAGTGATTGGAGTTCCATCGTCGTTGTACAACTTAATACCAGGATTCTCCGGGGCAAAGAAAAGATCGTTACTCCAACCATACATGGTGGCAAAGGTGAGGTATTGGTTCTTTGCTGCGGAGAACGAGAAGGACACGGATTGCCCGGGCAAGATGACTGGTGGGGTGTTTGAACCTTTAAAAGTGCCAGATTCTACCAGTGGCTTGCTGTCCAAGACGTTTTCGATTGTGATGGTGGCAGACTGCGTCTTAACGTCATCATCATCGTTACACGATACCATTGCAAGTGCTGTAAACAGCACTGCCATTGATTTCAACATGTTTTGTTTCATGAGTATTTGTATCATTTAATGACTCAAAACAACAGAAACAGTATCCCAACGTTATCGCGGATTTATAACAAAAGTATCACAGCCCTTTATTTCTTTTTTGTTCAATTTTGTATCATGGCCAGCAAGCAGATTTTAATTGTAGAGGATGACAGCACCATCGTAGAGCTGCTCATGATCCACCTTCATGACCTCGGATGCGAGGTGACTACAGCATCATCAGGACACCAAGGACTTACAGCTGCGAAAAGTAAGCCCTTTGACCTTATCATTCTCGATCTCATGCTGCCGGGGCTCAGCGGAATGGAGGTTTGCCGGAAGATCAGACAGACAGACCGGCAAACGCCGGTGATGATGCTGACAGCCCGGTCGGAGGAAATTGATAAAGTGATGGGATTGGAAACCGGTGCTGACGACTACCTTACAAAGCCTTTCAGTATCCGCGAATTCATTGCACGTGTAAAAGTCATCTTCCGAAGAAGCGAAGATCACCAAATAGTTGAGAGCGCTTCATCTGCATCGGTATTAAGTTATGGCGATTTGAAGATTGACGTGGATAAAAGAAAGGTAACGTTGAATAATGTTCGTATCGAGCTTTCGCCAAAAGAATTCGATTTGATTACGCTTCTGGCATCTAACCCAGGCAAGAGCTATAGCCGCAAAAATTTGCTGAACCTGATCTGGGGTTATGATTTCGAAGGATATGAACATACGGTAAACAGTCATATCAACCGCCTGCGAAGCAAGATCGAAGGCGATGTTGCCAATCCGAAGTACATTTTAACGACCTGGGGCGTGGGCTACAGGTTTAATGAAGACCTTTAACACCTCAAAATATGTCTGTTAAAACAATACGAGGCAATCTTCTGTTCTGGAAAATCGCAGGGGTATTCACAACCCTGCTCATTATACTGGGCATAGCGTTCGTGCTTATTGCCTCAAGGTTCTCCAAAACATATTACACCACTGCACACCAACAGCTTTATGGTGACCTGGCCCGGCATCTAGCCACATTTACACACCCTTTTAAAAATGGCAAGCCTGATACATCCGTTACGCACGACATCATTCACGCTACGATGGTTGCTAACCCCAGCGTGGAAGTATACTTGCTCGACACTGCAGGGTGCATAATCGACTATGTAGTACCTGATACAACCGTGCAGGCACATCATGTAAACATGCTTGCTGTCAAGAAATGGCTTGCCATACGAGATGGCGTATATCCTTTAGGTGATAATCCGAAACAACCTGGCGAGCCAAGTATTTTCTCCGTAGCCCCTGTATTAGAAAACAATCTTTTAGTGGGTTATGTGTATGCCGTCTTATCAAGCGAAAAGCAACGTGAAATATTGAGCACGCTTAACGACGACTTTTATTCCCGCTTGAGCACAACCATTTTCTTTGTGGCTTTGCTTGCTGCTTTTGTGGTGGGTATTGTTACCTTCTTCCTGATCACTGACAGCATATGTACTATCGCAGGTACCGTAAGGCGATTTAAAGAGGGAGACCATTCTGCAAGGATTGAAGGATATGGCAAAGGGAATCTTGGCGTGCTGACTTCTACCTTTAATGAAATGGCAGATGTAATCGTGGATAATATCGAGAAGATCACAGCTACGGACAAGTTTCGCCAGGAGCTTATCGCCAATGTGTCACATGACCTGCGCACACCGTTGTCGATTATGCGGGGTTATGTAGAAACACTGATGATGAAGAAAGACGCACTTTCGCCGGTGGAGCGAGACAAGTATCTCGCGGTGGTGCACGATGGAACGAAGAAATTGTCGGGACTGGTAGATCAGCTTTTTCAATATGCGAAGCTTGAGGCAAATGTAATCACACCACAGAAGGAGCCGTTCCGCCTTGATGAGTTGGTCTCGGATATTCTAATCGCTTATCAGCTAAAAGCAAACGAGCGTTCTATTGATCTTCGCCTGGAAACGTCGAACAACCTGAAGCCCGTATTCGCGGACATTGCCCTTACGGAAAGGGTATTTCAGAACCTTCTGGATAACGCCTTCAAATTCACGCCAGACTATGGCAACATAACCATTAGGTTAATACAGTCAGCCACTACTGTAAGGATCGAGGTGGCTGATACAGGAATAGGTATTGCGCTCGAAGACCAATCTTATATTTTTGAGCGCTATAAGCAACTCGACAAGAATCAGACAATGAAGAAAGGAATGGGGATTGGACTTGCTATTGTGAAGAAGATTCTGGAGTTACATCAGTGTGTGATTGAAGTAAGCAGTGAACCAGGAAATGGTACGGTTTTCCTGTTTGTATTACCAATTGCTGAGAAAACAGGGTCTTCCGGCTCGCTGGCCCTTCGCTCCTACTAACCTATTTAATATTCGATTTTTGGTGTTACTTCGGAAGCAGTATTTAGCGTTAAATTAATTTTCACCATTGGTTGCTGAATCATGCGATTGTTCGTTATTGTCCTTAAAGTCTGTTTTTTTCAATTCCCCACTTTCACGATACACCTTGGTGAAGAACATACAACATGGGCAAGGGCGGTGATGTCATGCTCCATTCCGTGTGACATGAATTGATGTAATCCTGGATTAGTAAAAAGAGGTCTTCCTATAAAAATTTTAGGAAACTGATTTTTCGAACTGATTTTATCGCATGATGCAAAGGACGTATATTGATGACACTTTCCGGTCTTACTCCGCTTCCCTCGCATTTAAGGTAGCATGAAACCTAAGCTTTGATTTAATTTTCTTTTTCTCACAACCCTCCTGTCCTGTGCCTACACATGCACGCGCATTGAAGAACACACTGTAGCAAGGGTACTGCATTAGGAAATAAACTCTGTGTTGGAGGTTGTCGGTCGGCAAAGACAAGCAATTAATAGGGAGGTGGTTGCTCATCTAGAATCTTGTCCTTAAATTCATCAACTAAATAAACACATATGAAATCAGGAATCATCCTATCTTTATTCTTAATAACCTCATGTCTTGCTGCATTTGGTCAAGAGGCCCAACCTCGTAAGGTTAAAAAGCAGGACGCAGCTGTGGCGGAAAAAGGACTAGTGAAAGTATCCATTATGTACCCTTTTGCAGAAGGCAAAACATTTGACATGGAATATTATGAGACGAAGCACATGCCAATGGTGGCAAAATATCTAGGCTCAAATTTGGTGAGATACACGATTGAAAAAGGCCTCGCCAGTGGTATTCCCAATCAACCATTACCTTATATGGCAATCGGTACATTCTATGTAAAGAACCTCAATGAGTACCAATCGGCAATCGCTCCTAACAGGGATGCGATAAGAGCGGACTTCGTGAATTATACGAATATAACTCCCGTAATTCTAGTAAGCGAGGTCGTTAGGTAATTTGGATGCAGCGATCCCTATGATATAATTAATCGCCCGGGTTTGCCGGGCGATTAATTTTCTACTTGCTTTTTTAAATTTAGTGTTGTTCTTGGTCCGCTTTCTATTAATGGCTCACGCTTCTTTCTGTTACCGAAGATGAAAAAGTAACACAAGAAATTTTGAAATTGATTCAAAGCTAACTTAAAAAACATTCGATAAACAAAAGAACTCAAAGAAAACTCTGCGGTTGTTAATTAAAATCAAATTTCATTTTATATACTTTTGCGTATCAGTCAACAATAACAACTCCGGTTATTGTAATCTCCTCCTACCGATTGGGTTTATCTCTACTTCTCACCTTTATATTTAACGGTAACCTTATTCACTTCTTAAGCTCTTGACAGGATTCGCCGTTGCAGCCTTCAACGATTGCCAGCTAACTGTTGCAATTGCAATAATCAAGGCAATTAGTCCTGAAAAAATAAAGAGACCGACACCAAGGCTGGTGCGATACGCGAAGTTTGACAGCCATTGATTCATTGCATAAATGGTGATAGGCACAGCAAGCACAAAACCAATAGCTACTAACTTTAGAAAGTCCACGCTTAAAAGTTGGACGATGCTTCCTACACTAGCACCAAGGACTTTGCGCATCCCGATCTCTTTTGTTCGCTGCTGCGCAGTGAAAGCAACAAGTCCAAACAACCCAAGACAAGCAATAAAGATAGTCATACCTGCAAATATGCTGAACAGCTTTGCAAAGCGTTGATCGTTCCTGTATTGCAGATCGAATACATCGTCGACGAAGTTATAGGAAAAAACATTACCCGGAAACAGGGCTTCATAGCTCAATTGAATTTGGCCCAGCACAGAAGAAAAATCTTTTGTTGCAAGTTTGATGGACACATAGCGCCCGGAACTTGTTCTTCCAAAGACAATATTTTGCTGCGCCTCATGAGCTGATGACCATTTAAAATCCTTGTAGACACCAACCACGCTGGCTGCATTACCACCAATGTTAAGTGATTCGTCGATTGCTTCAGAAGGATTTTGGTATCCAAGATTTCTTGCAGCGGTCTCGTTGATCATCACCATCCAAGGCTCATTTCCGGCCTCTGCCCCACTCATCTCACTGAATTCCTTTCCTGCTACGAGCTTTAGTTCATAGAGGTCTGCAAAGGCAGAATCAATGTAAGTTACTACTCCCTGGAGGGCTTTTGCCGGGTCATCAGTAGACTTTCTGATGGCGGCACCATTCCAGTTAAAACCCTGTCCCGGTATAGTCGATGAAAGCGCGGCTCCTTTCACTCCTGCGATTTTTTTTATTTCGTTTATAAAGGCTTGCATAACCAAAGGGCGATTCACGCCTTCACCAATCATTCTAGGTCCTCCTACTGCGACTACTTGTTCTAAGTCAAGACCAAGGTCCAGTGTTCTCATATAATTCAATTGATTGTAAACAACACCGGTTCCGCCAACAAGTACAATGCACGTCATGAACTGAACGACAACTAAACCTTTTCGAAGCCATAAATGAGAGGACATGTATGATGTTCTTCCTTTAAGAACAGATGCGGGACGAAATGAAGACAATACAAATGCAGGGTATAACCCGGCAAGTAAAGTTCCCGATAATAGGGTGCCAGCCAAAGCAATGACAAAGCCAGGCTCTAGCCATTGACTGATCTCCAGCTGTGTTTCAGCAATGCTATTGACTGTAGGAAGCAGTGCTGCGGTTAACGCAAGAGCAATGACCACAGCGCTGATATTGGTGATTGCTGACTCATAAAGAAACTGAACCACAAGTTGCCCGCGTTTTGCACCTACCACTTTCCTTACTCCCACTTCTCTCGCGCGATTCAATGCCCGCGCTGTTGCCAGATTTATATAGTTTACCAGTGCGATTGTTAACGTGATTAAGCCAATTACCAGGAAGAAATACAACGTTTTGTAACTTCCTGAAAGGATACTTCCAGCACCTGATATTTCCGAATTAAGATGGATGTCTGATAGGGGTTGGGCATGCATGACAGCATTACCACCTTGCTGTTTTATGACTTCGCCGCGATGCTTTAAAAAAACGTCTGTCATTTTCTTCTCTAGAGTTTTCAGATCAGCTCCAGGGTGAACTTCAATGTAAGTAGTGAAGTTATTCCAACTCCAGCCTCCCTCGGGCTCTGCTGAATAATCAGGACCGTTAAGTAAATCTGCCATTGGCAGCAACATGGTGAACTGCAAGTGAGAATTTTTAGGAACCTCGCGAAGAACTCCTGCTACAGTAAAAGTTTTCTCTATGTTGCCCACGATTTGTAAAGTTTGACCTATTGGGTCAGTCTCACCAAAGTATTTCTTTGCAGCCGACTCTGTAATCAGAATGTTTCCGCGCAACAGCTGAATTGGTGGATTGCCCTCAACGGCTGGAAAAGAAAACATTTCAAGAAAGTCCTCATCTGCATACAGGATTCGATTCTCTTCATATGTTTTGTCAGGACTTAAAGGATTAGTAACAAGAGCATCTTCAGAATGCAACCTTGTTATACGGGTAATATCAGGCACACCTTCCTTCAATGCAGGAGTAAGCGATTGGGCGGTATAAGCGTGTCCCATACCAGGATCTTCGCTCCCTCTGGCCCATGCTTGTAAAACCCTATAGATTTGATTTCTCTTATCATGGAATCTGTCAAAACCTGCTTCGAAAGTAACATATTGGAAAATGATCAGGCAGCATGTCATCCCGATGGAAAGTCCTACCACGTTAATGGTAGAAAAGCTTTTGTTGCTGAAGAGATTGCGCCATGCAACTCGTATATAGTTTCTGAACATAACGATTTGGTTAGGTTTCGTTCATGGCACCTTCGCAAGAAGAGTGCCATACGGTACTTCAATCAGAAATTTGCTGATTCGGCATGGAGGATGAGTTGTTCTGTGCGTTTATGGGATTAATCAAACCGAAATCGAACAATGCTTCAGTTTAGTAAATGATACATACAAATTCGCCTGCTGTTGTTGATTATTCTTCCTCGACTTCTGTCAACTACTGCGGCATACGAAAGCTTCCCTTGTCACCGTGCTATCGTTAAATGAACAGGTAGATCTTTTAGGCAGGGAAAATCCGAATGAAACGTGAACGAAGCGCGACCGAAGCTACGACCCCACTAATTCCACACTTCTCAACTAGAAGAAGTTTGAACTAAAACTGCGGTCAAGACTAAATCTCCATTCTTTTACATTTCCTGTCCCTTGATAAGAAGTCATCTTATACGTCAATTTCAAGGGAGTATTGATAAATTCTTTTGTAATCATTCAAGACCGTAAACATTCCTTTGTAGTAGTGTTACGTTTGAAACGGATTGCCGCGGCTAGTGCTGGAAAAAAATAACTAAACCAATATTTATGGCTTCTGGAAGAACATAACTTCTTGTTAGCCATGAAACTTCACAAGCAGTTTAATAGAAGCACAAATAGGTTACGTATGCCGAACAGAAGTTTTTGTGCCGGTTTATGCCATTGTGTGTCTGTTATTCATAAGAAAGCCTAAAAAATGCCGGATAGGCATTCTTTTACACAATGGATAAGCATACTTGAAGTATCCTAAGTGTATGCTATATGTATACCCGAAGTATTAGCAGTGTATAGGAAGAGTATTAAAATGCGCGGGAGTGTATTAGAAATACCTTTTTGACCTTCAGCTCTTTCATAATAAACGAAACGGCACTTTTAGATATGTTCAGCATTGCATTGTTTGTGAAGATCGGAAGCAATCAATTGCTTCCTGCCCAACTCAACCGAAATAATTAACAATCGTCTTTATGTGTATTAGAGGATTGAAGACTTAGTTAATTTGAGATCCTGTTCCGCTGTTGAAATATGCTGAGGAAGTCGATGAAGAGCAATCGTATAAGCACCAATGGAAATGGCTCGGTTTGTTCCAATTCGTGACTTGATTATACCAATACGCTTTTCACTTTCATATGGTACTTTTCGATTTGAAAAGGGAACCTCTACCTCTTGATCTTTATAACTCAGAAATTGCTCAAATGACTGCTTGTCTTCAAGGTCGTATACTTTACTGACTAATCGGGGAATGTGCCTGCCATCAAGCGTCTGAATTGTTCCATTCATGTGCTCAATAATTTTAGGAATAAGCAATGAGTAAGCACCTGAAATTCCACCTCCGATAACAATAATCCCATCTATTAGCGTAACGGCATGGCAAAGCGATTCCGCAATCACCAATGCCACCTCATTAAATACTTCAAGGGCTGCGGATCTATTACCAGGTTTGATACCCTGTGCTATTTCACTGATGTCCTTGGGCATTAACCTTGAATCGGTGTTACCCGATTTTTGGGCATAGGCCATTTGAATCGCCTTGGTGCTCATTTGTGCTTCAGCAAACATAGCTGGGTTAACGATACTTCGGGATAGCCAGATTTCACCACCGGCAAAGTTATCTCCCTCACACAGTGTATTGTTAACGACAAGCCCTGCACCAAACCCTGTTCCTAGTGTTATTCCAAGAAGATTGGAATAGCGTTTGGATACATTTCTCTCAAATAAACAACCGTTGATGTATGGCAAGGCACCTGCCATTGCTTCCGCGTAAGCAAAAAGGTTTCCGTCATTGCCAATAAAAGTGGGCAACTTAAAATAGTCCTCTAACATTGGGCCCAACGCTATTCCGCCATCTTTAAAAGCAGGAAGATTGGGAAGCTTGCCGATAATGCCCGCCCTGTAGTCAGCAGGTCCTGGAAACGCAAAACTTATTGCTATAGGAGCCTCCGGAAGTCGCGACTTTACTTGCTCAAAACCCGTAATAATAGTGCGGAGGCACTGATCAAGGTTATGGGCATTGGACTCCATTATAATGGGATCAACGATTTCCTCTCCCCCTTGAATTGCAGAGAACACAAAATTTGTCCCCCCTGCATCTAGCGTCATGACGATACGCTTATCGGTATAAATACTCATGGTTTAAAAATCAAAATTAGCCAAACCGGTTTAGCTAAACAATACATGCAGGAACTTAGGAATAGAATTACACCCCCTGCACGTATTCTATTACTGCATATGCAACAAGAGGTAAAAATCGACTCTGCCTTTGAAACTACCCGCACATTTTAAAGTAGTTATGTCTTTTGTATACAATTTCGGATAAGAAATAAGGAACATTAGAAAACGATGAGAACGTATGAATAGCAAGCAAGTTTTCGGAACGTTCACAGCTATTAACCTATACAAAAGCGCTAGGGGGAAAAATTCAACGTTAAGCAATATCAGTAACAATTCGCTTACCAGACGTTTACCCAGGATCAATAAAAAAGAAAGCAACGCTTGTCACATTGGCAAGCATTGCTTCTTTGTTTAGCTTATTAAATAAATTCACACGTAACCTATAGGGATTACTCATAATCAAATTAGACATCACAAGTAGTAGTCACCTGCAGCTTCTGGCTGATACGTTACTTTCTGGACTTCAAACATTCCAATTCCATTTGGAATTCGCCATGACACTACATCGTTTTCTTTTCTTCCTAGCAGAGCCAGTCCGATTTCCGAAAAAACCGAAACTCTTCTTTCCCGGGGCTCAGCATCTTCAGGATAAGTTATCGTAATCTCTGCTTCTATTCTGTTCGTCAGGTCCTTCAACTTAACTCTTGAGTTCATCGTTACAACGTTGTCCATTATTTCATGTTGAGGCAATAATTTCGCTTCGCCCAAATTCTCCATCAATTGACTTGTTACTTTTGGCATTTTTGCTTTTAAGGAAGCGAACTCTATTAGTCCCATTAACCTTTGATAATCATTTACTGTAATTGTTATTGGTTTTTGCATCATTTCTTATTTATAAGATTGACTTATTTAAAATTTTACTCAAGTTGTTCTTTCGTCTTTGCTCGCTCTTGGTCCTGATAGATACTTAATATATAAACGAAGACGATTACAGGAAGAGAAAGCAAAATTAAACCATGTGAAGTAAGACTCTCCGCATAGCCATCTTTTAAAACAATTGCTAAAAGAAGAATCAGCATTGTTCGAATCATATCATTTATAGGGTCCTCTATTTTATTCTTAATGTTCGTCATGATGATAGTTTTTGATACTTTATCTCATTGAGAGTTAACATATCCGATTGCAATCGCACCCAGTTTTTAAGGGCTGCGCGTTCCCCGTTGTCCAGGTATTTAAATGCCTTTCTATATTCTTTCCTGAATAGTTTTTTATCAAAACTTATCTTAGAGAGAATAACTTTAGAATATTCAAGCATACTAAGCTTAAATTTCCTTTCATTCATAGTGATGATTTTAGTAGGTGAAAAAAAACAAGGGGACTGAGACTTGTGTCACAGACCCACGCTTACTAAATGCGAAATAAAATTGTCCGTCCGTATAATGGACGGGTCAGGAATGAAAGATTAAAGGCGTTATGTATTCACAGCCAAGTGGATTTGACGTCATGAGCAATTGCCCACACGTAAATCCGTGCCAAAAAGTATGGGTATTTTTCATGATCAAAAAATTAAAACACAATTATATATTCTGTCTATTAGCAATATACTTTTTTAACGTCATTATATGCTTATTGGTTCAACCTCTTATTGCTACAACAAAAGATCTAATCCATCTATAATATGTGCTGCAAAGGCGAATAATTCTAAAATCATCAATAGCGTGATAATAAACCAAAGCAATACGCGACCTTAATTTTGTATCTTCGACATTATGAAATTTGTTTATTGATACAAAGATTAGCCTTAAGCACTGGATCATTCAACCTATGGTCTAAACTTTTCCATACCTATAGTAGATGACATAGTAGATGACAACCATAGCTGGTTGTAATTCGTTGTAATTTTCTTCAGCTGTTTATGAAAAATCAAAAGTGGTTCCGGACTTATATCTTCATATGGACCGGACAGTTTATATCAACGCTCACAAGTTACGCCGTACAATTTGCGGTAGTTATCTGGCTTAGTTTAGAGTACGATTCTGCAGAAGTATTGGCTTTCGCAGGAATTGCCGGATTATTGCCGCAAGCCCTTATCGGTCCGTTCGTGGGTGTATTCATTGACCGTTGGGATCGCAAAAAGGTAATGATCTATGCCGACGCATTTATTGCATTCTGCGCATTTGCAATGACATTTGTATTGAAAGAGGGCGGAGACTTGTTGTTGGTTTACGTGTTGTTGGGTTGCCGCTCAATTGGAAATGCTTTTCATACTCCTGCTATGCAGGCCGTTGCCCCGCTCATCGTACCGGAAAGTGAATTGCTTCGGGTTTCCGGTATCAATCAGATGTTGCAGTCTGTTAGCAGCATCGGCGGCCCGGCTTTAGGAACTCTGGCTATAACATTTTTCTCAATCTCTAATGTATTGTACCTGGACGTATTTGGTGCCGTCGCAGCGATTGGTTCATTGCTATTTGTAACCATACCTCGTTTAGACGCTACAGCACATTCGTCAATGTCTACGGTACTTACAGAACTTAAGGATGGGTTTAGTGCCATCTATTCCAACAAAGGACTGGGCTTTTTATTTCTCTATGCGATGATCGCAACGTTCTTTATTATGCCCGTTGCTGTGCTGTTCCCGCTACTTACAACAGGACATTACGCTGGTGGAAAGTGGCAGATGAGTCTTATCGAGATCGTGTGGGGAATCGGTATGCTTGCTGGAGGTTCACTGTTGGGAATGGCACGAGTCAAAATATCGAAAGTCATTCTGGTAAATACAATGCACATAATACTGGGATTCACGTTTGTACTATCCGGTTGGTTTCCCCCCTCCTGGTTCCCTGGTTTTGTTCTCGTTACAACCTTGGGAGGGATGTCAATGTCCATTTTCTCAGCCGCATTCATGACAACCATTCAGGAAGAAGTAGAACCACACATGCTCGGCCGGGTATTTTCCCTGTATTTCAGCATGGCCCTCCTACCCAGCATGGTTGGACTATTGTTTACCGGTGTCATTGCTGAAATAATCGGTGTTACTAATGCCTTCCTGATATCGGGCACGGCCGTGTTACTGGTAGGAATAGTTTCTTTTCTCACGCCTGCACTTATGCGGCTCGGGAAGAAAGATGAGAAACAAGGCAACTTTCAACCCCAAAATTCCTAACCCAACTTGTCGACAGTGCTTCTGGTGCACCGGTCGTAACTTAACAGCCATCATCGGAACTTGAATAATTGTTTACATTAAATGGTTATATTTGAGCAACTTATTTAATCGAATCAGGCTCTCTGCTTTTCCAAGTGAGAATATATGATCTGTCTCCATGGATTCAATAAGGAGTTTAACTCCAAATGAATTATGGAAACCACCAAAGAACCACAAATTACTTCTGCATCTCCCCTTCTCAATAGCATTCGAAACACAAGCAAATCGCTCGTACTTTCTGAAAAGCAGCTCTCTCGCTGTTATGACTCTCTAAAAAGCGATCAACAAATACTTCTTGAAAGCAATAAACTACTACATGAATCAAGAGTTGTTCTGCAAAAGGCATTGCCAAAGCAATCATCATTATAGAACAACATCCCTTTCAAAAATAATATAAGCGATGATGGTTCGGAATGTTGACCGCCTACAAATTACGAATGTCAGTGTTGAAGTTATTTCTACTACCTTTTCAATCATTCAGCTTTACTGCATGACCAATTTCTAATCTCGTTGCAAGTTTCCATTCACAAGACGCGATATTTTATTGGGATTGGAGTCTTGAAGCTCGGCTGGCAACAGCCACTGGGGAAAGCCTTGGTAACAAACAGGGCGTGCAAAACGTGTAATTGCTCGTGTTCCAACTGAGGTTGAACGACTGTCGGATGTTGCAGGGAAAGGTCCTCCGTGTACCATGCTATGGCATACTTCAACTCCCGTAGGATAACCGTTAATGATGAGTCGTCCGGCTTTTTGTTCAAGCACCGATACCAGCGATGAAAATTCCTTCAGATCGTTTTCTGTAGCATGCAGTGTCACTGTCAAATGTCCGGAAAGTTTGTTTGCAACAGCCATCAAGTCTTCACGCTTGGCTGCTGTAATGATCAATGAAGAAGGACCGAAAACTTCTTCTTCCAGGGTATGTTCATTTAAAAAAGTATTTGCTGTTGTTTCAAGCAAGGAAGGTATTCCCTGATAACCATCTCCTGCATTCTTACCAGTTGCAAGGACTCTAACCCCTTCTACTTTCTGTAGCCTCTCAACCCCTCGAGAAAAATTTTCCTGCATTCCATGCGTAAGCATTACCCCTGAGGTAATATCTCCAAACACGTTTTTAATTCTCTTTTTAAACGCAGTACTCCCTTCAGACTCCTCAACCAACACAAGTCCTGGATTAGTACAAAACTGGCCAACACCCTGCGTAATGGATGCAGCAAGCTCTGATGAAATTTGCTCACCTCGTTGGCTCAACGCCTCAGGAAGTATAAAGACAGGATTGGTGCTTCCCATTTCTGCAAATACAGGAATAGGCTCCGCTCTCTTGTTCGCCTCATCGAAGATCGATTTCCCTCCAACATAGGACCCTGTAAACCCAATTGCTTTTATCAGCGGATGTCTTACAAGAAACTGTCCTGCCTCAATGGATTTACCGTATACCATAGAGAAAGTACCATCGGGCATCCCACTTATCTTTACGGCTTCTACTATTGCATTGGCTACGAGCTCGCATGTTCCAGGATGAGCTGGATGGGCTTTAAAAACAACCGTACACCCTGCAGCAAGCGCAGAAACCGTATCGCCGCCGGCAACTGAAAATGCAAGGGGAAAATTGCTGGCTCCAAAAATCCCGACAGGTCCAAGGGGCCTGAGCATACTTCGCACATCGGGCTTTGGTAGTGGCAATCTTGCCGGATCAGCTGTGTCTATCCGGGCATCAACCCAGGAGCCCTCACGCAAGAGTTGAGCAAACAATTTTAGCTGCCCAACAGTACGACCACGTTCACCAATGATCCTTGCTTCCGGCAGGCCTGTTTCTTCTGTACATCTTTGGATGAGCTCAGCACCAAGCGCAACAATTTGCTCCCCTATTGCTTCAAGAAAGTCAGCTTTTTGAATCCCCGTCTTATCCCGATATTCTTGAAATGCTACACTTGCCTTTTCTACCGCAGCGTTAATCTCGGCGGGCGTTGCCTCAAAAAATTCCGGACTTAAAACAGCACATGTAGCAGGATTTTCTGCTTGAAAGGTTTTGCCGCTTCCTGATCTTTCACTTCCTATAAAATTTTTCCCTGTCAACTTCATATGTTAATTCTCCTCAAGCTACTGTATTAATCAATGTACCAATCGGTTCAATGGTAATGTGTATGGTGTCGTTTTTTTGTAGTGTAAAATCGCTGGATGGTACAATGCCCGTGCCCGTCATTACAAAAGCACCTGCAGGGAAACTGCATTCACGATATAGAAAAGACACCAGGTCTTCGAACTTCCGTACTATCTGATTGATCGCGACATTCCCTTCGAAAACAATTTTATCTGAGCGAAGAATTTTCAAATAAATGGTGGTATCAGGACTGAGCGGCTTCTCGGCAACGTAAATGCCCGGTCCTATTGCAGCTGCGCCATCGTAAGTTTTAGCCTGGGGAAGATAGAGAGGATTTTCCCCTTCAATGCTTCGTGAGCTCATATCATTACCAATGGTATATCCTATGATTTTACCCGAAGTTGTTACCACCAGCGTAAGTTCAGGTTCGGGAACATCCCAGGCAGAGTCTTTTCGAATTCGCACTTTACCCCGATGACCAACAACACGATGCGGAGTTGCCTTGAAAAATATCTCCGGACGTTCAGCTTCATAAACCCGGGCATAAAAATCACTTCCTCCCGCAGACTTCGATTCTTCCTGACGACCAACTTTACTTCTGTAATAAGTGACACCACATG
>NZ_JAHESD010000063.1 GCF_018598585.1 Chryseosolibacter indicum
GCTTAACTTCAGGGAGGCTTCTGGATATGCAAAGCATATCTTAAAAGACCCGCAAAAGAAAGCTTACTATCAGCAAAAGGCTAAAAAGTTAAAGCTTCCCAACGCATACACTGCAGCACTAACGGAGTTTCTGAGGAAGGGAGAAATTAAGGAAATACAGCTTCATAAAAATAAAAACGCGAAGGGTAATACTGTACGTGTTAGAGCAAGCAAGAAAGACTTTTCAGTCAGGAAAATATGGATATCCATTTACGACGCGAAGGGCACGCCTGTTCTATCTGGTGAAGCTATAAGAAAAGACAATACAGATTTTGTTTTTCATGTCGATGACCTTTCGTTTGATGGACCCATTCGAATAAAAGCATGCATAAACGACGTGTCAGTACATAAAGTTGAAAAGGAAATTTGCCTGTAAAAGCTTAAATATTGATAAGATAATGGAACATGTGAGGCTTTTACTATTTTAGCGAGCCAATCTTAACAACATGAAAAAACTACTAACTTTTGTCATTATTGTAACATCAACAATTTCGTGTAAAGTGACAAGTGAAGTAAAAACAACAGGCTCAATAGAAAGATTAGATCCTTCTCTTGATGCGTTAGTAAGCCCTGATGCAAAAATTGAAATACTTGCAGAGGGGTATGAATGGAGCGAAGGCCCGGTGTGGGTAGAGTCTCAAAACATGCTATTGTTTTCAGATGTGCCAAAGAATACCATTTATAAATGGACTGAAAAGGAAGGTGCACAGGTTTATCTTACGCCCTCAGGATACACTGGCTCAGAACCATCGCAGAGAAAAGAGCCAGGGTCGAACGGTCTTACGCTTGATCCTTCCGGCCGCCTCGTACTATGCCAACATGGCGACAGACGTGTAGCAAGAATGGATGCTTCGCTTGATGCACCAAAACCAATATTTGTTACGTTAGCTGATAATTTTGAAGGAAAGAAATTAAGTAGCCCCAACGATGTAGTGTTTAAAAAGAATGGTGAGATCTTCTTTACTGATCCTCCATACGGCTTGCCTACACAAGGAGATAACGATCCTGCTAAAGAGACTCCCTTTAACGGTGTTTACAGAGTAACAACCGGCGGCGAAGTAAAACTTCTGGTAGATTCATTAACACGGCCAAATGGTATTGCTTTCACTCCTGATGAGAAAACTTTTATTGTTGCTAACTCTGACCCTGAGAAGGCAACCTGGTATGCTTTCGACCTCGAAGGAGACTCAGTAGTAAACCAACGAATTTTCTTTGATGCTACACCAGCATCTAAAGCTGGTGAGCAAGGTTTGCCAGACGGTTTTCGTATTGACAAAGAAGGAAATATGTTTGCAACCGGCCCTGGCGGTATGTGGATCTTTAACAGAGAAGGCAAAGTTATCGGTAAAATAAAATTACCTCAGCCTACTTCTAACTGTGCTTTTTCTGCTGATGAAAAAACACTGTATATAACTTCAGACATGTACTTACTTCGCATAAAACTGCGGAAGTAAAAACTGAAACATAAAAGCTGAAAGTAAATTAGACCATTCCATAGAAGGCCACCTTTACTTTCAGCTTTTGCTTTTCTGCATTGTGCTTTCTGCTTCTTCCATCGTTTATGAAAAACTTTATTGAAATTATTGGGTGGATCGGCTCCTTAGAAGTGCTCGTTGCATATGCACTTAACAGCTACCAGAAGATCAGGTCTGACTCGCCCTGGTTTTACTTTCTGAACCTTACCGGGGGCATTTGCCTGGTTATTTACACGCTTTGGAAAGAAGCATTTGCAAGTGCTTTTGTTAACATTATCTGGGTGTTAATAGCTGCTATTGCAATAGGCAAACTTTTTATTACCCAATCAGAGAAAAGATAGAGGTGATTGAATTGAACGCGCACGTACAAAATATTAAAATTCAGCGATGGGTTTTAGTACTATCTGTATCACTGTTATTCGCAAAGCTTGTCGCTTATTACCTTACGCATTCTGTTGCTATTCTTACTGACGCTCTGGAGGCTATTGTTAATGTTGTAGCAGGCATTTTAGGGTTGTATAGTTTAAGATTATCAGCTAAACCAAAAGATACTGACCATCCATATGGGCATGGAAAAGTTGAGTTTCTGTCGGCTGCAACTGAAGGTTTAATGATTATTGTTGCCGGCGTATTAATCATTATCGAAGCTGTTGCGCAGTTGATTAATCCTGAGCCCTTACACAAGCTGGATATTGGTATGGCATTGATCGCCATTACAGCGATAGCCAATTATATAATGGGTACTGTTTCCATAAACACCGGGAAGAAGAACAGCTCAATGGCGCTAATTGCGAGCGGCACTCACTTGCGTACAGATACGTATTCCACCATCGGCCTATTGGCAGGCTTACTGCTCATTTACATCACCAACATTCTCTGGCTGGATAGTGTTGTTGCCATTTTATTCAGTTTCTTTATTCTGTACACCGGATTAAGAATTATCAGAAGCTCTGTTGCCGGTATTATGGATGAAACTGATAAAGTACTTCTTGAACAACTTGTAACCAAACTCAATGAAACAAGAAGCAAGAACTGGATTGACCTTCATAACCTGAGAATTATAAAGTATGGTAGCACATTGCACTTAGATTGTCACCTTACAGTGCCCTGGTATCTGAATGTACACGAAGCACATGACGAGGTTGAGAAGCTTGGAGATATTGTGCGTAAAAAATTTGATCATTCCATAGAATTGTTTGTCCATTCCGATGGATGCCTGCCTACCTCCTGCCCTATTTGCATAAAGGATGATTGCCCTGTGCGATATCACAAGCATCAGCGTAGGATTGAATGGACTGTCGAGAATATCCAGACTGATAAAAAACATCAGGTGGATACCTAAAAGAATAAAAAAGAGAAAGGAGGAACTTCCCTCCTAACCTATCTCAATAACAACATCATCTGTAAGCGGATGGCCCACACAAGTAAGTACGTAACCTTCTGCCCTTTCAGATGCGGATAGTCCGTCTTCTTCATCAAGCTTAACTTGCCCTGATAGAGCTTTACCCCTGCATGCAGTGCATAGCCCGCTCTGGCAAGAATAAGGAAGATCGATACCTTGATCTAATGCAGTTTCAAGTATTGATTTGTTAGGCGGAACAAGTACTTTATATTCCTCGCCATCATAACGAATGGTAACTTCCCTTTCTTTTAAAGGACCACCCGCTACTATAGGTTCTTCTTTTTTATCTATTGTTCCCTGTACAAAGCTTTCTTTGAATATCTTATCTTTAGGAATATGACGAAGCTCAAGTAATGATTCTACATTCTTCATCATCCCTTCGGGCCCACACATCAGGTAAGTTGTATTTGCAATGCCCCAATCAGGAACACGCTCAAACAACCTGGTAAGCATCTCGTGGTTCAGAAGTCCTGAGTAGCCTTGCCAGTTCATAGGCGCTGTATCAAGGGCATGGATCACATGAAGCCTTCCTTCATATTTTGTTTCCCACTTATCGAGCTCATTCTTAAAAATGATACTATCTATATCGCGGTTGCAATACATAAGAGAGACAATGCTTTCCGGCTCCTGCGAAAGGATACTCTTGATTATCGACATCATGGGAGTAATACCAGAGCCACCTGCGAACATAATGATATGGCGCTTACGGTCTTTGTTGTACTCGGTGGTAAACTGGCCCATTGGCTCCATGATCTTCACCTTATTTCCCTTCTTCAGGTTATCAGGCAACCAGTTAGACATCAACCCTTTTTCAACACGCTTAACTGTAACAGCCAGGTCAGCATCAGTAAACGGCGAGGTGCAAAGCGAATAGGCTCTTCTTACTTCCTTTCCGCCTACATTGATGATAAGCGTTAAAAACTGGCCAGGCTTATAATTTATCTTAGAACCAGCTGGTTGTTCAAATACAATGGTAATAGCATCTTTGGTTTCCTGGATTACGTCTTTAACCGTCAGGTCGTAATATTTAGGTCCGCTACTGTGCGATTCTTCCTTTTTTTCTTTTTTCTCCGATTTCTTAAAGAAGCCAAAAGCCATATCTGATTATTTATCTTTTCAAAGTTCAAGTTTAAAGCGTAAACGCTAAAGTTCAAAGTTAATTAGCCAAAGCAGGCTTTTACCATTATTTCTTACGCTTTATCTATCTAAACAAGGTTTTCCCAAATTAAATGACTGTAGCTTAGGATCTTTCAAGGAAGAGATAAAAGTTTGGTCAATGTCAGGAATGCCATTAATTTTACACTTTAACATCTGAGCTGTGCAATTAAATACGCTGAATGCAATATCGCCTGTAGATGGCCGGTATTTTGAATCTGTAAAACATCTTTCTCACTATTTCTCAGAATTCGGGCTTATTCGCTATAGAGTTCAGGTAGAAGTTGAGTACATCTTGTCTTTATCAGCCGTTTTACCGGAGCTTACTGATTTTCCTGCCCATCAGATTGGTGAGGTTAGAAAGATATACAAGCAATTTTCTGAAAACGACGCAAGAGAGGTTAAAGAGATTGAAAAGACCACTAACCACGATGTAAAGGCCGTTGAATACTTCCTAAAGAAAAGATTTGAAGCCATGAACATGGGCTTTCTTAAAGAATTTATTCATTTCGGTCTTACTTCTCAGGATATCAACAATACTGCAATTCCTTTATCCATTAAGGACTTTGTTCAGAAAGAATATCTCAGCACGGTTGAAGAGCTTATTAAGGCAATGAACCTTTATTCGAAGGAATGGAAAGATGTTACCATGCTTGCACGTACACATGGGCAACCTGCGTCTCCTACCAAGCTCGGCAAAGAAATCGCTGTTTTTTCAGCGCGGCTCGAAAAGCAACTGAACTTACTGAAAACAATTCCTTACTCAGCTAAATTTGGTGGAGCAACAGGAAACTTTAATGCACATCATGTTGCCTATCCGGAAGTAGACTGGCATAAATTCGGAGATGAATTCTGCCAGCACCTCGGGTTGTCTCGCAGCTTTCCTACAACACAAATAGAACATTACGATAACCTGGCTGCCCTGTTCGACAACCTGAAGCGCATCAATACTATATTGGTAGACTTCAGTCGCGATGTTTGGCAATACATTGCCATGAATTACTTTAAACAACGAATTAAGGAAGGAGAAGTTGGTTCATCCGCAATGCCACACAAAGTAAATCCGATTGACTTTGAAAATGCTGAAGGAAACCTGGGATATGCTAACGCGATATTTGAACACCTCTCGTCTAAATTACCTGTATCCCGTCTGCAACGCGATCTTACAGATTCTACAGTACTAAGAAATATCGGTGTGCCATTAGCTCATACAATTATTTCATTTAAATCTTTATCACGAGGGCTCAGTAAAATTGAATTAAACAAAGCAGCCATTGATACAGACCTTGAAGATAACTGGGCAGTGGTAGCAGAAGCCATTCAAACGATTTTAAGAAAAGAAGGATATCCAAATCCTTATGAGGCTTTAAAGGCACTCACGCGGAAGAATGAGAAAATTACCCAGCAAACAATTAGTGAATTTATAGATACATTGAATGTAAAGGATAACCTGAAGAAACGTTTAAAAGAAATTACTCCTTTCAATTACGCAGGGGTATAACATTTTATGATCTTTCTCCAAAATCAATTATCGGGTTTAATGGTATCAGGTCTTATTGCAGGTTCGGTAGGTGCAGTCGGCACTTTTATATTTTTACATCTGTACATGACCAAAACAAGATTTTATCTTGAAGTATACAGGAATTTTATACCGGTAAAGAAATTCCTGTATTACGTCTTTTTCTTCTCTGTAAGTCTATTTCTTGCTTTCCTGGCTTTCTACCTCATTGCTTCTGTATTTGGCCTTATTGATGGAAGATTTTAATTATTATTCCTGATTCTTCCGGGTGAAATAATCATAAGCAGCTTTAGATATCCGTGCTATAGTTCGCTCGTTCACCTCGGGCTCTTCGGTAGAGTCTTTTATTAAAACAGCAATTATTAACTGGCTATTATCAGGAAGCATAATAACTCCAATGTCATTGGTTGCAGCGGTCTTCCCTTCTTCATCGCGCCCTGATGTTCCTGTTCGATGAGCAACAACTGTATTACGAGGCAACAAACCTTTTATTCGCTTGGCGCCAGTAACCGATCCGGTCATTGCCTTCCAGAGAAAGTCTCTGCTCTCTTTAGAGAGAACAGGTGTGTTAAAACACTTATGCAACAACTCCACGAGAGCGCCTGGGGTACTCCAGTTCTTATATTGTATTTCAGGGTCCTGGTGCATCTCTGCTTCCGTTGCTACAATGGATACATCATATACTCCCAGTAGTTTGATATACTCTTCAACAACCTTTGGTCCACCTACCAATTTGAACAAGATGTCACACCCATTATTATCACTCTGTGAGATGGTATAAGCAAGTAACTCTGCTATTGTTAATGAGACACCTCCATTGGGATACTTCTTTGCCATGGGGCTCCATGTATCTGGTATATAATCATCTTTACTGATCTGCACCTTCTGCTTTAATGACAATTTCTTTTGGTCTACCTGCCTTAGTACCGTCATTGCCAGGTGAAACTTAAACACACTCTGCATGGGGTAGCGGTCTCCCGGATGAATGCGCAAAACTTCATTCGCTTTAACATGTGATATAGCAACTCCTACCCTGGCATCAAGCGTATCGAGCATTTCGTTTATTTCTTTCTCAAGGTTGTATACCTGTGCATGAACCTGCAATGAAAAAAGGAGAAGAACCAGGGAGAGAAGTTTTGATGTAGTCATTACTAAAATGTGTTTGATGAATATAAATAAAAATGCCGGCGTATTATTACACCGGCATTCGGAATATCTTACTCTTTACTGATTTATTGATTAGCGCCTTTCTTTACGCTAAACTTATTAAGGGCGCTTCCCTTCTCAATCTTTCCTGCTCCAAAGTCTTTCAATACACTGCTCTTTACAGAAACTTCAAGTGTTGAAGGAATGCCGCATCCCTTGCATTTGGTGAGCGTAACATTAAACACTACGAGTTCATCATCTTTAAGGCTTTTAATTGTTCGACCATACTCGAGAATATTCTCTTTAAGCTCCTGCTCAAACTTTGGATATACTTCTGTTATCTTCTTGTCGCGCGTTGCCTGATCAACATCATTAAGAGCAACAGTGGGCATGCTGAAGCGGTTTCTGTCATTGCGGTACGCGCTGTAAACCTGCATATAGTAAACGACGCCGTAGTCTTTAAGAACTTCGTAGTAGATATCGTTTTCAGTAAAATATGTCTTTGAAAGATCAGGGCTATATAACCTGTTTATAATGCTGGTTAATAATTCAAGATCGGGTTGTTTTGTATTTACTGACTCTGTGTTCACTACAGTAATTTTTGACAACGCCTGTTCACGTGAGATCTTACCTTGTTTGAAAGCCTGTATATCAGACTTTGAACCTTCAACTGACAGATGCGTGCGTTTACTGTTACTCAGATACCACCCACGATTATGATCACCTCTATTGGTGACTACGATCTTTTCGTTTGCACCAAGCTGGCTGATAAAATCGCCATAGTCAATAATAAAATCTTTCGCAGCTTTAATCAGTTTCTGATTATACTCACTTTTTACGCTATCTGCATTAAGTTGCTTTTTTTCTTTGGTCTTGTTCTTCAGTTTATAAGCGCTCTCATCATCCGATTGGTTATCTTCATCATCGCCATCATCTCTTGTTGTTACAGTATACGAGTAACCATCTCTTCTATCCCAGTTGAAGGCAGTCTCAGCTTCACCGATAGAAATTACAAAGGGGGCAGCAAAGTCCGGAGGTAATTTAAATGTTACACCATAACCAGGCAGGTACGATCCTTTGATATCCATACCAAAAAAGCCTCGTTGTTGATTTACCTCCTGTTTTATTAATGTCTGAAGAACATTTTCAGCTACTTCAATATCACGCTTCATGCGCTCCTCATCAATTTTCTGAGCAAAAGTGTTTGTTACCTGCATTACTGCCATTAAGCAAACACCAATCAAAGTCCTTATCGTTTTCATATTCTTTTGTCTCTTTATTTTACAATCATTCTGAAACGCTTACCAGCTTACTGCAGTCTCGCCTATTGCGTTTATTGTTATTAGTTTTTGTTTTCTCTTTTTGTAGTTCCTACACTGGATATAATACTGGTTAGTATCTGTTCAGTCTCCTGCTGGAAGATATTTGTATTCTGTTCTAGACTTCTTAACCTGGTATCCACCAATTGCAGATCGTTGTTACGTTGTTGCTGAAGATACTGTGAGAAGTCTACCAGCAAACCTTCTATATATTTCTTCTGGTCTGTTGATGTAAGCTGAAAATAATCTTTTACCATTCTCATGTTTTCTGACTGCATAGAGGCTACGAAATCTCTTATATCCCGTTGTGAAACCGAAGAAGCATCTTTTACCAGTTGATCAATTCTATTCGAATTGGTTTCAAGATTCTTCTTTATGCTTGCAGTCAGCTTTTCTTCGTTCTTCTTCCAGGTCTCTTCAATTGCCAGGTTATTATTTTGCAGAGAAGCATTAATCATATCCCGGACCTGTTCTTTAGTAAGACTATTATCGTTACTTACTGGGCTTTCATTCTTAACTTCAACAGGCTGTCCGAAAGTCAATTTAAATTCATTGTCAGTCACGCGCATGCTAATGCCTGCCATTCTTCCGACAAGAATAACTATGATAAGGGAAGCTGCTATACTTAAAATAGTTTTAACATAGGGAGTATCCCAGAATTGTTGTTTATTATCGCCTAATACCAGTGGTGGAGCAATCACCTCCTTGTCATCAACATGAGAAATCAGGTTGCGCAATTGCTGATATTTCAACAATTCGTTTTGAGCTTCTATGTTTGTTTGAAGATATTGTTCAAACCTGTCTTTTTCTTCTCCCTCCAGCTCGCCGTAGAGATAAGCCATCCAATCTCTTTCATCGGGTTTATAGCTCATATCCTATTGTATCTTTATTAATGTTCTTTTTAACTAATATCTTTCTTAAGCTTTCAAGTCCGTAATACATTCTGGACTTTACTGTATTCTCGGAGATGTTTAACACATCTGCTATTTCTCTGAATTTTAATCCTTCATACTCCTTCATTATTACTACTTCTCTTTGTTCTTCATTGAGTTGCAACAGTGCTTCCTGAAGAATATCAGAAAGTTCAATCTGCTCCAACTGCTTTTCCGGGTTATCATGCCTTTGTGCTGATGATTCCCAGCGTGGTGAATCTTCTGCTTCCCGGTTCCATACTACGTCAAAAGAAAGTGATCTGCTCCCTTTTGTTTTTCGCGCTTCCTCGCGGCAGGAGTTTACAGCTATCTTGTACAGCCAAGACTTAAACCTGGCAGTATCCTGAAGGCCATGTAAATTCCGACACATTGAAATGAAGGTCTTCTGTGAGATTTCCATGGCCATGTCGTGGTCCAGGAAAAACTTGTATCCAAAGTTGTAGATCCGTTTATACCACAGCTGAACCAGCCGGCCCTGGGCATTCTGGTCACCTTGTTTAGCTTTAACAATCAGGGTGTCAGAATGCATCATCGCAATATCCAGTAGAGTTTCAGCATGCATAACCACAATTTTCGCTACTCATACGCTATTTTTTAGAAGGATTTCAGCGTTTTCATTATTAGGATGTTGCTAGTTCATTAAAAGTTTTAACCAGTAGTAACTTTTTTAAGAAAGGACTTGAATTGGCCCTAATTCGAAAATTAAGGTTTATTAAGCTTTTATTCAGGTTACCAAGCAATAAAATCCCTGCTATCTTTGCAGGCGTATGAAGAAATTAATCTCTTTTGTTGTACGTAAAGTCCCAAGAAAGTATCTGCAACGTGTAGCCGGAATAGGTGGTAAAATATTCAGTGTTCTTTACGTCGGCAATAATGTGACCTGCCCGATCTGCGAAAGGTCCTTCAGTAAGTTTCTTCCTTACGGACGTCTCAATCCAAGGCCTAATGCATTATGCCCGAACTGCTTATCCCTCGAAAGACATCGCCTGATCTGGTTATACCTTCGGGAGCAATCAAACTTTTTCACTGAAAAGCTACAGGTATTACATATCGCACCAGAAGCGTGCTACATCAATCGGTTTGAGAAATTACATGGAGATGGTTATGTAACAGCAGATATCGAATCGCCACTTGCAAAGGTAAGAATGGACATCCACGAAATACCTTTTAATGAAAATACGTTTGATGTCGTTCTATGTAATCATGTGCTCGAACATGTAGACGATGATATAAAAGCAATGAGGGAAATAAGAAGGGTATTGAAACCAGATGGATTTGCCATTCTTCAGATCCCGCTATTTAATCCCGTGCCTGATGTCACGTTTGAAGATAGATCCATTACCGATCCATTAGCGCGTGAAAAGGCCTTTGGGCAGGATGATCATGTTCGATTATATGGGAGAGATTACGTTAAAAGAATAGAAAGAGCCGGACTGAAAGGAATTGAAGATGACTTTGCACAAAGACTTTCTGATGAGCAGGCCTTTAGGTATGGCATTATGAAAGGTGAGGTTATCTACAAAGGCATAAAGTAAAATAGATCTTTATAATTACTGGTTGCCGGTAATATAACCGACAACCAGAAAGCAAATCTTACTTCTTTCGGATGTAGATGTCGCCGTTATAGTTCTTCATCGTAAACTCAGGGCCACCGCCATTTACATTAGCCCGTTTCCAATCGTCAATCGAAACTCTATACACTCCGGATCTCGCATCTTTCTTTTGGACAGGACCTGTGCTTACCATGTTAACATCGAAGCCTGTAAAGATTTCACCTTGTTCCGTTTTCATTTTCAAAGCTGCCTTTAAGCTGGCAGGAAACGTGAGATCAATATCACCATTATAAGTTGAAAAAGACATTGGGGTGTTTTCTGTAACCTTATCAAAAGTTACTTTGATATCACCATTGTATGTAGTTGCAACGACTGAACCAGATATGCTTAATGCCTGGATTTCTCCGTTATAATTTGTCAGTTCTGTTTCTCCCTGAATATTACTTACAAACAGATCTCCGTCGTTGTAGGTGTGTACTTCCATGTCAAAACCGGAGGGAACTTCTATTTCAAGATTAATTTTTCTACTCCACGAATCTGACTGAACTTTAACAAAATTGCTATTCTCTACTGCCTCAAGATCCATACCTCCTCCTCCTATTCTTTTTAAACCGTCACTATTAGTCCCTCCCTTTCTATTGTCTCTGTCTTCATCTTCCACCGCTGTATATTTAACGAGTACATCTTTTCGTGCCGTTCCTTTTATGGTAATGGATCCATAATTTAAGTGAGCTTTCAGCTTACCTCTTTTGGATGGATCTGTTAGCGGAACAGTAAACTCATTATTGCTTTGCGCGGATACAATTGAACTTGAAATCAAGACTAATCCAATTGTTATTAACATTACACTTGCTATCAAAACTTCTTTCTTCATATTCTATAAAATCTTAATTACTACTTTATTTTTCTTTCAGGTACACGTTACCATTGAAAGTCTCAAAGTCGAGGAAAACACCGCCGTTTCCTACCTTATACCTGTTGCCGTTAACTTTGTATTTAATACCATCTCCATTTCCTGTTTTTTCAACTTTTGCTGGTAAGGCTTCTATTTTATCTACATTGGTATAGAACTCGCCATTGAAGCTTTCAAAGCTGAGGTTTGCAGCCAATCCTTTATTAAACAAAGCATTGATATCTCCGTTAAGGGAATAGAACCTGCAATCATTTGAAGGATTTTTTTCGTAGTCAATATCAACATCGCCATTGATTGTACTAGCCTCTGCTTCCTTTACGAGGTTAGCAAGCGCGATACTTCCATTGATATTATTCGCTTTAACAGTACCACTCACTTTTGCAACACTGATGTTTCCTTCATTAATTGTACTCGCAAATACATTGATGGTAGCAGGAACTTTGATTACAAAATCCATTTTATAATCATATTCTGTTTTACAGTTCCCTTTGTTACAATCCCAATTGTACCCCCAACCGCCTTGTTTCCACTCACCATTTCCTCTTCTATTGGCTTTGCCAAACGAATTGCAACCATCTTCTACGTATAGCACAAGGGTATCAGCTCTATCTATAACGCCAAGTTGCAGCTGCTGTTTTCCTTTTTCTAAGCGTGCTTCTGTTTTTGCCGAAACACTCTTAATTACTTCAACAAGTACTTTCTGACCATCGTAACCTTCAACCTTTATGCTTCCGTTGATGTTGGCAATCACTATTGCATTTGCTGCAGACTGCTTTTCGAAGCTAAGTTCTCTGTTAATCTTTTCAGTATGTGTTTGGGCAATGCTTGCTGACTTCAGCACCATTAACCCGATAAATACTATTAATAATAATCTCATGTTGTTAACTTAAGATTTTGATACTTTCTTTAATTCTATTCTTCACTTCATCAGGTGTTCTTTCTGACTGAATGATTTTCTCCAATTCCTTAACGGACGACTTTTCCTGTATCTGGGCCATAAGTTCGGCCAAAGCTACCTGTACCAAAGGTGATTCTTGTTTCGCAATGGATCGTATGAGCTCCTCACGCACTGAACTCTCTTTGATATATGGAAGCAATGCTTCAAGGGCTGCAAGGCGTACATTTACATTGTCATCGCTGTTAAGCGTTTTTAGCAGGGCATTTGTGACTTTAGCACTGGCTTCACTCATTTCACTTGTAAGACTTACTGCTCTTAGTCTTTCTGTCGCCGATTCTTTTTCAAGAAGTGATAACATCATCATCTCTTTCAGATCATTTACCTGTTGGCTTAAAGCTTGTATTTCAGTACCTGGTTTTTCGTTAGGCTTTATGATATAGCCTATGCCCATGCCTAATACTAATGCTATAGAGGCAAATGCAAGCTTTGGCGAAAGCTGATTCCAGGAAAAGAAGTTTTTCCAGGAGAAAGAAGATTTAATTTCTCTCTTCTGCAGTGCAAGCATCTGGTAGAACCTATCGTCCAGGTCTTCGGTAGGTGTGGGATAACTCAGTTCTGTGATCTTCTTATCAAGCACACCAATTGAAAGTGATTCGATATCTACCTGACCTGATTCAATTAACAACTCCAACGCTCTTTGTTCTTCAGCGGAGAGTTTCCCGTTATTAAACTTAATGATCAGGTTTTCTATTCTTTCTCTTTCCATACTATAGATGCTTTTCTAAATGCTGATATACTTCTTTTAACTCCTGCAAAGCGCGGAATACTTTCACTTTAACTGCCCCTTCGCTGCAACCCAGGATGTCGCCGATTTCCTTGTACTTCTTTTCCTGGAATTTGCTTAACAGAAGAATCTCGCGTTTATCTTCAGGCAGTCTGTCCATGGCCATGGAGAGGAGTTGCATCTCTTCATCCTGCCTGAATTGTGTTGCTCTATCTTCCTCACTCTCGAGCCGTTCTTCCCAATTGTCTATGGATTCTTTATGCTTCCATTTCGTTTTTCGGAAGTGGTCGTGGTTTACATTTCGGGCAATGTGAAACATCCAGGTTTTGAAGTCGCCCTCTCCGCGGAAGAGGTAGCGATACTTCAGTATTCGGAAGAAAACATTCTGTACCAGATCTTCGCAGAGCTCCTGATCTTTGGTCATACCATAGAAAAAGCCATACAACGGCTTCTTATAGCGTTCGAACAACAGACCAAGTTTATCAAGGTCTCCATCCTTCACCTTAAGCATTAAGGCATTGTCAGTCAAAGCGTCCAAATCCGGTGGTTTCGTTTTCAAGAAGGGAAACTCAGGGTTTTAAGGAAGGTTACAGAGTTTTACTGAAATATAGTAGAAAGTGATAGAAGTAGCAGTAGGCAAGTTCAATAGGCAATAAGCACGGATTCCATCCAGCACCAGAATCAAGCATCCAGTAGATTCGGCTTTTACTAACCGACTTTACTGTCAATTGACAACTTTAATTGCCCTATTTTTTCATCGTGATAATCTGATAAAACAAAAAAGGCTACTCTTCCAAGTAACCTTTTTTATCTTTTTAGCATTGACAACCTTGCCTACTGCAAATTGTCTATTGCTTATGTTTTACAATGCGCCGAGCTCCTGTAGTTTATTTCTTTCATTCTGAAGTTCGCGAGAAAGCTTGGTTTGCTTATCCATAGCTTTACGTTTGTAATCTTCGTACTCGCTGTGGATGGAAGCTGCCAGGTCTGCTTTCTCCTTCAGGTTCTTTCTGCTCATCTTCAAAGTATACATTATCACAGCGATGGTGATACCAAGAGCAAGAATGATGACGCCTACAAAACCTGCAAAAAATCCCTTATCGAAGTCAATACCTAAAACTTTAATATGCGTGCTAGCATATACGATATCCTGAATAGAAGCTTCTTTAGCTTTCAAAGCATCCATGTTTTCTTTAAGTTCGGCCTGAAGTTTATTGGTGCTGGCGATATTCTGTGCAATGGCAACTTCCTTTGCTTGTAGTGAATCAACTACTATTTTCCACCATGCATCAAGTAAGTCCTCTTTTATAACTTTATAATCCTGATAGTTTTGAGACTTATTCTTCATCAAGAGGAATCGCTCGCGTAATGTTTGGTTGTCTTTGTTTAGAGCGTCAGTAGCCGATTGTGCAAAAACACCAACTACAGCGAACACACAAATCAACAAAATGGTGGTATGCTTCATAGGGTAATGTTTAAATGAATCACAAAAATACTTCTTCAAATATAGTAACTCCTACCTAAAATGTGTCAGCGTATTTATATCTCGATTAATGCAGATGATTGTCGACTAAACGATTTTTTTCAATTTTAAATAACAAAAGCTCACTTTGAAGTGCAGTTACATGAAGCAGCACTATACTACTTAAAAGCAGATTCTTTTCCTGCCTAAGAGGGCAATATGCAAAGACTTTCCTAGAACACATCAGTACAATGTTCTTATTCTGTAATTTTCGCGCACATTAATTGGTAGCAGCAGATGAAAATAGGTTTGATCTCAGACACACATGGCTTTCTTGATCCAAAAGTGTTTGACTACTTTAAAGATTGTGATGAAGTATGGCACGCCGGTGATATTGGAGAAGGGCCCATTCTAAAAGAGCTTGAGTCTTTCAAGCCTTTCAAGGCTGTCTTCGGAAATATTGATACGCGCAATATTCAGATCAAATATCCAGAAGATCTGTGGTTTGAATGTGAAGGTTTAACTTTCTGGATGACTCACATCGGAGGTGCCCCTCCTGCTTATAAGCCGAGAATAAAGAAGGCCTTAAAAGAAAGAATACCTGATGTTTTCATATGCGGGCATTCTCATATTCTTAGAGTAAAGAGAGACCCTGCCTATAATAATATGTTATACGTCAACCCAGGAGCAGCCGGTAATCATGGCTTTCATCAAATGAAAACAATGATACGATTCGATATCTCACGGGGAGAAATCACTAACATGGAAGTTATAGAACTTGGAAAACGTGGATTAATTAAATCCTAAACGTACTGATTAAGCATTACTGGCATTACCAGCATGAGGATATCTTCAGCACTATCTTTTTCTGCTGGTAATATCACACCTGCTTTATTTGGTGCCGACATTGTAAGCCTGATTTGATCAGAATCGAGATTGGTTAGCATCTCGATAAGGAACTTTGCATTGAAGCCTATTTCAATATCTTCACCATCATGCTCACAGCTTAATCTTTCGTTAGCTTCATTAGAAAAGTCTAAGTCTTCCGCAGAAATTTGAAGCTCACTTCCAGTGATTTTTAACCTTACCTGGTGTGTTGTTTTATTAGCATAAATAGAGATACGTTTCAGAGCACCCAAAAGATCGGTGCGGCTGATTGTCATTTTGATATTATTACCAGAAGGGATAACGTTCTCATAATCAGGAAAGCGCTCATCAATAAGACGGCATATCATGCGAATGTTGCCGAATTTAAAAAAGGCGTTAGACATGTTGAAATTCAGACTAACCTCCGTGTTTTCAGTAGGAAGTGTAGCTTTTAACAAGTTTAATGCCTTACGCGGGATGATAATAGAGTTTCCATTATCTGACTTTACATCCGTTCTTCTGTAACGCACAAGACGGTGACCATCTGTAGCTACAAAAGTGGTGTTCTTATCACCAAGATTAACGTACACACCTGTCATTGCAGGGCGTAATTCATCGTTGCTGGTTGCAAAAATTGTATTGTTAACCGCACGTGCGAGTACTTCAGAAGCTATCTCAGCTGTAAAATCGTTAGAAACAGTTGGCACTTTAGGAAAATCGGTGGCGTTCTCGCCCGAAAGCTTATAACGGCCATTGTCAGAAATGATTTCTACGCTGTAAGTAGACTCATCTATAGAAAATGTAACAGGTTGTTCAGGAAGATTTTTAAGCGTATCCAAAAGAATTCGAGCAGGTACAGCAATGCTTCCTTTTTCTTTAGACTCCACCTGAAGCTCTGTTATCATGGAAGTCTGTAAATCAGAGGCTGTTACAGTTAAACTACCTTTTTCAAGTTCAAAGAGAAAATTTTCAAGGATTGGTACAACCGGGTTTGTTGTAATTACACCATTGATGTTCGAAAGTTGCTTAAGTAAATAAGCAGAGTTAACAATAAACTTCATTCCTGAAAAAGTGTTTTGTTTTTAACGGGTGGTAAAGTTAAAAAGAAAACCGGATTTTAAAACCGGGATAAGCGATCAAAAAGCAGAGTTTTTCTGCTATTTCTTCCGAAAAAATGATTTTGGTTTAAGTATGGCTGAAATCTTTTTCTTATTGAAAAGACCCGGATTTTCATTTATTAAGCCCATAATCTGCCCCTTCCTCTCGGGAGAATACAGTTTAAGAAGGTATTTGCGCGTGGCAATATCTTCAATGGTTAGCGTCATTACAGGTTTTAACCCTGCAAGGCTATCAGCAATGGTATTGTTACTTCGGTATTCGTCTACCGTAAGCAAAGAAACATTGTCTAAAAACGTATTAAGCTTTGCGGTATCAACCTTTGTTTCTCCTTTGATCGTAAAGAAGTTCCGTTCGAACTCTACCTTAAAGTTATCAGCAGGGTTTGCAGGAAAGTCGGCCTCTAAACTTTTGAAGTTCTGCCAGTTAAAGTTAAAGACATACTTATCGCGATAGCCATCGCTGTTTAACTCAAATATTCCTGACACATAAACACGATAACCTGGTATATTAACAAGGTAAGCTTCGTTACCGACTTCCGTTGTAAAAAATGCCTGTGTTTTTACATTATTACCTCCCGCATAAAAGCTCTTCCTTTGCGTTTCGCCCTCATATAATAAAACGTGTACACCCTCCCCCCTTATTTTTCGAGATATTGAGTCTGCTTGCTTTGCGCTCACAGGTCTTTTAACGTTGACCTGTTGAAGCGTAGCAAAAAGAACTTTGATCATATTTCCATCAGCAGGATACTGTTTATTCACTATCCAACGTGAATTGACATAGCTCAACTCTACCCTACCGTTTTTTGAGTCCAGTACAACGCGATCAATCTGTTCAGTATCACTAACTTTAAAGATATTGTTATCTACAAAAGAAGTGGCTTCCTGTTGAGTTAAGTAAAACACTGATGCAGTAATAACAGCAAGTACAACAAGGGAAATGAATAAGCGCTTATTTCTCTGTTCCTGCATATTAAAATTGGGAATACTTTTTCTTTCTTAACAGTGATCTGATTATACCATACGCTATCAATAACACTACCGGCACAACGAGGTTAATGGTCTGCCACTTTAATTTCTCATTTGCAATTTTCTCTTTATCTAAAGGACGAATTTTAACCTCTTTATTGCGTGTTCGGATGAGACCATTTTCGTCTGTCATGAAAGCGAACATGTTCATTACCAGATCTTGGTTTGCAAAAGTAATGTTTATAAAAGGATCGAAACCCAAAGGTTGGGGTTGCTGTGTTCGAGGATTGATTTCATTTCTTACCAGATCTCCATCAGCAATTACAATTATTTTAGTAGGAACGCTCTCCGCCTCAAAGCTAGTTTTATCAACACCATTCGGGAGAAACCTGTTCTTATATAAAGATGTAAACTTACCTTCGAGCAAATAGCCTAGCGGGATGTAACTCGTCTCAAACTTTGACGGGTCTACGTTCTGCCGGAGGTCATTAATATTTACACTTACTGGTGCCGTAATTGTTCTTGCGTTCTGGGACGTAAACAATAGCGGTGTCTTCTTTACTCCTAATGCTTTAACGGTATCGATACTGCTGGCGAATTTACTGACTACAGCGTCGAGGTTACGGGTAATGGGATGATCAGCATAATGATTAACCAAAGGGAAGAACGGCCAATCGAGTAACTGCATACGCGGCTTACCACCAGTTTGACCTGTTACTACTGGATATTTACCGGAACTTCTGTCTTGGATAAGATCCATATTAATACGTACGCCGTACTTGAATAGCTGATCATCAAGCTCTTGCTGATAAGGAAAAGCCAGATAGCCAGGGCGGGAAACGCTATCCATACTGGCCTCTAGCTTGTCGATCATAAAAATTACCCTTCCTCCTTTCATAATGTACTGATCGAGGGCATATTTATCCTGTTCAGAAAAAGGTTTTGTTGGCTTTGCCACAACCAGTACATCATACTGCGCTAGGTTGCTTTCACCAAGTACAACATCAAACACATCATACACTTCAACAAGGGCCGTGGTAAACCCGGCAAGATCTAAGCTGTCAAGTTCGCCATGGCCTTTTACGATGCCGATCTTTTTCCTGTCGATATTTGTCAGCTTATAAATAACATTGGCTAACTCAAATTCAATTCCTTCAATAGACTGATTAATTTCTTCTTCTGGTGTTCTTGCCTTATTGCCTTTTAGCAATGTAACCCCTGTCTCTGCTCCCGCATATGAAATTACTGCACCAGGAAAGATGAGCCGTTCTATACGTTGCCCGTTGTCATTATCAATAACGTTTGTAGGCTGAACACCCTTTGATGCAAGATCTGAGATAAATTCAGTGCGTGCCTTCTGACTTATGGCCGTTGAAGGATCAATAAAGGTATATTGAACTTTGTTGCCTGAATTGATCCTGAATTCTTCAAGTGTTTCTCTTATGGCTTTCTGAAACCTTCTGAACGGTGCATTTAATTCCCCTGCCAGGTACACTTCTACATAGACTTTGTCGTCAAGATTTTTGAGCAGCTCTTTTGTTGGTTCTTTAATTGAGTATCTCTTCTCTTCAGTAAGATCTATTCTGAAGGAATAGATTGATGCAACAAGGTTTATGAGAATGATCAATACAAGGCCGTTAGCAAGTAAGAGAAAGTCGCCCAGCTTTTTACTCTTCCAATTTACCATGATCTCGCCCCCACTATTATTCTTGTGATTAATAACATTAAAGCGATGATACTTAGAAAATAAACAATATCCCGGCTATCGATCAAACCTTTGCTTAATGAATCATAATGATAAAGCATGCCGAGTTGTTTGATGAACAATGCATTAGAAGACCACAGGTTTAACGTTGATAGAGACTCGAAGCCTGTGAACATAAGAAAGCAAAGAAACGCGGCAACAATAAAAGATACTATTTGATTGGGAGTTAAGGAAGAGGCAAGTATGCCTATAGCGCAAAACACCCCGCCGAGTAATGCAAGACCTATATAAGAACCTACAATTCCAGGTGTATCTATATTGCCAACAGGATTACCGAGATTATAAATAGAGAAGTAATAAATAATTGTAGGGATAAGGGCAATGATTACAAGGAGAAAGCAAGCGAAGTATTTGCCGATAATAATATTCCAGTCAGTCAGTGGCTTTGTAATGAGCAACTCCATGGTACCAGCCTTCTTTTCTTCGGCGAAGCTTCTCATGGTTATAGCCGGAATAAGAAAGATCAATACATAAGGCCCAAGTGAAAACAGCGTATCCATGTCGGCATAGCCATAATCCAGTACAGATGTTTCAGGGAATACCCACATCAACAGGCCAATACCTGTAAGGAATACGCCCACTACCATGTAGGCAATGAGGGAGTTGAGAAAGCTATTAAATTCTTTAGTGAGGACGTGAAACATGTTTCCTTTAACGCAGCAAAATAAGGAAATATGTGGTATTACAGCAATTTTTTTGACGCATTCGTCAAGAGTCATAAAGTCAACAGCCAATGGTGTGCCACTGACTATTGAACCAATGACTATTGCCTTAAATTCTTTTTAAATGTCTGTTTCTTATGAATTGATATAATTTTCCAGATGGGTGATGGTTTCCTGCTGGTTAGATATTACAGCCTTAATCACATCATTAATGGAAATAATTCCTATCACACGGTCTCTGTCGAATACCGGGAGATAGCGTAAGTTGTTATCTGACATGAGTTCCATGCAACTTTCAATTGAAGTTTCGCGATTGATATGAGGAAGATCGTTACTCATGATTTCTTCAACTGGTGTTTCAGCAGAGGTCTTACCCTTTAAGATCACTTTTCGGGCGTAATCTCTTTCAGTTAGCAGGCCACAATATACTTGTCCGTCCATTACCATTACCGACCCAATATTTCTGATGGCCATAATTCTTAAAGCGTCAATAACAGTTGTATCAGGACTTACTGAAATGACGTTGCTTCCTTTAGCATTGAGGATGTCTGCTACTTTTTTCATAGAAGGTTCTGGGTTAATAGTTTAAAGATGTAAGTAGAATGGGATAGGAATTTAGAGAAACAAACTCAAAAACAAAACAGGTGTACCTAAAAAGTATAAAGTAACAGCAACTTAAAACCAGAAATTAAAACGTCAATCATCTTCCAAAAGATTAATACATGGTTAAACACGATTACTCAGTCTATATTCAACAGAACAAAAAATGAAAGGAATTAATGAAAGGAAGTAGGTGTAATCTGTATTGCAGACGTAGAGTAGTAGACAAATTTCATACAAATAGTAGAATTATCATTCAAACATTTCATCTGGATCGGCTTAGGCTAATAAGCCATACGATGACCAGGAGAAGTAAGCTTGTCGTTCTTCAAATTCTTACGTATCTTCCATTGCAAGACTATGATCCATCGCATAACATCTGACGCTATGAGAAACATCAGAAAATTTTTAACCTTAAGTGTTGAATACTACATAATAGTCATAGTTTTATTAGCAGGTTTTACACCACCCTATTTTATTAACCCTGTTGCTATCGCTCTTATCGCTATACTTGTTTTGCAGCTAATTTTTAAAAACAAAATCGGAGGCTTGATTGTCGCAATTTCATTTGCACTAATACATGTTTATCTGTTGTTTGCATTGATATCAGAATTTAATGAGGTTGCTACTACTGAAGCCAGCGGTATACCCTTAATTCTTGTTGGGCTCTCCATTATTATCGCCAATCTTTTTGCTTCGATTGTAATGATCTACAAGTACGTTGGAAATGCAGAGCATGAAAAATTTGAGGTAGAACGGGATATTTAGTACTCTTAAGTCTTCGATCACGACTTTCGGTGATTAGAACAAATGAAATATCAATCATAACCTTCTCAATACAGTACTACATTTAAAGACAACTAATATCTTAATATCGCGTTAGCTTGTGTATTGAAGATAAAACAAATCATGTCCTATATTTTAAAAACCGAACGGCTACTATTAAGAAAGCTAACAACAGGCGATTCAGATTTTATTATACGATTGGTTAATACAGAAGGATGGATCAAATACATTGGTGACAGAAATATCAAAACACATGAACAAGCCCTGACTTATCTTAATAATGGTCCTATTAAAAGCTATCATGAAAATGGATTTGGACTATGGCTTGTTGAACTTAAAGACGACCATATACCGATTGGAATATGTGGCATTCTCAAAAGAAAAGAACTTGAACACGCTGATATAGGTTTTGCCTTTCTACCTGAGTTTACAGGAAATGGCTATGCATTAGAGATTTCGAAAGCTGTGCTGCGCTACACGCGCGAAACATTTAAGTTAGAAACGATCTCGGCTATAACACTTCCTAATAATAAAAATTCAATACGTCTTTTAGAAAAGCTGGGAATGCAATTTGTAAAAGAATTGAGCTTTCCAAACCAAGAAGACATGCTGTTGCTGTATAGCACCTTAAATTGATCTGCTTTAAAAAAGTTGAAAGGTGACCGCAGACGCACGTCTACGCCCGAACACGAACAGATGTATTTTCCTATAAAGCCATTAATCCATGTAAGAATGAGCTTTTCTATTTGGTTCAATTCTTGGGTAGAAGAAATACAAAATGTCTATCCCTCTAATGACTAAGAACTCTAAAGAAATCTTTATGAAACATCTGCTACTTATTGTTTGTCTTATCGCTATGTCGTTAAATGCAACGGCTCAATCTTCTGATAAAGATCTTGTGTATGCTGCAATTGAAGATTATGTAGACGCGCTATATCTGGTACAACCTGAGAGAATACAAAGATCAGTTCATCCCAACCTTTCAAAAAAAGGTTTTTCACGGCCTAAAGATAAAACAGAATATGGTCCTGAAATGACAATGACATATCAACAGCTTTATGACCTCGCAGGTAAATGGAATGCAAAAGGAAAGTTACCTAAGGATGCACCTAAGAAAATAGAAATCTTTGATGTACAAGACAAGACTGCAGTTGGTAAGCTAACGGCGCAGTGGGGAACAGACTATTTTCACCTTGCCAAATACGATGGAAAATGGATGATCACCAATGTTTTGTGGCAAAGTCATCCGGTACGAAATCAATAGCGATTACTTAAGTCATGCTTGTATACTAAACTTCTAGTAGTATTAACTACTACTAGAACTACTCTGCATATTGCACAGCCATACGCTTAATCCTATCTTCCAACTTCTCACTCGTCAGTTTCTCACGAAGGCGATCTACGATAATAGGAAAAGCAAAAGGAGTCGGTTTGTCGGGATGAGTGATTATGATTTTTTGTTTCGCAATTCTTTCAAGCGCTCTTCTTAACCGCTGTTCTTCAAGCTGAAAGTCCATTACCTCCTCATAGGCCTGTAGAAGTAAAAGGTTATGTGAGTCATAATCGTTAAATACATTAAAGAATAATTGAGACGACGATTGCAGGTGCCTGTCTTTAACTGGTTTACCAGGATATCCTTTAAATACTAACCCTGATATTGCTGCAATATCTCTGAATTTTCTTCTTGCCATTTCAATGGAATTAATACTGGCTTGAATATCCTTCATTAGGTCATCAGTTCCCAATACATCCGTTTCGACTGCCTCTTCTATAGGGATAGGCTGGTCAGAAAGCAATTCAAAACCATAGTCGTTCATTGCAATAGAAAACGAAATAGGTTGAATCTGTGATATTCTATATGCAACTAATGCTGCAATGCCTTCGTGTACAAATCTTCCCTCGAAAGGATACATAAGTACGTGATAGCCTTCGGTACTTTTAAAATATTCAATGAGAAACTCTGCTTTACCAGGAAGATGAGAGCGCTGTATTTGAAGGTCAAATAGTGGTTTAAGAAATTTCATCTCGATATCTCGCTCTGTTCCTTCGACCACTTCATTAATTTTAAGGCGTATCATTTCACTCATTTGAGATGATAATGGCATACGGCCTCCCATCCATGAAGGAACAGCTCCCGATTTTCGTTTCGTCTTACGCACGTGAACTTCCATGTCTTTGATGCGTACAAACTCAAGGTTTCTTCCGGCAAACCAAAACACGTCACCGGGATTAAGTCTTGCTATAAAGTATTCTTCAATCGTACCCAGGTATTTCCCTGAAACAAATTTAACATGAACAGTAGCATCACCCACAATGGTGCCTATTGAAAGACGATGCTTCATGGCCAGGGTACGACTTTCAACCTTATAAATTCCGTCACGAACTACAACTTTTCTATATTCATCATAAGCCCTCAAAGAATCGCCTCCGGTTGTAATAAAATTTAATAACCAAATCCACTCATCGTCTGTGATACTCGAAAAGCTGAACGTTCCTCTAACCTCTTCCCACGTTTTTTCTGCTTCAAACCCATTGGAAATAGCAAGAGTGATAAGATACTGCATCAACACATCAAACGACCTGATGTAGGGAATGCGGTCTTCAACTACTTTTCTTCGTATTGCCTCCCTTATACCTGCAGCTTCCATAAGTTCTAACGAATGAGTAGGAACAAAATGAATCTTGCTAATGGCGCCAGGCTGATGACCACTTCTACCTGCCCTTTGCATAAAACGTGCTACGCCCTTAGGTCCTCCAATTTGAATAACGGTTTCAACAGGACGAAAGTCTACGCCAAGATCCAAGCTCGACGTACATACTACGGCTTTAAGTTTGCCTTCATGCAATTGCTCCTCCACCCAGCTTCGTAACTCCTGACTAATGGAACCATGATGCATCGCCATTAGTCCCGAGAACTCAGGTGCTCTATCCAATATTTTCTGATACCAGATCTCAGCAAAAGAGCGTGTATTGGTAAAGATGAGTGTACTGTTACTTTGCTTTATAATCTCTATTACTTTATCAAGAAGCTGAATACCCAGGTGACCGGCCCATGGCATGCGTTCAAGAGAATCAGGCAGTACAGATTCTATCTCAACTTTCTTTTCAATATCAGCCCGTATTATTTTATACTTTCCTGGCAAATAAAAATCTCCAAGCAAGGCCTGAAGCGCTTCCCCCATGTTGCCGATGGTTGCGGAAATACCCCACACTTTAAGTTGTGATGAAAGTGATTTTAATCTTGACAGTGCCAGCTCAACCTGAACGCCACGTTTAGAGCCCATAAGTTCATGCCACTCATCAGCAACTACTACTTTTAAGTCTTTAAAATATTCAGGATAACCTTTTTGACCTAAGAGCAGGTGTAGGCTTTCTGGGGTTGTTATCAATAACTCAGGAGGCTTTGTCTTCTGTTTTTGTCTTTCTTTAAGAGAGGTATCACCCGATCGTACACCAACTTTCCATGGCAATTTAAGCCCCTCGATCATCCTATTGGCCGATAGTTCAATTTCTTTAGAGAGCGCGCGGATCGGTGTAATCCAAATTGCCTGAAGGCCAGAATTCTTTTTGGTCTTATAGTCAGGATTATTTCTTATAAACTCAAGGGCTATGGCAACCATTAATGAATAAGTTTTACCACTCCCGGTAGGAGCGTTTACAAGGCCGCTAAAACCACTCAAAAAAGCTCCCCACGCTTCCGTCTGAAAATCGAAGGGCTGCCACCCCCTTTCCTTAAACCAATCTTTTCCGATCTCTAATAAATTGTACACGCCTAAAAATTAGTTGAATAATATTATTCTCCCCAATAAACATTTCTTTTGTTCAACTGTTAATGCTTATAATTTTTTAAAATTAAGATGGGTACCTATTCTATTAAGGAACTTGAGCAATTATCCGGAATTAAGGCACATACAATCAGGATATGGGAAAAAAGACATAAACTTATTGAACCTTCCAGAACAAATACCAATATTCGCTACTATTCCGATTACGATCTAAAAAAAATAATCAACGTTTCACTCCTCAACAATAACGGTTTTAAGATCTCAGCTATTGCCCGGATGAACGAAGCGGAACTCATCGAAAAAGTGATTGAGTTAAGTAACTCTGGCAAAGAAAAAAGAATATACATCGATCAGCTTGTTACCCAAATGCTGGATCTTGACGAAGAGAAATTCGAGGCTGAGCTCGATGGTATTGAAACCAAGTTTGGGTTTGAAGCGACGATAACGGAAGTAATTTATCCATTTCTTGAAAAAATTGGGGTTCTATGGCAAACCGGGAACATCACCCCGGCCCACGAACATTTTATATCTAATCTGGTGAGGCAACGCCTTATTGTCGGCATTGCCTCTCTGCCTGTTGCTTCCAAAGCAACAATTCGTGCGGTGTTGTTTCTTCCCGAGCACGAACTCCATGAGATTGCATTATTATTCTTCCACTATATTACCAGAAAGGCCGGGTTTAAAACATTTTACCTGGGTCAATCAGTACCTCACGAGGATCTTAAAACAGTTTGTTCAATTCATAAGCCTCATCTGTTAATAACTTCCTTAACAACAATACCAACTATAAATCAGCTAAACGCGTATCTTCAAAAGCTTTCGAGTGATTTTCCGTCTTCTAAGATCCTTGCAACAGGTTCAATGCTGAGAAAGGCATCCTTTCATTTTCCCAGTAATTTGAAATTCTTTAAGGATGCATTTGAGCTGAAGTCAATTTTAGCCGCTATGAAATAACCCGTCTTGTTTAACCTTCTACATCAAAAATGCCTTTTTTAATGAAGTTCGGTAGAATCCGTTAAACAACGCCATAATATCTCTTCCCTTTTGTTTAAGAACTGTTATTCAACAGTTAGACTTGTTCAACCTTAAAAAATGAACGTTGAACATATGAGCGTAACTGAATTGACCCAGGAAATTATAAACCTCCAACCGACGCTTCGCGTTTTTACGCATCGTTTTACGCGCGACAGGGATGAGTCCTTGGATCTTGTTCAAGATACTTTGATGAAGGCATTAATGTATAAAGACAAATTCAAAGAGGAGACGAACCTTAAGGGTTGGTTATTCACGATCATGCGCAATACGTTCATCAACAACTACAGGAAAACTCAAAGAGCACGTACCAGTAATGATGACACCAAGGAACTGTATCATCTAAATGTTAAAGATGATCATACATTTAACGGTCCTGATAAGAAATTTGAGTACGAAGATATTTGGAAGAATGTACACGAGCTTAAAGAGGAATTTCTCATTCCCTTCAAGATGCACACATCAGGTTATAAATATCATGAAATAGCAGAGCATTTAAACATACCAATTGGCACTGTTAAGAATCGGATTTTCCATGCACGCCAGGAAATTCAGAAGAAATTGACAGGATATTACTAATTTAAGCATGATGAATCATGTTACAGTTATCGGATCTGGCTTTGCTGGTTTATCGGCAGCAACTTTTCTTGCAAAAGAAGGATTTGATGTTTCTATCTATGAAAAGAATGAGTCGCCTGGCGGACGTGCGAGAAAATTTGAACACAACGGATTTGTATTTGATATGGGACCAAGCTGGTACTGGATGCCCGATGTATTTGAGAAGTATTTTAACCTTTTTGGAAAAACCACTTCAGACTACTACCAGCTTAAGCGGTTAGATCCCTCCTACAGGGTCTACTTTGGTAAAGATGATTATACTGATATTCCCGCAGGGATAGAAGCTCTGTGCACGCTGTTTGAATCCCTTGAGAAGGGAAGCAGTAATCACTTGCTAAAATTTCTTGATGAAGGAAAGTATAAGTATGATGTTGGCATTAATAACCTTGTATACAAACCGGGACTTTCACTTAGCGAACTGGTAGACTTTACGTTGATTAAGGGTATGCTGAAATTACATGTGTTTCAGTCTATGTCCTGTTATGTAAGAAAGTTTTTCAAGGATGATCGCATTATAAAGCTTCTCGAATTTCCAGTACTCTTTTTAGGAGCAGCGCCGCAAAAAACACCAGCGTTATATAGCCTGATGAATTATGCTGATATGGCCCTGGGCACGTGGTACCCGATGGGCGGCATGTATAAAATAATTGAAGGCATGGTTACACTTGCTCAGGAACTTAGGGTTAAATTTCACTTTAACAGTTCGGTTACTGGAATTGATATTAGTTCTGGTAGGGCTAAGGGGTTAAACATAGCGAATCAATATGTTGAAACTGATTATATAATAGCGGGTGCTGACTATCATCACGTAGAACAACAACTACTTCCCAAGACCTTTAGAAAGTACGCCGATGATTACTGGCAGAAACGAGTACTGGCACCTTCCAGTTTAATCTTTTACCTGGGAATAAATAAAAAAGTAAAAAATCTTCTGCATCATAATCTTTTCTTTGATGAGGATTTTGAAAGACACGCCAGTGAAATTTATGAGAAACCACAATGGCCAACTGCTCCTCAATTCTATGTGTCATGTCCTTCTAAAACAGATTTAACAGTTGCACCTGATGGATGCGAAAATCTTTTCATATTAATTCCTGTAGCTCCTGATTTACAGGACAGGGAAGAAATACGTGAGCAATATTTTGACATTGTAATTAACCGACTTGAACGACTAACAGGTGAGTCAATAAAGGCACATATTATTTATAAGAGAACCTACGCCCACAACGACTTTATCAGCGACTACAACGCCTTTAAAGGAAATGCTTATGGATTAGCAAATACTTTATTACAAACAGCGAATTTAAAACCAAGTATTTTTAACAAAAACGTGGGCAACCTGTTTTATACAGGACAACTTACAGTACCTGGGCCGGGCGTGCCACCTTCATTAATTTCGGGACAGGTGGCGGCAAAAGCGCTCATAGATAAACATAGAAAAAAAGCAAAGCATGAAAGACCTGTTTGATAATGTTTCTTTAAAATGTAGCCGTATTACCACAAGGGTCTACAGCACTTCCTTTTCGTTGGGCATACTTTGTCTTAGTAAAAAATTAAGAGATCCAATTTATGCCATTTACGGTTTTGTTCGCTTCGCTGATGAAATTGTAGATTCATTTCATGATTATAACAAAGAGGTACTGCTTCAAAAATTTAAAGAAGAAACTTATCAATCTATAAAAGACGGCATAAGTCTTAACCCGATTTTAAACAGCTTTCAGCATACAGTTCGGAAATATGAAATAGGTAACGACTTAATAGCACAATTTTTAAAGAGTATGGAAATGGACCTAGAACAAAAGTGCTATAACTCCAGCGAGTATGAGGAATACATTCTCGGCTCCGCCGAAGTTGTGGGGCTAATGTGCCTGAAGGTTTTCTGCGAAGGAGATGAAGGATTGTACCGGCATCTTAAACCCTTTGCCATGAGTCTCGGTTCTGCATTTCAAAAAATTAATTTCCTGAGGGATCTCAATGCAGATTATATTGGATTAGGAAGAACTTATTTTCCCGGTTTAGAGCTAAATAAATTCGATCAGAAAAGTAAGCAAGAAATAGAAGCAAGTATTGACCATGATTTTGCTGAAGGTTTTAAAGGTATTAAACAATTGCCCCGAAGTTCACGGTTGGGAGTTTACATAGCTTATGTATATTACCGGGCATTATACAGAAAGATAAAAAATACACCATCTGAATTGGTCCTTAAAAGCAGAATCAGAATACGTAATAGGCATAAGGCTGCTCTATTGGCTTATTCTTATATTAAACATCAGTTGAATATCATTTAAATGGACAAGGTTGTATTAGTTGATATACAGGATAATAACATTGGTGTGATGGAAAAACTTGAAGCACACAGAAAGGGGCTTCTCCATCGTGCATTCTCAATTGTTTTATTCAACGACAATGGTGAAGTATTGCTTCAAAAACGATCAAAAGAAAAATATCACAGCGGCGGCTTATGGACAAATACCTGCTGCAGCCATCCCATGCCGGGTGAGAATATTACAGAAGCTACCAGAAGACGGCTGCGTGAAGAAATGGGCATTGATGTTCAACCCACCTTTGCGTATAAGTTCATATACAAAACCAACCTTGATCAGGATCTTATCGAGCACGAATATGACCATGTCTTTATAGGTCAATTTAATGGCTCTCCCAAAATCAACCCCAGTGAAGTTGAGGATTGGAAGTATGTAAAATTGGATTGGCTTAAACAGGACATGGAGAAGAATCCTGACAAATATACCTACTGGTTCAGGCTAATCATCAATCACCCGGACTTGAATTCTGAATTAGCTCCTCCTAATTTATAAAATTGATGAATCTTAATAAAGCTGAAGAATTGATGGATCAAACATCTACGATTTTTTGGTTCAGAAGAGATTTACGCCTTGAGGATAACGCGGGTTTATACCATGCGTTACGGAATGAGTCGGACGTTGTATGTCTATTTATATTCGACATTGAAATCCTCAACGATCTTGAAGATGAATTTGACAAAAGGGTAACATTTATATATGACTCGTTACAAACACTTAAAAAACAGCTGGAGGAAAAGAATACTTCACTTCTAATCCTCTATGGAAATCCCGTTGACATTTTCTCCGAGATAAATCCTAAAGCAGTTTACACCAATAGGGATTACGAGCCATACGCACGAAGACGTGATGAGTCCGTACAAAAAGTTCTTGCATTAAAAGGATGCAACCTTCACCTGTTTAAAGACCAGGTTATTTTTGATACAAATGAAATATTAAAAGATTCAGGTGATCCGTACACAATATTTACTCCTTATAGCCGAAGATGGAAAAGCAAACTCAATAAGTTTTATGCAAAGAGTTATCCCGTAGAAAAGTACTTCAGAAATTTTAAATTAATACCTCCATTACCTATGCCATCTCTTGAAGAAGTTGGGTTTAAGAGAGCAGTAACTGATTTTCCTGAACGTATAATTAAATTAAAAATAATACAGGAATATGACAAGCAAAGAGACTTTCCTGCAATAAGAGGTACATCAAGACTAAGTATTCATTTACGTTTTGGTACTTTGAGCATAAGGAAAGTTGTTCAGATTGCGTTGAAGAAGAATGAAGTGTGGCTCAATGAATTAATATGGCGGGATTTCTATCACATGATTCTCTGGTATTTCCCCCGAGTTGAGAACAATTCCTTTAAACCAGCTTATGATAAAATAAGCTGGCGAAACAATCTTAAAGAGTTTAAAGCCTGGTGCGAGGGTAAGACTGGATATCCAATAGTAGACGCTGGAATGAGGGAACTTAACGAAACGGGTTTTATGCATAACAGGGTTCGCATGATTACAGCAAGTTTTCTTACAAAACATCTTCTGATTGATTGGAGATGGGGTGAAGCCTATTTCGCAAAAAAATTATTAGACTACGATATGGCTGCGAACAATGGCGGGTGGCAATGGGCAGCCGGTTGTGGTTGCGACGCTGCTCCTTACTTCAGGGTGTTTAACCCGGAATTGCAGGCTGAGAAATACGATCCCGACCATAAGTACGTAAAAGCATGGTTAAAAGAATATGGAACTGACAAATATCCCTGTCCTATAATAGAACATAAATTTGCAAGAGAGCGGGCCTTAAAAGTTTACAAAAAAGCACTTGAATAGCCGAGAACATAGCGTGGTACAATTGTTAAGTAATTGGCGTAAGTCATTCAGAATATGAAAATTTATCATCTGAAACGTAAACAGTTTTTACCGATTACACTTGAGGAAGCTTGGCGCTTCTTTTCAACTCCAAGAAATCTTGCGCGCATTACACCGGCTTACATGAATTTTAAAATATTGTACGTATCCGCAGAGGAAAAAGGAGTGTACGCAGGACAAATCATCAGGTATGTGGTAAATATCTTACCAGGAATTAATGTAGGCTGGGTTACCGAAATAACACATGTACATGCGCCGTATAGGTTTATAGATGAACAACGTTTCGGTCCTTATGCCATGTGGCATCACCAGCACCATTTTGAGGAAGTACCAGGAGGAGTTGAGATGACGGATGAAGTAAACTATGCCATACCCTTCGGCTTTATTGGCCGCATGGCAAACTGGCTATTTGTCGGCCGGAAGGTTAATGCTATTTTTGATTACAGGTACACTGTATTGGAAAAATTATTTACTAAAAATGAACTTGTTGTAAAAAGGTCAGCGTAATGGATTTGAAATTAATTTTAATTTGTTCGGCGATAGTTGTTGGTACTTTTCTTTTTTGGGAATTCGTTGCCTGGTTCACGCATAAATACATAATGCATGGATTTCTCTGGACCTGGCATAAGTCACATCATACAGTTCATAATCATTCATTAGAAAGAAACGACTTGTTTGCAGTTGTATTTAGTATTCCCTCTATTGCATTATTTTATTACTACTCTAAAGTAGAGTACAATCCCTACATGCTTTCAGTAGCTCTCGGAATATTCTTCTACGGTTTATTTTATTTCGTCTTTCATGACATCATAGTTCATCAACGTATAAGATGGAGACCCAAGAAACGCGGCAGATATTTACAACGTATGATCAACGCGCACTATATCCATCACACAAAGCACACAAAAGAAGGCTGTGAAGCATTTGGATTTTTATATGCTCCAAAAAAATATGAACCCAATAAGTTTGTTTTTAAAAAAGAAAGAAACCAAACACAGTAATTATTTTGAACGAAAAATATTATTACCTCGCAATTAATATTGGCTCATTCATAATCCCATTTATAGCAAGCTTTTATCCCAAGGCTAACTTCTCAAGAAAATGGAAATTTATAATTCCCGCTATACTTATTACAGCCTTTATCTTTATTGTATGGGATGAGTTGTTTACGAGAATGGGCGTATGGGGATTTAATGAAAGATACCTTACAGGAATATTTATTTTCAATCTTCCTCTTGAAGAGATCCTCTTCTTCATTTGTATCCCATATTCAAGTATATTTATATACTTTTCATTAAACCACCTGATCGAAAGAGACTATTTCTTTTCTTATCATCAGGTCATCTCCAATGTTCTTATTATCATACTCCTGTTAATTGGAGTCTATTACCTAAAACATTTATATACTAGTGTAACATTTATTCTTACATCACTCTTTCTGGCATTTCTTAACCTGAAAGTAAAGCCCGAATACATGGGCCGATTTTATTTTGCATACCTGTTTGTCCTTATCCCCTTTTTTATTGTAAACGGAATACTTACTGGTAGTTTTATTGATGAACCAATTGTTTGGTACAATAATGAAGAAAACCTTAATATACGTTTAGGGACTATTCCTGTAGAAGATGCCTTTTACGGATTGTTACTTATTCTAAACTCAATTGTGATCGCCGAGATGCTAGAGACTAAGTATGGCAGGAAAAACGAAGAAGTAAATTAATTGTGAACATCTAGCGCATAAGTGCGGTACACAAATAAAAAGAAGCTGCATCAAAACTGATGCAGCTTCCTTTTATTG
>NZ_JAHESD010000064.1 GCF_018598585.1 Chryseosolibacter indicum
CTCACGTAATATGTTGTCGTTCCTGTTGCAGCTGTTGATGGTGTTGGGGCTGTGGTACTTCCTGTACCCCCTGTTGCCGTTGTATACCACAACAAGTTGCTTCCTGTTGCTGATAAGGATGTCGATGGTGCTCCTTGACAGTAATTAACCGGAGTAGAAACAACTGGGGCAGTCGGTGTAGGATCAACTGTAATTATGACATCATCGGTAACAGGACCACATGGACCTGCTGGATCATTTGTTGTTAATCGAAGGGTATATGAACCTGCAACTGTAGCCGAAAATTGAACTACAGCAGGATTAGCTAGAGCGCTTGTACTACTTAAAGATCCACCAGTAGCGGGACTTACAATACTCCATGTCCCTGTTGTAGCAGACCCTCCAACACTTGACCCCACAAGCGTGTACGCTGTATTTATACATGTAGACGCTGCATCTCCAGCCTCAACGGTCGGCGCTTCATACCTCGTAATGGTTACATCACTAGTTGTTCCTACGCATACGCCACCTGTATCCTTGATCGTCCAACGGAAAACATTAGGCCCTATGGATAAACCTGACACACTGCTTGTATTAGAATTGGCAGAACCAAAAGTTCCGCTTCCTGATATCACACTCCAGGTACCTACTTCGGCCGCATTCGGCGCATTTGCTGCAAGCGTAGCAGACGCCGAACAAACATCCTGATTTGATCCTGCGTTTGATTGAGTAGATGTAGGTATATTGAAGTTTCTGGTTAAAGTACAGTGGTTAGCATCTGTTACAACTACAGAATAATTGCCTGCATCCAAAGAAGAAATATCTTGCGTAGTTTGTCCATTAGACCATGCATAAGTATACGGCGCCACTCCTCCTGTTACAGTAATATCAATACTTCCATTGCCTGTTCCTATTATAGGATTACAATCAAGAGATATAGCAGAGGACAGGTTAAGCGCGTTACCAGAATTAACATTAATACCTCCTCCTCCTATTGTTACGGAACACTCCGGATTAGGAGCAACTGAAGGATTACTATCCCTTATAATACGAACATAGTAAGTCCCATCAGGAACATTACTAAATTCAATCATATTAGGACTAACAAATGTAATAGGTACATCTCCTAATGGTTCTGATACAGGAGTTGGACCAATCTGATTGAAAAGTATATAAGTATAGGGTTGGCCCGCTCCATTATTAAATGGACCAGTTCCATCATTAATCACGATACGAATTAATCCAGCTCCACCTGCATCATTACATACTTCTATTTTAGTATTTCCAACAGTGGGACAGGTCTGCGCTATGGCAGACTGAAAGAAAAATAATGATAGTAAAAATAGACTTGAAGTCAGTAAAAAATGTTTCATTACCTCTCTGGTTAATTAACTGTTATCCCTTCAATTCCCCCTATTGATAATTCACAACTCGAGCTTTTAGCAACTAGATAGTATAGCCCTGCATTTAAATTTTCAAACGTTACTTTGCCATCAGAACTTGAGGATGCAAATGTTTTCTCGCTGATAAGTTTTATCTCGGAATTATAGACGATATAAAGCTTGAGATTTACTGACTCTGAAGCTCCGTTGAGCGATAAGTGTATCTTACCCTTACCTTGTTTGGTCGAAGCATGTTCTATTTGGACACTATGCTTTAACTTACATTGTGAATAACTTTGTAAAGAACACAACAGGATGCATAAAAGAAGTGTGCTTCTTAAATACTTAAGTAAACAGTCTAACAGTTTCATTTCAGGTCAAGCTCTTATATAAATAACCTTTTACAGGATATAGTAACCCTATTATATCTGAATAAAGGTCAGAAATACACACGGGTCCATATAATCTAAAAAGTTGTTTACCTTTTGCAGGTAATATTTAAGTCTAAAAAATAGAGTTTTCGCGTACTAAAACTTTCTGTTCAGGATTTCGCTCATGACGATAGCTTTCTTCAACCCCTCTGGATCCTGAAAGTCTTTTGTGTATTCTTCTAATAAGTTACGCGGTTTTTCTTGCTCAAAGGATTTGAACTTTCCGTACTCCACGTTGGTGTTGCGCACGTTCATTGTTTCCTCGAGTGATGGTCTTACAAAAGCCTGGCGTTTGGCTTCTTCATAAATCTCGTACGACCTGTTCTCTCTTTGTGAATATTCAGGCTCTATTGTCTCAAGGTCGTTTTCTTCCTCTTCTATTTCATCATCATAGTCAAAAACAGGTTCTGGTCTTGTCTCCGGTACCGTTACTGGTTTTTGCGCTTGTTTAGCCTCTGTTATTTCTCTTAACAGTTCTTCAAATGTTACAGCTTTGGGTTTGGGTATAGGTGCACTTCCCTGCTCTGGCATACGCCCAGATGCTCTTCTCTCTGCCTCCTTTTCAGCAGGATTGGGAGCTTGTTTTTTAAGCACACGGCTCAAAAAATAGATTGCCCCTAGAACCAGATATAACCAAAACTGAAAGTCCATGAACCACAAATGTAATAAAAAATATTGAAACGGCTATAACCGCTGGTTATCCCCATCAGTTTACGCCACGTAAGAAGTTTACCTGAATTAAAAGATATATTATCTCCTCTACCCCGTCATGATGCTTTTCCTGAAATGGGAATCCTTCAACGAGTCGGCTCCTGCCGGCACATGAGCTGGAGATCAGCCGTACTTGAGCCGTATATGAGTCGGGTAAGGCCTCAAATTTCAATAAAAACGCAACCTATACGGCTCATATACGGCTTATATACGGCTCAACCCCGGCTTAACTACCACTGAAGCAGTGCCAAAAGCCAAACATCGCAACAAGAACCGAATATCGTTATTTTCAGACGCTAAGGTCAATATTAAAATGTATGTGCCTCATTTCTATTGGGTTTGATTTTGGAACAAGGCCTTCCCTCTTTTTTCCTTGAATTCAAGAAACCACAAGGTTATATTTGTTCCCCGCTCTTTAAAAAAGTAGGCAGTCAGCAGTAGCAGGAGACAATAGTTTACAGTTGATTTTCAAGCAATTGTAACTCATCATCACAAAAATAAAATGATTGAATAACTATTGACTAATGACCATTTGCCAGTGACTATTTTAATAAAGAGCTTCAACCACTACAACTACTATTAAGCATGCAATTAGCGAAACTGGAGATTAAAGGCTTCAAGAGTTTTGCCGACAAGGTCGCTATTAACTTTGATGAAGGGATTACTGGAATTGTTGGTCCTAACGGATGCGGAAAATCAAATGTTGTTGATGCCATCCGATGGGTACTTGGCGAGCAGAAGACGAGTGCTTTGCGTTCTGAGAAAATGGAGAACGTAATCTTCAATGGCACGAGTCAACGTTCTCCTCAACAAATGGCAGAAGTTTCGCTTACCATTAACAACACCAAAAACATTTTACCTACAGAGTACTCACAAATAACCATTACGAGAAGACTATATCGCAGTGGTGAAAGTGAATATCTTCTTAATGGTGTTGCTTGCCGATTGAAAGACATTACCAACCTTTTTATGGATACGGGTGTGGCTTCAAACAGCTACGCCATTATCGCATTAGGAATGGTTGACGACTTGCTGAATGATAAAGACAGCAGCAGACGTGCACTTTTTGAAGAAGCTGCCGGTATCTCTAAATTTAAAAAGCGTAAAAAAGAAACGCTGAAGAAACTTGAAGATACTGATGCCGACCTGAGCCGAGTAGAAGACTTGTTGTTTGAGATTGAGAAGAACATGAAGAGCCTTGAAAAACAGGCGAAACAAACAGAGAACTACTATAGGATTAAGGATGACTATAAAGACAGAAGCATTAACCTTGCTAAGGTTGTAGTAAACAAACAGAAAGACAGGTTTAATGCACTTACTCAGCGTATTGAAGCTGAGAATGACCGTAAACTGGGGCTTGCTTCGCAGATTGCAGAGAAGGAAGCTGCCATTGAAAAGGCGAAGGCTGAGCTTATCCTTAAGGAAAAAACACTTTCATCGCGTCAGAAGGCAATTAATGAATTTGTTTCAAAAATCAGAACCTACGAGAGCGATAAGCAGATTAAGAACGAAAGACTCAAATACCTGAACGATCGTGCAAACAACTTGCGCGAGCAAATTGAGCAGGACAAGAAGAGTAATGAGCGCGCAAGGTTCAGTATCCAAAGTCTTGAAAACGAAAAGCATGCTGCCGAAGAAATTCTTCAGGAGGTAACACAGAAGCTTGAGCATTTAAAGGCTGAGTACGAAGAGCAAAAGAGAAAGACATCAAGCCTTCAGGGGGAAGCCGATTCTATCCGTCAGATACAACGCGAACGCCAGGAAGAATTTTTCCAGATTAATAAGGCGACTGAAATTCGTGAGATTCAGGTATCGTCATTAAAGCAGGAACTTGAACGTACAGCTACAGATACAAGTCAGCAGAGTGCCAGCCTTGTGGAGTTTGAAAAGAAACTTGTTGTACTTCAGGAAGAGATTGATGATAAGAATGATGAGCTTGATAACCTGAAGAAAGAAGAAGAAAATATAATCAACCGCACGGGCGATTTGGTTAAAACCATTGACATGATCCGTGAGGAAATGAACGTGACAAGCCGTAAGCTTGATGCACGCCAGAACGAATATAATCTTACGAAATCACTTGTAGAAAACCTTGAAGGTTTCCCTGAGGCCATTAAGTTCCTAAAAAAGAAGGTTGCTAAGAATGCCCCTCTCCTTTCTGATATCCTAACAACCTCAGAAGAATACAGGGTAGCAATAGAAAATTACCTTGAGCCATACCTCAACTATTACATTGTTGATCATGAGGCCGAGGCATACGAAGCCATCAATATTTTAAGTGATGCCTCTAAGGGTAAAGCGCACTTCTTTATTCTTGATGCGTTTGACAAATTTGAATCATCTACATCTCGCATCTATTCAAATGCATTTCCTGCTACGCAGATCATTGAATTTGATCCAAAGTATAAAAAGCTAATGGCTTATATACTCGACAGAGTATATATCTATGAAGGAGATGTAAAGAATGTGCCCGCTACTGATGAGAACACATTTATTACGAAAAGTGGTAAAGTAACAAGAAGAAAATACAGTATCTCTGGTGGCTCAGTTGGATTATTTGAAGGAAAGAAAATTGGTCGTGCCAAGAACCTTGAGAAACTTGAGAAAGAGATAAAAGAACTTACTACCAAGTTAGAAGAGATACGCAGCACACTGCTTGAAAAACAAAGTGATCTTGAAAAACTGAGAAACAACAAGATCCGCTACCAAATTGAGGCACTTCAGAATACGATCCGCCAGATAAATGAAGAGCACGTATCGGTAAGAACAAAACGCGAGCAGTTTTCTCAGATGCTGAGCAGTGCTGACCTTCGCAGGGAAGATATTCTTGAGAAGATCGACACGCTACTAAAAGAACTTGATGAGCTGAAGCCAAAAGCACAGCATGCTCAGTTAGTACTAAAGGAGCAGGAAACCAGGCTTTCATCAATTACAGAAAACCTGGCGAACAACTCAGAGCTGTTGAGCCAGAAATCAGCTGCGTTTAACGAGCAGAACATATTCTTCCATCAGCAGGAGAACCGGGTGAAGAGCATTGACCAGGAAATGAGATTCAAACAAGAATCGATGGATCAAAGTGCCAACCGTATTCAGGTGAATACCGAGGAGCTGCAGAAGAACGAGCAGGAGATTAAAAACATTATTGAGAGCTCGCAGACAAACGACGACGAACTTCTGGGCATGTATGAAGAGAAGGAAGAGATGGAGAAAGGCCTTAGCGAAGCTGAGAAAGAATACTATGAGTCGCGCGGGCAGATAGACCAGGTTGAAAAAGAGCTTAGAGAGATTACCCATACAAGGCAAAGTATAGACACCGCATTAATGGAGTTGCAGAATCAATTGAACGAAAGTAAGCTTCAGTTGAACTCTGTTAAAGAAAGACTTTCAGTGGAATTTAATGTTGATCTTGACTCTGTAATGGGCCAGCCTACGCCGGAAGAAATTGAGGTGATGGCAAAAGCAGATGAAGACAAATTACGTGCTGAAGTAAATAAGATCCGCGAGAAGCTTGATAACATGGGGCCTATAAACCCGATGGCAATGGAAGCGTATACGGAGATCAAGCAACGTAATGATTTTATCACTGCTCAGAAAGAAGACTTGTTGAAGGCTAAAGAATCGTTATTCAACACCATTAGTGAGATTGAGGGTGTAGCCAGCGAAACCTTTATGGATTCGTTCAATAAGATTAAAGAACATTTTATCCGTGTATTCCAATCGTTGTTCGTACAAGGTGATGAGTGCGATCTGCGCCTTGTTGATCCATCAAAACCATTAGATTCAGACATTGACATTATCGCAAAACCTAAAGGAAAGCGCCCATTGACCATCAATCAGCTTTCAGGAGGAGAAAAAACGCTTACAGCTACTGCTCTACTATTCAGCATGTACCTGTTGAAGCCTGCCCCTTTCTGTATCTTTGATGAGGTTGATGCGCCGTTGGATGATGCCAACATTGACAAGTTCAATAACATTATCCGTACCTTTAGTAAGGACAGCCAATTTGTGATTGTTACGCATAACAAGCGTACCATGAGCGCTACCGATGTTATCTACGGTATTACAATGGTTGAGAAAGGTATTTCACGCGTAGTGCCTGTTGACCTTCGCGAGTTAGCGTAATAGAATGAACATGTTAAATAGAAAGCCTTGAAGTCGATGCGATTTCAAGGCTTTTTTATTATCCTGGAAACAAAATGCAGATCACTACCCTTCGTTATACTGTTGCCGCTTAGTACATACAACCGCATGAAGCCAACGTTGTATGGAAGTATGGAATTATGATATATCACTAAGACCGACTACTCGGTTATACCCCATAGACGTCTATCAATGATCACCCATGTAAGGTGACAAAACTTAGCAGGGATGTTCGTAGGTTGATTAACCAATTATTTTTTCAGGTATAAACATCCTTCTATGATATATAATCTTTGGTAGGTAAGCGTTTATTATATTAAATTACGTACACAAAGCAATACAACGAACAATATTCTGTATCTGCTTTAAACCCCGCGCCCAACTTTGAATTAATAATTAAAAGAAACAAAACCATTAAAATTTTGTCGTTCCTGATCGCCTATGCATAAACCTTTACTCGCTTCTTCTAATACACCCCTCCTATCATTCTCAAACGCTTCTGTGGCGCAAGTAAAATGATAATGGACAGACAAGTGAGGAAAGTTTGCATGCATACCCTTCATTAGAACGCTACACCTAAACCGGCATTAAGCAAAGGCATGAATAAACTTTTACTTGTAGCGCTACTTGTTACTTTTGGTTTTATAACCACTTATGGACAAGGCATCCGGGTATCCGGAAAAGTAACATCGTCGAAAGATGGTACTGAACTGCCTGGTGTGAATGTCAGAATAAAAAACACAAATAAAGGTACGATAGCCGATGCTTTTGGTAATTACGAGCTGTTGGCCAACAAGCCTTCTGACACACTACAGTTTTCCTTTATTGGTTATATTACAATTGAACAGATCATTGGCAACCGTAGTACGATTAACATACAACTTGAGCAGGAGACCACACAATTAGGCGAAGTTGTAGTAACAGGATTTCAGGAGGTTGAAAGAAAACTCTTTACAGGCTCTGCTGCTTCTGTAAAAATGGAGGACATTAAAACCCCTGGAATGACAGATGCATCCCGTATGCTGGAAGGACGTGTTGCCGGGGTTACTGTAGATAACGTTTCTGGTACATTTGGTACAGCCCCGAAGATCAGGATAAGGGGTAATACAACAATAAATGGTGATACAAAACCTCTGATGGTAATTGATGGGGTTATTCTTGAAGACCTTAACAATGTGAGCGCTGATGACATCATTACCGGTAATGCAAATACGCTAACAGCATCATCGATAGCAGGTATTAACCCTGACGATATAGAGTCATTCCAGGTACTCAAAGATGCTTCTGCAACTGCCCTTTATGGAACACGAGCTAAAAATGGTGTAATAGTAATTACCACAAAAAGAGGTCGCTCAGGACAAACACGTGTAAACTATACAGGCAATTTCTCCTTCAACCTAAGGCCATCTTATAGCCAATACGATATTCTTAATTCAGTGGATGAGATGTCTATCTATCGCGAAATGTATGATAAAGGATTAGTAGATATTACCACTTCTGTAAAAGCACAGAACTATGGATCACTTGGAAAAATGTTTACCCTTATCTCTGAGCATCAAATACCATGGGGGCCTAACGGATCTTTAAACGAAGAGTTTCTGCATCAATACGAAAGTGCTAACACAGATTGGTTTGATGTTCTGTTTAAAGATTATTCGTTACAGCAACAACATTCTGTTAGTTTAACTTCAGGAACAGAAAAACATACAAGCTATTACTCCATAAGCTATTTACATGATAACGGGCAAACTATTGCGGATAATGTTAAACGATACGCCGGAACAGCAAAAAACAGCTTTCAATTTTCCAAGCGGTTTTCGCTTGACCTGAAGCTTACGGCAAACTACCGCGATCAGAAAGTGCCGGGCACCCAGAACCGTGACTTTGATCCTATTACAGGCAGATACAGGAGAGATTTTGACATCAACCCTTTAAGTTATGCACTCAATACGGCACGTACCATACGTCCTTACGATAGTGAGGGGAACCTGGAATACTTTAGAAGAAACTATGCGCCCTTTAATATCCTGAGAGAACTTGAGCTTAATTATATCAATATTAATGTTGCTGATGTCTCAACACAGGCTGATGTTAATGTAGATATTCTCGACAACCTTACTTTCCGCAGCACCTTGCAGGGCCGATATGCTACCACCAAACGTGAACATGTAATTCATGAGAACTCAAACCAGGCTGAAGCTTATCGGGCAGATGAAACACAATATATACAGGATGCTAACCCTTTACTTTTTAAGGACCCGAACGACCCAGGCGCTCTACCAAAGGTAGTTCTTCCTGAAGGAGGTTTTAACAACATCAACCAGGATGAACTTACCAACTTTTATATAAGAAACAGCATAAACTGGTCTCATACGATCAATACTGTACACAGCATCAACATACTTGCTGGACAGGAGATAAAGTTTACCAATCGTGAAAGTGTAAGGGCCGATGGTATTGGCGTTGTATATGAAAACGGTGGTATTGTAAATATGGATCCGCTGATGATTCAGTTCCTCAATCAGCAAGGGATTCGTACTTATGCACTCTCTGTAGACAGAGAACGCTTTGCCGGCGTTTTCATTAATGGAGGCTATGCTTACAATGAAAAGTACATCTTTAATGGAACTGTAAGGTATGATGGTTCTAACAGGCTCGGAAAAAGCAGAAACTCAAGATACCTTCCTACCTGGAATGTGAGCGGTGCATGGAATGTAGACAAAGAGGATTTTATCGATTTGCAATGGCTCGACTTCCTAAAATTAAGAGCTACGTATGGATTGTCTGCCAACTTAGGTCCTAACACGAGTGCATTGCTAAACTTAAGATCGGCAGTAACACTTAGACCCACCGATATAGAAACATACTTATATATTCAGGATCTTGAAAATGCTGACCTGACCTGGGAAAAATTAAAAGAATTTAACGCAGGCTTTGACTTTGGAATATTTAATAACAGAATTACCGGTACAGGCGATTTCTATCATCGGAATTGTTTTGATCTCATTGGTCTTCTCCAAACAAGTGGTGTTGGTGGCAATGCTTATAAATGGGGTAACTATGCAGATATGGTTACCAACGGTTTCGAGTTTTCGATAAATACCTTAAATCTTAAACTCAATGATTTCTCCTGGTCTACCAATTTCAACATTGGTTACTCAAGAGATCGTATAACGAGACTAGACTTCAATCCAAGGATAGGTGATGCAATTGTCCAGGGAGGCGCAGCCGTATTAGGTGGTCCTAGAAGAGGGTTGTTCTCAACTAAATTTGCAGGACTTGATTCAAGAGGTATTCCAACTTTTTATGATGATAGTGGTGAAGAGGTCTATTATTACGATCTACAGGATCGGGAGAACCTCAAGAGCATCTTAAAATATGAGGGGTCTGCTGAACCTCGCGGCGCAGGAGGATTTACCAATACGTTCAACTATAAAAATTTTAGTTTGAGTGTATTTCTATCCTACAAATTTGATTATAAGATCAGATTAGACGATGCTTTTAGTCCGCGCTATACCGATTTCAGTTCTTTCTCTAAAAGTTTTGTTAATCGCTGGGTAGTGCCGGGAGATGAGAATATAACAGACGTTCCGGTTATCCTCGATAAGAACGTTGTTGAAGGAGGAAATTCTGATTATCGCAGTGCCTACGACTTGTATAATAAAAGCACGGCTAGAGTTGCCGATGGCACTTACGTGCGATTGAAATCAGTAAGATTAGGTTATACACTTCCCAAAAGGTGGATATCAAGAATCGGCGCCAATAATGCCCAGCTTTCTATTGACGCACAAAATCTTGCCTTATTGTACTCTGACAAGAAGCTTAACGGACAAGACCCTGAATTCTTTCAGGCAGGTGGTGTTGCACTGCCTCAACCGAGGTTGATTACTACATCTATAACAATTGGTTTTTAAAGGACGAGGTACCTATGAAGATATCATCACTTAAGAATATTACGTTACTTACGCTTGTTGTTGTCGGCTTCTCGGCTTGTGATAAATACCTGGAAGAAAATCCTGATAACCGTGTTGAGCTTAATAACCTTGACAAAGCAGCACAGCTTCTGACCAATGCTTATGCAAGTGGCAGTTATACTTTTACCGAATGGATGAGCGACAATGTTTCTTACACCTTTGGCACTACTAAACTTCCTGAGCACGACCAGGCTTATACATGGAGTGATTTTACCGGAATAGATCAGGATACCCCTGCAAATTTCTGGAACACTACCTACGATGCCATAGCCCACACCAACGAAGTGCTTGCTGTAATAGACAAATTACCCGGAGATGAAGACAGAAAAAATGCCATTAAGGGAGAAGCCCTACTTGCCAGGGCCTATGGTCACTTTATGCTTGTAAACCTTTTTGCTAAACATTACGACGCAAACACGGCTGATAATGATCCGGGAGTACCTTACGTAACTGAGCCAGAAACACAATTCATCAAAAAGTATACGCGCAATACAGTTGAAGAAGTATATGATAAAATTGAAGATGATCTGCTTGAAGGACTTGAATTAGTTAAAGACAGTTACTACAGTAACTCAGGTAAATATCATTTTACAAGAAATGCAGCACTTGCTTTTGCTTCACGGTTCTACTTGTTTAAAGGAGAGTTTAATGATTGTATTGATTATAGTAATGAACTGCTAGGGGCAAATCCGAGTCTTTTTATTAAAGATATTCCGGCCCTGTTGCAACAACGTGTTAATGTTGAAGACTATATCAGATTATACCACTCCCCTACTGATGATAGCAATCTTTTACTCATCAGGCAAGTTTCTAATTTTCATCTGCCAAACTTAGGTCATTGGCCAACACGTGATCTCTATTCAGAAATATTCAGAAGTAATCCGTATCGCTTAACCGATGAACGTGAAGATCCGGCATGGTTGGCCGGAGAAAATGGACTTGCGGCAACAAAGTTTGAATTCTTATTTGAACGTTCCAGCTTAACTTCAAATGTTGGACTTAACTATACAATCTTTCTTGGTTTCAGAGGTGAAGAAGTGCTATTGAACAGAGCAGAGTGTTATATCCTCAGAAGCAGAAGCCTCAATGCCAATGACCTTAACCTTGCTCTTGCCGATTTACAATTACTGGCAAATAAAAGATACAGGGCTACCGCTACGAATCAACCTACCCTGACTATCCAAGCCTTGCGAACCTACTTTGGCACTAACAGTAATGACAGACTTATTTGCCTGTTATATCTTCTGGATGAACGAACAAAAGAATTTATGCACGAAGGCTTACGCTGGTTTGACATTAAGCGATATGGCCTCCCGGTGCAACATGTACTCCCGGACGGCAGCATCAGCAACCTGGACGAGGACGATGATCGCAAAGTGTTGCAAATTCCTCAGGCAGCTATTGATGTGGGAGGCCTGGAACCTAATTCACGGTAATTTAAATATTGATTCATATCCATCATGCGAATAAAAATACTTTCAGCGTTACTTATCGGTGTACTCACTTTGGCTGTGTCTTCCTGTTACAAGGATGAAGATGTTAACCCGCCCTTAAAAAACCAACCATATTCAGAGGACGAACTGGACCAGTTCATACAGGAAGAATTTATAGATGAATTTGGCGTTGCGGTGCGATATAAATATGTTGATCGATATGTAGATCAGAATAAACGCGTTACACCGCCTAAGCGAGAAGTGGTGGAGCCCATGCTTGAATTCTTAAAGGATTTCTGGGTTGAACCTTTTGTAAGTGTTCCTAATGGGGACAAATTCTTTCGTTCTCATGTGCCTGCAGAGATAGTTTTTATCGGATCCACGATGTACAACGCGGATGGAACCGTAACACTGGGAACAGCAGACGCAGGTGCACGCATTACACTGACAGAAGTTAATTTTATCGACACACAAAACCTTGACTGGATGTATCGCCAGCTTGGAACAATTTACCACGAGTTCGCTCACATAGTACACCAACGTTATAACCTTCCTTCTAACTGGCAGCAGATCTCCCCTCAGGGCTATACCTCCGCCGGATCGTGGTACACGCTTTCTGATGAAGAAGCTTTGCGACGTGGCTTTGTATCACCTTATGGAACAAGCTCTTTTAATGAAGACTTTGCCGAGCTTGTGGCATTCTTACTTTACGACCCTAATTTTTATGAAAAATACATTGATGACGAGGATGAAACAAACTGCCTTCCTTGCGCACAACGAAACGAAGGAAGGGTGAAACTTAGAACAAAATACAGTACGGTTCTCAGGCATTACCAGCAGAGTACGGGCGTTGACCTTCTTGCCGTGAGAAAAATTATTCAAGACAAGCTTTGATTATGAAGAAGAATATATACCTGTTTGCAGTGCTCATCACCTTAACTATTTCTTGCAAGGATGATGAGATCAACAAGTTTGACAAAAGTGCAGACGAACGCGTAAGCGAAGCTGTTGCTACATTAAAGGCAGACCTGGTAGCGCCTAAGAACGGATGGCTTCTCAGATATACGCCAACAAGCGAAGCGGGCACCTATAACGTTCTGCTCGACTTTAATGAAGATAATACGGTTAATATTAAATCAGACATTGGCGCAGACGACGGGGCATATTTTGATCAGACAATAACGTATAGAATAGACAATTCGTTAGGTCTTGAACTTATTTTTGAGAGCTATTCAATATTCAGCTACCTATTTGAACTCGACCAAGCTTCATTCGGTGCTGAGTTTGAATTTAACTTTGTAAATAAAACTCCTGATAATGCCCTAGTATTTACGAGCAAATCTGATTTTTCCCAGGCGACCAGGCTACTTTTTGAAGAAGCTTCTGCAAGCGCTGAAAATTTACTTGGCAGAAAAGTAGCCCTTGACCTTACCAAATTTAGCGATGACCTGGGAATACTTTCTTCTTCATTAAAGCTCAGTTATGCAAATAAAGACCTCGTTCTTTATTTATCACTCGATAATACGCGTAGGGTGATTGACATTCACTCTGCTTCTTTAAAGTCGAATACAGAGAGCAAACGACTTCTTAATTTCAGCCAGGGATATGTTATTGAAGGTAATACAATCAAATTCAATGCTGCTTTTACAGGAAATGTATTAGGAACGAACCTTAATTTTAATGGCATTACATTTAATACATTAAGCGATGCAACGTTGGAAGCATGCGCGAAAAACTTTCCTATTAATACTTATTCAGGTGTAACCTCATCAAACGATGTGGTTGTAATGGAAACAAGTTTACTCAATGCAGCAGGATCAGCTTTTGGCCAGGTTTCAAATTTCTATTATAGTCCGCTCGCTTATGCTTTCGATAATGGAACTTCTGTAGGCTCTTCTATTGCTAACGACATTCAAGGCGCACAAGAAATGCACCTGTACTATGGAGCGCAATTACAAAATGGTTCAACCCTTTATGGTATTGGATATGCGATAGTAAACAACAATGGAAGTGTAACTTTTGCGCTGAAGGAATTTACACCAGAACTACATAACAACAATCTTATTTTTCACTTCAAAGACGGAATAACACTTTTGGGAAGTGAGGAGACCGATGCTGCTGTTGAGAACATCCAGAAATACCTTGATCCTTTAGTAGAAGGAAACAGTACATATGTTCTAAGGTATGGTGAAAATATTATTGAACTCTACAATCCATGCTCAGGCTGGAGTTTTGTGTTCGGTGATGGGAATTGATTAATTTATAATTGATAGCGGTATTTAAAAAATAAAGGGCTCTGTTCTTACTTGAACAGAGCCTTTTTACTTTAATGCCTACTCGTTAAATCTTTAATTTAATCTTAGCGGACTTCTAAGCGAGTTCTTGTTCAGGGATTTAATTCTTTCCAGTAACACAGCTTTTGAAAGGGATTGCTTTGACTTTATCCGACTGGAAGTTTGGGGAACTTCAATCTCTGACAATGACTTATAATTAAGTCCCTCCTTTACCATGGTTTGAACGATCTTTGTACTTACCGTTGAACTTTCAGTATTTATAACAGCTGAATTTATATTAGCAGGAGTATAAGTACTTTCAAACACAAACTCGGCAGCCTGTGTTCCATCCGTTTTAGTTATGGAACCTCCCAAATTGAGCACACCTACAGCAAAATCAAGGTTTTCAGAATCACTTCCACTTTTGTAAACATAGCTCATTCCAAAAGTTCCATTTGTGAATCCTGCTGGAATTATTGCTCCTTCAAAATTTCCTTCAGTATTGTCCGACCAATTGAACATTCTGTTGTTTAAGTAAATGTATAGATTCATATCAGAAGTCGCATCAGTACCATCCCATTCCAGGAAAACAAATGCATCATCTTCAAGAATCTTCACAGTGTGCTCTACCTGCTCACCTAATGTAACTGGCCCTGATGTAACTGACTCCAGGGTGATTACTACTGTTTCGTAAGGAACACCGTCATCATTTGTTGGAGAATCTTCTTCAAATTCTGTTGTGAAATCTTCAAATATGCGAATCGAAAAAGATGCTTCTTTTGCCCCTTTAGCAACAGTAATGCTACTGCCATTAACAGTCACGTTATTCCCAGTCTCTTCTATTTCAAAATCATTAAGTTCTTGTGCACTTGCACTGGCGTTCTCTCGGGCAGTGCCATCTATATCAAACTTAATTACGGCCTCACGGGCTAACTCACGATCAAAAACAAGCTTTGCTTCAATAACTCGTCCTACTCCGATATCTTCAGCTAACTCCGGATGTATAGACTCCACTGTACCATCCGATTCTGTTACCTCTTGTTCTTTTAATTCAAATGAGACGCCTGCTTTTGGCGGTTCATCATCATCATTACATGAATTTAAAAATGAAAGGCAGGACACTGCTATAATACCGCAGACTAAACTAGATTTTCTGATCATAGGTTTGCATTAGTTGATGTTATCTTAGTTAAATGTACTCAATAGCAGAGGAAATTAAAAGCTGTTGCTTGTCAAATATATCCTGAAAAGAAATTTTCATTGGTCAAAGTATCAATCATATTTGACAAAACCAGATCTGTTTTACTAAATGAGCTACCTTTAACTATGAACAGAAGACAATCTCTACAAAAGATGATGATGGCGGGCATGGCAATTTCCGTTCCATCATTAACAGCATTTGGCATGACACAAATACAACGAAGAATAATACCCTCCACGAAAGAGCCATTACCAATAGTTGGATTGGGTACTTGGCAAACGTTTGATGTAGGTACAAGTAATACCGAAAGAGAACCTCTCAAAGAAGTTTTGAAAACGCTTGTATCAAATGGCGCCTCTGTAATTGATAGCTCTCCAATGTATGGAAATTCAGAAGCGGTGGTTGGAGATCTATCTAAGGAGTTGGGTGTAAATGAAAAACTATTCATAGCTACCAAAGTATGGACGAGCGGAAAAGAGAATGGCATCAGGCAGATGGAAAACTCTTTTAAACTACTAAAAAGAGATAAGGTAGACCTCTTGCAAATCCATAATCTTGTCGACTGGCAAACGCACCTAAAGACCTTGCGCGAATGGAAGGAGAAAGGCAGGATTCGTTATATCGGTTTAACTCATTATACTGCCAGCGCTCATGATACCCTTGAATCAATTATTTCCAATAACGAAATAGATTTCATTCAGATCAACTACTCCGTTAATAGTAGAAACGCTGAGAAAAGCTTGCTACCTAAAGCAGCAGAAAAGAACATAGCTGCTCTTGTAAACCGGCCCTTTGAAGAAGGTGCACTATTTAATAAAGTTAAAGGGAAACCTTTACCTGAATGGGCTTCAGAATTTGATTGTAACAGCTGGGGTCAGGTATTTCTAAAGTTTATTCTTTCAAATCCCCACGTTACCTGTGTAATACCGGGCACAGCAAAATCAAAGCACTTGATTGACAACTTAGGTGCTGGAATGGGAAAGCTACCAGATGAAAAACAACGACAATTAATTATAAATGCACTTAGATAGTTACTAATCCTGCTTTAAAGTAATGGCAGGGTTGATCCTAACGGTATGCAACGAGTGCACGATAACGATAACCATTGTTACAAAGAACACTATTACTCCCGGCACAGTGAACATCCACCATTGTATTTCAATTGCATAGGCATAATTGCTTAACCATATACTGATAAAATAATAAGTAATGGGTGAAACAAGAGTGAAGGCTATTACAACCACTTTTGCATAATCCTTGAATAACATCATCAGAATGTTCAATATTGAAGCTCCTAACACCTTTCTAATGCCTATTTCCTTTGTTTTTCGCGACACTGCAAGAGATACAATTCCAAGTACACCCGTAAGCACAAGGATGAGCATAATGACCGTAGCAATGTTAAAAGCCTGTTTTAATTGAGTCTCCGTCTTATAGAGTGCTGATACCTTCTCATCTACAAACGCATAATCAAATGGATCATCCGGAAAAATGTTTCTCCATTTGCTATGCACCGCTTCTACTGATTCTGAAAGGTTACCAGGTTCCAGTTTAAAGGAGAAGTAGCGAAAAACATTTGTATTCCGCAAGTGAATAAAAGCCACCGGTCTTAATTTCTCGTGAAGCGAGAAGAAATTAAAATCTTTTACTATACCGATTATTTTGGCAGTAGAATCAGAAGTTGCAATTCTTAATTTATCTCCCACATCTACTTTGAAAACCCTCTGCGCTTCTTCGTTAATGACTATTTCAAAAGGATTTGATTGCGGAGTAAGAAAAGAACCTTCTACGATATCTATTTTATAGGTGGAAGCAAAATTTTCATCAGCCATAAATAACGGAACCGTTAATGCTTCTTCTTTCGTTTTTCCCTCATTATACAGAAGAATGTTATTTCCGTAATTTCCATTTGGAATCTCCCACGAAAGCGTTGCTGAATTAACCTGTGGCAATGATAAGAATTCACTTCTAACAGCTTCCAATTTTTTAACACCTTCCTGATTCCAGATCCTCGGAACTGATGATACAGTAAGCACAGATGATTTATCGTAACCTAAATCCTTATCAAGAAAAAAGGACACTTGTGAGGAGACTGTTAGCGCGAAAATAAATACACCAATTGCACATAAAAACTGAAGACCAATCAAACCTTTTGAAAACACACCTTCTTTTCCTACGGAATTGATTTTACCTTTTAAAGACACCAGAGTTTTAAAGGAGGAAATAAAAAACGAAGGGTATGCACCGGAAGCAATGGCAGTAAAAACGATTACCGGTATAGCAAATTTCCAAAACATCAGAGGAATTTCGAACAATGAGGGCAATACATTCCCTGTTATGTTACTAAAAAAATCTTTGCTATATTGATATATGCCCAATGACAGGACAAATGCAAGGATCGTTACTGCAAATGATTCAAGCATAAACTGGAATATAACTTCCTTTCTCACGCCTCCAATTGCTTTTCTTACTCCAATTTCTTTTATCCTGCTTATCGAAGTCCCTATCGATATATTAACAAAATTAGCCACTGCCAAAAGTAGGATAAAAAAAGCGACTGCTGACAATGCAATTATTTGCTTTTGAACTATGCCATTGTTCGAGGTGACATGGTACGTATTCAGCGGATTTAATTTAATAGTAACAGAGTTGGTAAAAAGCTGTGAAGCATTACTTTTAAATACCTTTGAAAGTGCTTTTTCTGCTGCATCTACTGTGGCACCTTTCGCTAGCTTAACGTACGAAACCATTTGACCTCCGGCCCATGATTCAGGATCAAATTGACCGAAATCAACAAGATTGTCAATAGAGAGAAACATTTGCGCGTCCATGTTCATCAAATTCGTGATAGAATTACGCTCAATGTCTTTAAGTACTGCTGAAATCACATAATCCTTTTTCCCCGCTGCTTCAGTTGTTAATGTTAGAGACTCTCCAACAACATCTGATCTTTCAAAAAACTGTCTGGCCATACGCTCAGTTATTATGAGAGCATATCGATCCGAGTGCTTATTGATTCTATTTTGGAAAAGTACGGGAAACCCGAACATCTTGAGAAAAGTAGAATCACCTATAATACTTTGTATTCTGAAATGTTTATCACCTTTGCTCACGGTAACACTTCTGTCCGAAAATCTATAGTAATCTTCCAGGAGTGTAGGGTATTCTTCTTTTGTTGTTTTAGCAATGGGAGACGGTACCAGAAAAGGAAAGCCAATTACTTCCCGTGAACCGTTACTTTCCAAAAGATATAGTCTGTCATTATCCTTCAACGTATGGTTAACGTTTGCTTCCTCGTATATATGTACACCTATCAATAGTGCGAAAACTATTCCGATTGTTAAGCCAAAAATATTGATCGCTGTGTAAAATTTACGCTTCAGGCAATGGCGCAACATTACCTTAAAATAATTGGCGAACATAGGTTTAATGTTTAGGTTAAGAGAAAATTTATTTCTGAGAATAAGTCCTGGCCGTAGAAATTGAAGAACATGGACAATAAGCCTTCGCTGAGCCGCATCCTCTCCTATTCGTTCCAGGTTATTGTAATAATCTTCAAGAAGATCACCTTCTATTCCCTCGAGAAGTTCGGGAGGGCAAAACCACCTCAAAAATTTGAGAACGTTGTTAGAAGGTTGTCTTTCCATTTTAAGCGACATTAATGGATTGTCTTTAGTTGAGGTATCAACTTCCATAAGCCCATCCGTGCGTCCTTCATCATTCGAAGGGTTGAAAGCCCGGCATTTGTTATGGTAAATATTCTTTTTCTTCTTCCTCCTCTTTCGTTGGTAGCTCCTCCCATAAGTGATTTTACGTACCCTTTGTCTTCAAGTCTGTACAATGTCACATGAACTGCACTTAGGTTAACATCTCTGTCTACACGTTCTTTTATCTGGTTAACGATTGCATTTCCGTAAGCTTCATCCTGCAACACCGCTACAATGGTAAGTACCAATTCTTCAAATTCTCCCAGAAATTCCTTGCTCATTTATATAATAATTGTAAAACAAATGTAGCAATTAGTATATACTTTGTTAAACAAATAGGAAATAAATAATTTCATCTGGTTCATCATTCATTCATCGTTTAGGAGAAAAATAGGTTGGTTTTAAGCCTTTAATTCGTGCATAATATTACACGGATGACCATGGCGGGGAGTTTCTACCGCTGATGCGATAAAAAGAAGCTTCCTTTGTAATGTTAAAACAATGAGATGATTGTTGAAAAAGGAAATGTGATGATTTGACTAATAATCAATTCACCAGATTGTCTAAGTGAGCTTTAAAAGTAAATAATTTTTAACCATAACACTACTTCCACCCCATGGATAGTGTTTAAAAACTATGCCAAGCATGACTGTTAAACAAAGAATGATTCCAACCCTGAAGAAAGTAGTACTAACAGCATCAGCTGTATTTGCCCTAATGCAGTGTTCAGAAGAAGAAATACTTCCAGAAGTAAAGGCGCCGGCTGCGGAGCAAACCTCATTGACAGAAGCTAACGCTGAAACAACTATTTCAAGTCTGACAATAACAGGCCTGTTTACTAATCTTTCTGCAGCTAAGAATTGTAATTGCGATTACACTGTACCAGCAGACAAAGAAGTTATTGATGGGCAAGAACTTGGAATAAAACCAGGCAATACCATTTGCTTGTCTGCCAAGACAAAATATGGAAATCTTGAATTCATTAATATGGAAGGTACTGAAGAAAAGCCTATCGAAATAGTGAATCTTGGACTTACTTCTCCTTTACGTGAAGAGTCGCTTACTGCGAACTATGATGCAGCATTTTAGTCTGCACCCGCTGACTAAAATCCTTGTTGGTCAACTCTGACCAAAAGACTAACACCTCTTGCCTCTCTCCCTAGGTGTTAGTCTTCTTAAAAATTAATTTAATTGTTACTAACCTCGTTGTGTATTTTTAAAATACTCAGCGGCAATTTATTTTGTCTATGAAACCCCATTTCATTTTAAATGCCGGAAAAAGAATTTCCGTCGTACTGATATTGCTTTCCCTATTTTTTCAATGTTCAGAAGACGAGTCTTTATTAAAAACGGAGGAGAGCATTAACGACATTACCATTTCGGCAACAGCCACAGCCGAAATTTCTCCTGCTAGCTGTAACTGTACATACATTGTTCCAGGTAATTTAAGCACAGTAGAAGTTGACGGAACTAAACTAGGACTTAAACCCGGTGCTGTCATCTGTTTGAACGCTGCAAACAAATATCAAAAAGTATTTTTTAAGAACCTTGTAGGAACAGCTTCCGCCCCTATTCTAATCACAAATTGCGGCGGTACAGCCACTCTCAATGCACCTGGCCATCCTTACACCATGAAAACTGAAGACTGTAAGTTCATTAAGATAGCTGGTGGTACCGGAACATCCAGAGGAATAAAAATCACTGGCGGACATATGGGTTTGGTTGTAGGAAAACTAACCACAAATGTTGAGGTACAAAACCTAGAGATCTTTGACGTTGGATTCGCTGGTATTATCGCCAAAACAGATCCTACATGCGATGACGCTACAATTCGCGAAAACTTTGTTATGCGCGATGTATCGATTCATGATAACTACGTGCACGACACAGGTGGAGAAGCCTTATACATTGGACACTCTTTCTACTATGGAGTTCAAACTTCATGCGGATTAAGATTACCTCACCTTATCGACGGATTGAAAATTTACAATAACAAGATTGTAAATTCAGGATGGGAATCCATTCAAGTAGGATGTGCGTTGAATGGTGCATATGTGTATAACAATACAATCGAAAACTACGGTGTAGTTAATGAACCTGCTCAGAATAATGGAATTCAATTCAGCGCCGGCACCAAAGGCTTTGCATATAACAATCTCATTAAATCGGGAAAGGGTATTGGAATTATGGTAATAGGTCATGGTGAAGCGACATTGCACGACAACGTGATTATAGGAACAGGTAGTTTCGGAATCTTCTGTGATGAGAGAGATTCAAGAGCCGCAGGATACAAAATTCTCAACAACACCATTATTAACACGGCTTCTGATGGAATCAGAATGTATAATGACTATGTGCCGGCCGTTGTATACAATAACATCGTTGTTAACCCAGGTACCTATAGCACATATACCTATCCAAGAACAGGCGACGATGCTTATGTATATAAGTTGGGCAAAACAATTCCTGTTACCATGTCGAACAACTTATTTACCCGTGATATCAATACAGTAAAATTTGTTAATCCATCAGCAGCTAATTACAGGATTACCACCTCCTCACCTGCTGTTAATACTGGAAAAGATATCAGGTCGTATAATATTGATGTAGACTTTTATCAGCAATCACGTTTATCAGGTTCTGCTTATGATATTGGTGCCAGTGAACTTGTGGGAGCCTCTTCAGCACCGATTACAGACGGCAAGCCAGAGAATTCAGAGGATATTGAGCCAGTAGCAAATTCAGGAAAAGATATAACTGTTGATCTACCGGTTGGCTCTGTTGTAATTACAGGAAACGCTTCTGATTCAGATGGAAAGATTGTTTCTTATAAATGGACAAAAGTACGTGGACCGGAAAGTCTGAGCATGAGCGGAACCAACACAGCTAAATTAACAGTAAGTAAGTTAGTGGAAGGTGCCTATGTATTCAGGCTAACGGTAACTGATGACGATGGAAATTCCGATTACGACGATATGTTACTTAAAGTAAATCCATAAATTTTAAGCGTAGGCTTTTTGGTTAGGATCAAAAGCCCTGTCATTAAATGGCAGGGCTTTTTTATTCACTTTACCCAAGCGTAAACGAGTAGAAGTTATGGAGTTAAAAGAATTGAGGATTAAAAATTATAGCGATTATTTAAATGGTAGAGAAGTTGAAGCACTTGTTGAATTAACAAAAGACACCATTCTTAAACCAGGGGAGCGTGTGTTAGTTTACAAAGATTCAGTCTCAATTGCGTCATCCGTCCCCGTACCCAGGGAAAAACAACACCAATCTATAGGCGTAGAAGGAGTTGTTACGCAAGCACAAATTATAGAACCTGTTCAAGATGGAGCGATCAAGCAGGTATTGCGAATAAAAAAAGAATAAGCACCATCTTTTATAATTTACGGCATGCTTTTTTAAAAGGGCTAGGTTCTAAAATGAGAGTTATGAAATATCAGCTTACCTCAACCAAACCTAACAACAATACAGAGATCCTTCTCGAAAATATTACACCTGCAAAAACAAAACACATCAGAGGATACGGCCTGGGTGTTACATTTTCAGGAAATTACTCTGCATGGAAACATAACGCAACGATAGGAAGCTTAAAAATGCTTACATATTCAGAAGCAACCGTTATTTGTCAGGCTTAATCAACCATCGCTTTCTCTTTTATTGACCTACCCTCCCCGTTGAGTGCTTAACAGGTATAATATTTGGGTTGTGATTCGTATACTTTAAATAGGTAATATGAAATCATTAGAAGAAGCAACGGCTCCGATACAACTGATAAATATTGTACAACATCTTATTCATGAGGACGGAACGTTTCCAAACAACAGCAGGCTTCCCTTATTAATTTATAAGTCCGCACTTCAAGCTACAGATCGAAAAACGGTAGAAGAGTTATTTGAAAGTAACCGGTGGATTAATTCATGGGAAGGAGGAATTTTTGACTACCATCATTACCACAGCACTGCGCATGAAGTACTCGCTGTTACTTCAGGAAATGCACGAATACAATTCGGCGGCCCTGGTGGAATAGCGATTTCATTAGATCAGGGAGATGTTGCGATCATTCCCGCAGGTGTAGCACATAAGTGCCTTGAGAGCGCAGCGGATTTTAAAGTTGTAGGTGCATACCCTGAAGGACAGCTGTATAATATTCTATATGGGAAAGATGGAGAACGCCCCGTAGCGGATGAAAACATTAAGTCCCTCCCCCTTCCAGAAAGCGACCCTATTTTAGGATTTGATGGACCACTTATGAAAAACTGGAGGTTGAGTTAGTCCGCTAACCTTTCTATTTTTAAACCGGCGATAACATGTGACTTATCTTTAAGTTTATTATAATTGGGAGGAATACGAAAAATAAAATGAATCTCTACCAATTAAATGATAAAGAAACTGATCATGCTTTTCTAAGTAACATAGCAGTTAAATGTACCGCAGTTCTAAATGAGAGAGAACTGATTAAACTTCAAAACGACAAAAAATTAGTTGTTCAACTAAGCAATAGGGCTAAGTACATGGGAAAGATTATAGATTCTTCTTTTGAAATTAAAAATGGAATTGCATCAGGATATTTAACCATCATTCGATTCTAAATTCCAATATTAAAATAAACAGCATAGGCTCATCAAGGATGAGCCTATGCTGTTTATTAGCAAATAATATTTTACTGAGATGCTAAAGCGAAGCCACGGCTGCTTTTTTCACCACTACTAAAAGATCGTCTGTATCTGTTGCGCCTTTATTATCTTTTACTGTAAGACGGAACACATATTTACCTTCTTTCAAACCTGACAACTTCAATGTACTTGTTGTTGCACCAGCCAGGGTTACTGTGCCACCGCTAACTTTAGTCCATGTATAAGAAGCTATTGTTCCATCAGAATCTTTTGCTGAACCACCAATGGTAGCAGTTGTAGTCGGAAGATAGATTGTAATATCTTTTCCAGCTGAAGCTAAAGGTGCGGCATTTGTAGTGGAGGTAGTTGCTGCTTTTACAACAATTGTAACGTCATCTGTTGCAACTGCGCCCTTATTGTCTTTTACTGAAAGTGTGAAAACATAAGTACCGGCTACCAAATTAGTTGCTTTTAGTGTGTTTGTTGTTCCTCCGCTTAGAGTTGCAGCTCCTCCTGATTTCTTAGTCCAGGTATAAGACGCTATACTTCCATCAGAATCAGTAGCACTACCCGTTAATGTAATTGAATTTGTTGGTAAAGTAATTGTTTTGTCACTTCCTGCATTTGCCACTGGTGATACATTACTTGGAGCTGTTACTGGGGCAGACACTCCCTTTTTAAAAGAAAGAAGCCAGGTGAGTGCATTTGTCTCCTTGTAAACTTTATCCCAAATGTTGTGTCCCATACCACCAAGGATTGTCACTTTTGCTAATGGGGCAGGTTTATATTTATTGATTGCATTAATCATATTAATTGTAACAGCTTCGCTCACCACAGCATCAGCGTCGCCATGAAAACCCCACGTAGGAATACCATGATCAGCAATTGTTTGTGCAGCTGATGTCATATTGTATCCGCTGCAAAGTGGGAGTATTGCTGCAAACACATCCGTAGTCTTTGATATAACACTCCATACACCACCGCCGCCAAGGCTAAGTCCTGTTAAATAAATTCTATTAGGATCGACTCTCAAATAAGTTTTAACATGGTTCAAAACCTTTAGCACGTAGTCAGCATTCCATGATCCCATGTTGCTTTTTAATTGTGGCGAGATCAAAATAAAAGGGTATTGCTGACCATACTTAACGTATCTTGGAAGGCCTGCATTTGCCACCTTGGCTACACTTGTCTTAATGTCATTAACATTTGTAGAAGTAGTACCCTTTTCGCCAATACCATGAAGGGCAATCACTATAGGATATTTATTGTTGTTGGAATTGTAATCTTGAGGCAAGTATTCAAGATAACCAATGTTTGTCGGGGTAACTTTTGCCGTCTGTTGTGCGAACGTGTTTATAGCAAACACCAAGGCAACTAATAGTACAGAAAAAAAGACTTTCAACTTCATTCTTCTTCGTTTTTTAGTGTAGCCGGAAGTTATGCCGGCCTAGTGGGAAATAATTTTTGCATTTTGATCGGGGGTCTAACTACTGGTTCATTCAAGGTGATCTTCAACCTTTGCTCATTCACTTCTCCTGAAACACTTGTTAAACCGTTAGACCCTCTGCTTAACGTGATGCGAAGAAAATACATTTTTGCGGAATAATATTCTCAAAAAGTTGATCGCGCACATACTTCGAGGAGCCACCAAATATGGCGTTCAAAGAAGCGGCAATAATATTTTTATAATCCTCAATACCTCATATCCATTGAATAGGATAAATTTTGCCGCTTTAAATTAGAAAATTGTGTACTTACACAGCCAATACAACGGCATGACTGATGGCGTTGGCATGACTATTTCCATAAAGCGGCAGTATATAAAATTCATTCGTTTCCTGGACCCACTCGATAAGCGGCCTTCATTAGGTATTAAATAAGCCAAATCGTATTACTTAAACATTAGGCGGCCGCTTTTTTTTATTGCCATTACAACAGTCTACTGTCGCCACATACGAATATGTCTAGCACTCTTAACCGATGCTCACTTTTAAGATTAACCACTTCAAGCGGGAAATTTAATTCGCTAGACCAAACACATTATTATATTTCATGATTAATAGAATAACTCAAAGTATAATTTTCTTTATAATTGAGAATATCACCACCATGGCAGCAATAATTTCCGCAGGACTACTGATGTGTCGTTTTAATAATGGAGAATTAGAATATTTCTTAGTACACCCAGGAGGCCCATTCTTTAAGAATAAGGACTTGAATACATGGAGTATTCCTAAGGGACTACCTGAAGACGGAGAAGATTTGTTAACTGCAGCACAGCGGGAATTTAGAGAAGAAACAGGCCTCTTAGCATCCCCACCTTTTTATGCGCTTGATTCAATTAAACAAAAAGGAGGAAAGACTGTATTCGCATGGTGTTTCCTAGGAGAATGGGATCCTGCTCAAGGTATTGTTTCAAATACTTTTGAACTAGAGTGGCCTCCCAGAAGTGGTCGCAGGCAAGTTTTCCCCGAGCAAGATAAAGCAGCATGGATGAATTTAGAAAGAGCAAACATGGCTATTATCGAAGGGCAGAGACCGTTTTTAGAAAAGGCAAGGCATGTTTTAAAACATTAAAAAACCCATCTGCCTGTTATTAATTAACAGGCAGAATGGGAAACCTGTAAACCTAATCTTAATTATCTTATAAATCTCTTGAGTAACGCTTAGCGTAAATATGAAGTAGGTTCGGTAGCTGCCACTGCATTAACCGTTACATAATCAAAAGTTGTAGCTCCCAGATTATCTGTAACTGCAAATTTAAATACATAGGTGCCCTCGTTCATCTGTACTATTTTAAACGTAGGAGTTGATGATGTATTACGTTCTGTGATGAAATTTGGTCCTGAGTATTTAGACCAAACATATTTGGTAATACTACCGTCGATATCGGTAGCCTTCCCTTCTAAGGTTAAGGTTGATAATAAAGGAAGCATCACGGTCTTGTCCGCGCCAGCATTCGCCGCCGGCGGTGCATTTACCGTTAATTTTACCTCATCACTTCCCTGATTGCCACCATTATCGGTTGCTGTAAGCCTAAACACATATGTTCCCAATACTAAACCTTGAACTTTTAAAGTTGTTGTTGTTGTATTGGTCATTGTACATGCAGGGCCAGAAACTTTTGTCCATATATAAGATTTTACAGTTCCGTCAATGTCCGTTGCCGAGCCTGTAAAGCTTGTAGAACTTGTTGGAAGGTTGATCGCCTTGTCCGCTCCGGCAGTGACTGTAGGTGCGATAGGAACTACAACAGAAGAAACAAATGGATTTACCTTCACCAGCATATCATCATAATGTGTAGCTCCTTTATTATCTGTAACAGTAAGTCTGAAGACATAAGAACCTTCTACAAGACTACTTGTGGTTAATGACGATGTTGTTGCATTGGCAAGAGTAAGTGATACAGGACCACGCACTTTAGTCCATTTATAGGTAGCAATTGTACCATCTGCATCCGTAGCACTTCCTTTGATGACAACGGAATTTACAGGTAGTGTTATTGTAATATCTTTCCCGGCATTTGCTTTAGGAGCTGTATTTACATTCTCCTCCACCGTTAGCTTTACATAATCAGAGTCTGTATTACCACTGTTATCTTTAACTCTTAATCTGAAAACATATTCTCCCACTGAGAGGTTTGAAAGCGAAAGTGTTGCAGTACTTGCATTGGATACTGTTGCAGTTGGACCACTCATTTGTGTCCAGGCATACGATGCTATCGTTCCATCTGCATCAGTTGCAGATCCTGTTAGCGTAGTTGAGGTCACATTAATGATTTTATCAGTGCCTGCATTTGCTACCGGAATTTTGTTGTCGTTATTCTGTGTGTTTGTGAACGACATAAGCCACTGAAAGACGTTGGGATCATGTAAAGAATTATCGGTCTTATACGCATAGTCCCAAGCATTATGTGCCACCCCTGTATAGATGGTCAGTTTCGCCAGATTAGAAGTTTGCGGAACGCAATTATTAATTGCATTAACCATATTCTGACTTTTAGATAAAGGTACTGTAGTATCTTTATCTCCATGGAAAGCCCACACTGGCAGGTCAGCGTTAGCAATACCACATGCTTTTGCAGTGGAATTATATCCACCGCATACCGGAGCTATGGCTGCAAAAAATTCAGGATAGTCCTGAGCAGTCCACCATGTGCCACCGCCTCCGAGGCTTAGTCCGGTCAAATAAATTCTTCGCTCATCAATACGCAGGTAGGTTCTACAATATTCAATCACTTCCATCACATAACTAGAGGGCCATGTGCTGTTGTTATTTTTGAGCTGAGGCGAGATTAAAATGAAAGGAAATTGATATCCTGCTTTTACATGTTTTGGAGGCCCGTGCTTTGCTACATTTTGGATGTAATCATCCAATACCGTTGGGTCAGTAGAGTTAGGTCCTCGTTCTCCAATTCCATGTAAAAAGAAAACTATTGGATATTTGTTTGTATTGGTGCTATAATCCTGTGGAAGATATTCAAGGTACGGTATAACAGAGGTAGTTGTTGTTTTGAAAACCTGCTGTGCGCTCAGTTTAAAAAATAATGTACTAGCCAACACCAGACCATAAAAAAATTTCAGCGTAAATCTTCTATTCATCAATCCTCAAGTTTTACACAAGGCATTTTTTTTAAAACACCTTGATCAGTTATTGAATAAATTTTTAAGGATTAAGCAACAATAAACTAGTGGGGTTCAAACAGTCAAAATCCTTGCATTTGTTCTCTTTGTTTACCTTACAAAGATGTGTGTTCAATACTTTTTGTTTCTTCTCAATTGAGGGAATAGTTCGCGTGCGTAAGAAATCCTTTTGAATTGGAATTTATGAAGCGGCCATAAAAAACAGGCGAATTATTACTACTTTGAACCGGCAAATAACAATTACTGTCGGATAACCATGTTATTAAATTAAAGCAGGAAATTGTACGCTAAGTGGTTAATTAAGTCACTGTCATATCGAAACCTGTCAGACCTTGTTACAGAAATAGCAACATTTAATGGAAAGAAGAAATTGAACAATTAAGTAAACCTTAAGATTAATCTATGGTTCGAACATCAAGTAAGATCTTAGTATTCACTTTCAAACAAAGTTCCTTATTTTCCGGTGGAAGTGTATAGTCCGTATTACCACTAGTTAAGGTCAATTTAAACTACGGAATCTTGTTCCTCTTTTACTTCAATAAAATAAACAATACCAACCTTGGGGGGAGGAGATTTCGTTACGATGCCTTCTGCAATAATTTATAGGTATAGTCAATTTGTCCATTAGCCCATGACAACCAACTAACTATTGAAAAATTATCTAAACAATCAAATCATCAAAAACATTTTCCGCCTTAATTGGTTTTATTGCTTAGGCAAAAGATCAGGAGCTTATATGCTGTAGCAGAATGAGATAAGATTTTCTAATGTTTGTCTTTACTATTTACATTTTGTAATATGTCGAAAAATTCGCTCTCGCTGATACAATGAACAACGCCCGGACTATTTTCTTAATTGATGACGATGAAGATGACCGTTGGCTCTTTACAGAAGCTTTAGCACGTACTGTTCCATCCGTTAAATGCTCTACCGCTTCTGATGGGCGTGAGGCCATTGAAATGTTGCAGGCTGCCCGCAACCTACCCGACCTTATTTTCCTTGACCTCAATATGCCCGGAATGGATGGAAAAAAAATACTAACACAGATCAAACAAATTGATAAGCTTTCATCTATTCCCATAATCGTTTACTCTACATCCAATTATCATAAAGATATTGAAGAGACTAAACGTTTGGGCGCTACTGATTTTATTATTAAGCCATCAGACTATACGCAGCTGTGCAATATGTTCAGAGAGCTTTTTAAATGATGGTATCCTCAACTTCAGTGTTTTTTCTTTGAAGCAAATTTTTCCTGAATCCACATTTTAATTTTTGAAGGCTTCTTCCCCCCTGGTTCGCCCAGTATGAATCCGATTGGCTGAAGTGGTTCAACGTTATCACAAATAATTTTAATAATACCTGTAATCGGTAGAAACAATATCATCCCGGCAACGCCCCATATAATACCACCGATAATTAATGTTGCAATTGAAACAATGGCACTCAGGTTCACCTCTCCACCAACTACATTAGGCTCTATAAAATAATTATCAAGTGTTTGTATAATGAAAAGTACCAAGGCAGCATAAAGAGCCGTTTGCGCACTACTCTCAGTAGCCAGTGCCGTTATTACAGGAAACAGCCCACCCAACACTGTTCCCACATAAGGTATTACCGTCAAAATAGCTGCAACACCTGCAAGTAAGATCGCATTTTTAAGCCCAACAATAGATAATCCGATAGAGTAAAGTGTGGCAATAATAAGAACAGACATGGCTCTTCCTGTTAAATACTTTTGCGCCACGCTTGCGATTTTACTAACAAGTTTACGAACCTCATCTTCATCCTTATCTTTATATAACTTGACAAAAAAGTTTTCAAAATGTTCTTTGTTATAAATCATTAGAAAGGTATACACAAGTGTCAGAACGATACCTGCAATCGTAGAAGTAACGCCTCCCAAAAATTTGGTTACCATTGCGCCGCCTCCCTGTTGCATGGATTGAGCCTGTTGTTTGGCTACCTCTTTCTGTTGCTCTGGCGGAACACCTAATTTTTGTTCAATAAAATCCTGACCCCGCTTTATAAAAGCCGTCGCCTTTTCCTTGATTTTAGGTACATCTTTCGAGAAAGCAGCAAACTGTCCTCCTATCGTGGCTAATATGCCAAGAAAGGTAAACAGAATGATTAGTATACAGCACAGAGACGACAGGGCCCTTTTAAATCCTTTTTTGTCCAGATAACGACATACAGGAGCCATCAACATGGCCAGCAACGCAGCAAATATGATTGGAATTAAAATGGTTTTACCGAAGTAAAGAACAACAGAAACCAATACAAAAAAGAATAAGTATTGATTAACGCGCTGAAAAATTTCCCTCATGGAGTAAGTGTTTGTATCTCACTTACAAATCTTAAACCCACGCTAGAACACCAAGTACTAGCGGCTTCCCAACTTTTTAAAGGGTATACATTAAATGGTTTCTATTATTTTACCTAGCGATGGGGGAATTTGCTCCTCAGACAAATTCACGAGAACAAATCTGAACTGAGATACCGGTCCCCTCTATCGCAGGCAATGAACACGATCACCCCTGATTGAAGCTCCTCCGAAAGTTTAATGGCTGCGCTTAAAGCGCCACCACTGCTCATGCCCGCCAAAATCCCTTCTTCTTTGGCCAACCTTTTTGTAAACAACCGCGCATCTGATTCTTTCACATCCATTACAAGATCAACACGTTCCGGTTCAAAGATCTTTGGTAGGAATTCCTTCGACCATCGTCTTATGCCGGGTATGCAGGAGCCATCTGTTGGTTGTGTCCCAACTATTTTCACTGTTGGATTTTTCTCTTTTAGGTAACGCGATACACCCATTATAGTACCGGTAGTACCCATAGCTGAAACAAAATGGGTTACCTGTCCTCCGGTGTCCCTCCATATCTCCGGACCTGTGGTCTGATAATGCATCCTATAATTATCCGCATTACCAAATTGATTTAAAATATAATATCCCTCTCTAGCAGCCATCTCTTCAGCTAATTCTCTGGAATATTCAATGGTTCTGGCAGAAGGGGTAAGAATTACCTTAGCTCCGTAAGCTTCCATGGCCAGCACACGCTCACGGGTAGAGTTGTCTGGCATAATAAGGGTCATCTCCAGGCCCATTAATCGCGCAATCATGGCAAGAGCAATACCTGTATTGCCACTTGTAGCTTCTACCAGTCTATCTCCCGGTTTAATCTCCCCTCTTTCAAGTGCTCCCTTAATCATACCATAAGCTGCCCTGTCTTTTACAGAACCACCTGGGTTGTTTCCTTCAAGCTTGCCGTAAATTTTAACATTCTTATTGGTGGGAATGTATTGCAACTCAACGAGTGGGGTATTGCCTATTAATTCAATTAAAGTCATCTAACTACAATTTTATCTGTTATCACTGCGAAATATAACAACATCAGTTTCTTCCGTAGAACCATCATACATCTTAGATTGATAATAGATTTTTGAATACGGCGGAATACTACGTGTAATCCATACATTCCCTCCTACAATACTATGGTGACCTATTATTGTTTCACCCCCAAGAATTGTTGCTCCTGCATATACAACTACGTGATCTTCAATGGTGGGATGTCTCTTTTTTTCTGCATCCAACTTACTTACGCTCAAAGCTCCAAGTGTAACACCTTGATATATCTTTACATGATTTCCGATAACAGCCGTTTCTCCTATTACAATACCAGTTCCATGATCAATACAAAAATGCTGTCCAATTATTGAAGCGGGGTGAATGTCTATGCCTGTCTTACTGTGTGCATGCTCCGTAATTATTCTGGGAATGCCCTGAACACCCATTTGATGCAATTGATGAGCTATCCGATAAGCGCTGATTGCATAAAAACCAGGGTATGTACGGATTACCTCGCTTCTGCTTTTTGCCGCAGGATCACCCTCGTACATAGCAGTGACGTCCTGGTTAATCTTTTCGTAAATAGCAGGCAGAGAATGAAAGAATTCCTCTGTCAGGCTCTCCTTTGTC
>NZ_JAHESD010000065.1 GCF_018598585.1 Chryseosolibacter indicum
CCTTTATCCTTAGGTTAACCGCAGCATTACTTGCATTAATAGTCAACTCCTCAATTTTCGGCTTGCGCATATAATCAGCAATGGCAGCCGTGTAAGCATTAGGTAATTTCAGTTTCTTGGCACGCTTCCAGTAGTATGCTTTACGTTCAGCTATCAGCATCATAGCCTTCGCATAGGCAGTAGCGTTCCTAAACCGGTCTCGATTACCACGTTGTAGAGCACTTTCTTTGGTAGTAGGCTTAGCGCGCCGTGCAACTACAGTTTTTCCCCTTAATTGCTTAAAAACGAATTTAGGACCAAATTTTCCACTCAAACCTTCTGTAAGGTCATTTTCTCTTACAAATGCCATATGAATATTTCTTTTTTTTTGGAAAGGTAAATCCCACTTTTGACAAATAGTGTCAAAAACCTCCGACAATGCCACATAATTGAAAATAAATTAATGAGTGCAGAATCAGTGGAGAAAGAGTGGAAAACCGCTTAATGTTACCCCTGCCTGATTAACAATAGCTTGCACCATACGAGCCATTCTCTATTAATATTGACTAAACCGAACTACTTTAATCGATTCGTCTCTCCTACCATAAAAAAAAAATATTCACCCGAATCATTAAAAGAACTTTGTATTTAAAAGTTCTTTCTATACTTTTATATCCATGCGGGAAAAGGAATCATCTTTACATCCTTCCCGCATAATTAATCTTTGAGCTCAGAACTTTATGACACTCCAGATTACTAATATTTCAAAAACTTATCCTAATGGCGTTCATGCCTTAAAAAATGTAACCCTTACTGTCCCCAATGGCATGTATGGACTTCTCGGTCCCAACGGAGCGGGCAAATCAACGCTTATGCGCATTCTGGCAACATTGCAGGAACCCGACGAAGGAACTGTTCATCTCATTGGTTCAAAGTCGGCTCTTGATTTACAGCATGTAAATGTAATAGATGTAGTAAAGGAAAAGGATTTGGTAAGAAAGACGCTGGGCTACTTACCACAGGAATTTGGTGTCTACCCTAAATCAAAGGCGGAAGACCTCCTTGACTATTTTGCAATACTGAAAGGATTCTCCCAACGCAAGTCGCGTAAGCAAGTAGTAGAAGCACTCCTGCGAAAGACAAATCTCTGGGACGTTCGTAAACAGAAATTAGGTGGATACTCCGGTGGAATGCGACAACGATTTGGTGTAGCTGTAGCGTTATTAGGAAATCCAAGACTATTAATTGTAGATGAACCGACTGCCGGGCTTGATCCTGCCGAACGGGTGCGTTTCCTCAACTTGTTAAGTGAGCTCGGCGAAAATAGCGTTGTAATTCTCTCTACGCACATTGTTGAAGATGTAAGTGAGCTATGCGCACGCATGGCTATTATTAATAAAGGCGAAATTCTACACGAAGCAGAACCACTGAAAGCCATAGAAGGCCTCAAAGGAAAGATTTGGAGAAAGATGATTCAGAAAAGCGAGCTGCATAAGCTTGAACATGAATATAACATCATCTCTACCAAATTATTGAGTGGCCGCACAGTGATCCATGTTTACAGTGAAGAATCATTGGGTGATTTTGAACCGGTTCAACCAAACCTCGAAGACGTCTACTTTACCGCCATGGCCGGCCAGTACCAACAACATGTTCAGCAATAAAAGGATAGGAGTTAACAATGAAATTTTTGGAAATCTTCCGCTTCGAAATTGCATACCAATTGCGCCGTTCATGGCCGTGGCTTTCTTTCATCGTGATGATCGTATTTGCTTTCTTTTCAACACGTATCGCTATTGTTCCCGTTACTCTTCCGCAGGATTTTATTCTCAATTCTCCTTTCATTATCACAGCGGTCTCAGTTTTTAGTTGTCAGATCTGGTTACTCCTCTCGCCTGTTATAGCAGGTGACGCCGCAGCACGTGATCTCCAAACTTTGATGCATCCCCTCATGTATACAAGTCCTGTTACCAAATCCTATTACTTGGGAGGTCGGTTTCTCGCTGCCTTTGCACTGCATGCACTTATTCTTATTGGAGTTCAGATTGGCAGTTTGCTAGCCGTGTATGGTCCTGGTGCCAACCCTGAGATAATTGGTCCGTTCCGTCCCATGGCTTACATAACTGCATATTGCTTTATTGCATTAACCAATGCAATAATTGCTACTACATTTCAGTTTTCTATAGCACTATTCACAGGCAGGCCCATGGCGAGTTATTTTGGTAGCTTGATCCTGTTCTTTCTCTCGTATCCTGTCACTTTCGCACTATACTTTGGTGGATTTGGAAATCGTGCACTACTGGCAGATCCTATTGGCGTTATGGCTATCATGAACGAGATGATGTCGAAATGGACAATCGTTGAGAAGAACGTTCGCATGTTTACCCTCGAAGGTGCAATGCTTTGGAATCGCTTGCTCTGGTTGGGCATTGCGCTAGGTTCCATTGCTTTAATGTACTTGCGCTTTCGAATGGCACATCGCATTTCCAATGGCTTGTGGAGTAGACTTATGCGTAAACTTCCCCGAAGAGAAATCTCAACTGCTGACATAGAGCTATCGGCTCAAACGCAGGTCTATCTCCCATCAATACACCAATCGTCTAGTTTCAGGCTACATCTTCAACAAATAATAGCAACTGCTTTGAGCTCATTCAAAACAATTGCCGCAAGTCCTGGTGGTCTTTTCTTATTGATAGCTTTTCCGATGCTGCTAACTTTTGTTGTACTGGTGGAAATGCAGCACTGGGGTATTTCCCTGTTACCACGAACACCTCACCTATTGATGCGACATCTTACTGGCCTGCTTACTGCACCTAATAACTACTGGATTATGGTTCCCCTATTCACCATATACTTTTCCGGCGACTTGATATGGAGGGAACGTGACGTTAGAATGAGCGAGTGTGTAGACGCAACACCAGTACCAGGATGGGTTCTTTTCCTTGGCAAGTTTATAGGACTTGCTTTGGTACTCGCAACGCTCATGACAATCACGGGAGTAGTGGGGTTAATTGTACAGGTAATTAAAGATTACCACGATTTTCAGATTGTACGATATGTACAAGTCCTCCTGGGGCTTCAGTTAACTGACTACCTGCTCTTCGCAGCACTTGCGTTTATAGTGCAGGTCGTTGTAAACCAAAAGTACGTCGCACATCTTGTAGCACTCACCTTATACATGCTGATCATCTTCTCATCCTTCCTGGGCATCGAGCACGATCTTCTTGTTTATGCATCAGGACCCAAGTGGTTGTTTACCGACATGCGTGGACTTGAGTCGATAGTTCCCTGGCTATGGCTTAGGCTTTACTGGGCAGCATGGGCTTTACTCCTGTCTATTGTTGCAAGACTACTATGGATACGTGGAAAGGAAGTACGATTCAATACACGGATTAGAATAGCAGTTCAAAACTTCAATCGACCAGTCAAGGTAGCAACTGGTATCTCAATAGTACTTATTATTGGATTAGGAAGCTATATTTTCTACAACACAAATGTACTTAACGAATACATTACTGACGAGGAGCATGTCGAGCGTCGTGCACAGTACGAACGTCTTTATGGAAGATATCAAGGCATCACTCAACCCGAGCGTTCAGCAACAGATTTGAAGATTGATATTGATCCTATCCGGAAAGTCGCTACTATAAATGGCACCTATCGCCTTGTTAACAAAAGCAATTTCCCAATCGATTCTATTCATGTAGAACCCGCTTTCTATGTGACCACAAGCATAAGGTTTGATCGTCCATTAAAGTTGCTTATCGGTGATGAAAAGCTTGGCCACTACATTTACAGGCTGAACAAGCCTCTTCAGCCTGGTGACTCACTTATTCTAAGCTTCGATGTAAAGTTCGAGCCGCAAGGTTTCAACAGCTCGCGAGGCTTCAGAAATACAGGAGCCGGCATCGGTATTTTTGATAACGGAACATATTTTACTGGTGGCGCTTTGCCTGTAATAGGATACCAGCCTCTTCGTGAACTATCGGACGCTGAAGGCCGTAGGAAGCATGGCCTTCCACGCCAGGTTACGCTTCCTGCCCCAGGTGATATTGACCCTGGTGTTGCCTCAAGCAGTCCGGCAACGTTTAAAGCAATTATAAGCACTACTTCAGATCAGGTAGCTGTGGCACCAGGAGAATTGCGTCGTACATGGAATGAATCTGGTCGTAGTTATTTTCAATATGTTAGTGATGTTCCGATTAATGGCCAATATATTTTCTTCTCCGCAAAGTATAAGGTCCATCAGGAACGGTGGAATAATATAGACCTTCAGCTCTTCATCCACCCTACCCACGCTGAGCACCTTGAGCGGCTCCTTAGAAGCGTACGGGCATCGCTTGACTACTACTCGTCACAATTCGGCACATACCCATATCGTTTTCTGCAAATCATCGAGCAACCGGGCAATTTTATAGGGATGGGTGTCGATGGCAGTGGAGTGATAACAGGAGGTGAAGGATTTTTTCTACTCGATCCGAAAGGCGAAGGTTTCGATGCCATGTTCGAAATTGTCGCACATGAAATGGGACATCAGTGGTGGGGAGTGCAACTAAAGCCGGCTTTTGCCGAAGGAGGTGGAGTCATCTCTGAAGGCCTCGCTTGGTATTCTGCTATGCAGCTTGTGAAGAATGAGAAAAGCCGCGAAGCCCTTCGACGTTTCATGAGTTTCATGCGTGAACCTAATCCTTGGCCTCCCATACGCACTGGTCTTCCCCTGCTCCGCGCAATGGATCCTTGGGCAAATTACCGCAAAGCACCATACGCAATGCATGCAATTAGCGAATACGTTGGGGAAGCACGCATTAACAATGCACTTAACAAACTGATCAAAAAGAAGAAGTTTTCTCTTGCGACAACCATTGATCTATACAACGAACTGCAAGCAGTCACTCCAGATTCCCTGAAAAATTTGCTTCATGATCTGTTCGAAGTAAATGCTTTTTGGACTTTTAATACTAAACAAGCAAAGGCCGAGCAAAAAGATAAAGATAACTGGCAAGTAACTTTCGACATCGAAGCTCATAAAGTAGTTGCGGATAGCGCAGGCGTAGAAACAGAGGTTCCAGTGGACCAGTGGGTAGAAGTTGGAGTATTTGCCCCTGCTAAACCAGGTGAAATTTTGGGAAAGCCATTATATGTACAAAAACATTTTATTCATTCAGGCGAGCAATCCATCACCGTTACAGTACCTCAAAAACCAGCCCGGGGAGGCATTGATCCCTACAACCTGCTCGACTGGGAAGAAGGAGACAACATTGAGAAGATCTTAGTCGAGGATATAAAATAACAGCATTGAAAAGGCTATTCGCAATGGGTGGATTCTTCCAACGGGAAGTCGATTAGAACTTGCATCCCCTTTCCAGGTTGACTCTCCATACCAAATGTTCCATGAAACAAATTTACTTTGGATTGTATAGTACTCAAACCAAGGCCGTAAAAGATACTATCCTTCTTGATTCCTATTCCGTTGTCTTCAACAATCAAATTCAAGCAATCATCATGTTGAATGACTTGAATTCGAAGCATGGTTGCTTGAGCATGTTTAATAACATTTTGAACAAGCTCCTGACAAATTCTGTAGACAGCAACTTCTAGGTCTTCACATAGCTTGCGCTCATATCCCAGAACTTGGAGATCAATCTCCAATTGTTCCGATGTCTGAATTTGCTCAACAAATGTTTCAAGTGCTGATTTTAAACCAAACCTGCTCAGAGAGACTGGTACCATCCGATGTGATACTTGTCTCAATTCTGCTATCGCTTCGTCCAGCAGTGTTAAAGTGTCATTGTAGCGAGTTGCTTTTTCAGGAATCCGAACCTCAAAATCATGTTGAAGCCCATTGAAACGCAAACGAACACTTGAAAGAAGTGATCCCAAACTATCATGGAGATCACTGGCAATACGCTTTCGTTCATTATCCTGGGCCTGCACTACTGCTTTAAGATGGGCATCCTTCTGCGCATCAATCAAAGACGAAAGACGCTCACGCTCCTGCATTTCTTTTCGAAGCTCGTCGTTTAACTTTAATGATCTTTCGTGTATCCGTGCATTCTCTAAAATAATAGCACCTTGATTAGCTCCAATCCTTATCGCCTTAACTCTTTCATTCGTATACCAGTTTTTAGCAAAAGTATTTTCCAGGTAAACAACCATTGATAATTGATCACTTAACGTAACAGGAAGAATCATGAAAGACTTAACTCCACGCATTTGAATAGACTCATGTTCTCTCCAGGTTCTGTCACCCTTTGAGTCATTGACAATTATTGTATGCTGCGACTTTAACGCCATTAAGATCATTGAGGTAGGAAAAAGATTCGTTCTTCCACGAGGATAATTCAAAAGAGAGAGACTGTCATATAAAATCCGTTGTCCTTTATCTTCTACCAACTCAAGTACAACCTGTGTCGATCCTGAAATTCTTAACAGTAATACCATGAGCTTTTTTACCAATGATCCTACTTCCAAATCTCCGCTTAACTCATACTGAAGTGTTTCAATATCCATTTGCGCTCTAAAACTGCCGTCAGAGACTATCGCTGCATATTGTTGTAATAGTTGTTCCACCTTCGCAGAAGCTCCCCATTCCCTGAAACTTTCTATTGACGTCAGCAAATGTTCTAGCCCGGGACCTTCGGATCCGTAAACGGATAGCAGGTATTTACCCCACAGTTCATTAGTCACTGCACGGTGATAAATATTAGAACCAGATGCATCAAGTGACTTCTGGTAGTATATCGATGCTTCTTCATCGTTATCCTGTACCCTGTTCCATTCGGCATTCATCAATAGCCATGCACCCTCATAATTCTGTGGTGCATACTGCCTCCATGTTCTGAATGAATGTAACACTTCTGTGACCCTCTTCTCATACGAGTTACGCTTTTCGCTAGAATAGTTAAGCCAGTTTTGCGTTACAGATAAAAACCAAATCAATAGGTTAGCAGGTAACAACGGAGATCCTTCTTGCAATTTACAATTATCATGTGCTTCCTCAGATGCTCTTGCCGCGAGTTCATAATAACCAAATAAAAAGTAATATCGTCCCCAAACGTAATTGCGATAGAACTTTTCCTCCTGAATTGTTAACCTCGCTGCTAGTGATGGAGGGTTTTGCCTCGGTATAGAGAAAACTTCAGTATCTCCCGTTAAAAACCTTATTAAACTCTTTTGATAATGGGTGATATAGTAAGTTAACTCCATTCCGGGATATGACTCCTCAAAATCCATTTGTAAGAGTGAGGTTAACGACAACCCTGAGATAAAATGGAGATTAAGATGATGCGTTTTAAGTATGTATACACCAATTAAGTCGCCTGCTTTTCTGCCTGCGTCAGCTGCCTCATCAAGAAGCTTGTAACTGTCGGCAAATGGTTTTTTCCATGGTTGTATATAAAAAGCATATACGCCAAATACACGACAACGCAAGCTGATGTCACTAAGCAAACCGTTAATTTTAAGGCCCTTTACACCGTATTCAAAACCTTTTTCAATGTCACCTGAAATGATAAGCATACGTCCATACGACACATACCCAATTGCCTTTACTACTGATATTTTTGTACGGCCCGAACGTAATATGATCTGTAGCGCAGCCCATGTCATCAATACATCTGACGTATGATGTAAACTCATACCGCCAACATAAAGTAGTTTTAGAACAGCATCTTTATAATTATGATTTCCATCCTCTATCACCATGTTGGAGTGAGGGCCTTCTTCCTGTACATTAAGCGAGCGTTTAAGATGAGTTAACTCAAGATGCAATATCTGCTCGTCTAGAGGCAACTCTAAACCAAGTTCCGCTAAACCTTCTTTTAGAATCCATACACCCTTTTGATAACGTCCCAAGTGATTATTAATAGTTACCTTTAGCTCAAAAACCTTTGATCTCTTTATTGGGTCTGAGGTCCTTTCAAGTAAATAATCAAGATGAATTTCAGCCAAATCGTACTCACCTAAAATATATTCGAGCCGCGCACGGTCCATGTGAACAGACCAGGCTAGTTCGTATACCTGATCCCAGTCACATTCCTTCAAAAGCTCAGCACTCATCTTGAAAAAGTATCTGGCTTGATCTGATGCTTTGTCCTGAAGAGAAATTTTTCCAGCTTCATAATTTAACTGCGCGGATAAAAGTTGCTTTTGATCTCGCCTTACCTTATCCAATGAATTATTAAAGCTTGTTGCCATGAGCACAATCTCAGTACTGCTCAAATTCTCCAGACCGCGGGAATAAAATAAGTTGGCAATTGTATAATGAATTTCAAGCTTTCTGGCATCAGACAATTTATTATATATCATTTCACCGATCTGCATCTCAGAAAAGCGAACTTCATTCTCATCAAATTCAATCAAACCAGCATCGCCAGCTTCATTCAATAAGCTCTTTAATTTCTGCTCGTCACCTCCCATCCAGTCCAATATAATACCTCGGTCAAACCGCCCCATACAGGCAATAATGCATAGCACGCTGTAAGCACCAAAAGAAAGTCTCCTTACATGCGTCCATAGTATTCGCTCTGCTTTTAATCCCGAAAACTGCTCCGACACCGCGGAAACATCACAAGACCAAACGCCTTCGTCTAGCCATATTAATTCCGATTTTCTTAAACTCTCGAGTAATGCCTGCAAATGCGAGGGATTTCCTTCGGTCAAACTATAGCAGAGGTCAACCATATTACCGTGACATTTTCCAGATAACGTCATTTCTGTAAACAACTTGGCCTCCTCTCGATCAAGTCCTTTTAAGGTAATCCCCTCAAATTGTATTTTGCAAAAATGAAGCTCTTCTGCAAATTGGTGCAGCAGCAGACTTTTATTCTGATAAGTACGGCATGCACCTATCCATATAATTTCTTTTGTTGATAAGCTGATTAGCAGGTATTTCAGAAGATTAATTCCAGAAGCATCGATCCATTGCAGATCATCAGTAAAAAACAAAACAGGCCTTTTGTAATAATGGGCTAGAAATTCAAAAAGCTTTTTAAATAGAGGGTATAGCTGATTTTCTATAGTTACTGGAGGGTATTGCGCAGTTACTGATTCTTTCCCGAATATCAGAGACAGTTCAGGTATATAATCTGCAAGCAACAAAAAAGTTTCACCTAAATACGATTTGAGTGCTGCGGCAAAATCCTGAAGTTCCGCTTTATTAAATCGATTATAAACTTTACTTAAATAATCAGAGATACAATATTTAAAACCAAAGTAGGGAATGTTCTGATGTTGCTGATAATGCCGGGCAATAAGCAATGGACTTGAACCTTCAAATCTTTCAAGATAACTCTCGATGAAAAACGTCTTTCCAGTACCTGTATTTCCGGATATTAAAACGCCACGCAACGAGCCATTGCCGCTTGCAAACATTTGTTGTACATAAGTATCCAGCTGGATGCTACTCTTTCTTCCAGCGTATACTTTATGACGGGTATTATAAACATTGCTTGTCATCTACCTCGAATGAGTTGCACACCATCAAGTATCTGATAGTAACTCAGCTCAATATAGGAAGAGATATTAGTAGTTTAAAGTAAAAATAGGGTCATAATATTAATGCGTGTTGTTGTTCTCATGATAAAGGGCATCATACATCACCTGCTGGATTTTAGTGCGGGTATTTAACTGATACAACCTTGTGTTGTCGCGTGTAGGATTTACACGATTGGAAAGAAAGATGTACAAGAGGCCAGTTTGAGGATCCATCCAGGTCATTGTACCGGTAAAACCGGTATGCCCGAAACTTAGTGGACTGGCGTCTTTTGCTGCATTGTTATTCTCACCCAGATATTTTAAATTCGGTTTATCAAAGCCTAAACCTCTTCGATTATTGTTTTCCGGAAATTGATACTTTGTCCATTCCATCAATGTCTCTGATTTGATATAGCGCGTACCTCCGTATTCTCCCATACTCAGATACATTTGCATAAGTTTCGCTAGATCATTAGCATTTCCGAAAAGCCCAGCGTGACCAGAAACACCACCTAACATAATTGCACCTTCATCGTGAACAGTTCCATGTATTGGCTCATGCCTGAAATAATAATCATGCTCCGTTGGAACGATAGAATTCTTCAGATATCTCTTTCTTGGATTATAAGTAAGGGTAGTTGCACCCAATGGCTTGTAAAAGTTCTTATAGATATAATAGTCAAAACTTTCATCAATCATGCTTTCTACAACTCTTGGTGCAAGAATGAAGAAAAAGTCAGAGTACAAATATTTCTTTTCCGCTTCTAAAGGAGATTTACGTATCGTATTGACAATCCTGTCAGGGTAGTGCCTATGTAAATACATCTTATCTTTGAGTTTTGTAGGAAAACGTTTAGATGAGTCACTCTTAATCGTAAACCATTTATACCCGCCATTCTTCTTTACCGTATTCTTGTAAAAAGGAATCCATGGTTTAAATCTTGCTTGATGCGTTAATATATCAGACATCGGTATATCTGATTTATTTGATCGCTTAAATTTAGGAAGGTAATCAGCGAGGGTGGCATCCAGTTTAAAGTGTCCCTCATCATACAACTTCATAAGTGAAGGAAGGCTGGTTGAAATCTTCGTCACAGAAGCAAGATCATATAGATCGGTATTTTTTACTTTGATTGTATCAGCATAATCATGATATCCATAACTTTTATACAGTACCACCTTTTTATCTCTCGCTATTAACACCTGGCATCCGGGAATAGCCCGTAAAGACAGCGCCTGGTTTACTAATGAATCAACTCGTCTGTAAAGAATACCTGAGTTCATTTGTGCGTCTTCAGGTATTGTGTATTTAAACCGAATTCCTCCATCAACGTCAATTCCTGCGCCGACAGGAAACTTCTGCCCGATACTTACTGGCAATCTTCCTCGTGCACCTATTCCACCAAAAATAAGTTGTGCTGCAAGTTCCTCCGTGTTCACGTTATCCTGGTATGTGACAATCAGGGCATCAGAATTTTCAATTGAACTAAGCTTATCAATCACATAAGGATTTTTAAAAACAGAAACAATTGAGCCCTTTCTATTTGCAACATCAGTAATAAAAGTAAGTACGGGATCTGAAAAGCTAAGTTTATTTAAAGGTCTAATACCATCGTCGTGAATAGCCGCTATTAAGAGGTTATAGTTCTGAAGCTGCTTTCTTAATGAATCAACCAATTCCGCGTTAGCATCTTTAGGGAGAACGAAATGTTGTACCTCTGTATACAATCCAAGAGTCTTTTGAAAAGGACTAACGCCATTCTTTCCAATTGAAACCGAAGCAATATGAACTGTGTCGAGTCTTTGCACTGGCAATAAATTGCCATGGTTATTTAACACTGTGATGGACTTCTCTATCAGGGTACTATTGAGTAATTGGGCATCAGGAGTAACAAGCTCTCGGGCAATACCTGATGTTTTAACAGGTTGACGCTGCTTTAATCCTACTGTAAACTTAATTGCAAGTATCTTCCTGCATTTGTCGTCAATTTCTTTTTGGCTTATTAATTTCTGGTTAATAGCTCTTTTAATCTCTGCAATAGTTCGTGACACATCTTCCGTAAATTCTAGCATGTCATTGCCGGCAATGATGGCATCTCGGTCTACAATACCTGGAGGATTACTTGATGTTACTCCTTTCATATTCATCGCATCCGTTACAATCAGTCCTTTAAATCCAAGATCTTTCCTTAAGAGATCTGTAATGACTTTTCTTGACAGTGTTGAAGGCAAGGAAGAAGAATCTAGGGCAGGAATATTCAAATGAGCCACCATCACTCCGCCTATCCCAGCCTTAATAACTTCTTTAAAAGGATAAAGCTCGAGTGAGTCCAGGCGGGCTCTCGAATGATTTATCTGAGGCAATGCATAATGAGAATCAGTGCCTGTGTCTCCATGACCTGGGAAATGCTTTGCAGTGGTAAGTATACCATTATCCTGCATCCCTTTCATATAAGCAATTGCCTTTCGGGATACATTTCTTTTGTCTTCACCGAACGATCTGTAGTTAATAACAGGATTACTTGGATTATTATTGACATCAACTACTGGGGCAAAATTTATGTGAACACCTGATCGTTTAAGTTGTCTCGCAACTTCAACGCCAAGGTTATAAACAAGACTATCATCCTGGATTGCACCAAGTGTCATTTGATAGGGAAAACTGATTGTACTATCCAACCGCATTCCCAAGCCCCATTCTGCATCCATTGCAATCAATAGAGGAACTTTAGATGTAGCCTGATACTCATTGATAAGCCGGGCTTGTCTGCCAGGGCCTCCTTGAAAAAAAATCAACCCTCCTATCTTTTGCTCCCGAATTAACTTCAATATCTCTTGCTTATGGGCTTCATCTCTGTTTGAGTAAGCCGCAACCATGATGAGTTGTCCTATCCTTTCATCTATCGTCAAGGTGTTAAACACAGAATCGACCCAGGACTTATGTGATGAATTAATGAAGGGAACATCAGAACCTGGAAGGTGCTGTGCAATGGATAACTGAGAAACAAAAGAAAGAATAATTAAAAGTCTTTGATATGCAGTCCTCATGTAATCGCTTTTCTAAAATAGCAGACAAAACAAATTTCGACAATAAGCGCCTTTCCTGAAACATCAATCATACGAACGGCAAGCCGAAGTTTTGGAAATATAAAGAGTAGTATCAATAAGAAAGGCCCTCCCAAAAGAATTTGGAGAGGGACCTTAAACCAAACCAATTTAATCTAGTTGTAAAAAATAACAACCTGGTTTACCTACCAGCCCTTGGTCTGAGTAAGTGTATAACCACGTTCCAGATATTGACTGATTTCATTGTTTCCAACGGGGGCTAAATACACTCTGTCATTAAATGGATCTCTGTTAGCAACATTTTCAGGAATATAAAAACCTACCATGTCTGCCGCATTCGATCCGTTATATGTAACTACAGTACCATCTGCTTTTTTTACTTTCAGTAGATTCACCTTCGCGGGAATCAGCCAGTCAATAGTTTTAGCGGCTTTCTCAGCTGGAAAGTCAACCCAAGGGCCAAGAAGGATGTCAGGATTTGTTACACCATTCATATATTCAATTTTCTTCCAACGCTTAATATCCATCAAGCGGGTATGTTCAAATACAAATTCCATTCTACGCTCTCTTCGTATTTCCCAAATGAGAGCTGGCACATCAGCATCGCGATCAGGGTCATCTGGCAACGCATTGATGTCAAGAGAAGCAGTTTTTACAACTCCCTTTTCTACGGCAAGCTGATCGAGCGGACGACTCCTTATTGCATTGATCGAGGCATCTATGTCTCCTTGAGTTACAGCGGTGCTTCCTATCGTTTCCAATTCGGCTTTTGCTTCAATCCAGTTTAAAACAACTTCGCCTAAACGCATTACAGGGGCATCGTTTGTATTAGTATTTGATCCATACTTGGGTGGGTACGTTCCTCCTGCAAATGTGGGGCCCTCCCTGTCAATAAATTTGTCTGCGTACAACAAAGTTGCAGATTGCGTCCTCGGCACATCCCAGAACGTAGCTTCGAAACGTGAATCACGTGTACGCTGAAGCGTCCTGATATCAAATTTAACCGCATCTGCTACGGACGAATGCTGGTAAGGCTGACCATCAGTGGTGATAAAAGATTTTACGAGATCGAGATTTGCAGCAGGGGTTTGACTTTCAGTAATATTTGAATATGATGCTATACTGTGCGTTATTCCTAAAGCAGCGTCATACTGCCTGTACATGAGCACTTCACGATTACCTTCTAAACTCTCTGATCCGAACAGCGCTCTAAAGGTGCTTCCAAAATTCCATTTACCAGCTTTCATCACTAGGTCTGCCGCTATCACAGCCAACTCAAGATATTGTTTTGCTTTCTCGGAATTCCCAAGGTGATATTTCTGCCAGGTACCTTCGTATAACATGAAACGAGAGATAAAGCCTGCTGCAATATGTCTGTTTAAATATTGGCTGTTACCGTTGTCAACTAAACGCATGTTATCCAATGCATACACAAAATCGTCATATACCTTGTCCATAACAAGTGTTCTGTCGTCTCTGTCCTTATACATCTCGGTCTGCTCTTCTTCCCGTAATACATGATCGTAGTAAGGTACATCTCCAAAAACACCAACAAGACGGCTATATTCAAAACCTCTGAAAAAACGGGCAACAGAACTCCAGTGTAGATATGCTTCATCTGTTAGATATGCGCCTTTCATCTCCTCTACATTTTCCAGCATCATGTTTGATTTTCTCACCCAGGTATAGTTCCAGGTAGGACCGGCATAAGTGGTTAACCAATCTGCAGTTTCTGTTAAAGATGATCTAGATGGTGGTGCCTGAATTTCAAAACTCGTTTGTTTTCCTGTTGATGTAAGATCATCAGAAAAGGTATATCCCCTGAGAGGTGCGTAGTTAAGGGTAAATCCTGTATTATATCCTGCAAAATAATTCGAGTAAAAACCATTTGCGAATAACCTTACGCTGTTTTCGGTTGTCCATAAGTTCTCTTCCTTCATTTGACTTAATGGCGGTCTGTCAAGAAAATCATCACAACTGCCAAGAACAAGCGCGATTGCCAATATTATAATAGAATATTTTTTCATGATTTCTTATGTTTTAGAAGCTCAATTGAAGACCTACTGATGCACTTTTAAAAGTTGGAACTCCAACTCCCGTACGCCCCGAATTATAATTTGCATCATCCCGCCACATAGAGACTCCTGAAACTACTTCAGGATCTATTGGGAGATCTCCTAAGTGGTGGAAGGTGAAGAAATTCTCCAATGAGCCATATATACGAACCTTAGATAAGTGAACTCTTTGAGTAAGAGACAATGGTAAAGTATATCCTAAAGTTATGTTCTTGATTCTCAAATATGCCATATTGAGCAAATACCTTGTCTGCGGCTGCATATTTAAAGTAGTGCTACTTCCGGCTTGATTATAAGGTCTTGGATAGAAAGCGTTAGTTCGGTCTTCGCGCCAGAAGTTACCAGCAAAAGCTTGAGGCATCGCCCCATCAGCTGCATTAAAGCCGGGAATTGCCAAAAAGCCTTCTCCCCATAGTTCTCTCTTTCCTATACCCTGAAAGAAAATATTAAAATCAATTCCTTTGAAGTCTGCTCCTGCCCTAAAGCTATATTCATACCGTGGCGTGGAATTACCAATTACTTTTAAATCGCCATGGTCATCGAGTAATCTGTTTCCATCATTAATAACACCATCGCCATTCAAATCTTTAAACTTAACGTCACCAGGTCCAAATCTGAAGTTACCTGATTGCAACTCTTCCTGAGTTGCACCATTTTCATCTGCGAGCTGATTTATGGTAACTCCATTTACAACAGTAGTTACTAATTTCCCATTGCCGTCATATATAAAATCATTGCTTTGGTAAAGTCGATCGGTCTCATATCCCCATATTTCACCATATGTTCTGCCAACATACCACGATGGACTTGTTACTGTACCGATACTCTTCGTACTGCCGTACTTGGTGATCTTGGTAACTGCGTCTGCGAACGTACCTACAAAATTCAATCGAAGCCCATTCTCGAATTGATGCGTATAATCAAGCTGAAGTTCTATGCCTTTCGTTCTTAAAGAACCAAAGTTACTTTGGGGTGCCTGGTTTCCAAAGGTAGCAGGAATACCTTCCATGGGAACAATCATGTTTTCTGTATCACGCCTGAACCAGTCAAACGCAATTCCTAAAGCGCCCTTTAGCACCCTAACGTCTGCGCCAAGATCTAGTGTGGTAATGTCCTGCCAGGTTACAGATGATGAAACAGCAAGTGGCGTACTATAACCTGGAGTGGCAGGAGCAACTGTGGGCGCACCAAATTGAAAGAGTCTGACTCCTGAAACTACCCAGTTTGTAAGACCTCCGTTAAGAAGAGGAAGATAAAGGTTGTTCGGTACTGACTGATCACCGATTGTTCCCCATGATCCGCGTACTTTAAACTCATCAAGAAACGCGCTGGCCCAATCCATCCACGACTCTTCACTTACTCGCCATCCCGCGGAGAATGACGGGAACCATCTCCATCGCAGATCTTTCGGAAATTTAGAAGTACCATCATACCTCATGTTGGCTTCTAATAAATACTTCTCTTTATAATTGTAGTTAACACGGCCGAAGAATCCCAGTTGAGAATCCCAGTACTCGGCACCACCGGCAGTTTGCGTCCCACCTGCAAGATCAAATTGAGGGTTTGAAATGTCGGCTAACGCGGTAATCTGTGACCAGTTAGAAGCGTACTTATATCCTACCCTGTTCATACCCAACATAAACTTGAAGTTCTGGTCTTCGTTTAAACTTAGGTCATAAGTAGAAAACAAATTAATCGTATTGCGTTGATCGTTTTGAGCGATACGATATACATGATCTGGGTTAGCACCAGGAGCGGTATATGTGGTTTGATTCAATTTGAACGCAGGCATTGTTCCGGGGTCAGTAGCAGCAACTACCTCACCTGCATTATTCACATATATCCTGTTTCCGTTTTCATCATTTTTAGGAACTGCCGCGCTCCAGGAATCTCTTGCAGTAAAGCGCGTACCAGGTCGCTTGCTAATGTATTCTTCATTAGCATGAGTAAAATCAAATTTGATCGTCCAATTCTTTATTGGAGTAATTGTTAGCCCTCCGTTCAAAGTTGTATAATTTCTCTCTTGGAAAGCAGTATTTGCTGCAGCAATTTCATAAGCAGGGCTTCTAATAGGATCACCATCCTCCGTAGTCATAGGATAAGTAGATGCCCACCTGTATAAATACAACCATGGATCAGCAGTTGTTGAGTTGGTAGCGTATGCATAATTCTTTACCCTTTTAGAATAGATCGCTCCAACATTAAACTTCAACCACTTATTTACTTCCGTACCAATTTGAATAGATCCATTGTATCGACTAAAATCATCCTTCTTCGCGGGCTTAATCAAACCAGTTTGATCGAGATAACCAAAACCAAGATTGTAGTTTGTTTTTCCGCTAAGCCCATTCACTGAGAAATCATGTATTTGAGTAGGAGTCCATTCCTTAATCATGTATTCATAAGGATCATACATTCTTAATCCAACTTTTTGAGCGTTAGCATTTACATACCAGTCACGTCCATACAGCATAGGATCATTAGGCTTCACAATATCGCCCCATTGTTGCTGCCATTCCTTAGCTTTCTCATATCCTTCCCTTGTAACATACCAAAATGCACCCGACGCAGTACTGCCAACACGTTCAGCAGCAAGTAGGGTGTACTCCATACCATCAATCCCTGCCATCTTCATTTCCTTTGAAAGATTTTGGAAAGAAAGATTTCCCTGATAAGAAACAGTAACGCCTTCCTTTTTTGCGCCTTTCTTTGTCGTTATTAATATTACCCCAAAGGCACCTTTCGCACCGTAGATTGACGCCGAAGCCGCGTCCTTCAATACAGATATTGACTCAATATCGTTAGGATTTACTAATTGAAGAGATGGGATTTCAACGTTGTCAAGCAGGATTAAAGGAGAAGCACCTCCTTGCATGGAGGCAAACTGACCACGAATCCTTATTAGGGGATCAGAGCCCACTTCACCACTTGGTATTACTATATTTAGGCCTGGAGTTGAACCTTGAAGGCCGCGTCCTACATCTGCAATAGGTCGCGACTCTAATACCTTTGTATCAACTGATGCTACCGCCCCTGTAAGGTTAGTTTTCTTCTGCTCACCATAACCAACAATAACAATTTCTTCAAGGCTTTTGAGATTCTCTTTAAGTGATATCGTTATGTCGCTAGACGCACCGGCCGTTTGTTCATAAGTCTCCATTCCAATGAAACTAAAAACAAGAACATCATTAGGTTCTGCGACGATTGAAAACCTTCCATCGCTATCTGTCACCGTTCCGCGCGATTTACCTTTTAAAGCAACTGTTACTCCGGGAAGTGGCGTGTTGTTGGAAGCGCTTATTACAGTTCCTGTTATTGTATTACTTTGAGCAACACCTTGGAAATGGAATAGGAGAAAACCTATTAACCATAGTGAAGAACATCGTAAAAATTTTTTCATGGATTTAAATGGGTTAGGTTTAAGTTTTTTAGTTACTCACGCAACCACCCAAATTTTCCTTATTCTTAAAGGAATTGCATCCCTGAAAATGGTGATTTAAAAATATCACTGATTTCGTTCTGTGATATGAACGAGAACCTGGTAAGTAAATTAAGGAAAGGCGCCGAACTGATTATCTTCTTTTAATTGAGCCCCGTTTACCCCTTGTTTTTATAGAGACAGATGTGTTGTTTGTACTCTCATTGTGAAGTCGGTCTACAGCTGTGACAACATAAGTGTATTGCTTTCTTTTTTGTGTTTTGTTATCCGACCATGATTGAATCTCATAAAAATTCCGAAACACTATCGCTTGAATTTTGGACGGGTCATTAAGGTTAAGTGTATCTGATTTATTAAACCTGTAAACAATATAATAGGTAGCATCGGTAAGCACAGAATCTCTCCATGTTAGTAGTAAACCATGGCCTTGTGAACCACTTATGTTCTCTAAAACGGGCTTAGCCGGTGGTATTGAATCGATCCACCCCATGACAGGAATTAGTGCCTGATGAGGATACATCTCTTTCAACCTATCTCTTATTCCGTTCTTGTTTTGAAGAAATACTTTCGCACTAAAGAACATGCTTCCGTTCACATCCGTATTACTTCTGTTTAACCTTATCTGGTTATTTAGTTCATCAGGATTCTCCCATCCTTTACCTCCTATTCTATAAGCACCTTGCCCTATGTATAAATGTTTTCCATACGTATGCCTGCTCCACCAATCCAGAAGAACGGTATAATCAGCAACTTTAAAACCTATATTCCAATATAATTGGGGTGCAACATAATCTATCCATCCTTCTTTGAGCCACTTCAGTACATCAGCATACAAGTCATCATAATTTGTTTGACCAGCCTGCGTATCAGAGCCATCAACGTCTTTGTTTTTGTTTCTCCATACACCGAAAGGACTTATTCCGAATTTTACGTGTGGCTTTTCAACTTTGATTCTTGTTGATAGCTCCTTCACAAAATAATTAACATTCTCGCGCCTCCAATCATCTCTGCTTTCGTTATTTACTACTCCGTGCGTATAATAGGCACAACTGTCTGGAAATTCTTCATTAGCGATACGATAAGGGTAAAAGTAATCATCAAAATGAACGGCGTCTAGATCATAATGCTTAACTGTTTCCATGATCGACTGCAAAACAAACTCCTGGGCCTCCTTGTTGCCTGGATCATAATACCATTTACCTCCGTATTTTAAAAACCACTCTGGGTGCTTATACGCCGGATGATTCGCATCAAACTGATATTTATCCGACATGCTTACACGATAAGGATTAAACCAGGCATGAAACTCTAGCCCTCTTTTTCTTGCCTGCTCAATCATAAAAGCAAGTGGATTATAATATGGAGAAGGACTTCGACCCTGAATCCCCGAAAGATATTCTGACCAGGGTTCATAAGAAGAAGGATAGAAAGCATCTGCAGTTGGACGAACCTGCACGATAACTGCATTCATTCCTGCCTCCTTTAGAATATCAAGCAATTTTACATACTCCTGTTGTTGTTGATAACTATTCAATCCCTTTTGCGATGGCCAATCAACATTAACAACACTGGCAATCCACGCAGCCCTCAATTCCCTCTTGGGATGCAACTGAGCACACAACAAATTTGAAGTAAATATGAAGACAAGTGAGAAAAAAAAGCGGTTCGTCATTTACTCAACTGTAATTTAATGTTGAAAACAGTTAATTGTTATTCACTGGTACAGTTGTACAATGATACTTTACCAATCCATCCATAGGATGCTGCACGATCTGCTCAATAATAATTCCCATGTCCTCTGCTGTTTCCTGTAAGTAACCACTAAAATTATGAGCGACGGAACCAATGAAACTGACTTTTATCTGTTTTTTAATATGCGGATAACGCAACACGTAATAAAGAAAAAACTTACTGAAGTTTCCCAATATAATACTTCTTAATTCCGGCACCATAGAATATTTTAATAAGAACGGAGTAAATGAAGCTAAGAACTTGTTGGGAAGAGGCCTATTGTAAATACTGTCAAGTATCGTAGCCCGATCTAGTTGGTAAGTATGTTTGAAATCTTCAAGGATCTGCGAAGGGAGTTTTTCCTGTAACAGTAAAGCTAGTAAATCTTTACTCATTACGGTACCGCTACCCCAATCTGAAAATATGTAGCCTAATGAGGGCATAATATTAGCAATTTCACGACCATTGTATAGACATGAATTAGCACCTGTGCCAAGAATACATGCAATACCTTCTTCGTCTTGAAGCAAACTTCTTGCTGCACCTAAAATATCACCACAAACTTCAGCGGAAGTCTTAGCTGGGACAACTGCATCTATTGCGTCCCTCACCTGTATTGCCTTTACAGGTAAACCACAACCCGCTCCGTAGAAGAACACTCTTTCTACACCTTTTACCTGAGGTAAAACCTTTTGTTCAATGGTTGAAGCGATTTTTTCAGTAGTTAAAAAATAAGGATTAAGTCCTTCTGTAATTATAGTAGTTATAGTATTGCCTATATCATCCACTAATCTCCATTCCGTTTTTGTTGAGCCACTATCAGCTATTAAGAGCATAATACTAGTTTATTAGAAAACCTATCAAGAATCGATTCTATCCATCCAAATCAGACAAAGATTGGTTTTCTAATTATCGTAGGCATCCCGGAAAATGGTGATTTGGCAGAATCACTGAATTAACCGCTGTTTATAAGCATTATTAACCAATTCAGCGGTATTCTTAGCTTTCAATTTATAAAGAAGATTCTTTCGATGGGTTTCAACAGTATTTTTACTAATGAAAAGCTTGTCTGCTATCTCATGGGTTGTAAGACCTGATGCTATACATTCAAGTACTTCTTTTTCCCTATCCGACAATTTTTCTAGCATCTGCTCGCCGCTATGACTTTTCATAAAACTGTTGAGCAAAGTTTTACTGGCTTCCTCACTCAGATAATTGGAACCCGATTGTAATGAGGCAATTGCGCTAAGCAAACTTTCTTTTCCTGTATTCTTTAATACATACCCGCGCGCACCAGCCTTAAGAATGTCTGAAATGTAGTCCCGGTCATTATACATTGAGAGGCCAAGGATTTTAACAGATGGATGTTTTTTAGATAACTCTCTGGATGTTTGTATGCCATCCATTTGCGGCATGTTTATATCCATTATTACAATATCGACATCTTCATGAGAACATATTTCTAGAACTTCATATCCATTCTTCGCCTCCCCTACCACACACATATCTTTTTCCTCAACTAAAAGTGATTTAAGGCCGTCCACAAACATTTGATGATCATCAGCTATCAATACTTTAACCATAAAGCTTCGTTAGATGAGTTAATATAGTAAAAGATTTAAGACCAAAACATTAAAACCTTATGGAATCACAAATAGCCGCTCTTTATTTTTCTTTTTCGAAACTAAGCATATGTCATACAGTGCTAGTTCAGAAATTACTTTTTCCATATAACAATTTTTAAAAACGGTACTTTAAATCACTGTTTTTGGTGAGCAATAAAAAGAATGAGTATTTTAAATTTGATCTAAACTTGTTCACTACTCCTGGATTGATCTAACATAAAAGAATTATAATAAATATCTTTAAAACACCTCTCAGATAATGAAAACTATTATAACCTTCTCCCTCCTTCTTCTGGTATTTTTATTTTTCTCAGCACGTTTAAGGAGCAATGATAATCTATCCACTAGTACGGAAATTGTAACTGGAGCTGACCAGGTAGATCAATATATCGGTTATCTTAAAGGAAAGCGAGTTGGAATGGTGGTAAATCAGACATCGATTATAGGCAATACTTTAAGTGTAGATAGCCTTCTTTCCCTTGGAATTAATGTAACAACCATTTTTGGTCCAGAACATGGTTTTCGTGGTAATGCAAGTAACGGTGCATTTGTACAAGATGAGATAGACACAAAAACAGGCAAGCGGATTATTTCCCTCTACGGAAAGAAACGAAAACCTTCTAAAGAAGATCTTGATCTTATCGACGTGATGGTGTTCGATTTCCAGGATGTCGGCTGTAGGTTTTATACCAATATCAATACTTTGGCTGATGTAATGTCTGCCTGTGCGGAAAACGGAAAAGAGCTATTAATTCTAGATAGACCAAATCCCAATGGATATGTAGATGGCCCAGTGCTGGACATGTCGCTCACTTCTGCCATTGGAAAGTTTCCTATTCCTATAACCCATGGCATGACTATAGCAGAATTTGCGCTAATGCTTAATGGCGAAGGATGGCTTGAGAATAAACAGAAATGCAAACTAAAAATTATAAAAGTTGCAAACTACACGCATGATATGTCTTATACATTACCCGTGAAGCCTTCTCCAAACCTCAATACTCAGCAAGCAGTTCTGCTATACCCTTCGCTTTGTCTTTTTGAAGGCACTACGCTTAACCATGGAAGAGGTACCTATATGCCATTTGCAGTGCTTGGCAGTCCTGAACTCAAAGGAAAATATGATTTCTCATATATACCAAAAAGCATTCCCGGCATGAGTGAGAATCCCTTACATCAGGACAAAGCTTGCTATGGCATTGACCTTAGAAATTATGATACACACACGTTACATAAAAACGGAAAGATAAACCTACAATGGCTTTTCGAACTGTATAATGCTTATCCGGATAAACAACATTTTTTTAGCACAGTTCAGGGCACGCAAATGGGAAACTTTCATAAGTTAGCAGGCACTACTCTATTGAAAGAACAAATTGAAAAAGGGGTTCCTGAAGAAGAAATTAGAAAGAGCTGGGAGCCAGGACTCTCTAAATACAAAGAAATGAGGATGAAATATCTCTTATATCCTTAGTTGTAAAATAATACCAAGGATATAAGACTTGTTATTCAGATTCTATTTCACTATCTTCTGAGCTGCGCTTATTTCTTGTTCTCGAAGCTCTTCCTGCTGTTTCTCAAAAGCTTCGTATTCCGCTATTCGCTGGCGCTCAAGGCTATCTTCTGGCTCCAGGTGGTGTTGCCATTCAAAAATGCGCCGCTCCCAACGGAGGGTTTCTCCCGAAGTGTAAAATACCGTATATCCTGGCATAAATCCTTTCCAGTTACCTCCCCACCACGCCGCGCTTACTGATTGGCTTGTTATATACCATATACCTTTGTAGAAAAAATCTTCCGGCACATGACTGTGCCCCTGCAATACTGCCTTTACATTATGCCTTTCAATAATCTTCCTGAAGTTTACAGTATCTTCTACAACCATATGGCCAAAGGGATTAAACTTGGGATCACCATTCATTTGCCCAAGATGACAGAAGGCTGCAATATGAGTCATCACTACAGTAGGCATCTGCGAATGTTTGCCCAAATCAAATCGCAACCACTCTAACTGCTGCTCACCAAAAGCTCCCTTGTAAGTTATCCCATGTTCTCCTTCTACAGGATGAATGGAATCCATTACAACAAAATGCCAGCCTTTGTGATTGAAGCTGTAGTAGCTTTCTCGCATGCCAAGCTTGTCCATAATAAGTTTTTTACCTAAATCGGGATCATCTGTAGATACCTTTCTGCGCGAATGCCAGCCCAATACATCATGATTTCCAATAGAATTATAATAAGGCATTTTTAATTTATCAGACGCATTTTTATAAAGTTCAATCTGGTCGACAAACTCATCTTTAGCTGTATAATTCCCGTCAAACGCCAGATCTCCTCCCATTAAAACAAAATCAGCAGACCTATTATTCTTATTAACCGCGTCAATGCAAGCCTGATAACCAATATGTCCTTGCCTCTTTCTGCGTACATGCATATCAGTAAGGTGAAGGAACGAGAATCCATCTTTAGCAATCTCTCTCTCTGTCATCAAATCAACAGGCTTCAGCAGACCAAGGCTTACGCTTGCGAAGATCTTCTTTATTGCACTTCTTCTATGGCTAAAACTATTCATCTTTAAATTCAAATTAATATGAGGTAAATATCCGTTACTTAATAAAGTTTTTTGGTAAGACAAATGTTATGATAATACTAAATAATTCCATCACTGAAAACTGGTATTCACCGCGCATCCATTATCTCTTTTGGTACACTCAGTGGTACAAGTAGCAACAATTCAACCGTGCTCTACCGAATAATATAGATGAGCCTGTATCCTTAAGTTGGTAGTTTCAGCCTTCTAATTTTGATATACCAGATGATAAAATATCGGAGAAACATATTATCATTACGGGCGTTGGTATGTTTTGTCCTACTATTTATGGAAGATTCAAAAGTAAAAATTATCCTGGAGGCTGCAAAAAAGAGGTTTGCTCATTATGGACTTGCAAAAACGGCAATGAATGAAATTGCTAACGACATTGGAATGTCAAAGGCTTCCTTGTACTACTACTTTAAAGACAAAGATCAGATTTTCATAGCAGTAGTTGAACAGGACATCAACGAATTTGTAAAAGTCATTGAAGAAGTGGTTGAACGACCAAGCAAGGCCTCCTTTAAATTAAAAAAATATATCACGTTAAAGAATAATTTACTTATCAAGCTAATCAACCTTGCTAAGGTAGAAACATTTAATGCCGCAGATGTTTTTAATCCGGTATACGATGAATTAAAATTTAATTTTTTCACAAAAGAAAAAGTATTAATACAAAAAATCTTCGGACAAGGTATTGAGCAGAAGGAGTTCAATAAATTTCCTGTTGAGCAATATGCCGAACTTTTTTTAACGGTTACCGGAGGCTTGCGAACCATTGCTCTGGCAACACCTGGAGTAGCCCAAACCCAGGAAAGAGTGAATGAACAAACTGCACTCTTTTTAGACATCTTCCTAAAATCAATACGTCCGTAACTTATTGGCATGTGAAATTTCTACCCAATTGGACAAATAGTCAAATTGAGTCAGAAACCAAACATTTGACCTTTTCAGTAAATCGGTCAATAAAAAAGCTCTATTACAGCTCAAAAAAGCAACTTTTTAAATATTTATTGTAATTTTTTTTAAATTAGCAAGAACTTAATCCTAATCTTGCCGTTATGGAAACTAAGGAAACTTAAATTTATTGAAGAGTTTCCGTGGAATTAAAAGGCGGCTGATGAACGAGATTAGTATAAAGGAAAGGATATTGACAGAGGCGAGTGCGCTTTTTGCCAAGTTTGGATTAAGAAGTATTTCGATGGACGACATTGCTCGTCATCTTGGGATGTCTAAAAAGACTATATACCAGCATTTCTCAGATAAAGATGAGATCATTACGTTGAGCCTCAAGAGACACCTTGCTGGTGAACGTAACCATCTTATAACATTAAAGCGGGAAGCTGTAGATTCAGTTGACTTCCTCATAAAATTAAATCACTTCGTTTTAAAGTATACCAATCAAACTAATCCTGCTATTCTATTCGAACTACAAAAATATTATATGGAAGCCTATGAGCTTCTTGAAGAATTTGGACGAAACTTCCTGCTGCAAATCGTTTTTGAAAATCTGCAGGAAGGAGTTAACGAAGGCAATTTCAAACTGGAAAGTAATCTTGAAGTGATGGCCAGGATGAGGCTTCAGCAGTGCTCGATGCCCCTTGATGACAACCTTTTTCCTCGTACAACCTTCAAACCTGAAGAAGTCTCTTTTGCAATTCTCGATCATTTCATTTCAGGTATTGCAACAGAAAAAGGAAAGAAACTTTACCAGCGATACAGGGCAAAACTTGAAAAGAACTCATTTACTACGATTTTATAAATATCTATGAAACTTAAATTATTTGCATTTCTAATGACGGTAATCCTGGGCCTTACCAGCGTATATGCGCAGGAAGGTCCTGCACCATACTCGTTAAAACAGATTTTGGACATAGCTTTGAAAAACAATAACAGTATTATCAAAGCCAAATACGACTACGAAGAGGGTGCAGCTAAAACAAAACAGGTGAAATCAGCAGCGCTGCCGCAGGTTAATATTAATGCCGACCTTACTGACAATGTAATAAGACAGGCATTTGTATTCCCAAGAAGTCTCGGTGATCCTAACGCAAGCCCTGATGACTATATAGTGCTTCGTGCTGGTATGCAATACTCAACCAGTGTTACTGCACAGGCAACGCAGCAACTTTTTAATCAAAGTGTTCTCACTGGGATTAAAGCAGCAAAAGCAAGCGAAGAGTTTTATCGAAACAACATTGTAAGAACTGAAGAAGAAGTAATTCAGCAGACCTCTACCCTCTTCTACCAGGTTGCATCTTTGCAGGCACAGAGAGAAGTACTACAATCAAACTTTGATCAAACTAATAAGAACCTTAAAATAACCTCGGAGCGGTACGAAAACGGAATAGCCAGAAAGCTAGACGTTGATCGTCTAAAAGTCAGCTTAACAAATATTCAAACTCAGTTAAGAACAATTGACGACAACTACTCCAACATTCTCAATCAGTTAAAACTTTCTATAGGGCTAGATGTTAATACACCCATTGAAATTTCTGAGCCTTTGTTATCTGATTCTTCTACTTATCAGTTGAATTCAACACTCGTAGCAAACGACTGGAATTTCGAAAACAAGATCGAATACAAGCAGCTTTCAAACCAGATACGTCTTTACGATCTTGAACGGAAAAACTTTTCGGCGGGATATTTTCCGACGTTGTCTGCCTATGGAAACTATACTTATAATGGGCAAAGCAATAGCTTCTTTCTTTCATCAAGTGCCAACCCTATTTGGTTCGACATTGCTTCTATCGGTCTGAAACTGAGCGTTCCCGTATTCGATGGCTTTAACAAATCAGCCCACATCCAACAATCTAAAATACGTAGAATGAAAGTAGAACGCGATCTGGCATTTACAAAGCAACAATCCAACATGGAGTATTTAAATGCTTCTAAAAGCTTTGAAACAAGCTACGCAAGTTACCTGGCACAAAAGGAAAATGTTGCGCTTGCCAATAGTGTTTACGATGTAACACTTCAAAATTATAATGAAGGTGTAAGTCCACTGACAGATCTGCTTCAGGCAGAATCATCACGCATTGAAGCGCAAAGCCAACTCATTGAGTCGCTTTTGAAAGTGAAACAGGCGGAGATAGCCTTGCTTAAGGCTAAAGGAGAAATTAAAAATCTATTGAACTAATTACAATATTAATAAAAATGAAACGGACCATTATTACCATTATAATTGTTGCCATTGCCATCGCAGGAGCGGCTTTCGTTCTAACGAACAACAAGAAAAAGATGCAGGAGCAGACTGATCTTGCAAAAAAGGTAAATCCCACAACTCCTGTACAGGTCGCTGAAGTAAAAGAAGAAAATGTTGGCGGAACATTTACTGCTACCGGAACATTTGCTCCTTCCAAACAAACTGTTGTTGTAACCGAAGTTGCAGGCAAAGTATTACGCATATCTACAGATGAAGGTCAGTACGTAACCAAAGGACAGCTGCTGGCTAGAATCGAGTTTGCCACACTGGCAGCTGATCTACAGTCAGCAGAAGCAAATCTTCAAAAGCTTTCAACAGACAAAGCGCGTTATGAAAGACTCGTTAAGAGTGGTGGTGTAACACAAGCACAGCTCGATGATATTAACCTGAACTATGTAAATGCAGAAGCGAGAGCCATTGCAGCAAGAAAGAAACTTACTGATACATATATCAAAGCTCCGTTTGCAGGATTTGTAAACAAACGTTATGTAGAGGAAGGTGCGTACGTAGGTGCAGGAAAGGAAATGTTTGAAATTGTTGAGACAACAAAGCTTAAGATGATTGTAAATGTTTCAGAAAGCCAGGTATTGGCAGCCAACGAAGCGAAGAATGTTCGTGTTACCGCTGATGTTTATCCTGGAGCTGAGTACCCTGCTAAGGTAAAATTCATTGCAGCAAAAGCAGATGCTAACCTAAACTTTCCTGTTGAACTGGAAATCTCGAACATTAAAAATAAGCCTTTAAGAGCAGGTATGTACGGACGTGCGACCTTTGAGATGCCGAGCGGAAGAACAGGATTACTTATCCCCCGAGCTGCCCTTATTGGTAGTATAAATGATGCTCAGGTATATGTAGTAAACGGAGATTCTGTTCAACTTAAGAACATTGTAGCAGGAACACAATACGCAAATACGATTGAAGTAGTTGAAGGTTTATCCAAAGGGGATAAGGTAGTAACAAGTGGCCAGATCAATTTGGTGGACGGCGCTAAAGTTACAGTGTTAAATAAATAAGAGACAGGTATTCCTGAAATACAGATATGAAAATTACAGAAATTTCAATTAAACGGCCGTCGATCATACTTGTGCTGTTCATCATTCTCACCTTTTTGGGATTGAGCAGTTACAACAAGTTGAGCTACGAGCTGCTACCAAAATTTAGTTCGCCCATTGTTACCGTTCAGGCACTATATCCTGGTGCTTCTCCAAACGAAGTAGAGAATACCGTTACCAAGAAGCTGGAAGATGCAGTGTCGTCTATGGAAAACGTAGACAAGATAACAGCAACCTCATATGAAGGGTTATCCGTTGTCGTCGTTCAATTAAGAACGGAAGCAAATGTTGACCTTGCCTTACAGGATGCACAGCGAAAAGTAAACGCTATTCTTGCTGAATTACCAGAAGATGTTAAAAGTCCTTCGTTAGGTAAATTCTCGATTGATGATCTTCCCATTATGCGCATGGGGGTTTCTGCCAGCATGAATGCTACAGAACTATATGATCTTGTAGAACAACGTATACAACCTAACCTGGCAAAAATACCAGGCGTAGCCCAGACAAACCTTATCGGTGGTGAAGAGCGTGAAATTCGAGTTAACGTAGATAATGATAAACTTCAAGCATATAGATTGTCATTACCTCAATTGGTGAACCTCATTGAATCTTCAAATCTTGACTTCCCAACAGGAAAAATTAAGACACAGGAAGAACAGGTATTAATTCGTCTTGCAGGAAAATATGCCAACCTTGACGATCTCAGAAATCTTGTTGTTGCTTATGCACCTAATGGCGGGCCTGTTCGTCTCTCTGATGTAGCTGAAGTTCAAGATACTAAAAAAGAAACTGAGCTGGTAAACCGAATCGATTTACAAAATTCTATTGGTATCTCTATTCAGAAACAGTCAGACGCAAATGCTGTATCAGTAAGTGAGCTCGTAAGAAAAGAGTTATTGAGGTTAGAACAGATCTACGGAAAGGAGAACCTTAAATTCACCATTGCTCAAGATTCTTCGGAATATACACTTGATGCAGCTGATGCGGTCATTCACGATTTGATTTTAGCAGTAGTACTTGTGGCTGCAATTATGCTTTTGTTCCTTCACTCGCTCAGAAACTCTGTGATTGTGATGATCGCGATACCATTATCGTTGATTGCTACCTTTATTGGAATGTCATTGTTTGGGTTTACCCTCAACTTAATGTCATTACTGGGGCTTTCACTGGTGGTAGGTATCCTCGTAGATGATGCGATTGTTGTTATTGAAAATATCTACAGGCACATGGAGATGGGTAAAAGCAAAGTACAAGCCGCTTATGACGGGGTCAAAGAAATCGGTTTTACCGTTGTATCCATTACCCTGGTAATTGTGGTGGTGTTCCTTCCCATTGCGTTAACCACCGGGCTGATTTCAAACATCATGAGGCAATTCTCCCTTGTGGTCGTAATAGCAACACTACTCTCGCTGTTGGTGTCTTTTACAATGGTGCCCTATCTCTACTCAAGGTTTGGTAAGCTTGAACACATTTCAGCAAAGAATTTCTTCGGCAGAATTATCCTGGGCTTTGAAAAAGCACTCGATCGCTTTACTGTATGGATTCAGGGAATTCTTAAATGGGCCCTTGCTCACAGAGCTGTAACTATCATTGGTGCTGTGGCATTATTCTTTGCGTCAATAGCCTTAGTTGGTGGCGGTTTTATTGGGTCTGAATTCGTTTCTCAAGGTGATAGAGGTGAATTTATTCTTGTTCTCGAATATCCTAAGAAAACATCTGTAGAACAAAATAACATAATGACGAAGCAGATCGAAGAATTTGTGTCTTCAAAGCCAGAGGTTACTTCATTGTTCACATCAATTGGCCAGACAAGCGAAAGTGGTATGGGTAGTTCACAGGCAACTGCTTACAAGTCTGAGATCAACGTTAAACTTGTACCTGAAGACCAAAGGCAAGAGAGCTCCGCCATTTATGGTGCATTGTTAAAAAATGAAATCCTTCAGAAATTTCCCGGTGTAAAAGTGAAAGCTACCCCTATCTCTATATTGGGTTCTGCGGAACAGGCACCTATCCAGCTAATTGTTACTGGTCCAACGTATGATACAGTAATGCAATTTGCTAATAAACTGATGGACAGGGTAAAGAAAGTTGAAGGTACACAGGAAGTGAAGTTATCTGTAGAAAGCGGTAGCCCTGAAGTAGTGGTAACGACCGATCGCAGAAAGATGGCAGAGCTTGGCCTTGATCTTCAAAATGTAGGTGCCACCATGCAATATGCGTTCAGTGGCAATACAGATGCTAAATTTCGGCAGGGAGAATATGAATACGATATTAACGTTCGCTTTGATGAGTACGACAGAAGAAGTGTTGATGACATCAAGTCAATTACATTCCTTAACAAGTTTGGTCAAACCGTAAGATTAGATCAGTTTGCTGAAGTTAAAGAAAGCTCTGGTCCTTCAAGACTTGAACGCTATAACAGGATCACTTCTGTTAACGTTAACTCACAGTTACTTGGTCGTTCGTCAGGTGCTGTAGCTGCGGAGATCAAGACTATACTTGACACTATGGATAAGCCATCAGGTGTAGCAGTAACGTTTGGCGGAAACCAGGAGAACCAGGAAGAGTCGTTTGCATCCCTCGGATTTGCGTTCATGACTTCTATCCTATTGGTATACCTGATCATGGTGGCATTGTACAACAACTTCATCTATCCGTTTGTTGTATTGTTCTCCATCCCGCTTGCCATGATTGGTGCTTTATGGGCGCTGGCACTTACAGCAAATACCTTAAGTATATTTACAATACTGGGTATTATCATGCTGATAGGTCTCGTGGCCAAGAACGCTATCCTGGTAGTAGATTTTACTAATCATCTAAAAGAAAAGGGTATGCCTACCAACGAAGCATTGCTTGAAGCAACCAAAGAACGTTTGAGACCTGTTCTTATGACAACCATTGCCATGGTTGTAGGTATGTTACCTGTAGCACTTGCAACAGGTGCAGGAGCTGCTTGGAAAAACGGTTTGGCATGGTCTATCATTGGCGGTTTGATCAGTTCAACTTTCCTTACCCTTGTTGTGGTACCAGTGGTATACCAGCTTGTAGACCGTCTCATGGAGAAGACGGGCCTGGTCAACAAAGAGAAGGAAGTTCAATACACGCAATTCGAAGTTTAGTAGTTTACAAGTGTAAAATAGAGAAGAGTCCGTTGGTAGTGGACTCTTCTTGTTTTCAAGGCTTTCATTCCTTTCATATCAGCTGAATCAAAGTAACATCATCACGAGAAAGTGAATCAGCAGGTCAACAATATGCATTGCACTTAAATAGTGGTGCTTCAGTTACCAGATAGTTCACGAAGCAATAAGTATTAAGATACTTTAAGGTAATCCACCTTCTCATCTTTATACCAAATCCATAGTGAATTGTAAAAAGACAAAGCCTGTAAGTCATCCGACCTACAGGCTCTTGTTCTACTAACAGGTACAAGTCAGGTTAAAAACTCGTACTGATTTTAAAACTGTTGTTCGTACTAAATATGCACTACTTCCATCCGCCACCCAATGCCTGGTAAATATTTACCATTGCATTCATCTGCTCCTTCTTTGTTTCAATTAATTCAAACCTTGATTCTAGGGCATCCCGTTGTGTCATGAGCACTTCCATATAGTCTGCCCTCGCAGACTTGAAAAGACCCGTCGAAATATTTATAGATTGAGTAAGTGCATCAACCTGCTTCGATTTTAAATCATAACTTCTTTCGAGATTACTAATGTTCGACAACTGGTTTACTACTTCAATATAGGCATTAAGAATTGTTCGTTCGTAATTATACACTGCTTGTATCTGCCTGGATGAAGCAGAGTAATAATACGCCTTAATTGCATTTCTATTAACCAAAGGTGCGATAAGGTCCCCTGCCAAAGTATACAACATCGACTCAGGTGTTGTTAACAAATATTTCGGATCAAAAGCCTGGTATCCGACCCCTGCCGTAATTCTTAAAGAAGGATAAAAGTTTGCCTTGGCAACCTTTATGTCCAGCTTCGCTGCTGCAAGATCAAGCTCTACCTGTTTTATATCAGGACGAATTTGCAA
>NZ_JAHESD010000066.1 GCF_018598585.1 Chryseosolibacter indicum
GGTAGTATTGCTCAGGTAATGAAGGAAATTTTCGATCAGAACGTTTTCATACTTTAATCCATAAGCTTTTGCACGGTGAAGCAAGTCATGATCTTCATGCCCAATAGGCTCAAAACTTTCGTCGTAACCACCAAGTTCAATAAAGTTCTTCCTTGTTAAAACGATGCGACCTTCTGTTCCCCAGTAAGGAGACTTGCGAACATGCAGAATGGTATTATCACCCATTACGTGCATCTTATAATTTAGGTAGTATGCAAAATCCTTTCCGGTAAAATTATCGCCATCAAGGTTACAAACTATATCTCCCTGTGCCACCTTATGAGCCAGATTTTTCGCAATAGAAGCATGAAAGAAATCAGGCCTGTCTGTATAATAATAATTTACTATTCCCCTTTCAATGTATTTAGGGAGGGTTTTCTGTGCCCACTGATGAAGTTCATCTTTGGAATTATAGTTTAACAGTACAAATTCCACATTAGGATAATCAATATTGTCCTCAATGTTCTTTATGAAAGTTTTACGAAGGTGAAAGAACCTATTCATGCAGGTGGTGCAGAAGGAGACCTTACGTTTCTCTAAAGACGGATCATAGATTTCTGCAGGTAACTTTTCTTCGTTGTAACGTCTTAACTTTAAATCACGAAAATCGCGAATAGCGCGCGTAATGGGATTAATTATTTGACGTAGTGCTTCCATAAATTATAATTAAGTATTCTTCTAAGATTGGCGACTGATGATTGCTAGTTCAAACCTTGCTCAGGCTCGCTTTGCTGTTTCTGTATTCTTCTTCTAAAGTATTTTACTATAGCAGGGTCGTAGTTTTTAGTTTTTGTCACATCGTGAGGGGCTTGTGGATAGAAGTAATGCTGAATTCTTGAAAGTTCAAGCAAAGCCCTGCGGGTAAACGCAGATAAAAGACTTCCTTCTTTCTGAAGTGTACGAGGAAGCGTCCATACAATGACAGAACGATCTCTCACCTGTTTGATCTTACCCATCTCCCTTAACTGGAAACAAAGCCTTCCGTCTTCTCCCCTAATGTGCTTAGGCACGAACCCAACCTTAAGGCCCATATCCTTAACGTATCCCATGCTCATACCCAACGCGTTAATACAAGGGCGATTGAGGTGACGCGCCTCTACAATTACATTTCTTGCAGATTCGTATAAAGAAAATTTCCATCTGGGTTGCTCAGGAGTACCAAGAAAAGAATAGCGTCCGTAAATGCAGGCAACACCACTCTCTAGCAGTGCCCTTGTCATATTCTCAATCCACTTTGGGGGATAGAAACAATCCGCATCAGCCATTAGGATATACTTTCCTTTTGCATGCTCCTGCCCCAACTGACGTGCAGGCCCGCAACCAGCTTTCGGTTGAAACAGTGACTTGATCTTTAATCTATCTAATACTTCCTGCGTTCTGTCGGTTGAATTGTTGTTCACCACAATAATTTCAACCTTGTAGGATGTTTTATTTTTAGACAATGAATCAATAGTACGTATTAAGTTAACTTCCTCATTCTTTGCAGGAATTACAATGGACACGAACGGATCATCGGTGACTAATTTACTTAGGCGTTCATTTACTTCATTAAATAAGCTATCAGGAATATCTTCAAGTTTATTATACGATAATAATTGCGTGTTGATCCAGGAAGGGTTTGTGAAAAAATTCATACTAGGACGTCTTTTAAAGGAGCTCTTGAGATACTACCTGTAAAAATTCTTATGCCTTATATTGAAATAGAAAAAGTTGAAATACTGCACACGATTTTCAATAGAATGCCGTCAAGATGTAGTGATGATTTTCTACAAAAGTTGTTTAACTCATTACTGTGATTATTCTACAACTTTCTACAATGCTGGTCGGCTTAAAGAACCCAATAAGTGTTACTTAAGTTATGCCTTCACATGACTTCATAAAAGCGTGCTTTTATTGTAGGTTTTACCAAGATCAAAGTCTAGTAAACAGTATCGAGCAATATTATTAAAGAAATACTTCGAAATCGGATGCATTTAGCTAGGATTAGCTACAGGATTCGTTTGCTCAATCGTTTTACCAAACATTTAGCAATTATGAAAACGTTTGTGAACTCGTTTACTAAAATATTTTTTTAATTTTTCCTTGAAGGCATAACAAAATCTCTACTTTCGGCCCGCGCTACCCGAACGAGTGTAAGCGTGTTCAACCTAAACAAACAAATTATAAGATGAAACAACTCTTAAAAAAATTAAGTGTAACAGTCTCGGTGCTGTTATTTTTTTGTTCATCCGTACTACAAGCCCAAGACAGAAATGTCACCGGAAATGTGCGTGATGAAAATGGACAACCTATCCCAGGTGTTAATGTTTTAATAAAAGGAACTTCGACAGGATCGGTAACAGACTTGGATGGAAGATTCAATGTTAGTGGGATTAATGAGAATTCGGTTCTTGTATTCAGCTTTGTAGGATATCTATCTCAAGAAGTAACTGTCGGAACGCAGTCTTCATTTGATGTGTCCATGAAGCCTGATATTACACAACTCGGAGAAGTTGTTGTTGTAGGTTATGGCGAACAAAAAAAGAGCCTTCTTACTGGAGCAATTTCATCTGTAAAAGCCGAAGAACTTCAAACAGTTTCTGTTGGCCGCGTTGATCAGGCTCTACAAGGCCGAACAGCGGGGGTAGCAATCACTCCTACTTCAGGTTCTCCTGGAAGTGGAACCAAGATCAGGATTCGCGGTACATCTTCAAATCAAAGTGCTGATCCACTATTTATTATCGATGGGGTCAGAACAGGAGCTTCAGGAATGGATTTTCTCTCTCCTAACGATATTGCGTCAATGGAAATCCTTAAAGATGCCGCATCTGCAGCAATCTACGGTGCGGAAGGAGCTAATGGAGTTGTTATTATAACTACAAAGAAAGGTCGTGCTAATACTTCAGAGATAACTTACAGTGGCCAATTTGGTATTCAATCTGTAAGACCCAATATGATGAAACTAATGAATGCACAACAATATCAGCAATATATGGAAAAAGCTGGAGTTACGCCTAGGCCAACAGCTGCTGATGTTGCAGGTAAAGGAACAGATTGGTTTGATGAAATTTTTGACAATGCACCACAACAAAGCCACTCTTTAAACTTCAGTGGTGGCACCGACAAATCAACCTATTTCATTGCCGGAAATCTTTTCCAACAAGAAGGAATTGCTGGTGGGGATAAATCGCAGTTTAATCGTTATACTATAAGGATCAACACAAGTCACAAACTTAAAGAATGGCTTACAGTAGGTGAGAATTTATCCTACATCAACATTCAAAGAAGAGGTCTTTCAGAAGACAGTGAATATGGTTCTTTAGTTGGAAGTGCTCTTGCGCTCGACCCTACAACACCAGTTACATATGCCGGAGTAGAACCTGCAAATTATCCTCAACATGTTAAGGATGCTCTAACAGCAGGTCAGCCATTAGTTAAAGATCCAAATGGAAATTACTTTGGTATCTCTCCATACGTAAAAGGAGAATTTGGAAATCCAATCGCCAGGATTCAGGAAGCAAAAGGAAGAACTACTCAAAACAAACTTTTGGGCAACGTATATGCCGAAATTCGCCCTATAAAAGGATTGAAGTATACCACTCGTCTTAATCTAGATGCAGCTTTTCAGCGCAATCATAATTGGAATCCTAGACAATGGTATTCTAGTGAAAGCAATGTTTCTCTGGCAAATGGTTCAGATAACTGGGAAGAGTGGTATACCTGGCAATGGGAAAACTTTGCTGAATATAACAAATCTTTTGCTGATCATAACTTTACTTTGTTAGCAGGCGGATCATTGCAAAAATATTCTTACAATACTCTTAGCGGCTCATATGCTGATCTTTTTAGAGAAGAAGATAAATGGTCTTATGCCAGATACGTACCTGATGCTACGGATAGAATTAGCAGCGATCTTTCCACGCAAACGCTTGCATCAGTATTTGGAAGACTAAATTATGATTACAAAGGAAAATACCTGTTTGCTGCAACTATTCGTCGTGATGGATCATCTAAATTAGCTAGCGGGCATCAGTGGGGCACATTTCCCTCAGTATCAGCTGGTTGGGTTGTTTCAAGCGAAGAGTTTTTTCCTGAAAACGTAGGCAACACTGTAAGTTTTATGAAGATTCGTGCTAGTTGGGGGCAAAATGGCAGTTTGTCTAATTTAAATCCTGGTCAATGGCAATCAGCTATCTCTACCAATGTAGGTGGAGTAATACGTTATCCGGACGCTTTAGGAACGTATCAGAGTGGGGCAGCGCCAACTCAACTTGAAAACCCCTATTTAACGTGGGAAACTAGCGAGCAACTAGATTTGGGCTTAGAACTTAGATTTATTGATGATAGGTTAGGATTTACCGTAGATTATTTTAATAAAATTACTAGAGATTTAATTACCCCAGGTGCGCCTCCTGGATTTGCTGGCAATTCGCTTCCATTCTTCAACGGAGGAGAAATAACCAATAAAGGATTTGAATTTGAAGCATCTTATAGAGATAATGGTCAGAGCGCTTTAAAATATTCAATTTCGGCAAACCTAACTACCCTTAGCAATGAGGTTACTTACTTAGACAGAAGTGTTAAACAACTTTCTGGGACGAATGTAGGGACGAGCTGGGGAAGCGCTACGCTATTCAAAGAAGGTTTTCCTGTATGGTTCTTTAATGGCTATGCCACTGAGGGAATATTCCAAAATCAAACACAGATCGACGCTTATAAAGAAAAAATAACAGGTGGTTATACTCCTGCTCTTGGGTATCCGATAATCAAAGACATCAACAATGATGGACAAATTAATGAAAGTGATTTCACAATCATTGGCAGTCCTCAACCGGACTTCTATTATGGTGGACGTATTACATTAGGCTATAAGGGATTTGATCTACTAGTTTTCGTTCAAGGTCAGCATGGAAATGACATTTTAATGGGATTCAACCGAACCGACCGACCGACAGCTAATAAACCTGCCTTCTTTTATGAGGATCAATGGAACGGTGAAAACTCAACTAACATCTGGTTTACAGCTAATACATCTGACTCAAAGATTTATAGCAGCGACTACATGATCTTCAATGGTTCATATGCCCGTGTTCGTCAATTACAACTAGGGTATACGTTACCTGGATCTATTGCCGAGAATTTGAGAGTTAGAAATGTACGAGCTTACGTATCTTTTGACAACTATTTTACCTTCACAAAATATCCAGGAATTGATCCAGAAGCCGGAAGTAACAATAATAACAGCCAGGGTATTGATAGAGGGGTTTATCCTATTCCAAGGACTTTCCTGGCAGGCCTAACATTCACATTCTAAAACCTTCAACTTACGAATAGTCATGAAAAAATTTATTATAAAATTTTGCACTGGACTTGTCTTCATTTTAAGTCTAGCATCATGTGATGATTTTTTAGATCAAACTGTTCAAGGGCAGTTGCTTGAAAATGAGTTTTATCTTAGCGATCAAGACGCACTTCAAGCTGTAAATGCAACGTATGATATTCTTGGAGCTGAATACAATACCGCTTGGAACAGTCTTTATCTACTAAAAACGTTACCTTCAGATGAAAGCAATGCAGGTGGTGCAAATAATGGTGATCAACCCGGTTATCAAACTCTCGATGACTTTACGTTAGGTTCTCTAAATGACAAAGTTGTTGCTATTTGGGCTAACCTTTATGCTACCGTTTATCGTGCTAATAAGGTTATTAATAACGTTAAACCTGAGAACGATCTTCGCAAACGTGTTATCGCAGAAGCTAAGGTGTTAAGGGCTTTTGCCTATTTTGAACTTGTATCTCTTTGGGGTGAAGTTCCATTGGTTTTAGAGGAAGTTGATGCTAGTAAGTATGCAAGTACAGGACGAGTGGAAAAACAAGCTATTTACACTCAAATCGAAACTGACTTGACTGAAGCAATCGCAATTCTTCCTATGAAGAGTCAGTATAGTGCCGGAGATAAGTTTAGATGGTCTAAAGGTGCTGCCCAGGCACTTCTTGGCAAAGCTCACTTGTATCAAGAAGAATGGGCAAACGCTGTTACGCAATTTAATTATGTGATTAGTTCTAATGAGTATGCTTTGGAAGATTCAGTCCAACATGTATTTGCGAAATCAGGCGAATTTGGAATTGAATCACTGTTTGAACTATCCTTTGTGAATACCGAGAAATATGATTGGGGTAATTTTCCATGGAGTGCTAAGCCGGAAAGCAATATCCATATCCAATTAATGGGGCCCCGCTCTGATTACTATAAACCTATGAATGGTGACTCTTTAACTGGTGGATGGGGAATGAATGTCGCCAAGAAGAAAATTTATGATGCCTTTGTTGCCTCAGGTGATGAGAACAGGAGAAAGGTTACTGTATTCTCTGTAGCAGAGCTTAAAGCAAATGGAGGGGATTGGACAACCGATAATTCATGGGATTTCGAAGGCTACTGGCAACGCAAGTATGGATCGTTTTCTAAACAAACTGGCACCCCTACTCCAGAATTAAACTACGGAACAAACTTCAGACTTATTCGTTACGCTGACGTATTGTTGATGGCTGCAGAAGCTAATTATCGTAATGGAGATGAGGGTACGGCAAGAACACTGATCAATACAGTTAGACAAAGAAAAGGAACCAGCCTTCCGCCTATTGACAATAGCGTTACAGGCAATGCATTATTTCAAGCTTTAGTTACTGAGCGCCAGTTAGAGCTTGCATTTGAAGGATTCCGATTCCTGGATCTTGTTCGCTGGGGATTAGCAGAACAGGAACTAGGTTCTCTTGGATTTCAAAAGGGTAAGCACGAGGTTATGCCTATACCTTACGTTGATGCGACCTCTTATGGCTTACCTCAAAACGACGGATATTAATTGTATTACGCTTTAAAAGAACATTACAAGGTTGCCATTATATGTGGCAACCTTTTTTCTTATATACACACTTTTAAGGGCTTGTAGAACGTAAATTTTAATTGAATAAAGGATTACGAATCAATGCCGTCGGATTACTTAAAATAAAAACCGGAACTTCTGAATAATTCAAAAATTCCGGAATGGTAGTCCCGAGAGGAATCGAACCTCCATCAAAAGTTTAGGAAACTCCTATTCTATCCATTGAACTACGGGACCGGCTTTTTCTTTTCAGACCACAATACTATTAAAGTTGTCTGAAATTAAAAAAAGAACCTTCTATGGATTTAAGCTTTCCCCAACATTTATATCATTTATTTGGTCGTAGGTATCAGAAGGAAGATAGTTCGGATAAATCTGCATGTGTTTTTTCTTAACCTCTTCAAACAGAATCTGTTTCAATTCATTAATATTTTCCCTGGCAGTGGCAGATATGCACACAATATTCTGAAACCTAAGTTCCCGATACCTCCCAAGCATCTCATTTAAGTTGATATCCGGATGTTGTTTTTTGAATAAATCAATTTTATTCAAAATTAAAATAGTAGGTATGTTAGCAGCCCCTATATCAGCAAGAGTTTTTGAAACAACTTCAATCTGATTGTCATGAAAAGGATGAGCTATATCAACCACGTGCAATAAGATATCCGCCTCTTTTACCTCGCTCAAAGTAGATTTAAAAGACTCAATAAGATGGTGAGGTAATTTCCTGATAAAACCGACCGTATCTGATAAAAGAAATGGAATGTTTTCTAGAGAAACCTTACGTACGGTAGAATCTACAGTTGCAAACAACTTATTCTCAGCAAGAAGATCAGTCTTAGATAGTAAATTCATAAGCGTTGATTTGCCTACGTTGGTATAACCTACCAGTGCTACCCTCACAATATTACCTCTTGACTTGCGCTGCGTTTCCCTTTGCCTTTCTATCTTTTCCAGCTGGTCTTTTAACAGCGTTATTCTATACCTGATATTTCTACGGTCGGTTTCTATCTCACGTTCACCCGCACCACCACGTGTTCCCGTTCCCCCGCGTTGTCTTTCAAGGTGAGTCCATAACCTTGTTAACCGTGGGAGCAGATATTGATATCTTGCAAGCTCAACTTGTGTCCGTGCCTGGGCTGTTTGTGCTCTGAACAGGAATATGTCTAGGATAAGAAGACTTCGATCGTATATTTTAATATTATATTCCTGTGCATCCTTAGGATTTAACTCACGTTCGAGGTTTCTCAGTTGTGATGGAGAAAGGTCATCGTCGAAAACAACATTCTTTACTTTATTACCGTGTACATAGTTTTTTATCTCTTCCAACTTTCCTTTTCCTACAAAAAATCTTGAATCAGGATGAGGTAGGTTTTGTACAAATTGATGTATTGTATGTATACCAGCAGTCTCCGACAGAAAAGCGAGTTCGTCCAAGTGTTCCTGGGTTTCCTGCATACCTCGTGGGCTGCCAAGAGCGACCAACACAGAAGTATTATAATTATTTATTTCTTCAGCCATTTACCTTTAAAAAAAGAACAGTATTAACGTATTGAAATGAGACTAGGTTTCCAAATTCAGGACTAATCTACTTAATTCTGGCTTCCCTTTCTTATAAAAAGCCCCTCCTAAGTTAATTTGATCAATCCTTTTAAAATGGCTGACTCTTTGAATAAGCTTAGCCAAATACTCACTGATGAGAGTTGCAATAGTCTTGAATACCTCCTGGAACATTTACAACTTCAGGATGAATTTTGTAAAAGAGCTGATGGCGCTTGGGCATGAGGTTCATACGATAGCTCCATTGGATGAATATACCAGGTTGTTAGAAGAGGCTGGATGTCAGCATCATGTCATTAAAATGGATAGCCGGGGTGCTAATCCCATTAAGGATTCAGCCCTAATCCTTGAATTCTTTATGATCTATAAGAAAGTAAAGCCGGATGTGATTCTCCATTTCACCATCAAACCCAACGTCTACGGTACATTTGCAGCTACTTTATTAAGAATACCTGTTATAAACAACGTATGTGGTTTGGGTACTGTTTTCCTTAAGGACAATCTACTATCAGCAATTGCTGTTTTTCTTTATAAAGTCAGCTTCAGGTTTGCCAGACGCGTGTTCTTCCAAAATCCGGAAGACCTTCAAATGTTTATTGAGAAAAAACTTGTTACCAATAAAACAGCAGACTTGTTACCTGGATCGGGCATAGACTTAAAGAAGTTTCATCCTACCGAGTATAAGAGAAACGAGAAGTTTACCTTCCTTTTAATCTCGCGTTTAATAACTGACAAAGGAGTGCTTGAATATATAGAGGCCATCCAAAAATTAAAGTCAGAGGGAGTCAATGCGAAGTTTCAGATTCTAGGTGCCATTGACGAACAGCATAAACGAGGCATTAAATCTGAACTTATCCGTAAATGGATTGAAACAGAGACAGTTGAATACCTAGGTACTACTGATGACGTACGCACCTTCATAGAAAAAGCAGACTGTATTGTTCTGCCCTCCTATCGGGAAGGCACACCAAGAACCTTGCTGGAAGCGGCAAGTTCATCTAAACCTATCATCGCGACGGATGTTCCGGGTTGTAACAATGTAGTGGTAAACAACTACAATGGGATGTTATGTAAGATAAAAGATGCTACCGATCTGGCAGATAAAATGAAGAGTATGTCGGAGCTCAAAGAAGAAAAGTTACGTGAGTTCGGTAGAAACGGCCGATTAAAAATGGAAGCTGAATTCGATGAATCTCTGGTAATAAACAAGTATCTTGCTGCTCTAAAAAAATTAGAATAGCTCTTTTAAATTCATGCAAGTTAAAGAAACCGGCTTTGAAGGTCTATATGAAATTATTCCTTCAGTCTATGCTGATGACCGTGGGTGGTTCTTCGAATGTTATAAAGAAGAAGTAATCCGTAAATACAATATCCCCACACACTTCCCTCAGGAAAATATGTCTTTCTCTAAGAAAGGAGTTATCAGAGGTATGCATTTTCAACGTGCGCCTTACGCACAAGGCAAGCTGGTAAGTGTTATCAAAGGCCGGGTTATTGATGTTGCTATTGATCTAAGGCCAGGGTCTGTAACTTTCGGTAAAACATATTACTGTGAGCTTGACGATAAACGTCATAATATGCTCATGGTTCCAGAAGGATTTGCTCATGGATTTGCTGCTCTTGAAGAAACAATTTTTCAATACAAGTGCACCAACGTTTACAAGAAAGAATGTGAATCTGGAATTGTATGGAACGATCCTGAACTCAAGATAGAATGGCCTTTTTCAAGTCCAATTGTTTCAGAAAAGGATTTAAACTTACCTACGTTCAGTGAATTACTTGGAAAATCAGTAATTTCAAAGGTTTAAATACCTTAACTAGCGTCCCTTGTCCTTAACTAAATTCTTAAAGCATATCTTTTTGATTGTACCTCTTTGCTACGGATGTAGCGCATACAAGCAAAATATTATGTTTAAGGTACCCGAAGGCTTTCAATTATCGCAGCAGTTGAATCAAATTGAAGCAGATTATGTGCTGCAAAAGAACGACCAACTGCTGCTTGACGTTTATTCAAACAACGGCGAGAAAATTCTGTTGGCAAATATTCAAACTTCAGAACCTGCTGGTTCAGCAACACAACAGCAAGCCATCGTTTACACCATTGATGTTAATGGAAATGTAAAACTACCCTTGATTAATCAGATTAAACTTGAGGGACTTACGGTAAAACAGGCAGAGGAAGTATTGCAGACTGAGTTCTCAAAATTCTACCAACAGCCTTTTGTTAAAATCACATATCAAAATCAAAGAGCAGTAGTTCTTGGTGCGTTACCAGGTCAGGTAATTCCACTCACCAACCAGAACATGAAACTCACTGAAGTACTGGCTCTGGCTAAGGGCTTACCTCACGATTCAAAAGCACACAACATTAGAATATTACGAGGTTCAGAAGTTTACGTTGCAGACTTAAGTACAATTGATGGATACTTAAAAAACAATGTGATCATCATGCCAAATGATATTATTTATGTAGAACCTGTACGAAGGCCATTGCGTGAAGCTTTACAGGATTACGGCCCCGTAGTAAGCATACTTACAAGCTTATCCACACTTATTCTTGTCTTCTTTAGTATAAATTAAAAGCGTGGAATCGACAAATAACATATCGTCTTCTTCATCTCCTGCTGAAGCAATTGATTTTGATAAATTAAAGGTAATCCTCAAAAACAATTGGATATGGATCGCATTAATCTTTATTGTAATCAACTCAGTTGCATATCTGATTATTCGATATACAAAGAACACCTATCAATCCAATTCAGAAATTAAGCTGGACATTAAATCAGAAGCGTCAGAGTTTGGCATCAAAACAATAGTAGAAGACCAAAACGTAAATATCCTTGCAGGAGAAATTGAGATTATCCAATCACGACTTTTCCTAAGCACCATTTTAGATAATCCAGAGTTTCAAATAAGTTTTATAAGTGTAGGACGGGTGCTAGATGACGAAATGTTCAGAAGCGGTCCCGCTTCAATTAAAATCAATGACGAGAAACACTCATATTACAATATACCGATCTTTTTTAAAGAGGTAACCGAGAAAAGCTTTAGATTAAGTATTAATGAAGGTGCTGAGACAGAAGGTAATTATGGAGAAGAAGTAAGGCTTGGAGACCTGAAACTTGTACTGCAGAAAAACAATCTGTTTAAGAAAGGAGATGAGGTAGCCTACTATTTTATTATTCACAGTGACGACGTGCTCTTAGATTATCTGATCAGGAATTTAGTAGCAGAGCCATTAAATTATAATGCAAACACCCTTAGAATTTCATTTAAAGACCATAACCCGTTTAAGGCGCGTGCTGTCTTAAACAAAATTGATAGCGCCTACTTAAGCTTTAGTAATCAACAAAAGAATTTAGCGAACACCCAGAAGATTGGATGGCTAACGAACGAGCTGCGTGTAATAGAAAAACGAATGGAAGATTATGAAAACTATTTCGAATCTTTCACCCTCGAAAACAAAACATACAATCTGGATGAAAGTTTAAAAGAGACAGTAGAAGCAATAAATCGTGTAGATTCCCAGCGGTATGAAATGGCCAGGAAAATAAGAGAATCAGACCGGCTACTAAACAGTTTAAATGATAACAATTTCACAATTCCCATCTCTATTCGAAGCGCTCTTCCTGAAGGATTAAGTAAAGACATAGACCAATTAACCAGACTAAATTTAGAACAGGAAAAACTGAAATTGTCAGTTAATGAAATCACCTACACATATAGAAGCAAAGAAAAGGAAATAGAACTTCTGAAATCAAAAACACAGGAACAGCTGAGTGAACTGAGAAGTGATTGGAAAAAAAGGTTAGAAGAGCTCAGCAATACCAAGACAAGACTTGAAAAGAGTTTTGCCCTCTTCCCGAACAAGCACACGGAATACAGCAAAAACCAACGCTTTTATAAACTATACGAGCAATTTTATTTGACTTTAATGCAATCAAAATCGGAATTCGAAATAGCGCAAGCCGGCACTATTCCTGAATTCAAGATTCTTTCACCTGCCTCAATCTCTGCTACACCCATATCTCCTAATCGTCTCATGATACTTGGTATCGGGGCGGTAATGAGTTTTATCATCAACTTCTTTTTTATCGGCCTCCTCTATCTTGCTAACAACAAGATAAATGCAGTTAGTCAGTTAAATAAAGTTCAGGTACCACTTCTAGGAACAATCCCTACTACCCGACACAAAATATCATCAGGTTTGTATGTTCTGGACTATCCTAAATCGGTAGTCAGCGAAGCGTTGCGATCCATCAGAACAAACCTGGATTTTTTTAACAGTCCGTCAGGGCAAAAAGTAATTGCAATATCTTCAACAGTCTCAGGCGAAGGAAAATCCTTTGTTGCTATGAACCTCGGTGGTGTACTTGCCTTATCCAAAAAGAAAGTAATACTGGTGGATTTGGATATGAGAAAGAAGAAAGAGCATCCGGTAGTAACGTATGATAGCACTCGTGGCGTAAGTACTGTATTAATAAAAAAACACAATTGGCAGGACTGTATTTCGGCAACCCAACTTGATAACTTCCATTATATTGCTGCAGGGCCACAACCTCCTAATCCATCAGAGCTTTTACTACACGAAGAATTTAGTGATTTCATTTCTGAGCTTAAAAATACTTACGACTATGTAATTTTGGATACACCTCCTGTGGGGCTGGTAACGGATGGCATTATGGCAATGAAAAAAGCAGATATTTGTCTGTACATTTTCAGGGCGAATTACTCAAAACGTGAGTTCATAAGCAATCTACAACGAATCATTGCTATTAATAAGCTCTCCAACATTACCACGTTATTAAATGCTGTACCAATTCAGGGAAAAACTTATGGATACGGATATTATGAAGAAAAGAAGAACGAGTTTACGTTTAAATCACTTTTTAGAGCATAGTGTTTTCCTGGTTTAAAAGAATTGAAAGTGTCTCTGGACCTACTTTAAAAGTAGATATCCATTCCCATCTCCTGCCTGGGTTGGATGACGGCGTAAAAACATTTGATGAATCATTAAATATAATTCGACATTTTAAAGAACTTGGATACTCCGCACTGGTTACCACTCCTCATATTATGGAGGATCTGTATCGCAATACCCCAAGCACAATCAATAAAAAGCTAACAGAACTAAAGAGCCAGCTTCTTATTAACAATATAGATTTCAAAGTAGAGGCAGCTGCTGAGTATTATCTGGATGAAGCGCTGATGAAATATTTGCATACCAATGAACGGCTTCTCACCATTAAAGGTAATTACTTATTATTCGAAACAAACTTTGTAAATGAACCTTTCAATTTAAATGAATTCATCTTCCTTGCATTAACAAAAGGGTATAAGCTGATCCTGGCCCACCCTGAAAGATATCTATATCTATACAACAATATCAAAAAGGCAGAAGATCTTATTAACCGAGGCGTATTGTTCCAGGTTAATATGAGTTCTCTAACCGGTTATTATTCGAAGGAAGCACAAAGTACAGCATACAAATTAATCGACAGAGGTTGGGTCCACTGGTTGGGCAGTGATTGTCATCACATAAAACATGCGGAACTAATTCGCACGGCTCAAAAAAATAAATATTTTCAAAAAGCTATTAATTTACCTTTGTTGAATAATTCTCTTCAATGATTGCAGTTACAGGAGCCAATGGATTACTAGGAAGTTTTATAGTACGGCAGTTAGTTTATACAAAGCAGCCCTTTATCGCTATAAAAAGAAAAGACAGTGACATCCATCTGCTATACGACATAACACAACACATCACCTGGAGAGAAGCCGACATACTAGATCCTGTTTCGTTTGAAGAAGCGCTGCAAGGAGTAACGCAAGTTATTCATTGCGCGGCCATGGTGTCGTTCAATCCTGCACATGAGCGCAAGATCATGGATATTAACGTAATTGGTACCCGAAATACTATTAATGCCTCTCTCGCCAACAATGTAAAACGCTTTGTGTACATTAGCTCTGTAGCGGCGCTAGGTAGACAAAAAGATCAGTCTTTTATCGACGAAACAAACAAATGGATAGATAGCCCTCAGAACACTGTCTATGCCAAATCAAAGTATTACGCAGAACTTGAGGTATTTCGTGGAAACGAAGAAGGGCTTAACACTGTAATTCTAAATCCATCGGTTATACTCGCTGCTGCTGACTGGAATAAGAGCAGCGGGCAGATTTTTAAATATGTATGGGATGAACGATCCTTTTACATTGATAGTTACCTCAACTACGTGGATGTGCGAGATGTGGCAGATATTGCGGTAAAGCTTTTAAATCACTCCGCCAGCAATGAGCGTTTTATAGTCAGTGCCGGCAACATCAGCATTGTTGAATTATTTTCAAGTATAGCACGTAGGTTTAATAAAAAACAACCAACTATAAAACTTAATAGAAATTTGGTTCAATTTGCTGCTTTTACCGAGAATATCAGGGCTAAACTTAGTGGCTCTGAACCTCTGATAACAAAAGAAACGGCAAGGCTTGCAGGCACGCGCTTCGCTTATAACAACAATAAAATCACGCGTTTACTTGATTTTTCCTTCAAACCAATAGACGATTCCGTCTCCTGGTGCTGCGATTATTATTTAAAACATCATGATAAAAAATAGGTTTATCCGTTTAGCTTTACACCGGAATTTACCTATTTTAGGAAAACCTTTAGTCAATGTCGAGAGAATACAGAAAAAGAGAAGAGGAAAACGAGCTGATTAAACGATTTGAAGACCACCTTCGAAGAAAAAAACCTGAATTTTTTGATTTAGATGCATACGAAGAAATTATTGATTACTACATGTTTCGCGGTAAATACAACCGTGCTTTACAGGCAGTTAATCAAGCAATAAGCCAGTATCCATTCTCTACCGAATTAATTACGGTTAAAGCTCAAGTACTCACTAATTTAGAAGAATATGACCAGGCTCTTGACCTACTTGAGCAGGCTCATGCACTTCAACCCAATGATCCAGAGATATTTTTAACAAAAGGTTCTATAAACTCGCTTCAGGGAAATTTCCAGGAAGCGCTGGAAAACTATGAACAAGCCCTAACACTGGCTGACGACAAGGACGAAGTTTTTTACAACATCGGTCTTGCCCGACAAAGCATGGAGGATTACGAAGGGGCAATTTCCGCTTATAAAAGCGCCGTAGAGTTAAATATCAACCATGATGGGGCACTTTACGAGCTGGCTTACTGCCTTGACATAACCGGTCAGTTGGAAAGCAGCGTTGATTACTACCAGAAATTTATTGACGAAGACCCTTATTCTGCTGCCGCCTGGTATAATCTCGGCATCGTGTATAACAAACTCGAGAAGTTCGAAGAAGCTTTGAATGCTTACGATTATGCCATAACTATCGACGACACCTTTGCTTCAGCATTTTTCAATATGGGAAACACCCATATGAATTTGCAGCAATACACAAAGGCATTGGATGCTTTCAAAAAGACTATTGACATTGAAGGTCCTAGTCCTGAGGTATACTGCTGCATTGGTGCTGCTTATGAAAGTTTAGAGCAATACGAATTAGGACTTAAATACTTTCAGAAAGCATCCAAACTCGATAATCTTTATGATGAGGCTTGGTATGGGGCGGGTGCATGCCTCGAAAAGATGGAAAAATGGCACCAGGCTCTTCATTTTTATAACAAAGCCCTAAAGCTGCATGCTGAAAATGCAGAATACTGGAAATCTGTTGCTCATGCGGAATTTAAAATAGGCAATACAATTTCGAGCCTTGACGCCTACGAGGAGGCAAGCAAATTAGACCCGGATGATAAGGAAATCTGGCTTAACTGGTCGTTTATTTATTACGAGCAAGGTGATTACGGAAAAGCTATTGAGATATTATTGCAGGGTTTTGAACTGATTCCTGACGATGCTGAGCTCTTTTACCGGATGACGGTTTACCTGATTGAAGCAGGCAAATTTAAAGAAGCCTTTAATTATCTAGAAAATGCTTTAATTTTGGACTTCGATGGTCATACGGCGCTTTATGATTTCTTTCCGAAAATTGAAACACAGAAAGCGTTACATAAGATTATCGAACAGTTTAGAAAAGAAAATCATTAATGAATTACGACCTCAAAAAGCTACCTGAGCGTACATCTAAGCCCAGGCAATATGGTTTTACCATGGCCATGGACAAAGGATTAAGCATTCGTCAGGCAGAAGACTTTGTTAGCACATGCGCTGATTACGTAGACATCGTAAAGCTGGGCTGGGCTACATCTTTCGTTACTCCACGGCTCACAGACAAATTGAAAGTTTACAAAGATGCAGGCATTCCTGTATACTTTGGCGGAACCTTGTTTGAAGCGTTCATCATCAGAGATCAATTTGATGATTACCGAAAGCTGCTTGACAAGTACAATATGTCTTTCGCTGAGGTTTCTGATGGATCCATTGATCTTGATCACGACAAGAAGTGCGATTACATTGCTAAACTATCTGAGCAGGTTACAGTACTATCGGAAGTTGGCTCTAAAGATGCAGATAAGATTATCCCTCCTTACATGTGGATTGACCTGATGCAGAAAGAACTTGAAGCAGGCGCATGGAAGGTAATCGGTGAAGCACGCGAAGGTGGTAACGTTGGATTATTCCGCTCTACAGGTGAAGTAAGATCTGGTCTCGTTCAGGAGATCCTCACAAAAATTCCTTTCGAGAAAATTATTTGGGAAGCACCTCAAAAAGCGCAACAGGTTTGGTTCATTAAGTTGTTGGGTGCAAATGTAAACCTTGGAAACATTGCCCCTGAAGAGGTTATCCCGCTGGAAACAATTCGCCTGGGATTAAGGGGTGATACTTTCTTGCATTTTCTTGGTATTGAGAAAAAACGTAGCAACACTGCACCTCCATTTGAGGTGGATTAAACAGTATCCTTATTGAAAAAACCGAAAGATTACATTCTGATCTTTGTAAAAGGTTTATTAATGGGTGCCACAGAAGTTGTGCACGGCGTTTCTGCCAGTACAATAGGACTTATACTTGGGGTTTATCAGCAACTGGTTCAATCCCTAAGCTCGTTCAACTCCGAAGCTTTTGTTCTCATCAGGAAGAAAAGTTTTACTTCTTTTTGGAACCACATTAATGGCAACTTCCTTGTAACTATTCTCTCGGGGATAATTATAAGCTTATTTACAAGTACATTATTGATTAGCAGTATCATTCAAAAGCATTTCATTCCTGCTACATCTTTTCTTTTCGGTATTATTGCTATCTCCGGTTTTCTCCTTTTCAGGAAGGTTCGTAAGTGGAAGATCCAGGTGGGTTTAAATTTCATTCTTGGTGTTGGCCTAAGCTTTCTACTTACCGTTATACCTCCCGTAAGCTCACCCAATAGTCTTCTTTCCACCATCATAGGCGGATTTCTAAGTGGTTTTGTTTTTATCATTCCAGGTATTTCAAGTGCATTTATCCTGCTTTTGATTGGGAAATATCAGTTGATAGTAATTAGCTTTAACACGTTGGATTTAGAGGTTATTGGAGCATTTGTTTTTGGTGCATTAATAGGATTATGGATGGCATCGAGATTTATATCCAAAATTTATATTGATTATCATAATACAACAGTAGCTTTGTTAGCAGGCCTTATGCTAGGCGCATTAAATAAATTATGGCCATGGCGTCAGGTTTTTGAATATACAACAAATAGCAAAGGAGAACAGATACCAGCTTATGATACAAGTATCCTCCCCTGGCACTACATGAACATAACTGGTAAAGATCCTCAAATTTTCCAGGCCATATTGATGATTGCGCTTGGTGTTTTTATAGTGGTTTTAATTGAAAAGATTGCTGCAGGACTTAAAACAAAATTGTAAACATGGAAAAAGTATTTGGGCTGATCGGACAGACGGTTAGTCATTCATTTTCAAAAGCATACTTCGATGAAAAGTTCTTTCGTGAAGGGTTGCGTGATTATCATTACGAACTCTTCCCGCTAAATAATATAAAAGAAATTGAAACGCTGATAAAAGAAACAAAAGGCCTTACAGGGCTAAATGTTACACTGCCGTATAAAGAACAAGTAATCCAATTCTTGGACGAAGTTGATCCTGTAGCAAAGAAGATTGGTGCTGTAAATGTTATAAAATTTAAAGACGGAAAGAGAAAAGGTTTCAATACTGATTCAGATGCGTTTTATGAAACGCTTGAAAAGTGGCTCCCTAAAGAAAAAACGTTTAAGGGACTCGTTTTAGGATCAGGAGGATCTTCGAAAGCTGTACAGGAAGCCTTAAAGAAATTAAAGATTGAATACAAGATAGTATCACGCGAGAAATCTACAGGCAATATTACTTATCAAGATCTTGAAAAAAATCCTAAGATTATCGCTGAGTCTCTTCTTCTTATCAATACCACGCCTCTCGGCATGCATCCTAATACGGATACAATGCCTCCAATCACCTATGATATGATAGGCGCTGATCATTACGTATATGATCTTATCTATAACCCTGCGAGAACTCTTTTCTTACAAAAAGCAGAAATGCGAGGTGCATTAATTAAAAACGGTCTTGAGATGTTGCACGTTCAGGCTGAGAAATCATGGAATATTTGGAATAATTAAGGCTGCTTAATTATTCCGAATACTTTCATCTTAATTTTTTAATTTCATCGCTAACTATTCTTGTTGACATAACGTTGTCAGCTCGGGGCTTTTTATTAGCACCGGCCAGACAAATACTTCGTATGGATTTCAAACTAACTAGCGATTACGTACCGACAGGCGATCAGCCGCAGGCAATAAAACAACTTATAAAAGGTCTTGATGAAGGTGAAGCTCATCAAACATTACTTGGGGTAACAGGTTCGGGAAAAACATTTACTATTGCTAATGTTATAGCCCAAAGCAATCGTCCAACGCTTGTTCTAAGTCATAATAAAACACTTGCAGCACAGCTATACGGGGAGTTCAAAAACTTCTTTCCTGAAAATGCAGTTGAGTATTTTATATCTTATTACGATTACTATCAGCCTGAGGCTTTCATTCCCTCATCCAATATTTACATTGAAAAAGATCTTTCTATTAATGAAGAGATCGAGAAACTTAGATTAAGTGCTACATCCTCCCTCCTTACCGGGAGAAGAGATGTAATAGTTGTAGCTTCAGTATCGTGTATTTATGGTATTGGTAATCCTGATGAGTTTGGAAAGAACGTAATCAAACTTAAAGTAGGCGAAGTAATTGCGCGTAACCGCCTGCTCTTTGCCCTGGTCGACATTCTTTATAACAGGACAGAAGCAGAGTTTAAGAGAGGTACTTTCCGTGTTAAAGGTGATACGGTAGATGTATTTCTCGCTTACGCGGATTACGCCATACGGATTTATTTCTGGGGCGATGAAATTGAATCTATTCAAAGGATAGATCCGCAGTCAGGGAAAAAGATCTCTGATGAAAAAGTTGTAACTATATTTCCTGCCAACCTTTTTGTTACAGGAAAAGATTCACTTCAGGTAGCCATGAAAGAGATTCAACATGACATGGTAACTCAGGTGTCGATGTTTGAATCCGAGATCCGTCACCTCGAAGCAAAGCGATTGAAAGAGCGTACTGAATTCGACCTGGAAATGATGCGCGAGCTCGGCTACTGCTCCGGCATTGAAAATTACTCGAGATACTTTGATAGAAGAAAGCCAGGAGCAAGACCTTTCTGCCTTATCGATTATTTCCCTGATGACTTTCTTATGGTTATTGATGAAAGTCATGTTACCATTCCGCAGATAAGGGCAATGTGGGGTGGCGACCGATCAAGAAAGGTGAATCTTGTCGACTTTGGTTTTCGCTTGCCTTCTGCTTTAGATAACAGACCACTTACCTTCAATGAATTTGAGGCAATGATAAATCAAGCAATATATGTAAGTGCTACGCCAGGTGAATACGAACTTCGAAAATCAGAAGGTGTGGTGGTAGAGCAGTTAATTCGCCCTACAGGCTTGCTTGATCCTGAAATAGACGTGAGGCCGAGCCGTAACCAGATTGACGACTTGCTCGAAGAAATTGATGAACGTGTAAAAAAGAAAGAACGTGTGCTTGTTACTACACTCACAAAACGAATGGCGGAAGAACTCACAAAGTTTATGGAAAGGGCGGGTATCAAATGTCGTTACATACATTCTGAAGTTGACACTTTAGAACGTGTTGAAATTCTAAGGCAACTTAGACTAGGGGTGTATGATGTACTTGTCGGTGTAAACCTTCTTCGCGAAGGCTTAGATCTCCCTGAAGTTTCGTTGGTGGCGATTCTGGATGCAGATAAAGAGGGCTTCCTCAGGAATCAGCGATCGCTGGTTCAAACAATTGGTCGGGCTGCAAGAAACGCCAATGGTCGCGTTATTATGTATGCAGACACCATAACAGATTCTATGCGCGAAGCAATTGATGAGACCAACAGAAGGAGGAGCATACAGGCAGAGTATAACAAGAAACACGGCATCACTCCTAAGACGGTAATCAAATCGAAAGAGTCAATCCTTAACCAGACAAAGGTTGCCGACAAGAAGAAGTCTACCGTTAACTACTACATAGAGAGCGAAGAGACATCACTTGCCGCAGATCCTGTTGTGGCATATCTAAGCAAAGATGAGCTAACCAAGATGGCAGAGCGAACACGCAAGGCCATGGAAAAAGCAGCAAAAGAACTAGAGTTTATGGAAGCCGCAAAGCTTAGGGACGAATACCTCGCCATTCAGAAGATGATAGAGGAACGTAAGTAAGGTTGTCGCAAAGGCCTAATGCTCTGAATAGAAAGCAATCGCAGAATCAAGACTTGACAGAAGTTCAGCCTCGCAATACTTTTCTCGCACTTTTAAGACGGCAAGTTTTCACAGATCATATTTTTAGACTCCTTGGCATTATATTCGTGCTCTTAACCTTATGCCCTGGAGTACTAATGAAATATCTAATATTGATTTCGTCTTTCTGCTTCTCTTACAACTGTATAGCACAATCGGCTAAAGACTTTATCATTGGTACCCAGCTCGATCTCATTAAATCCGACTACGATGTTTATTTTTCCAAAGCGCAGGCCGGTCTTGAGGTCAACTATTTTATTACGGAACAATACACTGCTACTGCAGGCTTAGAAATCTGGACAGACGATGAAACCAGTGCTGTTGTTGGTATGCGATGGTATCCTATCGTTGATGGCTTTATCCGTCTTCGTGGATTGATAGGTGCGAACGATGTTTCTATTGGAGGTGGCTGGGCTAAACCCTTTAGTGAAACCTGGAGAGTTGAAGCAATAACAGATTTCTACTTCGAAGGTAACTTCTCTATTCGTGTTGGGCTTGCTTATCTGTTCCGGAAGAAAAAATATTAAGGCTCCTGCACAGAGCCTTAATACCCTAAATCTTCATATATAATTATTTCTTCACTACAGAATATCTTCTGCTTACTTCATTCCAGTTTACAACATTCCAGAATGAGGTGATATAATCTGGTCTTCTGTTTTGGTAGTTTAAATAATAGGCATGTTCCCATACGTCAAGACCAAGAATAGGAGTACCTTTTACTTCGGCAACATCCATTAAAGGATTATCCTGGTTAGCCGTTGAAGTTATTTGTAATTTTCCTGAAGCATCAACAACAAGCCAAGCCCAGCCAGAACCGAAACGACCTGTAGCTGCTGCTGCAAATTTTGTTTTAAAGTCGTCAAAAGTTCCGAAAGTAGCATTAATATCATCCGCTAAAGCGCCTGTAGGGACACCACCTGCATTAGGCCCCATAATAGTCCAGAAAAGACAATGGTTATAATGCCCGCCACCGTTATTTCTAACAGCTACCGGATACTTGGAAATGTTTTTACAAATATCTTCAATGCTTAGTTTTTCAGCATCTGATCCGGCTATTGCATTGTTAAGGTTGGTAACATATGTGTTATGATGTTTCCCATGATGAATCTCCATGGTTCTAGCATCGATGTGAGGTTCGAGCGCGTTTGATGCATAAGGTAATGCGGGAAGTGTAAATGCCATACTAAACTTTAGTTTATTGGTTTAACAAAATGTTTTAAAGCTGCCAAATATACAACTGTAAGAATGATCAGAAAATTCTCAGTCCCGCTGTTTTTTGAGGCAAACAGGCGCAATTTTCCCCACTATAATCGCAATTTCTTAAAAAATTCATCTATTAGAAGCTTTGCCTCATCTGCTTTTACTCCCTTTACAACTTCCGTTTTTGGATGAAGAAGAGGCGAAGACACCAGCGAATAGCCCCTTTGAACATCAGAAGCCCCAAATACCAGCCGCTCTAGTTGTACCCAATGCAATGCCCCCGCACACATAACACATGGCTCTAATGTAACATACAGTATACATTCATTTAAGTATTTTGAACCCAAGTAGTTTTCGGCAGCAGTTACAGCCAGCATTTCTGCATGTGCCGTTGCATCCGTTAACACCTCTGTTTGGTTATGCGCCCTGGCTATTATCTTGTTCTTGCAAACTACTACTGCTCCCACCGGAATTTCATTGGTGTCAAAAGCTTTTTTTGCTTCTTTAAGCGCTTCACGCATAAAGTACTCATGAGAAAATATTTCCATTATATGTTACTGAAGCAATTAATCTATTTTAATTGAATTCATCATAGCCTTGGCAGTCTCCCGCCATTCCTCTTGTGCGCGCTGAGGGCAATTGAACGAAAATACAAGTGTTCTTCGTGGTTCAATAAGGTATTGAATGTAGCTATACTTTAAAACTGCGTCTCTCAATCCCTCCTGTGCTCTGTTTCCGTTTACGCGTGATGTAAATTCAAAGTAGATATATTTTCTGCCTTTCACCTCCTTAGTTCCCTCTCCTATCATATCAACGCGATCGAACATATTTACCACGCTGGATTTAAAAAATTGCTTGGCTACATCAAGGTTGGCATCAGGCCACTGCGTAGCTGATATGTTTACACTAAAATCAACGGATCTTTCCTGGTTGGTATAAGCCGCCAAAGGGGCCCTTACAGACGGGTAGCGCTCTGTAAAATCCATATTATCCATTGGGCGCCAGTCTTTTGGCAAAGAAACAGTAATACCTGTTGCCACCTTGGTTTTTACCAGTTTGGGCTTATCAAATGCAAAAAAGCAGCATGCAATCAAAAGAAAAAGACGAATACTCATTATCAATTTATTTATACATATAACGTCAACAACAAAGTATTATTAACTTCGCACCCGCCTGAGGAAAAGGTTCTCAAGTGAGCTTTATCCTGACTAAAGGCTACAGAAAAAGAAACAACAAATCTGCAGCCCGGCAAAAATAACAATTCTGCTATGTTAAGAACTCATACTTGCGGTGAACTAAGAATTTCTGACGTTAATAAACAAACAACACTTTCCGGGTGGGTACAACGCCTTAGAGATAAAGGAAGTGTTCTGTGGATAGACCTTCGCGATCGCTATGGAATTACCCAGCTTATTTTTGAAGAAGGTAAAACAGAGGCGGCACTCCTTGCTTCTGCCCGTTCGCTGGGAAGAGAATACGTAATCCAGGTAGAAGGAACTGTTGTTGAACGCCTTTCTAAAAACGATAAGATTGCTACCGGAGATATTGAAGTTAAGGTTACTAAACTTAATATTCTTAATGCAGCCAAGCTACCCCCTTTCACCATCGAAGATGATACCGATGGCGGCGATGAACTTCGCATGAAGTACCGCTACCTGGACTTACGCAGAAATCCGGTAAGGGAAAGCCTGCAGCTACGTCACAAGATGGCACAGCAAACACGTGCTTACCTCGACAGTCAGAATTTTATTGAAGTTGAAACACCTGTGTTGATAAAATCAACGCCTGAAGGAGCAAGAGATTTTGTTGTGCCATCGAGAATTCACCATGGAGAGTTTTATGCTCTTCCTCAATCCCCTCAAACCTTTAAACAGTTACTGATGGTATCGGGCTTCGACCGCTATTATCAGATTGTGAAATGTTTTCGCGATGAAGATTTAAGAGCTGACCGCCAGCCTGAGTTCACGCAGATAGACTGTGAGATGGCTTTCATTACCCAGGAAGATATTCTTAACACCTTCGAAGGATTGATTCGTCATTTATTCAAGAACGTAAAAGGAATTGATATTCCTTCAGTTCCCAGAATGAAGTATGATGAGGCTATGCGACTCTACGGTTCTGACAAACCCGATACACGCTTCGAGATGAAGTTTGTTGAAATAACAGAACTTACCAAAGGCAAGAACTTCCCCGTGTTTGAAAGTGCCGAACTGGTTGTTGGTATTAGTGCGAAAGGTTGTTCAGAGTATACCAGAAAACAAATAGACGAACTTACAGAATTTGTAAAACGCCCTCAGATAGGTGCGAAAGGATTGGTTTATGTTCAATACAGAACAGATGGCTCAATTAAATCATCCGTAGATAAATTCTATTCTCAAGATGATTTGAAAGTATGGGCAGAGAGATTTAATGCGCAGCCTGGTGATCTTATTCTATTACTTGCCGGTGAGAAAAATGCAACACGCAAACAACTGAATGAACTGCGTTTGCTGATGGGAGAAAGATTAGGCCTCAGAGACAAAAACAAGTTCTCCGCTTTATGGGTGTTAGACTTCCCGCTCCTTGAGTGGAATGAAGAAACCAAGCGCTACCATGCCATGCACCATCCTTTTACATCGCCGAAACCGGAAGACATCCATCTGTTGGATACAAAACCTGGTGAAGTAAGAGCAAATGCTTACGACATGGTTATTAACGGAACTGAAGTAGGCGGTGGCTCTATCCGTATCCACGACAGGCCAACACAGTCTATGATGTTCACGCACCTTGGTTTTACCGAAGAAGAAGCTAAAAAACAGTTTGGCTTCCTGATGGAAGCCTTTGAATACGGAGCCCCTCCCCATGGCGGAATTGCATTCGGCTTCGACAGACTTTGCTCAATCTTTGGTGGCGCCGACTCTATCAGAGACTTCATTGCCTTCCCTAAAAACAATGCAGGCCGCGATGTAATGATCGACTCTCCTTCAACCATATCGCAAGAGCAATTGAACGAACTCGCTTTATTGATAAAGAAATAATATTCTCAAAAAGGTACTATACATCCATGTATAGTACCTTTTCATAAAATCATAATACTTCTCCTATCTTCAGTTTTCTTACCCAGGAAAACCGCCCTCATTAATAATCTGCAAGTTTTGTCCTGCAAGCAAGGCCCTTTCAAAAAAGGCTAAAATCCCTGTAAAGAAAATACTGGGGCTACTTCAAGTGTCCCTACTCCCTGCCAAGTGCCATCAAAGCCGCCTTCATAGTGATAGGGTGGTGATACGGTATTCCTTCGGATAACATAGGGATAAACGGCCTTTTTTCCCTAAAAACACCGTATTCACCCTATTTTCAGGCTATTTCACCATGCAATCCTAATGAAACCGACACTGATGCTACATGGCTGGGCTACTATACCGCAATGTTAAGCTATGGCATAGGTCCAATTAAGGCATAGCCTTTGAATCGGATTCCTATTAAATTGTAAGCTTATCTATCGTTACATCACCATGCCTATTAAAGACTACTTTTCAGGCCACGCTAAAATCTACGCAACCTTCAGGCCCGATTACCCTAATGCATTATATGACTTCATTTATAAGCACTTGCATGAGAAATCGAGAGCCTGGGATTGCGCAACAGGAAACGGACAGGTAGCCAAACACCTTGCGAGCATGTTTGATGAGGTTTATGCTACCGATATAAGCAATAAGCAACTTGAAAACGCCGTACAAGCTAGCAACATAACCTACAGTGTAAGCAGCGCCGAACACACTACCTTTCCTGATAACTACTTTGATTTAATTACGGTTGGCCAGGCCTTGCATTGGTTTCAGCGCGAATTGTTTTATAAAGAAGTAATGCGTACAGCCAAACCCAATGGTTTGTTAGCAGTTTGGGGATATGCAGTGCTATCTGTAGATGAATCAATAGATGAATTGTTTAATAAATTCTATACAGAAACGGTAGGGCCGTATTGGGATGATGCCCGAAAGCTGGTTGAAGACCAGTACAGATCTATTTCATTTCCGTTTGAGGAGATACCTGCTCCTGCGTTTTCAATAGCGGTAGAATGGACTAAACAACAATTTGCAGGATACCTCTCATCATGGTCGTCAACCCAAAAGTTCATTAATTCAAATGGCTTTAACCCGGTAGACGATTTTATTACATCACTAAAAAATCTTTGGCAGGATGACGAGTTGAAGAATGTTACTTTCCCTGTATTTTTGAGACTAGGAAGGATTAAAAAATAATCCGGATCAATACAAAGAAGAACCAATCAACAGCACTCACTCCCAAACACGCTCCTCAGGCTACTTATGATAAAAAAACTCTTATTACCAGCAGTCTTGTTTGTAAGTCTGTCTTGTAATGCACAGCCTCCAACAGTATATGACGTCGTTATTAGAAACGGGACAATTTACGACGGTTCCGGTAGTGCTCCCCTAAAGGGAGACGTTGCCATTCAAAATGATACCATTGCAGCAATTGGCAACTTAAAAGATGCTGTAGGTAAAAAAGAGATTAATGCCAGCAACCTTGCAGTTGCCCCGGGGTTTATCAATATGCTAAGCTGGTCTGACGGTATTTTTCTTAAAGACGGGTCTTCGATGAGCGACATAAAACAAGGCGTTACATTGGAAGTCTTCGGCGAAGGATGGTCTGCCGCACCTATAAAAAGAAACCTCAAAAAACCAGTAGATAGTTTGTATACTACATTGGGAGGTTATTTCAGATTTCTTCAAAAAAAAGGGATTAGCCCTAACGTTGCATCATTTGTCGGTGCTACTACTGTCCGCATCTATGTAATGGAGCATGCCAACAGAGCCCCTACAGCAGAAGAACTTAAAAAGATGAAAACACTGGTTGCTCAAGCCATGGAAGAGGGGGCAATGGGTCTCGGTACGTCACTCATCTACGCACCTGCAAACTTCGCCTCAACGCACGAGCTTATTGAGCTGTCAAAAGTTGTTTCTTCCTACGGTGGCATGTATATCACGCATATGAGAAGCGAAGGAGATTTCATTCTTAGAGCTTTAAATGAAACCATCCGAATTTCAAAAGAAGCTAATGTTCCTGCCGAGATTTATCATTTAAAAATAAACATCAAGCGTAACTGGAATAAGATCGATTCTGTTATTAACAAAATAGATAGTGCAAGAAAGACGGGACTAAAGATTACAGCCAACATGTATCCTTATATGGCAAGCGGAACGGGTTTATCTTCAAGACTGCCAACGTGGGTTCAGGAAGGTGGAGCAAAGGAAATGCGCAAGCGCCTGAAAGACCCAGCCATCAGAAAAAAGGTTTTGTATGAGATGAGAAAAGGTATTCCCTATAAGAACTCAGAACCTGAAAATGTTGTGCTAATGGGATTTCGCCTCGATTCACTTAACAAGTTATACAAAGGAAAAACACTTAGCGAAGCCTCGAAGATGCATGGCAAAGATGCCGATGAGACTGCTATTGACCTGGTGGTAAAAGATAAGTCGAGAGTTGAAGCCTTGTACTACCTTCAATCAGAAGATAACGTAAAGCGGATTTTTAAATTACCGTACGTGAGCTTTGGTTCAGATGCCGGATCATATAATATTACAGCAGACACTGCCAATTTACCTGACCATCCAAGGGCATTCGGCACCTTTGCAAAAGTATTGGGAAGATACGTCAGAGACGAGAAACTTGTTCCGCTTGAAGAAGCTGTCAGACGTTTAACCTCCTTGCCGGCAAGCAATCTCAAAATTAAAAAACGCGGACTTCTAAAACAGGGCTATTATGCTGACGTAGCAATTTTTGACCCTGCAAAGATTCACGACAAAGCTACTTTTACAAAACCTCATGTTTATGCAGAAGGTATGGTTCATGTTTTGGTAAATGGCGTTTCCGTTCTCCGTGATGGAGAACATACAGGGGCAAAACCAGGCAAAATTATACGTGGCCCAGGTTATAAAGGAAATTAAAGCATTATTTTGCTAAATAAGCACAAATATTGTAACAGGTATTTTAGTCCCATTTAATGATGGCAAACTTGAAATCAGGTAAGAATAGTGTTAATTTACGGTTTAAAGTGAGCTAACCTCACCTATCCCATGAGGAAAGTAGTTACGATATTTTTATTTCTCCTTGTCAATTGTGTATGGGCACAGGATTTCAAATCTTTGATGGACAAGGGGGATAAACTCATTGCAAAGAAGGACTATGAAAATGCTTTAAAAATCTACGAAAACGCATATAACCTTGCATCTGATAATGCTGAAGTAAATTTTAAGTTAGGGCTTTGCTACCTCCATAGCGAGAAGAAGTCACGTTCCGTTCCTTATCTTGAAAGGGCTTATCGTTCCAATGCTGAAATAGATGCTGATATAGACTACCACTTAGGAATGGCATATCAATACGACCATCAGTATAGTAAAGCCAGCCATCATTATAACGAGTTTAAAACAAAGAACAAGAAATTAGCTCATATAGCTGATAATAAAATAGCAGAATGTGTTACAGGTGATTCATTAAGCAAGCACCCTGCATACGTAGTACTTGAAAATCTAGGAGGAGATGTTAATTCTATCCATCACGATTACTCACCCCTTGTTTCATCTGACGGGAGTACTTTAATTTTTACCTCAAACCGCTCTACCGATGAGTACAAATTAAAAAGCGGCACGAACTACGAAGATATCTACATTTCAACAAGACAGGGAGATTCCTGGAGTATTCCTCAAAAAATCAGCTCAAACATTAACGCAAAGTACAATGATGCTGCTGCATCTCTTTCGCACGATGGAAAAACCTTGTTCTTGTATTATGAAGAAGGTGCTGGAGATATCTATGTATCTAAGCTGGAAGGTAGCGAATGGACGAAGCCCGTTCCGCTAAACAGAAACATAAATACACCGTTGTTCTGGGAAACATCTGCGTGTATCTCTGCCGATGGCAAAAAACTCTACTTTACCAGTAACAGACCTGGTGGCAAAGGCGAGCTGGATATTTATGTCAGTGAATTGGACAGTAAAGGCGAATGGGGCAGGGCCGTTAATCTTGGGCCAACAATTAATACCCGTGGTAATGAAGATTCTCCTTTCATTCATTCGGATGGGGTTACACTTTTTTTCTCTTCTGATGGCCACCCGACCATGGGAAGTAACGACATCTTTAAAAGCGAATTTAAGGATGGTAAATGGACAAGACCCATCAACATGGGACATCCAATTAATTCAATTGAATACGATGGCTTCTTCACTTTATCTGACGATAAAAAAACAGGCTATTTCTCTGCCATGCGTGAGGATGGATTAGGAAACGCTGATTTATACAGAATACGATTCGTTGATCCTCCCAAACAAATACAACGAGACGTAATTCCTGAAACTGCACCTGTTATTGCAGATGTAAAAAAAGAAGAAACAAAACCAGTAGAGTCACCTGTAGTACAACCTCAGCCTGCTACCGTTACAGCATCTCAGGAAACACAACCCATAGTTGTTGCTACAACACAAGAAACAAAGCCCGTTGAACTTCCGCAGGAAACAAAATCTGAATCTCCTCCTGTTGCAGAACCTAAATCAGAAGTAGCACAGGAACGAAAATCAATAGATCCGCCAATTGTACAGGAGATTAAACCACAAAGTGCTGCGCTTGCTAAAGCGGAGGCCGAAACAAGACAAGATCAATTTATTGACCCTATCATAGAAGAACATAAGAACAAGAAAATTGTAACTGTTCTTAAGGGAAAAGTTATTGATGAACTGTCTTCCGCACCACTTCCTGCAACTATTACACTTGTTGACAACGAAACGAACAGAACGATATCAAGGATTAAAGCCAATACAGAAACCGGAGATTTTGAGCTTGTTATCCCACACGGCGGAAACTATGGCGTTGCTACTGAGGTAAGTGGATATCTTTTTAACTCAATTAACTTTAGCGTGCCTCAGTTTGCTGAATACCAGGAGATAGACACGCACATTTTGATGGTTAAAGCGGAAGTAGGATCGAAAGTAGTTTTAAAGAACATCTTTTTCGATACCGGTAAAGCAGACTTAAGAGCAGAATCGCTATCTGAATTAGAGAACATCAGGGAACTGTTGATTGCCAACCCGCACCTTAAAGTTCAGATTAACGGGCATACCGATAACACCGGTAATGCAGCAACCAACGTAACTTTATCACTAAACCGCGCTGAAGCTGTGGTAAATTATCTTATTGATAAAGGCATAGATACTTCGCGGCTATCAGCGAAAGGTTTTGGCTCAGAAAGACCACTTGTTTCTAACGACGACGAACAGGAAGGTCGCGAGATCAACAGGAGAACTGAAATAGAAATTATTGAAGCAACAAGAGGTTAACGCATTACATCTGTTGCTCGCTATGCGCTAACTTCTCATTCACCAATGATTCGTGCGTAACCTTTAAGTTGGGAATGTCTATAGTAAACACTGTTCCTTCTCCCATTACAGATTTTACACTGATTTCTCCGTGTAATTTTTCAACTGTTTCCTTAACAATATATAGCCCCAAACCGGCGCCTTCGCTGCGTTCAGTTGCACGGAAAAACATATCAAAAATCTTATTGATATAACTTTCTGATATACCAATACCATTATCCCTGAATACAATGCTCAGCATCATATCAGTAACAGTACTTTCGATATGGATTATATTATGACCCTTATTCGGATCCTTATATTTAATTGCATTGGAAACAAGATTATTGATAATTACCGATAGCCTATAAGGGTCCGTATAGAGCACGGATTGTTCATCAAAGAAAATTGACTTTTCAATAGTATCTGAGCCGTCCATATATTTCATACGCTCGAAACTATCCTCGACCATTCTTTTAAAGTCAACCTTTTCGATATTCAGTTCACTTCTTGCGTTACGCGAGTAGTCTAATATTTCTTTAAGGGTGTCGTCAAGCTTATGGATACTTTGCTGCATCATGGCAAAATAACCATTCATAGTTGCATCGTTCTTTTTATTTTCGATCTGAACGAGGTTAATAAGACCAAGTACAGACATCAGTGGCGCTCTCAGGTTATGAGATACACTATACACAAAGCTATCAAGCTCTTTATTTATCTTCACCAATTCTTCGTTCTGCTTGCGAAGCGCTTTTTCCGCCTTTCTTCTTTTATGTTCATGATGGCGTTGTTTCAAAGCATTCTGGATAGCAGAAGGCAGGCGCACAAGATTAGATTTCAAAACATAATCATCAGCACCTTGCTTTAAACAGCTTACTGCAAACTCTTCTGATACTGTACCGGTAACAAGAATAAAAGGAACCTCAAGATTTTGTTTCCTGCAGATATTAAGAGCTTCAAGAGAATTGAATTGAGGCAATGCATGATCAGAGAGAATTACATCAGGATCGAATTCATCAAGAGCATCAACAAATTCTTCGCGGGTATCTACCCGTTTGGATGAAAACGAGATCCCTTGCTTTCTTAATGCCCGTTCAATCAAACCAACATCATCCTGAATATCCTCCAACATTAATATTTTCAATTCCTTCTCCATGAGACGTGTTATTGTTTTTATCATTTGGGTGGCTGGTTCAAAAGCAGCCAAAAAAATCCTATTTCTGATATTGCTTTAACAAACTTGTCGAAATCCACAGGCTTAACGATGTAAGCATTAACTCCTAATTTATAAGACTCCACAATATCACGCTCCTCTTTTGAGGACGTTAAGACCACAACCGGTATTATCTTCTTTCGCTCATCCGACTTTATCTTCCTTAAAACTTCTATGCCATCAACCTTTGGCATCTTCAGATCCAGCAGTATGACTTTGGG
>NZ_JAHESD010000067.1 GCF_018598585.1 Chryseosolibacter indicum
ACCTAATTACGGGGCTGGTGGGCTAGGAGATTTGTATAAGAGAAAGGCTTATACGCAATGCTTGTGTGTTAGTGTGTAATGGAGCCTTGCTGGCACTATATGTTGGTAATTGCAGGCCGGGGGCGAGGGCAACTATTGAGGAGACATTGATAATGGCTGCGTTGTGTTGATTCTTCAATAAAGGTAATAACTTGTTGGTCAGGTTTACCGCGGCAAAATAGTTCGTCTCCATTTCTTCCCGGGCAAAAACTGATGCCGTTGCCGAATCACCAATATTATGCAGGAAAGCCCTGCCTGCATTATTCATCAGGATGTTTAGATTGGGAAACTTCGCCGTTATTGTTTCTAACAATTGGGTTAAATCACCTTCATTTGTTACATCTGCCACGATGTAATGTGCGTTGTTAAGTTTAGCGGTGGCTGCCTTCAGTTTTTCTTCGTTGCGTCCGAGAAGTATTACTGTGTTGCCATGTTGAGAAAATAATTTAGCGGTTTCAAAGCCAATGCCGGAACCTCCGCCAGTGATCAATACTGTGTTTTTTTGAGTTTTCATATTCTGTTGTTGTTTTATAGTTTATGATATAGACCGATCGGTCTATTATTGGTTAAAAAAATTAGAAAGAATCTATTTCGTTTTTTAATATATCCGTTATGGTTTTCATAATGGTTCTGTTGTTTGTTACCCTTGATGAGAAGATGGCGCCTTCTATCATTGTAAACATTTTCAGGGCAAACAGTCCGGCATCTATTTTCTTGTTGAATTCACCTGACGCCTGGCCTTCCTCAATTAACTTTGCCATGCGCTGCTGACTTCTCTTTATTGCTTTGGCAACCCTTTGTTTCAAGGCAGGATTAGTATCATCAGCTTCTATTCCGAAATTTAGCAGTGGGCATCCACCCATTTCACTCGGGCCAACGCCGTCAGCATAGTAATCGAGAAGTGCAAATAGCTTTTCGCGTGCAGTGGTTTTGGTAGCGATGGCAGCCTCAAGTCCGACGCCAACTTTGCGCGTCAAATAGTCAAATACTTCCGAACAAATCTCTTCCTTGCTTTCAAAATTGCCATAAATGCCTCCTTTGGCAAGCCCTGTGGCCTCCATTAAGTCGGAGATAGCAGTTCCGGCAATGCCCTTCTTATTAATAATAGAGGCAGATTGCTGGATAATGAATTCTCGGGTTTTCTCTGATTTTGTCATGGTGGCAGTGTTTTAGACCGTTCGGTCTTATTCAGAACGTAAATCAGAAGATTTGGTTCAAAGGATCTTGAAAATAATTGCAAAAATTGGCCCATTTCAGCGCAACATCATTTGCAGTTGTTGCTGGTAGGCTTCGCTTACCGGTACTTTGTGTGGGCCGATGGTGACCTGGTGTCTTTCTACTTTGTTAATTTTGCCTGCAGCCACTACATACGAGCGATGAACGCGAACAAACTTCTGCGGAGGTAGCCAATGGATGGCTTCGGCAAAGGTGCTGCGAGCCAGAATCTTTTTATCAGCCAACACAAAAGTTATGTAGTTGCCCGTAGCTTCCATGAAGAGAATTTCATCGTACATAACCTTAACCTGTTCGTAGCCTGTTTTAATATAGAGGTGATCGTTCGTTTCAGTAGTGTTACGAAAGTTATAAAGCTCGTAAGCTTTGTTGCATGCCTGCAGGAAACGCGCCAGCGAAAAAGGTTTTAGCAGATAATCAATGGCATCCATTTCAAAACTCGTAACAGCATGCTCAGTGTAGGCTGTTGTGAAAATCAGTAATGGTTTTTTACGCAGGCTGTTAAAGAATTCAATCCCGGAGATGTCGGGCATTTTGATATCCAGGAAGATCAGGTCGATGTTCTCTTTCTGTAAGTACTCCAGCGCCTGAAATGCATTGGTGAATTCGGCCTTTAATTCCAGGAACGGAACCTTGGAGGCATGGGAACGCACCACTTCCAGTGCCATGGGTTCATCGTCAACGGCAATTGCTTTCATGATGCTAAGGTAATGACAAGATGGACAAAATAGTCGTGTGCTGTTTCCCGAATCACCAGTTCATGCTTGTTAGGGTATACGAGTTGTAGCCGCTGCTTCACGTTCATAAGACCTATGCCGTTGCTGTTTTTCTCAGGATCGTTTTCAGAGCGCACATGTTTGGTATTGAATACATCAAAGTACAGTGTGTTCTGTTGCAGTTCAAGAGAAATTCGCACTTGTGACTCTTCGCGCATACTGATGCCATGTTTGAAAGCATTTTCAATGAACGGTATGAGCAACATAGGTGCTATCTGTACTGAGGGATTTACTTCCTGTTGAATGGAGATTTTAATTTTACTGTTGGGATTCATGTCCATGCGTAATCGCTGCAGGGCAATGTAATTGTTAAGGTACTCCAGGTCGCGAACGAGCGAAATTTTTTCCTGCATATTTTCCTGCAACATAAAGCGCATCATACTTCCCAGTTTTTCGATTGCTTCACTGGTGCGTTCGGCTTTTTCCTGGATCGCCATACCATACAACGTATTGAGTGCATTGAATAAAAAATGTGGATTAATCTGCGAACGCAACAGGTCTACGTTTGCTTCCGTCTGGCCCAGTTCTTTTTTAAGGACAAAAAGCTCTTCCTTATTTCGGGCAAAACGTTTAAAGATAAACCATACAACGGGCGCCAGTATAAAAAACAACGTGAAAATGGTAATGCCACCAAGGCCCATAAAGAAGTCTTCATCTTCTATATACATCGAAAAGAATATGGCTTGTGCGAAAAAGACAACGATGCAATAAAAGAGAATACATAGGGCGTAGAACAGATAGGGGAACCGGAATGTAAATGCCTTTGGGAGAAGCCAGCGGAAAGAAACATGATACATGACCCAACCGCTGGGGATGGTGATAGTCCAGGAGGTTAGAAACTGAGAGTTGGGATAAACTACGATAACAAAGGAAGTTATCGCAAGCCAGACAGCAAAGGTGATGATCGTTTCACGTGCAGTCAGCAATTTGCGAAGTGAAGATTGTAGTGCAGAAGTATTCACAACACAATATTAAAGTATAGGGCCGGCGTGCTAAACAATTTGTGACGAATCGGTCGCATTAAGTGACGGATCAGGTGCGTTCATTTCATTTTCGTTGAAAAGCAACTCGCCTTTCTGCCTATGTCATTTGTTCATAAGCAATTTCGTCCCGCTTTAAACCACACCGGTCACATTTTCAGGTGGATCAATCACACAGGTTGGGCAGGCAGGAAAAGCACCTGTAACGTTGTAAAAAAAACACACATGAGTTCAACCATTATACGTACCGACCAGCTTTGCTACAATTACACCAAAGGTGTCAGTACACTTACCGACATTCACCTTCAGGTCAATCGTGGAGATATCTACGGATTCCTGGGGCCTAACGGTTCAGGAAAAACTACAACACTCAGTCTTCTCCTTGGCTTACTGAAAACCCAGCATGGTACCATTGAGATTCTCGGTAAAGATTTGCAACACCACCGCAAGGAAGTGTTGCGGAAAGTAGGATCGTTGATTGAAAGCCCTTCGCTATACAATCACTTGACGGCAAAAGAAAACCTGGAGGTGTATCGTGAAATCTATGGTGCATCAAAAGCGAGATTACAGGGTGTTCTGAACATTGTAGGTCTCAGTGATACAGGGAAGAAAACTGTAAGACAATTTTCCCTAGGCATGCGACAACGGTTGTCAATCGCTTTGGCACTATTACCAAAGCCTGAACTGTTGATACTTGACGAGCCCACCAATGGGCTCGATCCGGCGGGCATCCTGGAATTAAGAAGTCTGATAAGGAGCCTGAATAAAGAGGAAGGCATCACGTTCCTGATCTCAAGTCATATTTTGTCTGAAGTAGAGAAGATGGTGAACCGGATCGGTATCATCTACAAAGGGCGTATGCGATTTCAGGGATCACTTGGTGAACTGCATAAGCTGCAACAACAGCAGTCGTTGGTGCAACTGGATACGTCTGACAACCTACGCGCATGGGCAGTACTGAAAAAATTTCAGGCAGAGTTACAAGATGAAGATCTTGTAGTTCCTTATACTGATCTTGCGCAAGTAGCCATCATAAACCGCATGCTGATCGACAACGACCTCGATGTGTACAACCTCCACCCGCGCAAGCAAACACTCGAAACAATTTTTATTAACCTAACAACTGAGTAACATGACTTTTACGGCTTCTTTGAGATCAGAATTTCTGAAAATAAAACGCACCTCCTTAATCTACATCATACTGGTTGCCGCGTTTATTATCCCGTTTGTAATGTTCTTCGATTATGGTTCACCTGATCCCGAAAAGCTGGCCAATGGCTGGGATCATTTCTATAAAGAAGCAACGATGGTCTTCGTGTTTGTTTTTCTTCCCATGTTTTTTGTGCTGACAAGTACATTGCTAATGCAGATTGAGGTGAAGAATAATGCATGGAAACAAGTGCTGGCGTCGCCCCAGCCCTTCTTTAATATTATCTTCGCTAAGTTTATTATTATACAGACTCTGGCGTTTGCCTTTGTTGTTGTTTACAATGCTTACATGGTACTTAGTGCTGCAGTGCTCGACATGGCGTACGGTTCCGATGTACTGGCTTACTTAAAGCGATGGCCTGAATTGCTGAAATTTAATCTTAATGCGTTTGGAGCAACGATAGGCATCAGTACACTCGGGTTCTGGCTGGCGTTGCGCTCAAAGAATTTCATTGCACCCATTGCCATTGGTTTTTTGCTTTGGGTTATTGGTCCGGTATCACTGGAGTTCAAGTTGCCGCATATTGATAAATATGTATTTGTTCTTCCGTTCACAGTATTTGCAAAGAAGTTTGAACACCAGCGTTTATTTTATCAATTGCTTTCCCTCGGCTATGGTTTGTTTTTCTTTACAATAGCCTATGTGGAATTTGTATGGCAGCGCGTGCAATTCAAATGGCTTTGGCAGCGACCTGGAAGAATAGTGCAATGATGCTGACATGACACAACACAGGATGACTCTCTGGGGCCGGATAAAATCCGGCTTCTTATCTCTTCGATGCTTACATCCCCAAAACCTGTTTTAGTTGTCTGGTAGTAGACGAACGCCGGCAGACCAGTACAAGATGGCTTTTTGTTTTTCGTAATCTGCCATTACCTTGATAAGCTTCGATTGCGCGTTGAATAATTTCTCCTGTTGCACGTTTATTTTAAAGAGGTCGCTTTCTCCATTTTCTAGGTTAAGTAACTCAGCATTTACAAGACGAATGTAATTGTCGGCCATCGCGCGTTGTTGTTGCACGATAATACCGTAATTAATCACTTGATTGTAAGCCGCGTTAATGTCATTGATAATTTGTCTTTGGGCGAGTTGGAGGTCGTACTGCGTAGTAGTTAACTTCAACTTCGTCTGTGCAACCTTTGCTCTTTCCTTGCGAAGAAAAATAGGAAAGGAGAAATCTACTCCAAGTTTAAAATTATCATTAAACGTAAAGTTATTATTTACACCTTCCGGATAGAAGGGTTGGTTGAGCATGTAATATGAAAGGTCAAGCTTAGGTTTTAAATATTCTGAGGCAAGACGCCTGTCAAGCTCTAGTTGTTCAACCTTCAGATTTAACTTTCTCAATTCCGGATGATTTGTCTTGGCTTGATTAACCAACTCTTCCAATGTCGTAGCTGAAAGCACAACTAATTCAGTTTCATTAACAGGAGCCAGCTGAGGTGCGACATCAACAGGATTCATCAGGCTATCCCACAGGAATGTTGAAATGTTGATTGTGCTGTTTTGCCAGCTTGTAAGTGCTTCTTGTCTGTTTACTTCACGTTCAAATAAAATAATCTTTGCTTGTGTGGTATCAATTGCAGCTATTTCCCCTCCTTCAAAGTTAGCTTTTGTCCTTTTGAAAATGTCGTCGGCAATGCGCACCGTGTTGGTGGCAAGGCGATAATTATAATAGCTATAGTACCAATCCCAATATGACTTGGCAGCTTCAAGCAAAAGCTTATTAATCACTTTAATCTGTTCAGCTTCTGTCATGTCACTGAATAGTTCTGCTTGTTTAAGAGCGGTTCTTCGTTCATCAGTCATTAAGCCTTGACCTAGCGGTATTGATATTCCGGCATATATTTGTTGATAGTTGTATTCGTCTGAAATGTACTTTTCCGGATTGAGGTATTCTCCTTTATTGCGTTCGAGCCCTACTGATGGCGTAACAGGAGAGCGGGTTGGCAACTTGACAGATCCATTAAATAACCTGTAATATTCCGTTTGATTGTAGTGTTTCATCAAATAGGCTACTTCAAGTTTGGGATCGAAGCTTCCGCGGGCAAGCCTGATTTCCTGCCTGGCAACATCAGACAATAAATTAACTTGTTTAGCTACGGGATGATACTTTAAGATCAGCCGATAGAAGTCTTCAAGAGTTAGTGGCTTGGCAGTATCCGGGAGAACAAAAACAGAGTCGCGTGTTTGGGCCATACTATGCCCAATCAGCCAAAGAAGCGCAATCAATACTACACACTTTCTCATACACGTTGCATCATTTTTGATTCGGCACATCTTTGTTGCCTTTATCTTTCACTGCATCCTTCAACGGAGCTTTATACAAGCTAGGAGGAAAACCATTAATTTGCCGCCAGATTTCATACCAGACAGGAACATTATCAAGCATAACCCAGCCTCTCGTGCCTGACCCAACACGAAGTTGTTGTGGCCATGGCTCGTCCGATTTATCAGGTGTAACAAGAATTCGAAATTCACCCGGCTCTGAGCTAACATAGTCAATTACTTCTACTATGCCGCCAAAACTTCCTACGGAAACACTTGGCCAACCAGAAAATTGGAGTGCCGGCCACCCATCAAATTCAACTCTAACTTTTCGCCCTTTGCTGATCAGTGGAATATCCATCGCTTTAACATACATCTCTACAGCAAGGTCGTTCACCTCAGGCATCACGGTACAAACTGCATCGCCTTCCTTAATCGTTTCACCAATTCCAGCTTTCATGGCCCGAACAATGTAACCATCCTGTGGTGCTATGATCTGATATTGCCCGGCACGAATCTGCATGTTGGCATACTCGTTGGTTAACTTCGAAATTTCAACTTCTGCTTCAAATACTTCTGCTTCCGTTGCATTCAGGTCAGATTCAGACTTGCTGATTTTTTCCTGGTATTCTGCTCTAAGTCTGCCGATTTCAACTTGCGCATTTTGAAAGTCAGCCATACTACCTTGATATTTATACTCGATGTCCTGAAATTTTGTAAGCGGAATGTTACCTGCATCGTAAAGATGTTTGTTACGTTCATACTGGTTCTTTGCATTCTCGAATTTTACTTTTTCGGCTTCAAGCTTTGCAGTCGCCTGCTCAATTTTAGTACTCATACCGTTGCGCAGTGCTGCAATCTGTCTTTTCAGCGCCTGTGCTTTTTCTGATTTAGAATTTAAACTGCTTTTTTTTGATTCAAGCTGTTCCTTCAGCCGTGTAAGAAACTCAGGGTCAAAATATTTTTCCTTAACCTCCCGTATCGTTACAATCGTATCGCCGGTATTTACATATTCGCCTTCTCTTACGTGCCACTGCTGAATTTGCCCGGCTATTACAGCCTGAACAGTTTGCGGCCTGTGCGCAGGACTAAGTGCGGTTACTCTACCCGTGCCACGAATGTTTTGTTGCCATGGAAGCAAAAGGAAGAGAACAAGAATAAGTCCTATCACCATTAGCCACTTTGCCAAAAGAATGCCTGCAGGCGGTGTCTTGAGCGCTCGCAACGAGTAGAGATTCTCTGCTTTTATTGACCTACTTATCGACTGTGTTGATAGATTCAGCATAATTTAATCGATGTAATTATTTATCGTTCCTTTCTTTAACAAATCATCAAATTGCCCAACCTCAGTAACCTGCCCATTGTACAGGAGAATTACCCGATCGCATGCTGCCATAATAAGCGGATCGTTTGAAACCGCTACCAAGGTCCATGGGCTGTTTTCAGGAATGATTGTGTTTAAGAGTTCGAGCTTCTCTTGCCTTTTAAGGGCTGAAAAGAAATCGTTAAGAATGATCAATGACGGTTTCTTGGCAAGACATCTCGCTAGAATGAGTTTATGAATGAACGAACTTGAAAAACCCTTTCCACCGCTTACGATGTGTGTACTTAAGCCATTTGGTAGTTGGTTTATTTCGTCTTCCAGTTTAACACTGCGGATGGCTTGCAACGCATCATCTACTGTTCTTGTAGGACTGCCAAGCGTAATGTTTTCAAGAATTGTTCCATCAAAAATGTCCTCAGGTGAAATGTTCTTAGCGATACTATCGCGCAGGTGGCGGATGTCCAAGTCTCGTAATGAATAATTATTGATGGTAACGATACCTTCATAGTCGGAATGAATTCCGGCAATCACATTTGTGAGTGTGGTTTTTCCTGCATTTCCTGGACCAGCGATGCAAATTTTTTCGCCTGATCTAACGCTTAAGTCTATGCCATTCAAAACGTAGCTGGATGAATCCTGATACTTGTAACGCAGTTGTTTTAAATTGATCGAATAACCTGTGTTTGGTACCCGTGGAAAGTCGAGCCCGCCAACTTTCTCCAGCGGTAAATCAGTAATTTGAGCAATCTTATCAACTGCCGTTAACAAATCGTAGACAACATCCATGTAGGTAATAACTTTTTCTGCGGAGTTGAGAATAAGAATAATTACAACTTCTGACGCTACGAACTGCCCAAGGGTTATCTCACGGTTTACGACAAGAATTGTTCCGATGATAAGGAGACTTGCCGTTACTGCTGTCTTAAAAAACACAATGAACGAAAATTGCGTAAGCAGAACTTTAAAGTGCGAGGCCCGATACTTCAGGTAGTTGTTTACCGTCTGGTCTGTCTTCCGCATTGGCAGGTCTGTGTTTCCTGCGAGCTTAAATGAATTTAATGCGCGCGCAAGTTCTTCCAGCCATTGAACAACCTTGTATTTGTACTTCGATTCGTCAATCGACGATCGCATTCCTGAAGGCCCGGTGAACCAGAAAATCAGAAAGAGTGTCAAGACAAGTATCAAGCTAAAGAGAACGAAGAAAGGGTGATAGAGCGAGAGCAGGATAAGTCCAAACAATATTTGTATGGCTGACGATACCAGGTCTATCAATAATTTTGGTAATCCTTTCTGCAACGTAATAACATCAAAAAAACGGTTGACCAATTCTGGTGCATAATTTTGAAGAATGGACTCCATACGTATTCTCGGAATTCGGAAAGCAAATTCCAGTGCTGCCTTGGTAAATACCCTTCGCTGGAGGTATTCTACCAATGTAATCTGAACGATCTGTAAAATTCCGGTGAGTAGAATTCCTAAAATCACTGCAGCAATCAGCACGTAAATAGAACTGAAGAACACTCCGCCGGAAACTAGCTGAACTGTATTCTGAATACCAACAGGAAGAATCAAACTCGTAACTCCGATTACAATTGAGTAGAAGAGAATGTAAAATATATCTCGCTTTTCAGTTGACAAAAGTCTCCAAAACCGCTGCACCGGATTTAAAGGCTGCGGAACGGCATCTGAATCAAAAGCATATTCGCTTACTAAATTTTTATATGGATATAATACAAATGTTACAACCTCTCCGGAGTCATCGCTGTAAAGAGAATCAAGATTATATGAATTGGAATGATCTTCATCAGCGAGCGTGATGGGATTAATCTTATGCTTATCATAATACAAAAGGAGAGGCTTTAACGTTTCATCTTCCTTTTTAAAGACCAGCCCCAGTACTTTGTTCTCCTTAATAAACCGCTCCAGTACAGAAGCTGATTGCCTTTGTTCAAGAAAGAGCATTCCGATTTTACTTCCGGCTTCAATCAGATCGCTTTTAAATTCTGCAAATTGATCAATTGAATATGTGCGATTATTAATTTCAACAAAACGTAACACTGAAGGGTCGAAACCGTGCTTTAATAAAAGTGCAGCTTCGCGCAGAATTCTGATGATCGAGTAATTGTTCATCTGTCCTTGATGTTTAAAGTTTGCATCACAAGCGATTCAAGGAACTCGGCCATCTCTGTGAATTTCTGTTTTGAATCTTTCCTTATATTCGTTAGCGATGGTAAGTGCTGTGCGTAATAGAGTTGATGTGTAGCGCTCAACATTATCGTGCTCGCTAAAGATTGAGGGTATGCATATTTGGGATTAATCTCTTTGATAATCTGGCCGATCTTCTTGCATAGTTCTTTATAAGGAAGAAACAAGCCTTCTTTATTATCAGCATCTACTTGTTTGGTGAGATAGGTTTTCTCGAATTCAGAGTGAACGATCCGTTGAAGCATTTGCGCATCAACAAACGGAATTTCCGGATCGGATTTTTTCTCGTCTACCAGCATTTTAATGGTGTTTCTGAGGCGCTGCTGCGGACTTTCTATATTTTGATTTTGATAGTCGATCCTGTAGTCAAGCCAGGTCCAGTACCAATCAATGAGATAGAGCAAGAGGCGATGCTTGTTTTCAAAATACCGGTATACCGAAGCTTCCGGCGACCCCATTTCAGTACCCAGTTTTTTAAACGTGAATTCATCAAAACCAATCTTTTCCATGATTTTGATGCTGTACTGAATAATGTTCTGACCCAGTTCTGTTGACTGCGGGTCCCGTAAATACAGGTTTGGATTTAATTTAAAACCAAGAATAGATACCATATTACGATTAATAGTAATACTATCACAAACGAACGTAATACAATTTTGTTCAGCTTGGCGCAGATTTTTTTTGATACCAGCTATTAAAACATAGCAAAGTGCTTTGTTTCATCTTTCATGCGTCGCCAGCAGGATATTGGTGCGGGAAACCATGGCCCAGGGAGAGCTAGTCCGATAACATCCCGATAACATGCCAAATGGCTCATACATTCGAAGTAGGTACGTTGTAGGTTCGATGTAGGATCGACAAAAGGGCGTTTTCTCGATCCTACAAGGTGTTTTCATGCTATTTACGCTGTTTCTACGACGCATTTGGCATGTATATCGAACGTTATTGCCATGTTTTAATGCTTTTCTAACCCCTTTTTACTTTTTGACACTATTTGTCACAGGCCCCTCCTAAGTTTGTTTAGATCGATAATTAATGTCAAAAGTAAACCTTATTAAAAGCGTATGGGAAAGATCATAAACAACCCTGTTACCACCACCCTTAGCGGAAGCCTGGGTAAGCATCTGGTATTCCGGCAAGTGGGCAACCGCGCCTTCTTTGTGAAAAAACCAGTGAACACGAAGCCGCCCACTGATGCACAACGCAGCAACAGACATAATTTTGCTGAAGCTCAGAATTATGCGCGTGTTATGATGCAAGACCCGGAGCTTGGCGAGTGGTATAGCATAGTTGCCAAAGTAAATAACCTGAAAAGCGCACACCGCGCTGCTGCGAATGATTTTTTGACCAAACCGGAAATTGAAAGCATAGATACAAAAGGATATAAAGGTAACGTAGGCGATGTGATTCACATTACACCCAAAGCCTACCTGAAGATTACACGCCTCGAAGTTACCATTTACGATGCAGAGGGTGCCATACTCGAAACAGGACTGGCCATTAAAAATGAGTTGAACTTTAAGTATTGTGCTATGCAGCCTAACTCTCGGGCTGAGGGATCCAAGATTGTTCTTGTAGCCCACGACAGGCTAAAGAAGACGTGCAGGGTTGTAGAGCATTTGTATGGGTAGGGGTCATTCCAAGTGTTTTTGGAATTGGTGTGAACAAACTGCTTCCACTAGATACGAGGCTAAGCCTATCAGCATATGCTTGCAAGGTGAGGCAGATTCTGTTTTGCAACGCAGACTATGTTTGTGTCGTGATCTGCGGATATTAAAAGTAAACGTAATATTCAGCACGTTCTAAATGTTTTTTTCGTGAAAAGCTACGTACCTTTACGTTTGGATAAACTTACTTAATTATATAAAAACCCCATGAACATATTACTGAAAGGTCAATTGATGTTGACCGTGGTTCTTTTGCTGATTGTAGTGTCCTGCTCTTCTGACGGAGATGATGGCCCTAAAAAGAGTGGTAATGGAATCACTGATTTTGGATTAGATATCTCAGATGCGCGGGCAATCCTCTATAGGAAGGAAGATACACCCATTGGTGGTAGGGCGAGGGCCGCTGAACCAAGTCTTTTTAAAATAACAAGTGACGGCACTGTGGAACCTACGGCCGAGGGAGTAAAAGTATTCTCTGTGACCGCTCTTTCCAGTGGTTTGTATCTCGAAATATTAAGTGGTGGGTCGACGCGATCTTTCCATATTCGACTTGATAATTCATACACCGAAATTGATCGAAGTGCGGGGATGTTGGTTGGGGAAAATGAATACGGCGATTTAGTTTTTCAAAATGTGTCAATTTTTCGATTGGCAACAGGAATATTGGAAAAGTTGCAGACTACTTTGAATAATCCTAGGGTACAAAGTTTGTCAGGAAACTTAGCCATAATCCAAGACGGATCGATATATCAAATATTAAATACTCACTCTAATGTAAGATATAATGTTGCCGGCTGCAACGGCCCGGCCATGGTTGCCTTCAAAGGAAGCAACAAAGCCATCATAGATGATTGTTCGCTTAAAGTGTTAATAGATATGACTGACGGATCAAGAAGTGAAGCAGAGATTTTTGGTTGGAATCATGAAGCCCTGTCCGTAGGAAGCAAAATTGGAATTCTCTCCCAAGGACTAAATTTAGAAGGTGGTTACAGAATCGGCTTGATCGACGATACTGGAAAGGTCGATGTAGTGTCGCAATATGCGTTTACTCCGGGTTCCGGCTCCTGCATGAATTGCGGCTATCCAAACACGGTTTTGTTTTATGCTGCTGACTATTTTATCGTGCGTGAATTAGATAAGGTAACCATTGTTAAAAATGGCGGAGACGGAACTGCGGAGCAAATCTTAACTAATTATAATGTAACGAGTGTGTCAGTAAAGGATCATTTGCTTTACTACCTCGCTGAAACAAATAAAGGAAGTGCTGTTACAGGAGTATATAATCTGTTAGAGAAAACGAATAAGGTCATCCTAGATGGTAAAAGCTTCGACCAAGTGCTGACCTTTAAATAATTTAAAAGCACGATGATATAACTAAGTACTTAAAAGAATAATGTTAAATGCCTGGGAAATTTATTAGGAGGCATTTTTTTATACTGATAAGCAATGGAGAAATCGCGAGTTGAACTCTAAATACTGTGTGCTACATAGCAGAACTCCCAAGCTGAACCATCAAGTCCCATGTGCGGCTTTTAAAAAGAGATTTAAAAAGCTATTTTAGGAGTTATTTACTGACCCCATGGGAATACTTACTGCTATCTTCCTTACTGTACACACATTTGTCAGTGCGCAAAACACAATCAAAGAGATTAAACCCTCTGAGGTTCTACCATTAAATCTGTCAAACGAAGGGGCTGCACAATTTCAAAAGGACCGGGAAAAGTTTGTAGAGGTCTCCAGGAAATTGAACACTGGATCTAAGGTTGAAGAACTGTCTGCTGATGAGGTTAGGGTTTTGAATGAAACAGATGAGACAATGGAAGACTATTGGGATGTTGTCGGAGGAGGCTGCAATTGGTATTGTGGCGGCGGGCCAAATGAGGTCACTGCTTCATCTGAATTAAAGCCACAAGGCGCTAATTCATACCAAGGGAAAAATGCGCACGATTTGAGTTATAAAACAGCGTGGTTGAGGGTGTGCCGGGATATGGCATCGGTGAATCTTTGTCGTATACGTTTTCAGGCCACAGTCCTAGAGTAACAGATATCATAGTGGTTAACGGTTATTTGAAAAATGAAAAAGCTTACTTTGATAATTCAAGGGTTAAGAAGCTCAAAGTATATCTCAATGATAAACCATTTGCTATCCTGAATCTAGAAGACAAACGTTCAAAGCAGGTGTTCAATTTTAAACCGATTGGAAATGGTAACAGACAAAACCAAGAAGCGTTAAAGCTACAGCCTTGTTGGAGTTTAAAGTTTGAAATTCTTGATGTCTACAAAGGATTGAAGTATGACGATGTTGCAATTACAGAGATATATTTTGATGGGATTGATGTACACTAGTACGGCTGACAAATGCAAGCAGTTTTAATTTTTTCCATAGCAGTATTTGCTTTTGTTAATAAAGCGAAGGCACAAGGCGATGTTGATCCCGAGCAAATGATAGGGTTTAGTTGTTATGCTTCGGGCTTGTTAACAGAACCTGTTAATAGATTCAATAATTTAATTAGCAAGAAGAAATACAAACAGATCAGTAAAGCATTGGATTCTTCAAACAGTGCAGAACGTTTCTTGGCTGTTGTAACGCTAGAACACCTTGACTCTTTAGGCGTTTATAAACTCTTGCCAAATGAAAAGATGTTCATTGCACAGATTAAGCTTTCTACTGAAGAAGTCTCGGTATGTTCGGGCTGTACCTACTTTGCCGTTTTGCCACTAAAGGACCTTTTTACTCCACAGATGCGAAGTTTTTCACAGTGGTGGCTAGATCATACAATAACAGATTTGATTAGGCAGAAGAAATGAAGATTCAGGTTATAAGCGATCTGCATCAGAAATTCGGCTTCATGGATATTTCTTTTGAGGGTGCTGATGTTGTTGTTCTCGCAGGTGACATCAATTTTGGAACAAAAGGAATTGAATGGATCAAGTCTACGATAACTAAATTAATCATTGAAATCTGAGCAGGTAGTTATTAAGTTGTTTAATTAAGAATATACAAAAAAAAATAGACGCAACTCCATGGGATCCTTTTCTCTGCTATTAATTCTAGTACTATTAAATATTGTTTACATTATTGGTTTCCTTGGGGCTCAAGCTCTAAGGAAATCGAGACAGCACTACTTTCTTGGCTTTAATCCTGGCTTTCTAACTATCAGTTTCCGAGAGGTAAAATTGACGTTAGGTGTTTACATTCCAATAATAGGACTAGCGAGAATCTATTGCGTTGATAATTCTGGTAGAAAGCACCTTTTCTATCCTTGGCAATTCTCTAGTACATCTGTTTCTAAGCGATTACTTCTGACATATAGTGGTGTTCTGGCTATGTTTGTTTTTGGTATTATCTTGTCCACTATTGCGGTGTACATTTCAAAGGATCAATACATTCCTAAAGATGAGGTGATTAAATATGGAATCTATCCATCTCACCAAGCACAAACTGTTGGGTTCCTTCCAGGTGATAAGGTGATTGCTTTGAATGGAAAAGACTATAGTGATTTCGCGGAGCTGGTTCGACCTGAGACGATTTTGTCTGAGCAAACCACTTATACAGTTCTTAGGCAAGGGAAGGAGTTGGTTCTTGCTTTACCTGATGTCTCTAAGCAAAGCTTACAACAGCATGAATTATTTTTAACGATTAACTCACCATTTTCTGTTGGTAACGTATTGCCTGAATCTCCTGCCGAGAAGGCCGGAATATTATCAGGTGATTTGATCCTAAAAGTAAATGGCCAATCCATTAAAAGTTTTCAGGAGATGAACTCTCATTTTGAGTCTGATGATGATGGGGAAGTGTTACTTGAAATACAACGGGGAAACAATTCGGAGCAAAAACTTGAAAGAATTGTTACTTTAAGCCCCCCAAAAAAAATAGGCATTTCTATTAATCAGATGATTGAATACAAAGTGAGATCGTATTCTTTTTCTGAATCCTTTAAGCTGGGCTTCCCCCGCTTTTGGTCTAGTATAGTTGTTCAGTTCAAAATATTCGGACGGATGTTTGGCCTTTTGATTGGAGAAGAAAGGCGAACGTTAAGTGGACCGATTGACATATCAGCTGCATTTGGAAGTTTGAACTTTTCCTGGTTTTTGTCTTTTACGTCAATTTATATAGCCTTTGTTATCTCGTTGAACTTCTTACCGCTACCAAAGTCGGCCTTGCTCGAAGTAATGCCCCTTGCTTATGAAGCAGTGAAGGGAAAGCCTCTTTCTTATAAATCATTTCGCATGATAAGGCGAATAAGTATTGTGTTGTTAAGTGCTCTTATCATGTGGCAGCTATTTAGTGATATAATTAAGTTGTTATGATCGATGGAGTAAATTCTTTAGTATAACTAAAATGATCCCTTGAACTGCGTTGGCCTCATATTACAAAACTCATCATATACACCATTGGCGATAAACAGTTTGGGTTCTGCCTTAAGATTGAATACTCGATACAAGAAAAAACTTGAACTTTTCTTTTTGGAAAAGTCATATTCGAGGGCTGAAAAATAAAATGGAGCTTCCTTTGTTAGTTTGGTGGACTTAACCTCAATATACCGATCAGTTCCGTTAGTATTTTTTGAAAGGATGTCATAACCAAGTCCGTCACCTTGCGTTTGTGATGCCATTCAATTTTTTCAGCCAAACTTTCTTTACCTGACTGAACAAGACGCCAGCGTTCGTACTCAAGAGCAATGTTTCACCTGTTCTACCAACGCTTTGATTCGCTTGTTCTAATTCAATATAGTTTATCTTAACGGGGCTTCTGTAAACCATTTCAGGCTCTTGTAACAAGGCTTCTCTCTTTGGTATCTCTTCTAACATATTTTCGAGGACCAATGCTTGGGGAGTAGGAGGAGATTCAGCGAAGAGTTTGAATGCGCTCTCTACCTCAGGCTTCTGTTTTATATAAGCGAATACAACCGTTCAAGTAATTGCTTTTGGTAGTTATACGCTGGCAGGTATCCTCTAATTTAAGGTTGACCGATCCTGGCAAGTACGGCACTGATATTTCTGTTTTTGAATTCAATTGAGCCTTCTGATCTGTTTTTGAGCAGTGGGAGTTCACGTCTTCGAACCTCCTGATTTATTGAATACAATACCAGATTGTTCCTTCAATAACAATAAGCTCAACTTCCTCTCGTGACCAGTCTTCAGGCATAAATTGAGGGCTTAATGCACTACAAAAAACTGATGTAATGAAACTTATGAACATACACCTCTTGCTTAAGCCAGGGACTTTTCCCGCGCAAGCCGTTGGTACTTTTCAATCGCCGCGTCTTTCCCGGTCTGAAGTTCTTCCAGCAAGGCAGGGTTGATGTCGGTGAGGTAATGCTTAGCCCCCCATAGAATGAGGGACACAATAATTGGAACGATATCAATGCCTTTTTCCGTGAGGCGGTAGGTGAACTTAGATTTCTTATCATCGGCCACGGCCTTGGTTAAGATACCTTGCGACTCCAGCACCGCAAGGCGGTCGGCCAGAATGTTGGTTGCCATTTTTTCCGCTGACTGCAGAAATTGCCCATAAGTAGACTTCCCCGCGAATACCATGTCCCTGAGAATGAGCAGGGTCCATTTGTCACCCAGCACGTCAAGTGAGGTGCTGATGGGGCAGGAAGAACGCTGTTTTATCTCCTTCATAAAAAGATTTAATTAACTTGTTTTTTGCAAGTGGATTACTTTACCTTTGTACTTGCAAATTGCAAGTAAATATACACAGATTTTTATTCTTTTATTATGATTTTAGTAACAGGAGCCACCGGTGGCCTAGGCCACGAAACTATCGAATTCTTGCTCACCACTACCCCCGCCAAAGAAATCGGCGCCCTGGTGCGCGATGTCAGCAAAGCCAAGGACCTCGTAATGCGGGGTGTAGACGTCAGGCAGGCGGACTACTTTGACTATTCTGCGCTGGTGCAAGCCTTTCGTGGTTTTGATAAAGTGCTTCTGGTCTCGGCCGTAGCGTTTACCGACAGGTTACGCCAGCACCAAAACGTTATCGACGCTGCTAAGGAAGCAGGGGTGAAACACCTTTTCTACACCAGCATCCAGCGTAGTACAGATTTTGTGTTGCAGGAAGTCACAGAAAGCGACCTTGCCACCGAAGCCTACCTCAAAGCTTCCGGGTTGGTATACACCATTCTTAAAAACGGCTACTACTTTGAAGGCCTTAAGTACATAATAGGGAGCGAGGTACCGGACGCGGAGATACGTTTCCCGGCAGGAGAAGGCAAAATAGCTTTCGTGAGGCGAACCGAGTTGGCCGCTGCCACAGCTGCCCTGCTGGTGAGCGAAGGACATGAAAACAAGGAGTATACGTTGACCGGGGCTGAAGCCTATTCTTTCTATGACGTCGCCAGGGAATTATCCGAGTTAGCGGGCCGCCCCATCACTTTCAAAAGTAGTGAGCTGGCGCCCTATGTAGCAGAGAAAGTGGCTGCCGGTTTTCCTGAAGTCGTCGCCAACTTCTTTGCTCAATGGGGTGCTGCCACCCAACATGGCATGTTAGCTGAGGCGCACGATACCGTCGAACGTCTGCTTGGCCGCAAGCCAACTTCGCTGCGGGAGTACCTCAAAACAACTTATCTTCCAGGTCGCTGACCCACATTATAAGGATACGTTGCTTCTTATGTAAAAGAATAGCCATACTGAATGGTTTCAGTATGGTTCTCTCGTAAACATAATCAGCAACGTTCACTTATTACCATCCAATCAAACCTGTTTCAGGATTTGTTTCTTCACTGAAATATTTTCCTGTAGGGCCGTTGTTGTCAATAAGCACATACTTCACAACTCGCGCTGCGGCATCTTCTACTGTTCCCGTTCCCTGGTGATGGTTAAAGTCAGTTTTAGTATAACCTGGGTCAATGGTGTTAACTTTAAATGCTGTGTCGCGCAGTTCGTACGCCAACATAACGGTGTACATATTTAACGCCGACTTTGAAGGACCATATACAGCAAACTTAGCGTGTTGGTAAAATGGCCAATTCGGATCGCTTTGCAAGGATAAAGAACCTACGCTGGAACTTACATTTACAATTCGTGGTGCCTCTGATTTCCGCAGCAAATCAATAAAACGTTGTGTAACCCTTACTACACCGTACAGGTTGGTCTCAAACACATTTTTAAAATTATCGATACTTGCCGTTAAAGCATTTTGAGGTACCGCGCCGCTAACACCTGCATTGTTAACAAGCGCGTCTAAAACAGCTGTCTTTAGGCTGATTTCTTTATAGGCAGCTTCAACAGATTGCTGATTGGTTACATCTAGTTGTATGGCTTCAACATTTGTAAGGCCTTCAGCATGGAGGTCTTTTACTGCTTTTAAACCATTCTCAAGGGTGCGACTTCCCAAATAAACATAATAGCCTTTCTGCAACAGTTGTATTGCCGATTCAAATCCTATGCTCTTATTAGCGCCGGTGATTAATACTGATTTCATTTTTGTTGTGTTTAAAAATTACCATACAAAAGTGGTGCACTTAAGAATGATATCATTTGCCATTTGGCAAAAAGCGCATTACTTCAGGTTCTTTCTGATCCGGCTCAGCGATGACTGGGTGATGCCCAGGTAGGATGCGATGTAAGCAAGGGGTACACGGTTCACAACGTTGGCATAGATTCTTAAAAACTTCTGGTAGCGCTCTGTGGCATCTTCTGTCACCAGTGGACTTCTGCGTTCTACTTTTTGCATCAGTGCTTTCGAAATAATTTTATTTACGATGGTGTCCCATCCAACGATTGTATTCAGAAGCTCTTGCCAATCTTTTTTATTAAAACAGATAAACTTGCAGTCTGTTACAGCCTGCACGTAAGCAGAAGCGCAAATCTCGTTATCGAAACTTTCAAGGTCTACAACAAGATTGTTTTCTTCAATGAAATATTTAGTGATCTCCTCGCCCTTGTTGTTGTAATAGCAAACCCGGGAAACGCCTTCAACAAGAAATCCTACTTGTCGCGCAATCTTTCCTGCCTCAGAAAAATACGCATCTTTTTGAAGTTGCAATTCCGTTGCTTTGCTGGTGATCAGGTCTATTTGCTGCTGATTTAAATTGCCAAACTGCAGAACATAGTTTATGAGTTCTTTCATTACAGCAATTTACCCTATTTCTCACATCGCAGATTTGCCATTTGGCAAAAAAGCCTATTATTTGGCAAAAAAGCCTATTTAGTTATTGTTTAACATACACTGGTGAATGCCAGGCAAATAATTCAGAGATCATTTTCTAAGGGTTCAGCAGTCCGGCAGGATACAATTTGATAGGTATCGGCAATGACCCAAGCCCTTCTTCTGAATGAGAAGGGCTTGGCCTGCCTGAATCACTCAACCCGTAAATTATCAACAGGATTTGTATTCGCCGCCTTTAGTGTTTGGGATAAAATTGTAGTCATGCCCAGCAATAACATGATCGATAGACTAATGATAATTTCAACTGCACCGATGGGAACGTTGTAATACTGCGCGGTAAGTAGCAGCCAGTTCATAAAGAAATACACGGTTGGAACAGTGATGATACTTGCGATTACCATGAGTATGATAAAGTCTTTAGATAACATGTAGACGAGACTTTCGGATGAGGCACCCATCACTTTTCGGATGCTTACTTCTTTTACCCGATTTTTTATGGCGAATACAACAGTACCTAAGAGTCCAAGGCATGCTACTACGATTGCCAGCAACCCAAGAAATCCCCAGATCTTCACAATCATAAAATAGAACCCATAGGCATCGCGAATCTGATCGGTCAGAAACTGTGCTTTAAACTTGTCGCCTTCACCAACAACTTTCCATGCGGCTTCCATTTCTGAAAAAGTCTGACTTATATGAGTTGATTCCAGTTGGAGATTGGCATAAACAAAATCGCCTGGCTTATACTCGAAGAAGAAGTTTCCAATGGGAGAGGTCAGGTTTGAATAATGGAAATCTTTCACGATTCCGGCAACACGTACTTCCCTTTTATCAGGCAAGATGATGGGTTGGCCGAGAGCTCCATAAACGTCATCCGGACTGAGTTTTTTTGCAAATACTTCATTGATAATTATAAACCGTACGTTCTGGGTAGAGTCGTTGGAAAAGTTTCTTCCATGTAACAGGGTGAGGCCCATGTTCGCGATAAAGTTTTCATCAACGGACATCTTACTTGCTTCTATTGAATCCGATTTTTCAGTCTGCCGCACATATAACCCCGGCGCCTCTCCGGCACCAAGAGCATGTGACGACATAGAAACTGTCTGAACAAAGGACAGCTTTTCAAATTCATTTTTCACCAACTGCGCATCTGCCTTTTGCAGCTCTACATTGAGCATGTTCTCCTGATCAAATCCTAAATCATAGTTCACGGAGTAACGATATTGTTGTACCATAATCACCACTGCCATGATAAAACCAAGAGACAAGATAAATTGCATGGTGATCACAAACCTGCGAATAGAAAACCGAGATCCTTTTTTTGTTTGCAGCTCTTTGCCTTTGAGTGCAGTGATGGGAGTAATCTTAGCAAAGTGGAGCGCTGGAACAATACCCGAAACAAAACCAACAAGGACAGCAAAGGCTATAAAACCCGCATACGTTCCCAACGTAGGGTCCAGATCGACGAGATCCGTTTCACCTGAAATTGCTAATGCTTCATCGCGAATGAGCTCAAAGAAAAAATACGAGAGTGACAATGCAAGGAGCATAATGATCGTACTTTCCAGAACGAACTGCATAAAGATTTGTCTTTTATGTCCACCCATCACTTTACGCACACCGATCTCTTTCATCCGCTTGAGCGCTTGCGATATCGCAAGGCTGACATAGTTGGTGCATGCTGCGAGCAGGATAATGAAGGGAAGCAACCCATTGAGCACCATCGACTCGTAGCTCCATCCATGACCAATATTGTTGGAAAGCTCAGGCCCAGGCACAATTTTATCGAGCCGCTGAAGTTCGAACGTCGCCCTGAACTCATCAGTTTTGTATTTTTCTTTTGCTATTCTATTGAGAAAATCTTCAATGGGAGTAGGGCTGGCGTTGGGAGCGAGGAGGAGATAGGTGTATGAATTGAAGAAATTGTTCCATTTCTTTTCATCGTCCGTAAAGCTGGCGCCATAATGCGATGTAAGTGTTGAGAATGAAACCAGCGCCTCAAATTTCATGTGTGAGTTCTTGGGTATATTTTTAGCGACACCGGTGATCATGACTTCACCGAACGGTTCGATAAAGGCAAGTTCACCAATTGGGTTTTTTGAACCGAAGATCTTGGTGGCTGCAGCCTCCGTGATCACCATAGTGTTAGGCTTGGCAAGTGCAGTGACGGAGTTACCCTGTAGCAGCGGGAAGTTAAATATCGAGAGATAATCGGCGTCAGCAAAATATCCTTTTATAGGAATTTTGTTTTCGCCATAGCCCACATGGTGGTTGAGCGATCCATGAATGCGAACTACTTTTTCCACGCCACTAAAATTGTTATTCAAAAGTTGAGCAGTACCGATGGGAGCGGAGGCAAATGACGGATTTTCGTTTCGGTCCTGAACGTGTGTTATTACTCTGTAGATACGCTCACCATTTGGATGAAAGTTATCGAATTGATACACGAACACAACCATGGCGACAAAAAGCAGGCTGAGCGACATGCCCACTGCCAAACCAAAAACATTTATTGTTGTAAAGAACTTGGTTTTCGACAGATTGCGAATAGCGGTCTTAAAATAGTTTTTGAACATAGCAGGGTTAAATTGACTGTATGAAAAATGATGATAGGCTGCGTTTCTTTTACGTTTCACAATTGCGTATGAAAAGATCAGCGAAACAACGCGCCGCCAATAATTCAATTTTGCTTTAAAGAGGTTGTGGCGCTTTACATCCTCGTAGAAAAGTTCTTCAACGTCGCCGTGAATATCTTCAATAGAGGCACTCTTGCAATACCACAGGAAAATCCTGTCGGCAAGTTTAGGGGGCTTTATTTCATTGCTCATTTTGAAGAGGATAAAGCAGGTTTGGCCGTTACCCAAAGCTGATCTCGCAGGTCTTTTATTTCCTGAAGTGCTGATTTTCCACTTTTTGTTACCTGATAAAAGCGCTTTCTTCTTCCTCCGCGTTCCTGTGTAGGTTCACCCAGGGAAGAAGTCAGATATCCTTTTTCTTCCAGCCTGGTGATGGTTGAATGAAGTGATCCGATACTAATGTCTCTTTTCAACCGCTGTTCCATGAAGTTCTTAATGCTTACACCATAGGCATTAGTTGTTAATGAGGCAACTGTCAATAGGACCAGTTCCTCGAACTCGCCAAGATATTCCTTCATTTTAATATATGAGTTTTGCCTTATTTATTGATGTTAAGTACAAGAACGGAAAAAACACTTATATGTTTCTTATTTTCAGAAGAAATAATTTAAAAAATATTTGCTTCAATTATTTCCTTGTCAGATTGAACGGAAAAAGGTAAGGTTTAGGAGGCAATCTACCCTTCCCCTGACAGACTCATCGCTGTCGTGCGCAACAACGTCTTTCTACAAATTAATCAGGGATCACAGACGACATCGTCAAATGATCCCTGGTAATATAAATATCAAGTTCGGTATCAAGACTCATGCGTGGTTGGTGCAATCGACAAAAATCTTCGTTATAAGTTTTGAGCGCTTGCTTGAAACTGTCTTCCTTTTTATCAGGACTCATCGCGTTAATTCTCAATTAAACGACTGCCTGAATTCCACGGGCGATTGATTGGTTTTGGTTTTAAAGAATTTGCTGAATGACTGCGGATGTTCAAAACCCAACTGATAGGCGATTTCACTGATCGATAAATCCGTTGTAGAGAGCTTCTCCTTAGCCTTGTTAATAAGCTTTTCGTGTATATGTTGTTGCGTGTTCTGGCCGGTTAAAGCTTTGAGTAAGCTTCGAAGATAGACGGGTGAAACGTTCAGGTTGTCTGAAATAAATTGGACGGTAGGCAGCCCCTCGCGTATCAAATCTTCATTATCGAAATATTCAGTCAGCAGTTTTTCAAGACGTTCAAGAATATTGTGATTCGATTTTTTTCTTGTAATGAACTGGCGATGGTAGAACCTTCCGGCGTAATTCAACAGCACTTCAATTTGAGAAATGATAATCTGCTCGCTGAACTTGTCAATGTTTAGTTGATACTCATGTTTGATCTTTTGTGCTATCTCGTCCATGGTTTTCTCTTCCTTTTCGGATAGAAACAAAGCTTCGTTTACTGAATAATCAAAGAATTCATATTGCCTGATCGATTTGGCGAGTGATGTTCTCCAAAAAAAATCCGGATGAATAAGCAACATCCAACCCGTGAGCTTCTTTCTTGCACGCCGGTTGTTTTCGATTTTTAATAGTTGATTGGGTGCCATAAAAAACATGACACCCTGATCAAAATCATAGGACTGCTGTCCGTAATACATTTTTCCTTCTATTCCCCTTTTGATGGAGATAAGATAGAAATCAAATATCAGCGAAGGTTCATCATCAATATCTGATCTTTTAATTTTTGAATAGTCGACTAAGCTGATCAGTGGATGCTCCGGAGCAGGCAAGCCACGGAGCTTGTGATACTCACTGATAGTTTTTATTCGCAAAGGTTTTATTGCTGACATAAATCTTTCGACCAAATTATAACCTTAAAAATAATTTTTGCGCATGTCTTCCAATAAATCCAAATGCATTGGTTTCCAACCTAATTGTTCCTGGGTTTTCAATGACGACGCCAGGCAGTCGAATGCTATAAACCTACTCATCCAATCGAAATGCTTATTAAGTTCCTCGCCTGACACAGAGCCTACGGGTAGGTTTAATTTCTCACCGATCAAACCGGCAATTATCTTCAATTCAATACCATTGTCACCCACTGCGTTATACAGGGCGCCACGCGCTGACTTCTCCATTGCTAACTGGAAAACTTTTGCAGCATCGAGACGATGTACCGCAGGCCAGCGGTTTTCACCATTTCCTGGATAAGCGGAAATCTTATTCCTGAGCGCCTGCTGAATAATAAATGGGATAAAGCCCTTGTCGCCCTTATCGTGAACGGATGGAGGTAAACGAACTATTGATGTATTAATACCTTCTTGTGCCCACTTCAACGCTGTCCCTTCCGAACTGCGTGCTGCGTTTGTTGCAATACTCTCTTCGGTAGTAATTCCATCAATGGCCGGGAGTCCCAAAATTCCAGCAGCTACGACCATTGGTTTGCTTGTACCTCTGAGTGCTTCGCCCATTACATCAATGGCAGCTTTTTCAACTTCATTTGCTCTCGCATACTGCGTAAAGTCATGGATAAATGCAGTATGAATAATTGCATCTGCTAATAGAGCTCCTTCTTTTAAACTATCTAAATTTTCAAGATTCCCCATGAGCACAGCTGCACCCATCTCTTTGATCTTGTTTGCAGATTCCTCGTTGCGGGCGAGCCCGATTACCTGGTGCCTCGCCTCAATTAATGTCTTAACTACAGCTGAGCCTATAAAGCCTGATGCGCCTGTTACAAATACTTTCATTTTATTTTTTGTTTGATCAATCACAAAATTGGTCTGATTGCGAAACATGGACGTATTCAATACGATGTTTGTTGTAGTCAAAACGAAAGGTAGGCGTTGTTGCAGCCAGTTGATTAATGCTGAAAGGAATGCGCTGAACTTTGAAGCAAGCTTCGGGGTAGTAATAAGTTTTTTTTCTCAAAAGCCCGTAATAGTAATCAATAAACGACTGCCTTGCTATTCATTATCATTACAAAAAGGCTGTGATGATAATAATAGTAAACTCCTCAAGGGTTAAAATAGGGTAAGACTTTTTTAAATATTCGCGACGGGCGTTTACTTCGTTCAAGATGTTGTTCCTTCATACATTTCGGAAGTGATTCAAAGACGAAAAAACGGCATTGAGCAAAGAAATTTCACTATTCAGAAACTTTTACTTCCAATAGAGGTGCACCAAATGACTGCTTGCTGTACCTTGCCAATTCATGGATGACTTAAGGCAGGCTAAGATAAGTTTTAGCAGGGCAATCTATCTGGCCCTCACTGTGCTTTGCATCTATTATCCAATTACAATTGCAGCCAACATTCCCTTCGAGCATCTGAAGAACATCCGTTTTCTTGCGCTGCCTGCCGTTGTACATTTCGTATTTTATGCGCTGCTGATCATCGCTATTGACCGCCTTGTCGATGGCCTGGAAAATTGGATCGGTCCACATGCACTTGAACTAAAAATCCAGACAATTATATTGTCCATTGTTGTTGCTGTGATAGCCGTAATATTATCACAATTTCTCTTCAAAATCAGTTCGAGAATATGGCTCATGGTAACAGAGTCTATGAGCCGGAGAGAAGTTCAGGATTTTGGTCTAAGACCACGAATGTTGTTGTGGAATGCAGTGGGTCGAACAAATTATGCGCTTACTTTTGTCATCTCTATTTCTATATTCTATCTGATCCTGAATCGTAAGTCGAATTCTAAGATACGCCAAATGGAAATTCAGACACAAGAGTTGATGAAAGAGAATGCCATAGCCCAGTTTGAGGCTTTGAAGAGCCAGGTGAGTCCGCACTTTCTTTTTAACAGCCTTAGTATCCTGTCATCGCTTGTGCATGTAGATGCGAACCTCTCAGAAAAATTTATCGATCAGCTTTCCAAAGCCTACCGCTACATCCTGGAACAGAAGGACAACGATACCGTTTCGTTAAAAACGGAGCTGGACTTTCTGGCTTCTTATGCATTTCTGCTGAAGATCAGGTTTGAAAACAAGTTTGATGTGAAGATATTCGTTGACGATAACCAGGCGGAGAAATATTGTATTGCGCCGTTAACCCTGCAAATGCTCATCGAGAATTGCGTGAAGCATAATCGCATGTCAGAAAAAGAACCTTTAATTGTTGGAATCGCTATAGATGAACTTTACCTGGTTGTTACAAACGCAGTAAGGCCGAGAAGTGAGACGGAAAGTGTTACCTCAACAGGGATTGGTTTGTCTAATATAAAAAACCGTTATCAGCTTCTGAGTAAACGTCCTGTGCTGATTAATGAGGTTGCCGGATTGTTCACTGTAAAAATTCCGCTGCTATGAATGTAGTCGTAATAGAAGATGAGCGGTTAACAGCACAGCGTTTGATTTTGCTGGTGAAAAAGTACGATCCGTCAATTCACGTATTGGCTGAAATCGCTTCTGTATCGGAGGCAGTAGCATGGTTTAAAACCAATGGGACGGTAGTTGTTGATCTCATCTTTATGGACATCCATTTGGAAGATGGCGATAGTTTTCAAATAGTCAGTAGATTGGACTTAAAGACGCCTATCATTTTTACCACGGCCTTTGATGGATATATGGTGAAGGCATTTAAGGTCAACAGCATTGACTACCTGCTGAAGCCGATCAATTATGAAGAACTTGTTGCAGCGATGGATAAATTTAAGGTCCTTCGACTCAACAATAGGGTTGCACCCGTTGATATCAAGTCCATAATCCATCAGTTAAGTCAGCAGAATAATCCCCAGTTCAAGGATAGGTTTATGATTACTGTCGGGACGAAGATCCGATCAATTAAGACAGAAAACATTGCTTACTTTTATCTCGAAGAAAAAACTGTTTTACTCGTTACCAGCGATGGTACAACCCTTCCTGTCGATTACAGTCTTGATAAGCTGATACAGGTTCTCGATCCGAAACAGTTCTTTCGAATAAGCAGGCAGTTTGTTGTATCACTGAACGCGATTCAAATGGTGCACGCCATCAGCGCAGGCAAGCTCAAACTCGACTTATCGCCAAAGACAAAGCAGGAGGTTGCTGTGAGTATTGACAGAGCATCAGACTTCAAAGTGTGGTTGGGAAAAGATTGAAAGGCACGTGGGGCGTTCGAAATCCTAATTGTCCCTTCATGCGTTCGACCATGCCCATCCAAATTGTGTTGTTGTTCAAAAAGAAAAGGGGCACGCAATACTGCCCGACATATGTTTCAAGCCACTCCGGAATTTGATTGCACTGCACATCCAATTTGCTTCATGTCTTGAAATACGTCATTCAGCTTACTCAATCGGGTACTCGGGAAATTAAGCTGTTTGTTGACCTCTCATTTGCGTTAGATCAAGCAAACAAACACAAGCGCAAAATGAAAACATTCCCTTTACTATTCATCACACTTACTACTTTTAACACAGCGATTGAAGCAAAAGCACAGACTATGGTGGCAGTTGTTGAAAAATCACCTTCAAGCTTCGAGATCCTTTATTCCGCGCCTGAAGAAAAAACAGTGAACGTCATCATTGTCGATAAATATGGTAATCAGTTGTCAACCTGTACTGTCCGAAATACCAGTAACTTTAAGATGCCTGTTGTGCTTGCTAACTTGCATGAAGGCGAATATCATGTGATTATAGATAATGGCGGCGAAGTTTTGAAGAAGGCTTTGTCCTTCAGGCAACCAGCTCCTATTCGTGCGCATGTAACGAAACTTACTGAAGACAGGTACCTTGTTCAAATTTCAAATGATGGGACAACACAACCTGTTACTATATCTGTCTATGATGGACGCTCAAACCTTATTCAAATCATCAGTGACAATGTAGCCGGGCAGAGAGCAGTATTATTAAAAATGCAGGGCGTTCAGGGCACTCCGACTTTTAAAGTAAGTGATCCTTTGGGCTTGTGCCAGGTTATTTACAATTAGAATCGTGTGGTTTTAAGTTGACAAAGCCATCACTTTTCAGAAGCAAAAAACCGGGAGTCAAAGTTCAAACGCTGGCATTCAGCAAGGTTCTTTTTATTCAGAAGTTCTTTATCAATCTTTTTATGAATTATTCATATCAAATCATGATTGGGAGCTACATTAAAACATCATTTCGCAGTATGAAGCGAAACAAGCTGTTCACAACAATTAATATTGTTGGTCTTGCCATCAGCATGTCGGTTGGGCTGTTGCTGATTGCTTTCATGCACGACCTGTTGTCGTACGATAAGTTTAACGAGAAGGGCGATCGGATCTATCGCATCACTAACGTAGTTGATACTCCTCGCGGTAAAGGCAAATTTGCAACCACGTCCATTAAAACAGGAAAGCTGATCCGTGAGAAGGTCGCTGGCGTAGAAGAGGTAACTATTTTGAGAAATGATTTTTCTGATGACGCGATCCTGGGAGATCAAGTTATTCCGATTAAAGGTTTATGGGCAGAACCCTCCCTATTCAGAATCTTTACATTCCCGATGCTGAAGGGTAACCTTGCTACCGCACTGCAAGCGCCTTACTCGATCGTTCTTACGGAGTCTGCCGCCAGCAAGTTATTTGGAAATGAAGATGCGCTAGGCAAAGCAATTAAGTTCGATACGCTGGATTACCAGGTAACAGGTATCATGAAAGATATCCCATTCTTTTCCCACCTCCAGTTTGAGGCGTTGGTCTCACTGTCGACAGCAGAACAACTTAATAAACACGACGCGCGTTTTGAAGAATGGAAAAGTATGTCTTCAAACTACGTCTATCTTCTGCTTCAGGAAAATGCAGATGTGGCAATCGTTCAGTCACAACTAGACACTATTGCGAGGCAGGAGAACCGTGCAGCAGAAGACATTGAGATCGAACTCGAGCTTCTTCCTCTAAGTAGAGTGGTAGTGGGAGAACCCTTCCATCGCTCCGAGGGAGGTCCTCCGTCTTCAGGTCCTCATGCATCACCGGTAGTGATCTGGATTCTATTCGGGCTAGCGCTCGTTGTGATATTGTCGGCTTGTTTTAATTACACCAATCTTTCCATGGCACGTGCCATGCATCGATTTAAAGAAGTAGGACTCCGCAAAGCGATAGGGGCAGGTAAGCTCCATGTTCAGCAACAGTTTTTGGTTGAGGCGATTATGATCTCCCTGGGCGCTCTTTTCCTTTCATACTTTATGTTTCTCGTATTGCGACCACAAGTCATCGGCATGGCCCCGGAGATGCAGCAGATGGTGAAACTGGAAATTACACCATCTATGGTCACGACGTTCATCGCTTTTTCGGTGATTGTTGGTACAATTGCCGGGTTAATTCCTGCCCTGTTCTTTTCGAAAGTAAGTGCAATCCATGCCCTCAAAAATGTATTGTCAGTGAAAGTATTTAAACAGCTAACGCTCCGGCGCACGCTGGTGGTCATTCAATATACAGTAACATTAATCTTTATCACCACCACCACGGTCGGTTACGTGCAGTATAAGAACATCCTTTCCTTTGACCTGGGATTCAATACTGAAAACATTTTGAACATCAATATGCAGGGGAATAACCCTGATGTGTTGATGGCGGAACTGAATGCAGTGCCCGAAGTGACTGCGGTATCGAAGTCACTGATCATCAGCAGCGTTGGTAATGCCTTGGGTGGATTTATGAAGTACAAGGATTCACACGATTCAGCACTGGTTCTCATTAACCATGTTGACGAAAATTATCTGGCTGTTCATGAACACAAACTGATAGCCGGAGGAAATTTCATCGCACGTCCCTCAACAGCCGATGGTGCCACTGAACTGATCGTTAATGAACAAGTTTTAAAACGATTAAATATAGC